>CAZIJQ010000007.1:0-62096 GCA_964539785.1 uncultured bacterium | reverse complement strand
TAATCAAAGAAAATAAGGCCGAGATTCTGGCTAATACCAAACTGGTGACATTGAACGGCCGTGAAGCAGAAATAAAAATGATCGATATAGTCCCCTACATTCTCAGTTCCGGTGGTGTTGGTGGTCAGGTCCAGGTTCAGCGTGAAGAGGTTGGCGTAAAACTAGCGATCCTGCCCACAGTAAATACCGATGGCTATATTACAGTTCGAGCGATACCGGAAGTATCTACCATATTTGAATTTATCGGTCCCGACAAGAATATCCCCCGCGTTAAAAGTCGTCAGTCAGCTACGACAATCCGGGTAAAAGACAGCGAGACCATTATCATTGGTGGGCTGATCAGCCGGGATAAAAAAGTTACTGAATGGAAATTCCCCGGCCTATACAAGATACCCTTGCTCGGGAAAAAACTATTTACCAGCAAAGATATAATCGACCGAAAGACTGATTTAATTATTCAAATTACTCCGACTATCGTAAAAGACAATTACACCAAAATTGACAAAACAACAAATGTGCAGGATTTCGAAAAGAATACAATCGAAGAGTTTTTTAGTGAACCGGAAGAAACCGGCGAAGGAGAAGATCATGAAGAAGAGTAAAATGGTTTTGAATAGTCTAGTCCTGATGATTTTTACCGGTTTAAGTTTAGTGTGGTTGAGTTGTGACGACAGGACACCTACAAAATCATCTGGCACCGATGATATTCCGGTTTATACCCTGGCACTTCAATCCATGCATATTGCCCTGGATCAGTCTAATAATATTATCCTGGTCGGCGAGGATGTAGTTGGTACTGGCAGTTTAACCCGCATTACCGCCCAGTTGACTGATGAAGAAGGGGCAGGACTGGTTGGTCGTTCGATCGAATTCTCTGCCAAAGCTAATGGAGTGAGTACCGGATCGTTTGCTTATGTTGGTAGCGATGTGGCGGACGAGAGTGGTTTTGTCCAGGCGGATTTCACTGATACCGGTGCGGCCATGGATAATCCCGGAACGCAACCATATGAAGGGGTGACACTGACTGCTCGATTTACTCAGGTCGGTATTCCATCCAATCCTGATACTACAATCGAATTAATTAATACCCTGCAATTTGATGTAATTGATACAGCCGTGAGCCAGGTATGGCCTTACCGCATGGTATTAATTCAGGATACAGATGTGATCTATGTTGATGGAGGTTCGACTAAATCAACATTTTCAGTCACATTGATGAACAATGCCTACGAGCCGCTGGAAGGCTTGTTGGTTAACGTTTCCGCTACACCGGATACGATTGGTATTTTGAGTTCCGGATACGTGATTACGGATGCAGAAGGAAAGGCTACATTTGAATTCACCGATTCCGGTGATCCGGATGTTACAGGTACTGTGAGTATTGCAGCTAATTTTGACCATCCGGTATACGGTTCTGTTTCAAATACTAAACAGGTTTCAGTAATCGAGCAGCAGGATCAGACCGTGGTCCTTCTCTCCCTGACAGCTCAGCCGGTGGTGGGTCCTGACAACAATTTTGTGATTGTTGGTGAGGATGTCAATGATAACGCGGATAGTGCTTCATTGAAGGTGCGCTCGCGAATTACCGCTACTGTGACGGATGCTGACGGAGTGCCGGTAAGTGGTAAACTAATCGAATTCTTCGCGATTTTCGGATCCGATACCAGCACTACTAATTTCGATTTAGATTATCTTACATCAGATGCACAGGGATTGGCCTGGGTGAATTTTTATGATGAAGGCGAATCGGCAATCGATAATATTGGTACACCGACTTATGAAGGGGTGACAGTTGTCGGTTATATTGATGATGTTATTGCCGAGACCAGGTTCAACGTTTATGATCAGGTTTCGGATGTCTGGCCTTACCGTTTAAATTTGTACAAGGACCGTGATTTCATTAATCTGGATAATGGTTTGACTAAAGCTGAGATCACTGCTGTTTTATCCAATCAATTAAATAAACCTTTGAAAAATGTCGAAATAACTTTTTCGACCGATTTGGGCTTTATTAATGATGTGGCTCTAACCGACACGACCGGGACAGCTATTGAGTATTTTACCGATCTCGGTGATCCCGCCGATGTTGGTATTTCAACAATAACTGCCAATTATCAGCATCCGTCATTCGGACTGGTGACTGATATGTTGCAGATATCCATTATCGATCCCTCCACTTCCGGCATTCCGGCCTATATCGTGATACCGGCTTCCCATCCCGGTGATATTATGGTGACCGGCGGTGGTGGATTGGAATCGACCAATATCTGCGCCCAGGTATATGATGAGAATGGATTGCTGGTGGACGTGCCGACAATGGTTCAATTTGATTTGGGCCCAAGCTCTCCCCAAGGATTACTTTTCGGAAATGGATCTACAACAGATTCGGCCATGACCATGGATGGTATTGCCTGTGTCTCTCTGAATAGCGGGACAAAACCCGGGCCAGTTTATATTACAGCTTCGATTGGAGGCTCAATATCTGCTACTTCAATTCCTGTTATCGTTGTCACTGGTCCAGCTTTCAATCTACATCCCCAAGTTGCAGGTACATCTATTATACCCATTGATGGTGGATTATATCAAATTGAAACATCTGCATTAGTTTATGATCTGCATGGAAATCCTGTAGCAGATAGCACATATGTATATTGGTCTATTGATGTTGCACCATCAGATGCAGATGATACTCTAAGTGCTGAAATTATTGGTGTCAGTTTTACTAATAATGAAAGTATTGATGGAAATAGTTATCCAGGAATCGCCTATAGCTACTTGATCTATACTAGTGATGGTATCTTTGATTGGGGGCGCATTTATGCCTATACTTATGGAGATAGCGGAGTTGTTGTTGGTTCTATAGTAGAGGACGATGTGATCATGCCTTATTATGGTGATAATCTATTGTTAACATCAACTATGGTATATTGGGATTTCACCACTATGGGGAATCCTGCCATGGCACAACTGACAGCAACACTAACTGACCATTACGGTGTACCTGTCGAAGGAGGGCGCATACAATTCCTGGCGCCGGCCGCAACAATGCTCATGGGAAATCCACAAGTCACTGACAGTAATGGACAGGCTTTCATGGTCTTACAGTATGATCAGGGTGTGTGCGCACCGATCCCCAACCCCGATCCACAATTATATGAGGATTTCACATCATCATGTGTGGCTTTTCTGCTGGATCCAATGCAGATTAATAGCGATCCTTTGGATATATTATTAGTCCGAACCTATCAGTTGGCAGCAGCGCAACCGGAATCATCAGAAAACAGCGTTAAATAATAATAACAGGCTCACGTGGAAGATTTCAATCCTCAGTTCAAACGCTTAGGCGAAATTCTGATTCATCAGGGAAAAGTCTCTGAGAATCAGCTTAATAGCGCCTTAGAAGAACAAAAATCCTCAAAAAGCAAACTTGGTGAAATTCTAATCAATAATGGTTTTCTAACCGAAGATGAATTGATTGGAATCTATTCGCTGCAACTGGGTTATCCCCAGATTAAAGAAGAAGATCTATTTCAAGCTGATCAAGCAGTCGTTAAGCTAATTCCGGAAGATTTTGCCCGTCAGACGATGGTATTGGCGCTGCGTAAAACGAATCGGAGCATAATCGTTGCCATGGAAGATCCTGAAGATCTGGCCGGCATCGATGCGCTGAAGCGATTAACCGGACTGACTCCTGATGTTTATGTAACCGGAACTTCGGCTCTCAAACGGGCCATGGACGAGATTTACGCCAGAATTAAACAGTCCGGTGAAGTCGAGGAAGTGATCGAAGGAATTACCGTTATCTCCGGTGATGAAGATAACTGGGAAGAAGTTGATCTTTCCCCTGATAAAGTATCGGCGGAAGATGCTCCGATTGTACGCCTGGTAAATATGATTTTACAGGAAGCCATCAGCGAACGTGCCACCGATATTCATATTGAGCCCCAGAAAAGCAAGGTCGTGGTTAGAATCCGAATTGATGGTGTCTTGCAGGTGATAATGACACCACCCAACTCATCTCTGAGCGGCCTGGTAACCCGTATTAAAATCTTATCAAGATTAAATATTGCCGAGCGTCGATTACCCCAGGATGGGCGTTTTACTATCAAAGCCACTAATCGTGAAATTGATGTCCGTGTATCGATTTTACCCACTGTATTCGGCGAGAAAATCGTGTTGCGTCTGTTGGATAAAACCAGCTTTGATTTCACTCTGGGTACCCTGGGCTTCGATGAAGACATGTATGCTATTTTTCGCCGGGTTATCAAGCAACCATATGGCATGATTGTAGTTTCCGGCCCAACCGGTTCCGGTAAATCAACATCCTTGTATGCCTCGCTGAAGGACATTAAAAACGTTGGTAGTAATATTATCACTGTTGAAGATCCGGTGGAATATCAGCTCGATGGAATCAGTCAGGTTCAGGTACATGAAGGAATAGGGCTGACTTTTGGCACCAGTTTGCGTTCGATTTTACGTCAGGATCCGGATATTCTGTTGATCGGTGAGATTCGCGATGAGGAGACTGCCGATATTTCCGTGAAATTTTCATTGACTGGTCACCTGGTTTTTTCTACCGTTCATGCCAATGATGCAGCTTCCACGATTACGCGGCTCCTGGATATTGGCGTCAAACCATTCCTGGTCGGATCTTGTTTGAATCTGGTGATGGCTCAGCGATTGGTGAGACGAATTTGTCCCCATTGCAAGGAGGATTACATACCTGATGCCGAATCCTTGGAGCGGATTGGTCTCGATCCGGCTCGCCTTGATGGTGGAAAATTATGGCGTGGGAAAGGCTGCAATAAATGTCGGCAAACCGGCTACCATGGCCGTACAGGAATCTTTGAAATTATCCTAATGACCCGCACAATCCGGGGTCTGGTTTTTGATAATAAAAATGAGGATGCCATCCGACAGAGAGCTTTGGAAGAGGGAATGATAACGCTACGCGAAAGTGGTCTGCGTAAAGTTATACTTGGAAAAACCACCGTTGAAGAAGTAACGCGCTCAACTGTTGAGGAGTTTTGATGCCCAGTTTTACCTATCTGACAAAGGACTCACAGGGCAAGCGTAATGAAGGCGAAATCCGGGCTGCCAGTATTGACGATGCCGCCAAGAAACTGGCGGCCGAAGACCAATTGGTCATACAGCTTAAAGAAGTCGACACTTCATGGGATTTCATCGGACCGTTTCTGGATGAAATTTCGCTATCCATCGAACGGTTCAAGAACCGTATACCTTTAAGCAATCTGGTATTTTTTACGCGTCAGTTAGCAACTATGTTTTCGGCTGGTTTAACGCTGGAGCGTTCAATTCAGGGACTTGCCAGCGAGGAAAAACATCCCAAGCTGAAAAAAGTCCTCTTAAGCGTTGCTGACAATATCCGGAAAGGATTGAATTTATCTGATGCTTTGGCGCGACATCCTGGAGTCTTTAACAGTCTTTATATTGCACTGTCAAAAGCCGGTGAAGTCAGCGGAAACCTGCAGGAGATTCTCGATCAATTAGCCACCTACCTGGAAAATCTTGATGATACCCGCCGGAAAGTTAAATCAGCAATGACCTATCCGGTATTTATGGTGTTTTTTCTGGCGGCTATGATGGTGGTAATGTTTATCTATATTATTCCAATGTTCTCTGATGTCTATTCTAAACTTGGCGCCGATTTACCCTACGCTACCCAGGTACTGGTTCAAGCCAGCGAATGGCTGAGCCAGAATTTCGCCCGAATTACTTTCTTTATCATTGTTGCAGTCATGGCTATTTGGTTTATATCAAAAACCAGGCGTGGTGGCTATGCAATTGATACCGTGAAACTTAAAGCGCCAGTTTTTGGGGAATTGTTAAATAATTCGGTTTTGAATAAATATGCTAAAACTTTTGGAATTCTCTTGGGAGCTGGTGTTCCGGTATTGGAATCGATGTCATTATTAACAAGAATAGTCGATAACCGGGTGTATGAAACCGCCATCCAGGAAAGTTCCGATTATATCAGGGATGGCTTTGATATCAGCACCGCTATGCGGCGCACCGAAGTTTTTCCCCCTATCATGATACAGTTAGCATCTACCGGTGAGGAAACCGGAGAATTAAGCAGTTTACTAGACCGGGCCGCTGATTATTATTATAAGCAGGTATCTGCCATGGTGGCTAGAATGACAACTCTGATAGAACCAATCCTTATTCTGTTAGTTGGGGTGATTATTGCCATAATGGTTGTTGTAACCTACTTGCCGGTTTTCTTTTTAGGGGCTGCTCTCCAATCCGGGATGTAATGGACTGGTACCTATTTTTCCCGTTTTTACTACTGGGGATGATATTCGGTAGTTTTCTTAACGTAATCATATATCGTCTACCACGGAATGAGTCTATCGCCATTCCGCGCTCATATTGTCCTAACTGCCGGCAGCCAATTCCTTTTTACAGAAATATTCCCATACTTTCTTTTCTGCTGCAGCACGGAAAATGCGCTGAATGTTCAGCGAAAATAAGTTGGCAATATCCGTTGGTGGAATTGATCAATGGAATTATCTGGGGCTGGTCATTTTCCGTTAATGGCCCGGTCAGCGGAATTTATTTGTCTGCCTTGGGATCAATATTGTTGGCGATTGCCTGGATAGATTATCACCACCTGGTAATTCCACTTTCTCTTACTATCGGAGCCTTGTTAATTGTCGTATTTGCCATTGCCATTAAACTGATCTACTGGCGTATTGCTTTGTGGGGAATGATTGCCGGTGTTGGGATACCGACCATTATTGTAGGCATGATATATTTCTCATCCGGAAAAATAGGGATGGGTTTTGGCGACATCCAGTTGGGTTTGATCCTGGGGTTATGGCTGGGACCAATTGGGATCGTGATGACTTTATTGCTGGCTTCAATGCTTACAATTATTATTTGGGGAATCATATACGTTAAAACAGGTTGGGATAAAAATCGACCACTTCCTTTTGCTCCTTATTTGATTGTTAGCAGTTTCATTGTGTACATTTCAAGTTGTTATCAAAGCGATTTCATTGAAGGTCTGCTCCTTAATTAGTCCACACGGTAACTACATGTTAAAAGTGCTAAAACATACATACGGAATTATTCTCGCAGGCAGTTTATTAACGGCAGGGAATACTCAAACAGCAAACTTAAATCACAATGGTTTTTCGGTGGGATTAACATCGGAATCCGAACACATTATCGAATTCCGGATACCGGAATATGTTATTATCGACGTTGTGCAGTCCGGCTCACAATATAAGCAAATCGAGATCCCTGAAGCGGGAACCATGGTTGAAGAAGGCGAACCTTACCTGCCATCAATGTCGACCTTATATGCCATCGAACCAGGCAAATCGTATACTGCTGAAATGATGATTTTAGAATCTGTGATCATTAACAATATTGATTTGGCTGCCTATAAGGGATGGCGGCCAGATTCGGAACAGATTCCTCGAAGTTTTAGTAGAAGTCAGGAAGCTTATTTCGTAGATCGCTTTCCGGCGGAGAATGTGATGGTATCAGAACCGCTCGTTATGCGTGATCTGAACATGGTACGTGTTTCACTAACACCATTCATTTATTCACCGCTTACTCAAAGGCTGGAAGTTATAACCAAAGTGAATGTAAGACTGATTGAAACCGGTGTTACAAGCAATGGATTTGTCCCCGCTAAAAGATCAAAAGCCTTTGAACCACTGTACCGGGCCGTTGTCGTTAACTACGATCGTTATATGAGCAATATCCCATATCAAAAACCATGTGTATTGTACATTCTGCCATCGAATACAACCCCCATATTAGCAACGATAAATATGTTGTTGGATTGGCGGGAACGGGCAGGATACGAAGTACATTCCGTATCAACTGCTATTATTGGATCTCAGAAAACAAGTATAAAAAGCTATATTTTAAATGCCTACAATACCTGGCCAAACCCACCGGAGCACGTTACTTTTGTCGGTGATGCCAGTGGTTCCTATTCAATTCCAACCTGGACTGATACCTGGTCAGGTTACAATGGCGATGGCGATCACCCCTATGCCCAGTTGATCGGTAATGATATTTTGCCGGAAGTATTCTTAGGCCGATTATCATTTGAAAGCCCAACTGAATTGGGCACTATCGTGAGTAAAACAATTCAATATGAGACAAACCCTTTCATGGGGGAAAACTGGTTTACACGCGCCCTGCTGGTTTCTGACACAAGCCCATCGGGAGTTTCAACCATTTTCACCAATGAATATGTACGCTTGTTGATGGAAAATAATGGCTATACCGATATTCGCCGGCTTTATAGCGATAGTTCTGGTGATCCCAATGCCAGTGATATGGTGGCAGAGTTAAATGATGGCATGACTTTTTTCAATTACCGTGGATATTACGGAGTCAGTGGTTTTGATTCTTACGACGTCAATTCACTTACCAATGGATTTAAATTACCGATCATGACAATCCTGACCTGTGGTACCGGATCATTTGGCAACGGTACTGCTTTGAGTGAATACTGTTTACGAGCAGGGAATGCATCCAATCCCAAAGGCGCTGTGGCCGCCATTGGTACTGCTACTCTCGGAACCCACACCATGTTTAATAATTGTGTTTCGGTTGGATTTTATGCGGGTGTGTTCGTTGATGGCATCGAAACCGCCGGCGCGGCCCTGATGCGTGGAAAAATACAGCTTTATCTTACCTATCCGACCAACCCCAACCATTATGTTGAGATTTTTTCCCACTGGAATACGTTGATGGGGGATTCACCACTACAAATGTGGACAGCTATGCCGCAAAGGATGACTGTGACTGCACCACCTATGATCAGTATCGGTACCAATACTCTCAACGTTCAGATCACTCATCTGCTGGGAGGTACTCCGGTAGAAGGTGCCAAGGTAACAATCCGAAAAGGAACCAATGAGATTTTTGAATCGAGTTTTTCGGATGCCAATGGAATGGTGGTTTTACCGATTAATACGCTGTTGCCTGGTTCTATCGCTATTACGGTTGTTAAGAAAAATTATATTCCGCATCAGTCCACTATCCTGCTTTCTAATCCTCAGAAAAACATCAATATCTCCCAGCTACCGATAATTATCAGCGATGATAATCTTGGCGAATCTTCAGGAAATGGAAATGGACAGATTAATCCTGGTGAGCGGATCGAATGCATGGTATTGCTCCAGAATTATGGGATTGAAGCAGTGGACCAGGTTTCGGCAAAATTAACTACTACTAATAATGCAGTGTCGATTCCGGTGGACAGTTTGTTCTATGGTGATATCGCAACCGGCATAAATAACGCTTCTGGCGGTTATTTTATTTTTGAAATACCCACTGGAGTTACGGATGGTTTGGATATTGGATTGCACCTTGAAATTTCCGACACTTCCGGTAATCTTTGGCAGAATAACATTGATCTTGCAGTAGCCGGTAATGCTTTAGATATAATTGGAATGGTGGTTGAGGTCGTTGGCGGTCATTTGGATCCCGGTGAGATATCAGACCTGCAGATTGCAATACAGAACTCAGGACAAATTAATATTCCAAATGTTACCGGTACGCTGGCATCACCGATCAGCGGAATTGAATTGAGTGACAATGAAGGTAGCTGGGGCACAATTTTGGTTGGCAGTATAGTTGCCAATTCTTTTGATAAATTTACGATTTCCGCTGATGAGAATATTATCCCTGGGACACTTGTGAATTTGACCCTGCAACTGGTTTCCGATAATGGATATGTTATTAATACAATCGTTCCTTTAACAATCGGTACGCAAGAAATCAATGATCCCATGGGACCAGATGATCACGGTTATTATATTTATGATTCCGGCGATCAGTTATATTCTAATGCACCATATTTTGACTGGATCGAAATAAATCCGAATTTGGGTGGCTCCGGAACGAACACCGGTATTTATGATTCAGGAAATAATATGGATGATGTAATAACATTAACTCTGCCATTTGATTTCCGGATGTATGGTATAAATTATCGCAATATTTCCATCTGCAGTAATGGCTGGATTGCCATGGGACCGACTGAAACCGCTTCGTTCAGAAACTATCCAATTCCGGGGGCGGCAGGTCCTTCACCGATGATTGCAGCCTTTTGGGATGACCTGAAAACATCCAGCAGTGGGAAAGTGTACACCTGGCACGATGAAGATCGGCAACAGTTTATTATCGAATGGTCAGGATTGAAAACATATTATAATAACGATATTGAGACTTTCCAGGTGATCCTGCGCAATCCGCAATATTATTTTACTCCTACCGGAGATGGCGAGATTGTAATTCAATATCTTGAATTCAATAACACCTCCCAAACCACAACCAGCGCCACTAACCATGGTAATTATTCTACAATCGGCATTGAGGATCATACCGGGACTGTTGGTTTGCAATGTACTTTTGCCAATCAATGGGACCCCGCCGCCATGCCATTGCAGGACAGTACTGCGATCCTGATTACAACCAAGGGAAGCATCGTCAGATTGCGCGGCGATATCAATGACGATAACCAGTTGGATATTTTTGATGTATTGGGATTAATCGACTACATTCTGGCCGGGAATCCCAGTTCGATTAATCCATATCTGGCCGATGTAAATGATGATGGCGTCGTGAATATTCTTGATATGATTGCTGTTGTACAAACTGTAATGGAATATTGATAATCGGTTTGTACATTTTTGACTAACAATTCCTGAAATGATACCGGCAGTACTACCCATTATTGCACTGACGTCGGTAGTATTGATACTGATCATTTTTGGAATCATTGAATATCAGGGACATCAGCGCATCCTGGCGGAAATTCCCATGCGGATTCATATTAATGGAACTCGGGGGAAATCCAGTGTCACACGTCTGGTGGCTGCCGGATTACGAGCCGGAGGTATTCGAACATTTGCCAAGACCACCGGGACGGCGCCCCGTATAATCGATGCCGAGGGAAAAGACCACATTATTCATCGTTTACGGAAACCCTCGATCGGAGAACAGGTGCGTTTGTTACGTTTTTTTGCTCGCGAAAAAGTTGATGCAGTTGTGATGGAATGCATGGCGGTACAACCACAGTATCAATGGATCTCCGAGCAGCAAATGATAAAGTCTCAGATTGGTGTAATAACCAATGTTCGCCCAGATCATCTGGACGAAATGGGTCCGACTACCGCAGATATCGCCATGTCACTTAGTAACAGCATTCCGCGTAATGGAACATTTATTACCGCCGAAAACACGTATTTTCCCCAACTTGCCGAGGTTGCAAAGCGTCGTAATACACGCTCGCTACAGGTTGCGGAAAAAACTGTGAATCGCTCTGACTTACACCGTTTTTCCTATCTTGAGCATCCCCAGAATGTAGCCCTGGCCCTGGCAGTATGTAAGCAACTTGGGATCGACAGGAAGACGGCTTTAGATGGAATGGTGACGGTTCAACCGGACTTGGGAGCATTGGTCGCCTGGCGCTTGAAATTTGATGATGCTGCGGTGTTCTTTATCAATAGCATGGCAGCTAACGATCCCGTTTCCACACTTAACATCTGGAGTTTTGTGATTGATCGCTATCCTGTTGAAGGCGATGTCTGCGTGTTTTTAAATACCCGTGACGATCGGCAATATCGAACAAAGCAATTATTGCAATTAACCATGGAACATATCAAACCCGACCATTTCGTCGTGCGGGGTAGCAAGATTGATTCCCAGATAAGACATCTGGCACATTATTCGCCGGGAACGGAAGTCCATATTGTGGATACCGAAGCAGCTTACTCGAAAGTATTGGATGTTTTTAAATTGCTGGCGAATGATTCATTGATTTTCGCAATCGGCAATCAGGTTGGCGCCGGTCAGAATATTGTCAACATGATACGTAAACACCGCCGCGATCTGTAAAAATGACACTAAATTTGTCCATAGAGTAAAATGACTGAGATTACGATTGGCCTTGGAATTGCATTAAGTCTCATCCTGTCTGAGACTCTTGGTGTTACCGCCGGAGGGATAATTGTTCCGGGTTATATTGCATTGTATCTACATCAACCCCTGCAGATTGCCATAACTTTTTCGGTCGCCATAATAGTGGTTGGTCTGATAAAGCTGTTAAGCCGATTCATGTTTATTTACGGTAAACGCCGTATGGTACTGGCCTTAATCATGGGTTTTCTCGGTGGCTACATCACCAGAAACTTCCTTTATTCGCCAATCGATAATTATTCTATGGCAGTGATCGGTAATATCATACCGGGATTGATAGCCAGTTGGATGGATCGGCAGGGAATTATCAGGACGATTTCAGTGGTGATTGTTACGGCGGTAATAGTAAAACTTACCGTAATGCTGATTTCGGGCGGGGTGTTGGATGTTTGAGACAAAATCTGACGGAATATTCCGCCCCGCGATTCAAAAAACCAGAACGCTGGTTCTGATGGCAGTTATTTGTCTTATCAGTTATAGTGTAGCCGTACTATCAAAGGTAGTTATTATCTCTGATACCTACGAGATTAAACTGAATGCCGCCCGACAAATGCAAGCTGCTATGGATTATCTGAAGACAATTCGGATGGAAGAAAGTGTCATTATGGACCCGGAAAATGATCCGAATGAAACGGGTATCGTCGGCAGTCAATTCAGCCTTATTACAACTGATGAAGGTGATCTTGATGCCAAACTGACCACTCTCGATCCGAATTTTGCTGCTGCGATGATTGAATTGCTGTATCAAGCTCAAGTCTCTCAGGGGGATACTGTGGCTGTGCTTTTCACCGGATCCATGCCGGGTGCAAATATCGCCTGTCTGGTAGCCTGTGATGTGCTGGGCATTAAACCGGTTGTGATTACTTCAGTCGGTGCATCACAGTGGGGAGCAAACCTGGTCGATTTCACTTGGCTGGACATGGAACAACTTTTATTTGATAGCGGTTATATTTCCGCAAAATCGATGGTCGCCTCGATCGGTGGCCGTAATGATATGGGACGACTATTAAGTCCCCGCGGCCGGCAGATTATCATCGAAAATATTAACGCCCATGGGTTAGAGCTGATCCGTGAAAAGAGTTTAGCAGCCAGTGTGGAGCAGCGTGTGCAGATTTTTAAATCGGTCAGCGATCTAAATAAATATGCAGCTTTTATCAATGTTGGCGGCGGTGTTGCCAGTTTGGGAACCAGCTTTAACCATAAATTATTACAACCGGGTCTCGTTTACCGACGCGATGTTGAGTCTATAACAAGAACCGGCGGAATTGAAGGCGTTATGGCTTATTTTGCCAAGTCCAATGTGCCGATTATTCATATTTTGAATATTCAATCGCTGACAAAAAAACTAGGCATGCCCTATGCGCCAATTCCCCTCCCGGAAATCGGGTCGGGAAAACTATATTCCGAAGCGCGTTATAATTTATTTGTTACCGCCATCTGCCTCATCATCGTGATCAGTACGGTGGTCTTTATTGGATATCGCAGTCATAATCAAATTAAAGCCAGAATGGAGCAACATGAGCCGGATTCAGTTCTTTAAAATTATTCTGTTAGCAACATTATTTTTGATTACCGGTGAATCAGTCCGTGGGGAACTGTTGCGTCCCAATGCCGGTGGCGATGAAAAAGAAATTTTGGTGATCGGATCCAAACGCCGTTTGTATTACGTAATTAAAAACGATGGCTTGACTTATACTTTAAATGGTCCCCGGCGACTTGAGCTGATCAGCCGTCTTCCGGTAAATTCCAAACGTAAAAAAACGCACGGGTTTCAGTATACTATTATTATTGACCAGGCAGATACCATTGCTATTTCCCATAAATATTATGTCGATAAACGTATCCGCTCTGTTCAACGTCCAAATAAGTATATTACCTATTCCGGAAATTATTTTATCAATATTCCGGCAGGGAAACATGAAATTCGCGTTATTCCTCGTGAACAGCAAAAAGTACCAGTACTGGTTCGGGTGTTGGGAAAGGAGTTTACTGCCACTAATGATGAAAAAACTGTACTGACTCCAACCGCTCACCAGACGGCCAGACACCTGATGACGGGAGAAAAGAAAATCGAATATTATGAATTGAGCAACAGTATCCCCCTGCAGATTGCTGCTACCGGACCGGGTGTATTGAAAATTACCAGTCGATTGGAGTTTGAATCCTGGATGGGACCGGAAGAAGTCTATCGTTTGAGGGTATCCCAGGGTAAAAAAATTATCGGTACCTATTATTTTACTTCGGAGCGTTCAACTAGCTCAACAATCTTAGAAGAAACCGAAAAAGTGCCTGCCAAATGGCGTAGCTGTGAGATAAAAATTCCGCAAGGAAAATATATCTATGATATATCTTTAACTGAAAAAGATCGGGTAGTGTTAACGCGTTTTACCGAATATAAATGAATAAACTGGTAATACTACTTTCTTTGACTTTTTCCGTAACTTTTGGCAGCAGCCTATTTGATTACCTGACCCCCAATTTCAATGGTTCAATCAATATCCGGAATGGTTATGACTCCAATGTCTTACGGCTGTCCCTGCAAGAGCAGCAGGAGACTGCTTACGATCCGTGCAACCTGGGCAGCATGAGTACATTTGATTCCCATTACTGGCGTATCGGTGGATCAATCAGCGCAAATTACCGGCTTAGCGGTCACAACCAGAATTTGACTATACGATTTTCTCCCGGCTACACAAATTATACTCATTCCCCGGAGAAAAAATATTCATCCAGCAGTTTTGAAGTAGACTATTCCTGGGGTTCTTATCGCCACCTAAAATTCAAGATCACTCGCCTAAATGATTATCATCTGAGAACCTATATCAACCGGGATATTTCAAGTTCACTGTTGGCAAATTGTAATTTTTCTGATGCTGACCATTCTCTGATGGTAACTCTGCCAGCGATTCACCGCAGCTATTTTTCCATTAATTCCGGTTTTTTACAGCGTTATTATGAAATACCTTTCACCGAATTTGACCTTAATATTTATTACGGTGGATTACGCTTCTCACAAAGTTTGAATCGCCGGTTGCGGTACAGTATTGAGCTAAAAGCTGGACAGGCGGATAATATTAGTTTTAGTAACACAGCGCGCGCCAGTCGCATGGATCGCTCCTACAGATTTTATGAAATCTATTTCCCGGTTCGTATTAAAAATTCACTTCCTTTTATTAATGAAACCGGAATTTCCTGGCGTGGTGAAAACCGCTATTATTTATTTGAAGATATTTCCGATCCACTCCACAGCGGTCGCTACCATTTCGATTTAAAAACCGATGTCTGGCTAAAAAAGGATATCAGCGATAATTTAGCAGTATCATGGAAGTTGCGTTACCGTCACAGAAATACCCACTCCGATTTTGATTGGGTACAGGATTTGAAAAGCTTTACCCAGATTCAAACCTGGTTTGACCTGACCTGGCGTCCTGATTTATACCTGCGTTAAAACTTCATATATATTGCAAATATATAGGGTTGGAAATGGATTCCTACCCGCAGCCATTTATTGATGGAATAGATAAATCCCACATCGAAATGTAATGGACTGACCTGCGGTTGTTCCGGTTTTGTCAAACTTAATTCATCTTCATAATCAAATATTTCGTCTGATCGATTCCACCATTCGATATAACTGGGATCGTAAAATAATTCGTAATTCATGATCAGGTTTTTGCGAACGTCGATTCCACCGCCGTAATAAATACGTGTCATAAATTCGGACTTGTCAGGATGCTTCCCGATAATAGCGCCTAGTGTATGACTGGTGCGGCCGGAAACGCCCGATCTGGCATGGGAATAAGTATAGGCGATAAAGGCTTCATAATAAACTATGGGATCGGGTGCTTCCGTATCATACCAATAATACGGATCATAAGACTCTTCATTTATTCTACGGTCGCTTGCCGGCACATTGATTGTGGTGCCTATTCGTTCGTAGCCACCGTAGTAAAGGGGTATACTGTCGCCGTTTGTTATCCAGGCGTCTGAATTACTGTCCCAGTGGCCTTTTTCGAATAGAAAATTGTCCTCGATCCATTCGTACTTATTAACTGTTGCTCGACTATGGAAATGGGCTCCCAGCGCAAGGACATGCTCATTGTCCAGGGTACCAACTCGTAAAATGCGCAGTTTAGGTCTTAAATTGAAATTTCCATTGAAATAGCCAGCCCAGCGGGAAGTGATCTGTAGCTTATCACTCAGCCCAAAACCCCAACTAAGACCGCTAATATATAAAATCCCTTTTTTCAGCGTATAACCGGTTGGATCATAAAAAACATCAATCTGCCGATCCATTCCCAGTTTAAATTTCTTGGGCGGCTCAATGACCCCAGCAGTTGGTTTTATTAATCCGTAATCAATGTTTTCAATAATTGATTTTTGGAGCGTTAAAGGTCCAACCCTGGATTCGATTTTTATGGAAAGTTTATCTTCCGCGATTACAGTCCCTTTCAATCGGTCGCCAGATTTAAGAAAAATTGTCACAATTTCAGTATTGATCTGATCTTGATTTATCTCCAGAATGCCGTAATTGGTTTTTACGCTGATAGTGTGTTTTATGGTATCTGTCGCAATGATCTCACCCGTTATTCTTTCTCCTGATTTCAAATTAATGGTGCGAATGTCCTGACCATTTAGAATTGACATTAAAATTATAATTATTAGCATTGATATTGATTTCATAGGTCGCTCGATTTGTTGATCCATTTTATCCTGCAATCAAGTGGTCAAATTGTTTGATCTATTAATAATATACAATAATATTTGTCTGAAAAACCAAAATTATTTTATTTTGATGAAATTGATTGGAAAAAATTCATTTCCTTTTCTGAGTCCTTTACCTGAAAGAAAAAACAGCCTAACTTTCGAAGCTAAATGATAATGAATGATTGACATTAACCAGCACTAAAATTGACTGATGAAAATATTTAATTACACCCTGATTATTGCCGGAATTTTTCTGATCTTACAGGGTTGTCTTGAGCCGAAAAGCGAAGACATCTGGGATTTAGATCACGTAACAACATTAAACACAATTGGCTATTGCCGATATACGGCTATTTCCGGTGATTTTGTTTTTGTCGCCGCCGGACAAGGAGGAGTGCAGATTTGGAATTTTGCTCCATTGTTTGAATCCAATAGCATTCCTCAATTGAAAACAACATTGGACATTAATAACGATTTAGCCGTTGTTAAGGATATCAATCAGGTTGCTTATTCAGCTCGAACCAAACAATTATTTGCTTTAGAAACCTATGAACGCCCAATACTGATTGATTATTCTGATCCTGATAATCCGATCAACAACGGGCAGGCTATGAGTGAGAAAACCGAAGAATTCCGAATCATTGACGGAGATTTGTCATTTACCATTATAGCCGCTGACGAGGATGACGGTATTAAGGTAACTTCATTTATCGGATTTGTGTTTAATGATACCACAATTCTTTACAGTCCGGCAGCCGATGGTGATAGTCAGACACCGGTTAATGGTCGCTCTTCCGGAATTGATATTACTGATTCATTATTGGCGGTTTCCATCGATCAATTGGGGGTAGCTATATACAAATATCAATCTCCTCCGGCCCTCCAGACATTCCTAGATTCAAGAGATACCGAAGGCAATGCAGTCAGCGTTACATTCCATGGTAATTCAGGTCTATTTGTGGCTTCTGAAGAAGGCGGCTGTTATTATTTTCAGATTTTGGCAGATAGTCTCATATTTATTGATAATGGTGTGCGTTTCGCCAGTGATTTGCGTGTTCAGCAAGTTTCATATTATGAAAATATGGCTGTACTGGCGCTGGGAAGTCAGGGAATTGCTTTGTTTGATATCACCGATCCAAAATATCCTGAGAGCCGTGGCGTATATGATATCGGGCATGTTTATCACACCGCATTCACAAATGGCTATTTACTGGCAGCCACCCGTGAAGGACTACAGATTTTTACTATTGGGATCTAATGTTAAATTAATTTAATCCCGAACTCCTCAACATACTTAAGGTACATGATGTTAAAACGATTACTTCTCACTTCACTAATTATAATTAGCCTTGCCAGCGCCCAGTTTCAGTGGCAGGATAATGGTATCGCGTTCCGCCAGGGAGTTCATATCGAGTGGCAAAGAACAGTTTCCAGCGGGCAGGATGGAACAGCAATCATTATCTGGTCGGATGTTCGCTATGGGATCAGGGATATCTATGCTCAAAAGATCGACACTACCGGCAGCTTATTGTGGGGACTTGAAGGCTTAGCGGTAACGAACTCACCGGGGCGACAGGAAGATCCGGTGGCAATTGCTGATGGGAATGGTGGTGTTTTTATTTCTTGGGTAGATTACCGCAATGGCGATATGAGCGATATTTATATCCAGCATCTTGATGCCGGCGGCAACCTGTTAATGGATGCCGATGGAGTTGCTTTGTGTACTGCGGACAGTGTGCAAATCAGTATTTCCATGTGTACCGACAATAGCGGTGGTGCCTATATCGTCTGGCAAGATAAACGGAATGGTGTTGATGAAGATATATACGGCACGCATATTGATGCCAATCATAACATTGTTGCGGCCGGTGAAGCAGTCGCCATTGCCTATGGATCGGGTGCTCAAAAGGAGAAAAGTATTGAATATGCGGGCAATAACCAGGCTTTGCTGGTTTGGAAAGACGCCTATTCTAACAATACTAATATCTATGGTCAACGATTAAATCTTGATATGAGCTTTCATTGGACCGAACATTTGGGAATTGCCCACGAGGATTATCTCGAGAGCCGGCCCCGGACTACCTATATGCGAAATGACACCAATCTAGTGGTCTGGCAGGAAACCGATGGCAGCGATCGAGTGCGGTATCAGCTGGTAAATGCTGACGGTTTGGTATTAGCGGGACCACAGATACTGACTGACGATCCAGGTGTTCAGACCGGACCGCGGGTTAAACGTGATCCTAGTGGAAATGTATTTGTAATGTGGAAAGATTTCCGGCATGATCCCATTGATGGACGCTTTTATACCCAAAAAGTAAACCCTGCAGGCGAGTTAGACTGGAGTCTTGATGGTGTTCCATTGGATGTTTCTTCCACCAAAAATGATAACGCCCGTTTAACAGTGGATGGTGATGGTGGTATTTGGTGTGCCTGGGAAGAAGGTGTTTACCCAGATATTCGTATTAATCTTCAGCATGTGTCAGCCGCCGGTGATTTAATGCTGAGTGATACCGGTAATATTAGTTATGATTTATTCGGTTTTCAATTTAGTCCGATTCTGGTTTCAGATAACAATGGTGGCGCTTTCATTTTTGCCGGTGACCAGAAATCCGGCAGTATAGATTTAATTAGTCAACGGGTCGACGCATCCGGTGCATTGGACTTCACAACAACCGGGTTAATAATAATGCCTGGGATGGACGGTGATGTGGCATTTGTGGACGGCTTAGAATATGACGACCAATCAGCTTTCCTGCTATGGGAAGACGGTCGTAGTGAAAAACATACGTACGGGATGGTAATTGATACCACCGGGCGTCGTGCTGATAATTTTAATTTGGTCAACGGAGTCGATTTGATGTCATTTGATCTGCATTCGGAAGCCGTTATCAGTGAACCGGCCTACTTATATAATAATGGAGATTTGTTTGTTGGGAGTTATGACATTTCCGGTGGTTCGAAATCACTGCGAATCAATAAATTGAACACCCAGTTTCAAAATCTGTGGGATTCTAACGGAGTTACCGTTTACCCGTCCATTGCCGATCAACTCTATACCAACTTAGTACCGTTAAATGACGGTCTCGGCGTTATCTGGTCTGAGATCAGGAATTTTATGGACTACGATATTTATTATCAACGTTTTGATAACAGTGGCAGTCCGATACTGGCTCCAGAAGGTATCACACTGGCCAGTGTAGCCTTTAAAAATGGTTATACTCAAGCAGTAATTCCTGCCGCCAACGGTGATTTTGTAATGATTTGGATGGAGGATGCCTGGCATGCTCAGGATTTATTTGCTCAAAGATACACCGCCGATGGTGTGATTGCCGCTGGCTGGCCCCAAACCCCGGTACCCGTCTGTGTGGCGGTGGATGATCAACGCAATGCAATCGCAATCGCAATTAATGATACGGATGGTATTTTTATCGCCTGGGAAGATTTACGCTCAGGGACAGTCGATCTTTATGGTCAGATCTTAAGCTGGGACGGTAATTTGTCCTGGGCGGAAAACGGGCTGCCAATCACTACTGCTGATAATGATCAATTAAATTCCGTTATGAGTTATGACCATGATTATAATCGTGCTTTAGTGGTCTGGGAAGATTTTCGTGGCGGTATGGATTACGACATTTATGGTCAGTTTATTGATTTCAATTCACAAGCTTTAGTCGATACTAATATTGTGTTTTGTAATGAACTATTGTACCAGCAGAATCCTGCTGTTGCCAATGTATATCCCGGCACATTCCTGGTCACCTGGGAAGATGAGCGCGGCTCCTTCAATCCCGATCCGATCCGAACAGGCGGGATGGATGTTTACGGGCAGTTATATCAGATTGGTCTGGGTATACGCTATGCTGCCGGCGGTTTACCAATCATCAGAGAATTTCATGATCAACTGGACCCGCAGATTGTGAAAGTATTCGCTGCCGGTGCTCCGGAAGATGACCGCTGGCTCGTTTACTGGCGTGATCTACGCAGTTCCGGTAAGGCTGATATTGCCGGTCTGTATGGTCAACTTATCAAGGTGACAGACGCCCTAAGCACCAGTTTCAGTGGCGTAATTCCAACCGAATTCAAGGTTCACCCGGCCTATCCGAATCCGTTTAACGGAGTTGTTACATTCGGGATTGATCTTCCCAATGCTCAACCGATTACCCTGGTGATCTACAATGTTTTGGGACAATCGGTTTATCAGGAAAAAATCTTGCCCCTGCGAAACGGCTATCTGGAAATCACCTGGGAAGGTCGCAATCAATTTTATGAGCCGTTGCCCAGTGGGTTGTATCTGTATTCACTAAAAGCCGGTGAGCATTTCAGTACTGGCAAAATCACCTTTCTGAAGTAAATTTTGATTGGGAGCTTTTCTTAATTAGCGCATGAAAATGAAGTTTAGATATCTCCTGCCAATGATTGTTTTGTTGTTCGGTGGCAATTTGGTGGGGCAGGTGCTCGATGACCGTTTTCATTCTTATACTGAGATTCAGGTGTTGCTTGACACCCTTTCCAGCAATCCGGATTATTCATCCATATTTCGTGTTGATACAATTGGCTATTCACAGCATGATCATTTACCGATTCTGGCAGTAAAAATCTCCGATAATGTTCAGCAAAAAGAAGATGAACCCCGGGTCTTGTTTCTTGGTCAGTGTCATGCCGAGGAAATCCTGGGCGTAGAAGCGGTTATAAAATTTATTGATCTAATGCTCAACCCTGCCCCGGCAATGGCAATGCATATTCACACCCTCAGAACCAATATCGAAACCTGGATAATACCAACCCATAATCCTGAGGGAATGGAAGTAGTTTTTTCCGAACTTGATGTTAGCTATCGGAAAAACAAGCACGATTTCTCTCCCGATGGACCCTGGCCCAACGGCATTTTCGATTATGATCCCAGTATCGGAAATGATTTCGATGGCGTAGATCTCAACCGGAATTATGATTTTAACTGGATGTTTGGCGAGAACTTCGGTGAATTGGATCCCACGCCCTACGGAGCCCATTACGACTATTTCAAAGGATTGGCGCCTTTTTCCGAACCAGAGACCCGTGCTATCCGGGATTTGGCATTGGAACATGATTTTATGTTTTCGATTGCCTGGCACAGTTCACGTTCGGGCAATTTGTCTGAGAAAGTATTTTATCCCTGGGACTGGGATGGTAAAACCACACCCGATAATCAGGAAATAATTGCTATCGGCGAAACAATGGCTAATCTGCTGATTAATGAAAGCGGGCAGGGTAATTATCTGCCGGTCTATGGCGGTTCGCGCAATGGCAAGGCGCATGATTGGTTCTATGCTGCGACTGGGTGTTTTCAGTATCTGATCGAGTGTGGAACTGCGAATCTCCAGCCGGACAGCGCCTTGATCGAAGATACCGTCGACCGCCTGCTGCCGGCCATGCTGTATCTTATGGATCGCTTAATCGGATATGGCACCGATGCTACCCAGATTGCCGGTTTTATCACAAGCGAATCAAGTCCTTTAGCAGACGCGCGGGTTGAAATACTGGAGTTATCCGGTAGCGTGCAGGATCCACGATTGACCGATGAATTCGGTCGGTTCAGACGTATTGTACATCCCGGAACCTATACCCTGGTCACCAGCAAACCCGGTTTTTTCCCGGATACAACTATTGTCACCTCAAATATCAGCAGTCTTACAAATGTAAACATTGATTTACACAGACGTCCTATTCATAACGTTGGTTTTACTATCGCTGGTTCCAGCATGCCGGTGACAGTGGTATTTTCAAGTGGCGAAGTTGTCGATACGGTAAATATGTCAGCGGGCACTAATTATATCGATCTGTTTGAAGACCAGTGGCAGGCCGTTTTTAGTGCTGACGATTCCAGCCCAGTTTTGGAAACTTGTGAAATAGCGGGCGGCGCCACCTATTTAGTTAATTTTTACCCGTCGCTCCATTCCTGGCATCCCGATTTATCCGATTCCACCGAATGGATGGACCGGCATGGTCAATGGTGTTTCGTCGTTGATACGCTGAAATCGCAGTCGGACTGGCTGTATCCGAATTCCATTACCGGTCGTGATACAAATTATTTAATTTCACCACCCCTGAACGTCAGCGGCAGCAATCGCCTGACTGTCAGGATAAAACATCGTTTTGAAACTGAATGGGATCAGGATACAATCGCCGTGCGGTTGATAGACAATTCGGGAACAATATTGGCAAATTGGCAGTTGGCGGAACATGGCTGGGATAAAACTCGCACGGATTGGATTGGATCGAATTCACTGGCTGGATTTGATACCATACGCGTAATGTTGCGCATGTTGGTAGATGGAACCGTTAATTATCGTGGTTGGCAGGTTTTTGATCTAAAACTGACGGCTGTGAATGATCCGCTGCTAATGACGGATGCAGAACCTGAGCATAACCGGTCGACAGTCGCTATTTCCAATCCCTACCCGAATCCATCCAACGGTATGATTGGTATCGATCTATCAATGATCAGTGGTCCCGTGGTTATTACGGTTTTCGATCTACTGGGCAGGCAGGTTTATACTGAAAAGATTAGTCATAATCATCCCCAGGCTTTAAATTGGCGTTACAATTTCCATAATACGGATAGACCCGCTAGCTCCGGTGTTTATTTTCTGCGTGTAAAAACTCCCCTACAAACTACTGTTAAAAAATGCATCATACTGAAAAACTGATAAAAATACTATTTATACTCACATTCCTGAGCGGCTTGTTTGCCGGTGGCGCCAGCTTTCGCGGTTATGAAAGCCCTGAAATTTCAACCCGGCCGGTGCCTCTTAGCTTCAGCTACATGATTGAAGCCACCTATGGCATTCCCCGGCTGGAAATGAATCTGGAGCGGGGAACTTTTTTAATAATTACCAAAGATAATTTGCTACCCTATTTGACCGATCTGACCGGGTTTGTATCATTTAAACGGTCCCAGGGTTTTAACGCCGTTGTGAAAACCCTTAGTGAATTTGGGTCTACAGCTATAGAAATCAAGCAAAGCATTGAACAGTTCCTGCAAGCTGACCCAATGCTTGAGTACGTATTGCTGATAGGTGATGTTGATGGACTTGGCGCAATGCCTTCTTTTTATTATGGTGTTGAGAATGATGTGACGGATCAGCGTTACTCTCATATTCTTGGAAATGATTTCTTTCCGGACTTTTATATCGGCCGGTTTTCCGTTGATTCAAATATCGAACTCATCAGCATGATTAATAAAACTATCAATTATCACCGTGATCCCCTGGCCCACAATGATCAATGGTTGGATAAAGCTTTGATCGTGGCCGGTAATTACAGCAATACCGTACCGATTCCGATCACACCGGTCTGGACGTCCCGCTGGTTGCGGGAAAGATTGTTGAGTTACGGCTATACCCAAACTGATACCGTTTATTATCCGCCGGTTCAGCAGGGTGCGTCCCAGATTCAGAATGCCATCAATTCCGGCGTTGGCTTAGTCAATTATCGTGGCTGGGGCGATGCCAACGGCTGGCATTACCCGGAGTTTCATGTATTAGACGTTGCCGGGCTGAACAATGGCAGCATGACGCCAGTGTTTACTTCATTTGTCTGCAATTCGGCCGATTTTGCCAATAGTGTGGATCCAATGTTCGGCGAAGCTTTGGTCAGGGGCGGTACGCCCACCGTTTCAAAGGGTGCTGTTGCTCTGATCGGACCATCGGATCTGCATACCAGCACCAGATTTAATAATGTCATTAATACCTATATGTACGATGCCATGCTGGATCAAAATGTACGTGAATTGGGACCGGCTTTGTTGGCCGGGCAAATGGGTTTGCTGACTGAATTTCCCCAGTTGGATGGACCCGGCGAAAGCCAGGAAACTTATTTTCATGTTTATAATATTCTTGGTGATCCTTCCCTGAATATTCACCTGTTGCGGCCGGATAATTTCACGATTACCATTGATCCGGTCAACGTCAGCGATGGTATCGTCATTACGACGGTCACTGACAACGATAATCAACCAGTACCCGAGGCGGTTATAGCCGTAATGATCGGCGATGAGTTGGTAGCAAGAGGGATAACTGACGCAAATGGACAATTGATTTCTCAGGTCAGCGATTTATCTGTGGGAGATCTTGATATTTACGCCAATAAAACCGGTTTTATCCAGGGGCATGTCGTGGTGGCGGCCAGCGGTGCTTCCCGACCGATTACTATATCCGGTTTCGATATTGAAACCGCTGACGGTGTAGCAGTTAATTTTTGCGCCCCCGGACAGACGGTGGCAATTTTCCCTCGTTTGCAAAATACCGGTACAACAGAAATTGCCGCCGGTAGCATTACCGCCCAATTGGGTTCCGGTTTACAAGCCCAGATGATTTCCGTTACCTATCCGGCAATTCCGGGCAACCAGGCGGTGTTGACTGATAATCCCCTGGAATTCAGAGTCCGAGAATTTGGCCCGCAAACCGGGTTCCTAATAAATTTATCTGATGGTGGTGGACTGATTGGTCAGATAATTGTCCCGGTGATTAAACCGGTTTTCAAAATTGAATCATTGACTACCGGTCTACTACCACAAGGTAATTTCAATGGTAATCTTAATCTGACTAGTTATTGCGGTGCTGCCTGGACCGGGCTTACCGTGCAGATTTCTTCCGTCACCGATTCGCTGATAATTAACGATGGACTATCCAATGCTTTTAATTTACCCGGCTGGGGATCGGTAAATGAAAGCGGAGCTTTTGCCGGGGTAGTGGGAGCCGTAGCTAACGGCAGTGGTCTGGATATTGATATTGATATTTACAGCGATACAATCCTGGTTTTTCATAACAGTCAGGCTTTACCGGTAATCCCCGCCGGGATATCCGATCCTATTCCGCCTTCGCAATATGGTTACTGGACTTATGATAACAATGATCTGGCCTACAGCCAGGCGCCGGTTTATGACTGGGTCGAATTGTCCGGTAATTCCGCCGCTCAGCTTTATCGCCTCGATGATGACGACCATTTCGATGTATTGATGCCTTTCGATTTCCAGTATTTCGGTACAACCTATAATCAGGTGACTATCAGCTCCAATGGCTGGCTGTCATTTGTGCCCTGTGACATTAATTATTTCTGGAATTTTTCGATACCCATGGCCTTGGGACCCCAAGCTCAGGTCGCGGCTTTTTGGGATGACCTGGAAGTTGTAGGGACTGATTCAATCCGGGTCTATACCTGGCATGACGCAGCCAATGGGCGATTTATTATCGAATGGGATCAGGCGCTTAATGGCTATGACGAAGTCACTATGGAAACATTTGAAATCATACTCTATGCACAATCTGTTCAGCCGACCGCAACCGGTGATGGCATCATCGATATTCAGTACTTTTCAATAGCAGATGTTGATGTCACTAAAAACTATAGCACTGTCGGTATTGAGTCAGCGGATCAGAATGAAGGTGTGCAATACGTTTTCAATAACAGCTATGCACCCGGAGCCGCTCCTCTCGCAGATGAATTGGCAATTCGCTTTACCACCGAAGCTCCGGAACATTACATTCCCTCACTGACAACCGATGACCAGACTCAACCACATGATTTTACCTTGTTACCGGCTTATCCCAATCCATTTAATCCTGAGACTCGGATTGTCTTCATTTTAGCAGCGGAAGCGCAGGTCGCAATATCAATTTTTGATTTACTCGGGCGGGAAGTACTAAAATTAACTGATCAACAATATGGCAGTGGAAAGCATTCCTTGCAATGGAATGGCACTAATAATGCCGGCATCCCGGTAAGTACCGGTACTTATTTTATTGTGGCCAAGAGCGGGACCGGCAAGCGGATTAATAAAATATTATTATTGAAATAATCTGAAATAACAAGGGTCCAAATATTCCGACCCTTTTTATTTTCTTCTAATGTGTGACCAAGACGGGGACGCTATCATCCTCGACAATTTTCTTAGCGGTTGACCCATAAAACAATTGCGATATACCTTTATTGCCGTAGGCGCCGAGAACTATGGCGCTGGGCATTCGTTTTTTTGCTTCCTCAAGGATCACCTGGCTTGGTTTACCCGGTCGTATGATCGATTCGGCTGTCAATCCATGAGTAGCGAGGTAGGTGAGAGCGCCTTCATGCAGGGAAGCTAATTCATGCGGATCACCAGCGGAAACCAGGTAAAAATCCAGATCGGAAAAAATATCTTTATCTTCATATAAATCGACGAATTCCCGTAATCCTCGGGCGGCTGCCTTCGATTCATCCAAAGCAACGATTACGTTGGAAGGAAAAGAAATATTTTTTGGAACAGCCACTACCGGACAAGTAGCATATTTAAGAATTCGCATTACTGTTTCACCCGGTTTTGAAGATGTTTCGAAATGGAAATAGGTTTTGGTTCCGATATATATCAGATCGGCAAAATTTGCTTCTTTGACAATTTCTTCGAATGGAACACCTTCATGGGAACTGACTTCGTATTTTACGCCGTGGTCCTCACAATCGGCGACGAAATCACTGATAAACCCCGCCATTTTTTCACGGGCATCTTTAATTTTTAGTTCTTCTGTCTTGTGCGCATAATAGCTGGCACCGGCGCCGGCGCCGGCTTCCTGTTTGCTGATTCCCGGTAAGTCGATTACCCCAACACCGACAATCGTGGCATTGGTCAGCTCTGCCCGCAGACAGGCAATGGTTATTGCTGTTCGGGAATAATCTGATCCGTCAATACCCACGATAATTCTTCTGATCATTTCTGCTCCTTTTTTACCTTGAATCCTGCTAATTAATTTATAATTTACCGAATTACTTAATTGCATTCACCTAAAAGATCAGCTAATGTAACTTTTTATCGGAAGTAGTATCAAATTGAAAAATAGGACCAAAACTAATGATAAGAATTTATACCCTCCCATTGTGCCCATCGTGCCTGGCGGCGAAGCAATTTTTGAATGCAAAGAAACAATCATTTGAAGAAATAAATATCAATGATTCCGATATGAGCCGGGATGAATTATTCAAGCTAACCGGCGGCAGAACGGTTCCACAAATTATAATTGATAATAAAACGATTGGCGGTTATGATTCATTGCTGGCTCTGGATCGGGTTGGCAAATTGCCATTTTGATTGGATCACTTGAGAATGGTAATCAACTTGCTTTTTGTGTTTTGATCACCAGTAGCAACAATAATATAAGTTCCACTGGCAGCAGGAGAATTAGCGCTGGTCCGGCCATTCCAGATTAACCTGGTTTTCCCAAATTCAATTGGATCATTTTTAAGCGAAATAATATTCCGACCGGCCATGTTAACAATATTAACATCCATTGACTGGGTAAACCGGCTTATAATTTCGATAGTCATCAGGTCTAACGCCGGATCAAATGGATTGGGATACGCCAGAGCGATTTCAAAATCATCAGGAATTAAAAAATTTCCGGTTGCGCCAAGCTGAAAGAATAATTTGAAATTCCAATTGTTCCCCAGCGTATCTTGACTGACTACGGCCAGATTAATGGAAAGGTAATCATTGGGGATATTTAACATATTTCCCGAAAGCACTTCATAAATGCCGTTGCTGATTTCCAGAATTGCCAGCAGATTTAAATCGCTGGCTGGTCCACTTTGGTTAGTTAACGTTACCAGAATTGGTGAAAACGTATTGACTTCAAAATACTGACTGGCAAACCGGTTTAATTTATAATTATATACCGACAACGTATCGCCCGCCAAATAATTTATCGTTTCTTCGATTGGCAGTAAAACCTGGACCCTATAGCTATCAGCTTCTTCATAACTGTAAATGCCAGCATCATTTGACATAATCAGATTGGCGGCCACCATCTTATTGAGAGCGTCCGGGAACGATGAATTGACCGGTTCCAGCGCCAGGCTGATAACCTGGTGGCTGTAATCATGCTGATAGCTGTCGTAGCTGATACTATACTCGAAAATCCGCCTGATCGTTTCATAACCGCCTAAATGCTCGAATATGTACTGGAAAAAGATGAATGACCCGTACATACGATTGCCTAACAGATCCAGCGATAAATACGGTTTGTCAAACCAGCCCGGCATGTATTGATAGCAGTCATTGACATCATCGAAAACGATTTCTTCCATGAGAACCGCTGTAGCTTCGAGCAACCAGACTTGCTCCCAGCCATCATAGCCGAATTGGATACCATGGAAAAACTCATGGGCAGCGGTAACCTGGATATTCTCCTCTTCCGTATTTGGAAACCCTGCATATTCATTGCGGATCTCGATGTAACTGGTCCAGGCATTTATTTCGTTGAATGGTGAATTATTATTATCACCGGTTTCCGACTCGGGGTTGGTGAAAGCGTAAACATTATTTGAAAGTGAGGTTATATATATATCATAATGATTTGAACCCCCATTATTGTCGTTGGGCGGCCTATAAAAACCGAGCTCAGTCAATTCTATTTGTGCGGTATAGTTAAAAGCATTTGCGACAGTTTCCACATAATCCGGAATGCCTATGATGCCCGCTGTGTCCAATGGGCTTACGGCAGTGTCACTGCTGGTGTTGTAATGAATTCTGAATATTCCCGCATCAAAATGATGATCTAAATTCGGACGTGATCGTACTACACTGCTTTTTGTGAAATCAAACCGTAATTCCACTAACTCCTGTTTGATATAATCCGGCAGACTGTGACCATGGCGGGCGATTACCAATAGATCCTGTAAAATGGTATGTTGTGATTCGCCCCGAAGTGCGAAAATTACATTGTTTGCAGCCTTTACGGTCATTTCCATGGGTAAGTCAGCAAAGAGGGCTGATAATGAAAGGCTAAATAATAATAATATTCGCTTAACTATCATCTTCGGTGTCTGGCGGACGCGGGGGCGGTTCCATGTCACGCATACGGCGTTTGCGTAAATAGAAGCGAATAAACAGGGCCATTAAAACCATCCCTAACACATAGTACCAGGCAAAATATAGCGGTAGTTCAGTCATTTTATCAGGGGCTTGATATGTTTATCAAAAAGATATGTTCCCAGCACCAAACTCAATCCGGCGCCAAACTCCCAGCTTATCCCCGATTTATTATCCTGGTTGATAATCCCGGCAACGGTAAGCGATACGCCAGTCAGATAAAGGGCGCTGCGGATTTTCCCATAGGTTGTTCCTGTTGCTAAAGCCGCTGGTTTGGAAGGGGGTAAAATATTCGGTTGGGATTGTTTCTTAGCTTCCTGGAGTGAAGCGAATACTTCCGTCAGCGGAAATCGTAACGATACCAGTAGTTCCGGTGGTCGATCGGACTGATATAATTCAAATGATTCCAATGGCTGGTTCAGCTCAAACATTAGCTGGGTTGATTCGCCGACATGCGATAATTCCAGTTTCTTGACCGGCGCTATCAACGGGGTAGCCATTATTTGTGCTGAATCAGCCCGGGCGTTCATGATCGTCAGATAGAAATAGATATCTTTGCGGATCCAGCCGCTGGTATTCTGTAAATCCACCGCCTTATTGGTCATAATCCGCAGGAATGCGCCATTCTTCTTACTTTCGATAGACAGACCGGTAATAGTGGTCTGGGCCGGCAGGATTACCACCGTCCAGAGCAGCAAGAGCAGCAGGATTCGGATCAGTTTAATGGGTCGCATTGGGTATTTAACCTGGTAAAAACTAAGTAAGTTTCCGTTAGTGATACACGGGAAAAATCAATGCTGATTTTCAATTGACTATTAGCGCTACAGCCAGATATTTGATGGATATTACATTCCGGTTACAACACTATCTCTAGTTACAACGCTCCCGCGCTGTGACCATTTAGAAAAAATATCTGACGTTACAATTTGGTGGAAAGGTTCTCCCTGTACTTGGCTCCGGTAAGATAGCTCCTATTGGTCGGGTTGAATTACTAAATTCCTAAAATGTGCTAATGTTGATGAGTGCAGCCAAAGAGCGATTGTTCCTTCAGATTCACCATGTTTTAAGTCATTCACAATAAGATTGGGTTGTTCAGCGTCCTGCACATAAAATTTTGCAGTGGTACCGAAAACTTCAATTTTTAACTTTGTCCAATTACCAGGAATAAGATCGGTATATGATTCATACATCTCCGGGGATTTCTGTCGCAGTCTATACCAGGGATACTCAGGGTGCGAAACATATTGAATTGAGTGATTTCGCTGCGTCTGGTTATTGGCCCGGCCGTTAGTAGGCCGAAGGTAAAAACATTCATATTCATATTTTTCTGGTTTATTGACACGAAAAGCAATGCCAACAAATCCCCGCGCTTGAGCAAATGCGCCGGGAGCTGGTTCACCAGCCACTTCAAGCTCAATAATACCATTGGTAAATTTAATTTCAGGAATCAATACTATTGTCTCAAGTTTCTCGGTTGATTCGCCGTCAGTTTGGGCGGTAACACGAAGGGCATATTTGCCCTGGTGTTCGACAACTGTTCCCTCCACATTTACCAGGTCAATATTTCCAAGTGAATTTAGTGGGAAGAATATTTTCTCATTGGAATTTTCTTGAGACAGACCATTTTGATATAATACTGTCAGCACAAAAAGTATGATTAATCGGTTAATTATTTTCATTTTTCCCATCCTATTAATACGATGTTAGTTTTCCTCGTTACAACGCTCCCGCGTTGTCACTAAATATAATCTAACAAATTCCAACCTGACTATTTCTCCGCAATGCAATAAAGGTATCTTGTACCACGCAAATATAACTCATTGGCAACAACTACTGGAGAGGCGGAAAAACTATCCTCGAGCGAATTTATAGCCAAAACTTCGTATTGAGTCCCATGCTTTATGACCTGGGAAGTACCATTCAAACTGGATATGTAAATCCTTCCAGCGGCGCCAACTGGCGATGCATATACTCCCCCGACTCCTTTGAGCCTTTGACGACTAAAATATTCTTCACCTGTGGTAGCATTGAAGCAGGAAAGATTACCATCATTACTTTTCAAAAAGTACAATATGTCGTCGTAAAGTAGTGGTGAGGGTGTGTAGGGGGTATCCCTGTCAAGCGTCCAAACCAGCGCTTTGGTACCGGCTATCTTACCCATAGCTTCGGACAAGTTTATTGCCTGTAAGGCATTACCCCTGAATCCGCTCATAACATAGACTATACCGTTGGCTGTAACCGGCGTCGGAATCACATTCCGGGTCATGCCGCTGCTTTCCCAGAGCAGGTCCCCGGTAACCAGATCGTAACTACGTACCTGGGTGGTTGCACTGGTAATGACCTGGGTCTGTCCGTTGCTTTCAACAATCAGGGGCGTGGCCCAGGAAGTATTTTCATCACGCGCCACTTTCCAAAGTTCGTTGCCGGTTTTCTTGTCCAGTGCAATTATAAAGGATTGGCCTTCATGGTCCCAATTAATTACGATTTTATCATCATAAAGCACCGGTGAGCTGCCCTCACCGAAACTCAGCTTGATAGTCATGTCACCCAAATCTTTTTCCCATTTAAGATTACCCTGCATATCGTAGCAGTATAAACCCCGGGAGCCGAAGTAGGCATAAACGTGTTCTCCATCGGTTACCGGTGAGTTGGAGGCCCAGGTTCCGGTGGGATGGATACCTTCGTGGGGTAATTCTTCACGAGCCGTGTGTTGCCATTCAATTTGGCCATCAGAACGGTTAATTGCGAATATTACAAACTTATGAACATTTGACGTTCTGGTGACCGGCATTCCAACTTGTTTTTTCGCCTTGGTTAACTTTTCTGCCTTATTATCAGTTTCAATGGCGGTTAACACAAAAATTTGATTATCCCAGATTACGGGGGTCGCATGCCCCAATCCAGGAAGCTCGATTTTCCATTTGATGTTTTTGCTTTCGCTCCATTCAACGGGCGGATTACCATAGGGTGCCACACCATTTGCCTGAGGTCCGCGCCATTGCGGCCAATTTTTATCAATGTCTGCTGGGGGTCCAGCTCCTAAAACAAGGACCGGGATAAAATAAAGACAGACGAATATGGATATATACTTTTTCATTGATAAATGCTCTTACTTTTTAACTATCAGTTTTATCTAATACTGTTCCAATCCTGTGTACATGGAACCTTAGCCCATTCAACCCAAAGTCAATACTTTAAATTAATTAACCGTTTATCAATTTATGCCTGCGCAGGCAGGGAAACAAATTGCATAACAAGATAAAAGAGAACGTTTTCTGGTCACAACGCAGGAGCGTTGTAACAAGTATAACTAGTAAAAGGCTTGCCACCACCATTCTGCAGATAAGGCTAACTTTCCCATTGAATGGCCAGCGGGATCACGGTAATTTCACCGTCTGAAATGGGAGTTTTCATGCACAGAAATTTTGTTATTACAATATTAACACTGCTATTATTATCTACTAGTGGTTTTACCCAGGATGAACGTTCCGTAGGTGGTGCTTTTGGTGCGGTCACCATTGATGGCAAGATCTACAACCAGATTTCCCTGCGCCCGGTCGTTCCAATCTGGAAATTCGGGGTTGCCCTGGACCTGGTTTTTTATATTGATGCTGATGGCAATCTCCATAAAGACGAATGGGATTTTTCGGATTCGGAAGCTATCAAAAATACTTTGATCGATAAAATATATTATATCCGCTATGGTAAAAAATCCGATCCCCTGTATTTCAAGATTGGCGCTCTGGATTATGTTAATTTGGGTTACGGTATCTTGGTTAATGGATACACCAACACCACCCAATATCCTTCGGTTCGTAAAGTCGGGCTGGATCTGTCGGTGAAAACCAAGGGTTATTCCATTCAGGGCTTTATCAATGATTTCAAGGAAAATGCCAGCCTGTTTGGTGCTCGTATTTCCAGCCCAATGCTGGCCGGTTTACCGGTGGGCTTTTCTGTTGTGGTCGATCGGAATCAATTTAGGGGCTTGAAAGATCGTGATGGTGACGGATTACCTGATTTGGTCGATGAATTCCCCGATCACTCAAAGTGGAAAATAGATACCGACTATGACGGTCTCGCAGATACTGATCCCAATGAATTCGATCGGGATGGCGATGGTTTAGTAGATGTGAATGACAGTACTGCAATTCATCAGTTTTGGGATGATCTTGGCGCCAGTGTGGGATTTGATTTCAGCAACGAACCGTACTACGACAGCATGCCCGATGATTCCGCAGCCCTGCGTTTACCCATAATCGACACTAATGAAGATTCCGATCTGATTGCCGCATTCGCCCTCGATGTTGGATATCCGATTCTTACGGATGGTCCCTTTAAATTATCGATATATGCTCAAATGGCTAAGATGCTCGGTCAGACCATCAATCCTGAAAATCAGCAGGAAGTCGATTTGGGCATGGGTTTAATCCCAGTCGGTGTCTCAGCCGGATTCGGCCCAGTCCATTTTAACCTGGAATACCGGATGATCCCCGGTGATGGCCGCTTCGATTTTAATTACTGGAACCGATCCTATGACCTGGAGCGGGCAGTATTGTCTATGTCCGGTGACCAGTTCACAATTCGTACCAAAGAACAGTCCCTGGGTAAATTCGGACCGCAAAATGGTGTTTTTGCGCGGTTGATGGTTGAAGTGGGACAATTATTAGCTGTGGGCGCCCGCTACCAGAATCTGAAAGGTGATATCTGGAATGATGGAGAAGATAGTTTTATTACCGAAATGAATCAGAGTTTGATGGGACAAATCAAACTGCGGAAATCAATCAGTAAATTGAAACATGCCGAACTTTTTTATGAACAGCGGAATGTGGCCAATCCCTTCAAATTTGAGTTGACCGAAGGGACAATCATGGGCTATCGCCTGGGATTGGAGCTGGGTTCCGGCATAGTGCTCAATTATACCGTCCAACGCACCTACCGCGATCTAAATGGTGATGGTGAAATCGCCGGTGTGGACGAAATAATAAATACCACTGCAATCGAAACCTCTTTCGCTTTTTAACGTAGATTCTCAAATGGATTCCAAGACATTACGACAACAATTCATCGACTTTTTCAAGGAAAAACAACACCGCTTTGTTCGCAGCGCACCGGTTGTACCAATCGATGACCCGACCCTGCTGTTCACTAATGCGGGAATGAATCAGTTCAAACCGATCTTCCTCGGACAGGAAATTAAGCCGTATTTAAGAGCGGTGAACAGTCAGAAGTGTATTCGCGTTAGCGGGAAACACAACGATCTTGAAGAAGTTGGCGTGGACACTTTCCACCATACCTTTTTTGAAATGCTTGGCAACTGGTCATTCGGGGATTATTACAAGGCCGAGGCCATTCGTTGGGCCTGGGAATTATTCACTGATATTTGGAAATTGGATAAAAACCGGCTCTGGGCCACGGTTTATGAAACTGACGATGAAGCTTTCGAGTTGTGGAAATCAGAAACCGATATCGACCCTGAGCGAATTCTGCGCTGTGGCGCTAAAGATAATTTCTGGGAAATGGGGGAGTCCGGTCCCTGTGGTCCCTGTTCGGAAATTCATTATTACGTTGGCGACGATCCGGAAAATCAAAGCGCCGCCGGTGTCAATGTCAGTGATGAATACTGGGAATTATGGAACCTGGTTTTTATTCAGAATGAGCGTTTGCCTGATAGAAGCTTGATTGACCTTCCGGCTAAGCATGTGGATACGGGAGCCGGGCTCGAGCGAATTGTTGCAGTGGTCCAGGGTAAAACCAGCAATTATGATACGGACTTATTTCAGCTGATTATTTCAGCCACCAGCGATTTATCAGATATTAATTACGACGATGATCCTGTATCGTTTAGGGTAATCGCGGATCATATTCGCATGCTCACTTTTTCCATTGCCGATGGTGCAATGCCAGCAAATGAAGGCCGTGGTTACGTCTTGCGGAGAATATTACGGCGGGCGGCTCGCTTTGGCCGTAAAATCAATCTTGATCAGCCTTTTCTCTATAAATTGGTAGAGACTGTATCGACAATCATGGGTGACGCTTTTCCTGAAATACCTGAAAAATTACGGCATATTAAAAATGTAATCCGGGCTGAAGAAACCTCCTTCAACGAAACCCTTGATCGCGGCTTGAACAATTTTGAGAAAATTGTTGCCGGACTCAATGATGATACTATTCCCGGAGATCAGGCATTTCGGCTTTACGATACCTATGGTTTCCCACTGGATTTAACCCAATTAATGGCCCGCGAACGGGGATTGAAAGTGGATGAAGCCGGATTTGCTGCTGCTATGCAACAGCAAAAAGCCCGAGCCAAAGCGGCCGGAAAATTTCAACACGACACACGGAAGATCAATTGGCAAATTGTCAGTGATGGTCCTGATTCCAAATTTATCGGTTACGATACAACGACAGTTAGCACTCGAATTAAGCGCTGGGCTCAGCAGGATGATAACATTTTATTGGTGCTGGACGATACATCATTTTATGCTGAATCGGGTGGACAGGTTGGCGATACCGGCAAAATAACCGGTGCTGGAATTGATCTCCAGGTTGTCGATACTTGGAAAGATGGTGAGCATTTTGTTCATCAGTGTAGCGGGAAATTTGTGGAAGACGCCGTAAATCAATCCATAACTGCTACAGTTGACGATCAACAGCGCAGCGCCATCCGCCGCAACCACACCGCGACCCATTTAATGCACGCTGCTTTGAAGCAAGTTTTAGGCGATCACGTTCATCAGGCCGGTTCGTTGGTCAATCCGGACCACTTGCGCTTTGATCTGACTCATTTTGAGAAGGTAACACAGGAACAAATTGTCGAAATCGAAACGATTGTCAATCGTGAAATCCGCCAGAACACGGCATTGCAGGTTGATCTAAAATCGTACGACGAGGCGCGTGAAGCCGGCGCTGAAGCCTTATTTGGCGAAAAATATGGCGACCAGGTTCGGGTCATTACCATTGCTGACTACTCAATGGAATTATGCGGTGGAACCCATGTTGATCGCACCGGGGATATCGGATTTTTCAAGGTTGTGGAGGAATCAGCCCTGGCTGCCGGTGTCCGGCGAATTGTTGCCCTCACCGGTGCTGGCGCTGTCGATTATGTCCAAAATCTTGCATTAATAACCTCTCAAATTCAAAGTCGCTTCAATAGTCCAATAGCTGAATTGTCAGCCCGCGTTGATCAATTATTGGATCAGAAGAAGCAACTGGAAAAAGAATTAAAACGCCAACAGCAGACCGAGCACAAATCCGGTGGCCGGGATTTAATGAAAGAGGCAGTCAGCATTGGTGGCTATACCATGATTGTGGTGAAGGTAACGGCTGCCGATAATGATGAACTTAAAGCTCGTGGTGATGGACTGTTAGAAGCCCTGAGCTCGGGAATCGGCGTCCTGGGTGCCGAGATGGGGGGGAAGCCCGGAGCAGTAGTGGTAATTACCCCGGATTTGATCAAAGCCGGTTTGAAAGCTGGTGAGTTCGCCAAATCGATCGGTCAGGCCATGGGTGCCGGTGGCGGCGGGCGACCGCATCTGGCCACTGCCGGGGGGAAAGATCTGCAAAAATTACCAACTGCATTGGATTTGGCTCGGGAACTGATTAGAACTAAACTTGAAAAATTAATCGTATAATTTTGACGGGGAAAAATGACCGAACATTTGATCATTGATAAAAGTGGTGTCGGTAAGGTGGGCGTTAACCTGCCCCTTTCTGACGTACCTCATTTCGATATTAAGAAAATATTTGACCAACGATTTTTACGTCAGACGGAGCCCAAACTACCGGAAGTTAGCGAGCCGGAAGTAGCCCGCCATTATATTGGATTATCTACAAAAAATCATCATGTTGATAAGGATTTCTATCCCCTTGGATCGTGCACAATGAAATATAATCCGAAACTAAATGACGCCGTAGCAGCCATGCCGGAATTTGCCGGTTTGCATCCGATACAACCGGAATCCACTATCCAGGGTGCATTGCAGGTGATGTGGGAGCTGGAGCAACAGTTGAAAGCTATCACCGGAATGGCACGATTTACTTTGCAACCTTCGGCTGGTGCGCAGGGCGAATTGGTTGGGGTCTTCCTGATGCAGCAGTATCATCAGCGCAATGGTAATACCAATAAGACCCATATCCTGATTCCCGACAGCGCCCACGGTACCAACCCAGCCAGTGTTATTATCGGAGGCTATAAAACCCGACAGGTAAAATCCGGACCGGATGGACTGGTTGACCTGGAAGATTTAAAAATTCAAATAGACGATTCCGTGGCCGGAATGATGCTGACCCAGCCCAACACCCTGGGTCTTTTTGAATCGAATATTTGTGAAATCATCGAACTGGTCCATTCAGTGGATGGACTCATGTATATGGATGGGGCGAATCTGAACGCCTTGATTGGTATTGTGCGGCCGGTTGATATGGGATTCGATATTGTCCATATAAATTTGCACAAGACATTTTCTACCCCCCATGGGGGTGGTGGACCGGGGGCTGGTCCTATCGGGGTAGTTGACAAGCTGGTTGAATATTTACCGATACCGCAAATCGACAAAATTGATGATAAGTATAAATTGACAATTGATGTGCCTAACAGCATCGGTAGAATTCACAGTTTTTACGGTAATTTCGGTATTTTGGTGCGGGCTTATACCTATATCAAATCCATGGGTGAAGAAGGTTTGCGTGATATGACCCGTCAAGCCATCATCAATGCCAATTATTTAATGAAGCGTCTTGATAAAAAATATCAGGTTGCTTTCCCGGGCAATTGTATGCATGAATTCGTTCTGACTGCCAGCGATCAGAAAAACCGTGGCGGTCGCGCACTGGATATTGCCAAGCGATTACTTGATTATGGTTTTCATGCACCGACGGTCTACTTCCCGATCAGTGTGCCAGAAGCGATCATGATTGAACCCACCGAATCGGAATCCAAGGCAACGTTGGATCGATTTGCCGATGCCATGCTGGCAATTGATGCCGAGATTGATCGCGATCCTGCGATTTTGCACGGGGCTCCCACCGCAACGCCGGTGCGACGATTAGACGAAACTAATGCCAATCGCAACCCCAACCAGCGCTGGAGTTGACTGTGGAATTCCGTAAAGTAGATAATTGCTATTATGTTTATGTTCAAAAAGATGAACCGGTGCTGGAGACGTTAACCGATTTTTGTAAAGATCACGGGATTCAAAACGGACAGGTATTTGGAATTGGCGCTATCAAGGATGTTGAGTTGGGCGCTTATGATCTCGATACCAAACACTATACTCGCCAGCTATTTAAAGGGAGTTGGGAATTGATTGGGATGCAGGCTAACATAACTCAATTGGATAATGAGCCATTTATCCATGCTCATGTTACCATCGGGGATCACGATTTCAATGTCAAAGGCGGTCATTTATTTGCCGGAAATGTGGCAGTCGTTGGTGAATTTATTATTGTGCCACTGTCTGGTGATGCCAGACGGGAATCCAATCCGGAAATTGGTTTGGCAACCTGGAAACTATGATTAGTAACCGGTGAAAAGTCATATGTGTCAAGCACCCTACCACCTTAACATATTAACTCATTGACGCTTTAGCACTTTAACACGTTATCACATTTTTAACTACACTGAAAGTTGCTGGGAAAAGTAATAAAATATTTTCCTACATTTAGCATCACTCAGGGAGGTTATTATGGTTAGGAAAGCAATTTATACATCACAGGCACCGGCAGCTATCGGTCCCTACAGTCAGGCGATCGTTGCCAATGGTTTTGTTTTTTCCGCTGGTCAGTTGCCATTGGATCCAGCCACAATGAAGCTGATTGAAGGTGATTTCAAGCAGCGGGTTGAGCGGGTAATGCATAATCTAAATGCTGTCTTGTCAGCTACCAATTCAGATTTATCCAAGGTGGTGAAATTCACGGTATTTTTAACAGACTTAGCAAATTTCGGTATCGTTAACGAAGTATTTAACAATTGTTTCAAGGATATGGATCCGCCGGCCCGATCGGCGGTACAGGTGGCGGCCTTACCGCTGGGGGCTGACGTTGAAATCGAATGTATAGCAACAGTGGAGTGACAACATGGCCAAAAAACATAAATATTTACTAATAGTAAATCCTGAGGCCGGTAGCCGCAATACCATGAAAGCATTGCCGGAAATAGATCATATCCTGCGTCGTGAGAAAGTAGATTTTGAATTCCATTTTACTGACCAACCTGGACATGCCACCAAATTGGTTCAGGAATATGGTGATGAATTTGATGTAGCGGTTTCGGTTGGTGGTGATGGCACTATCAATGAAGTCATCAATGGATTACCGGATTTGAACAAGGCTCTTGGAATGATTCCCATTGGGACCGGAAACGATTTCGCCCGCAGTTGTAGTATTCCCTATGATTCACTGGAAGACGCCATTAAAATCATTCTCAATCATTATGTAAAAAAGGTTGATGTGGGAGAAGTCAATGGCCGCCGATTCATTAATGTTATGGGAATGGGATTTGAGGGTCGCGCCAATGAAATCGGAACTAAACTCGATTTTATTAATGGCGCTCCCCGCTACCTCGCTGCAATTGCTTACACATTTTTCACTTACCGTCGCATGCCGGTAAAAATCAGTTTTGATGATGTCGTCCTTGAAAATGATTTCTTTCTACTAAGTATTGGTAATGGTTGGAATGTGGGTGGCGGACTACAATTGACCCCAAAATCGATTTTGGATGATGGTTTATTTGATATCTGTTACATCGAATCTATTTCTCGGCCCCGAATAATTGCCGTATTTAACCGATTATATGATGGAACTGCCGAAACAATCAGGGAAGCAAATCATTATCGGACCAACAAAGTGACAATCGAAAGCAAAGCGCGATTCTGGATTCATGTCGATGGTGAACGATTTGAACATGATCAGGACAAACTTGAGGTAAAAGTCATTCCCGCTTGTCAGCCGGTAATCGGTAATTGGTCAGCAGATACACGCTTTGATACGTAAAATCCTAATTGCATTTATTTTTGTCAGTACAGTGATTTTAGCAGAGACCGCCGATTCTTCGGCGGTCTTGTCGCCTAAAAAAGCAGCTCAGTGGGCATTTTTATTTCCCGGTGCCGGACAGGTATACAACGGAAAATATCTTAAGGCCAGTCTGGTATTAGGGGCGGAGATCGCCGCAATCTGGCGTTTCTCTGAAAATAACCGAATGGTAAAAACCTATTCAATTGACTATGCTTTGTCTGAGTCGCGCTATCTGGAAAAGCGGAACAAATATGCCTGGTGGATATTCTTTACCTATATCTACGGGGTATTGGATGCGGTTGTTGATGCTCATCTGGCGCCATTTGACGAAATAATGGCTGAAGACCTGGAATCCTCGCAAATCGAAAATCAAACCACAGAAATGGAAAATGAATAATCAAAGGGAACATTGGGGCTCACGAATCGGATTTATTCTGGCTGCCACCGGATCTGCCGTTGGATTAGGAAATCTTTGGAAATTTCCCTATATAACCTGGCATAATAATGGCGGTGCGTTTGTACTGGTTTACCTCGTTGCCGTAATCATTATCGGCTGGCCAATTATGATGGCGGAAATTTTAATTGGTCGTAAAGCCCAGGCAAGTCCGGTACCGGCCTTCGAAAAATTAAGTGGTAAAAAATGGAGCCTGGTTGGCTGGCTTGGTGTTCTCACCGGTTTTGTAATTCTTGGCTATTATTGTGTAATCGCCGGTTGGACGTTTTCTTCGTTTGTTGCCTGCGTCAATTGGAGCTTCACCGATTATGTTAAGCCGGGAGAAGGCGCTTTTGGGGAGTTTATCGGTAATGGACTATTACAGATTGGACTCTCATTTTTATTCCTGGTTGCAACTGCTTTGGTTATCTGGCGAGGCATCAAACAGGGAATTGAAAAAGCTGCCCGGATCCTCATGCCAATACTGTTCGCCATTATCATTTATCTGCTGATTATGGTTTTATTTCTACCGGGACGCAACGAAGCCCTGCAGTTCATTTTCAATCCCAATTTTTCCGAACTGCCAACTGCCGGAATCCTGGAAGCGGTTGGGCATGCGTTTTTCACACTTTCGCTTGGCATGGGAGCCATGATTACCTACGGCTCCTATATGAAAACCAGCGATTCCATTTCCCGAAACGCTGCTTTGGTAGTAATACTTGATACATTGATTGCCATTTCCGCTTGCATAATAATGTACACTATCATTTTCACTGTCCCGGATGTTAAAAATAGTGTTTCCGGTTCCACTGTGGGAATGTTATTCATCACCCTGCCGGATCTACTGTATACCCATGTTCCGTTCGGTAAGCTGATCGCACCCATATTTTATATCTTAATTGGGTTTGCGGCCTTATCATCGACAATTTCCTTATTAGAAGTTATAGTATCGCTACTGATCGATAAGCTGGGCATGCCGCGCCATAAAGCCACCTTGATTGGTACGGGAACTACATTTGTTGTATCGTTCTTTGCTGCCCTGTCCTTGGGGGCGGTTCCGGCGCTGTCGAACTTTTCCCTTTTCGGAGAAGGTAAAGAAGGCGTTTTAAATACCCTGGATCATCTAGCAGCGAATTGGATGTTGCCAATTGGCGGATTATTTGTGACGATCTTTATCGGTTGGATCCTCGATAAAAAAATTACCGAGGAAGAGATTGGAAAATACAATCCCGATGGTTCCGTAAGATTTACCTACTCAATGTTCAGGATTTTTATCCGTTATGTGGCGCCGATTGCAATCTTGGCGGTCATAATAGCTGTTATCCTGGGGAAAGATTTCAGTTAACCAAGCAATATTTAAGGATAATTCATTGTGATTATAGCACGATTAATAAAGCCAGATACCGAGCGCTATTTAAAAGCTCGAAAACTAGTGTCCCAATTGGACTGGCTGAAACTGCTGCGCTGGGATTTGTTTTTTATGATCTGGACTTTTTTACTGGCTGGTTTGGGTGCCGCCGGAATGCAGAATGACCGCTTTTTATATTGGAATAAAAGCCTGAGTCTGGATGCGACCTTATTATTCATCGGCGTGACATTTTTACTGATGGGATTATTCGGGTTGAGTAATCGGAGAAATATTGAAGCCAGTGATCTGCCCGGCTGGGCCAGAAACCTGTTTTGGTTGTTGGCAATTCTAGGAATAATCAGCCTGTTGATTTCGCACCTATTGGTTTTATTACCAGTGGCATTATTGATTTTAGTACTGGGTCCCCTTTCAGGATTCAGCCCGTTCAACCTGAAACAGCGGTCAATGAAAAATTTCCTGATCCTTGCTAGTGCGGCCGCCCTGCTGTTTTTAACCGGTTGGTTATTCAAAGACGGAATTATCAGTGTTGGTTTGTGGCGAGGCATTCCCTATTTATTAGGTTTTTGGGCGGTGCTGTTGGTTTACTGGATTCCATTGGAAGTAACCGAGCAAAACTTACCCCTTAAATTATCCGATAACCGGTTGCGGCTGTTGTTTCTGATTATTGCCCTGCTGCTGACAGCCGGAGTAACTGTCCTGGGATTCTTAAATGATGATCCCGTGATCAGTACCGCCGCCTGCGTTTATTTGCCTTTCTTGGTAGTAGCACTATTATTCCCACCACATTTCCGACATATTTTGCGCTGTCGCATCTATCCAATCTTCATTTTATGTATGCTGGTTGCGGTGCAACAGCCCTGGTTTTTATTACCCCTGGGTTTGAATTTCTGGCTGTTGCGTAGTTATCATTACCTGCAATCGGGGTTTCCGCGACCAACCTTCCGGGTCGATTATGATTGAAATTGCTGAAGGGAAATGTGATTTCTGCGGTACCTGTGTCGGAGTGTGCCCGGTGGATTGCATCGAACTGCAGGAAGCGCTGATACGAATTGATCATTCAATTTGTATCAACTGTGATTTATGTGTATTCATTTGTCCAATTGAGGTATTAAGTCATGTGGATGAATAAAGCATTTGACGTGATCGTTGTTGGGGGTGGTCCGGCTGGATCGACATTTGCCTACCATGCCGCGCAGGGCGGGCTGTCGGTACTAATTCTGGAGAAAGATCGTGATATTGGTATGCCGGTGCGCTGTGGTGAGGCTGTCAGCGATGCCGGTTTGCGGATATTTCATGAACCTCGCCCGCGCTGGATCCGATCGATCATCAATCGAATCAAACTGGTGGCACCTAATTTTACTGAGATCGAGTTTGATCTTCAGGAAGAAGGATACATTCTTGACCGGCGCGTATTCGATTATGACCTGGCTCATTTCGCAGCCGAACAAGGGACTGAAATCGTCACAAAAGCCTATGTCAGCGGATTGATAATCGAAGACGATCGCGTTTGTGGTGTGACCGGGCATTATTTGAAAGAGCCATTCGAATTGCGAGCAAAACTGGTTATCGGAGCCGATGGCGTCGAAAGCCGGGTCGGGCGCTGGGCTGGCATCAAGACCCAGTTGAAAATGAAAGATATGGAATCGGCCATTCAGAAAACCATCGGCGGGATTGATTTGGATGAGCATACTTTTGAATTTTGCCTGTCACGGAATTGGGCTCCCGGCGGTTACATCTGGGTATTTCCTAAGGGACCGCACTCGGCTAATGTTGGTTTGGGAATCTCTGGTACCTATGCCAGAGAAGGGAAGGCTGCCCACCGTTTTCTGGACGAATTTCTGGAACGCCGCTTTCCCGATTGTTCAGTCCTGACTACCGTAGTTGGTGGCGTACCAGTGGATAAAACCCTCAAACAGATTACTGCCGATGGATTAATGCTGATTGGCGATGCTGCCCATACGGTTAATCCAACAACCGGTGGTGGAATTATTTCCGGAATGCGCAGCGGTCAGGTGGCGGCCGAAGTAGCAGTGGAAGTCTTGAAAGCCGGTAAACCAGCGCTGGAGTTAAATCTGAAAGACTATCCGCGCAACTGGCATAAGGTCGGCGGCAAGAATCATGAGCGGTTCTATCGGATAAAAGAAGCGATCTATAAATTCACTGATGCAGATTTGAACCGGATCGCTGATGGAATTGTACAAGTACCGGAAGATGAACGTACATTAACTAAATTATTTTCGATTGCAGTAAAGAAAAAACCAGCGCTGCTGATCGATGTGGCACGCCTTTTCGCAGGAGTATAATGAAACGATCTGATTTATTGACTTCCCTGAACCTGGGAACCTTTATTGCATTTGATTTTGAAACAACCGGACTAAGCGCCGAAGAAGATCGTTTGATCGAAATTGCCGCTTTGCGATTTGAGGAAGGGGAGCAGGTTGACAAATTTGTGACCCTAATAAATCCCGGACGACAAATTTCCCCTGAGATTGCGGATATTACCGGGATAACTAATGACATGGTCAAGGATGCGCCGCCGGAAGCTGAAATCGTTGCTGATTTTCTGGATTTTCTCGGTGATGCTCCATTGGTAGCGCATAACACGCCATTTGATACTGCTTTTCTGAAAGCGCTGCGTCAACGTTACGAAAAACCTGCCGTTGAACATGAATTATACGATACCCTCCAATTGAGCCGGGCTTTTCTGTTTTTCAGGCCGGCCCACAATCTGGGAACAGTGGCTGAGTATTTCGGTTTCACCGCAAAAGGCTCCCATCGGGCCGAGCAGGATACAATTAATTGCGCTAATGTTTTCATGAGCCTCATTGAGGAAGCTGCCAGTTATCCATTGGGAACGATTACTAAAATCCTGGAAATTCTGAAAAACAGCACGATTATGAACAAATCGTTATATGTGAATCTGGCTAATGCCCTGACTAAAAAAGGTGATTTAAAGACCGGGCTGACCGTTTCCAAGATTGATAAAACCCAGAATTCCAATCAATTCGTTTATCGTGGTACAGTTGACAAACTTGAATATTCGGTAGATGAAGTTTTTGCCAAAGATGGTCTGTTGAATAAAATTCTCCCTGGATTCGAACAGCGGCACGAACAGATCGATTACGCGCGATTCATTGATGGGACTCTTAGTGATAATAAAATAGCCGTTGCCGAGGCCGGAACCGGATTGGGAAAAACCCTGGCGTATTTATATCCGGCTTTAAAACGCAGTTATTCGTCCACTGATAACGGACCCACCATCGTATCCTGTCATACCAAACATTTACAGGATCAGTTGTTCTACAAAGATTTACCATTACTGGCACAAGCCCTGGATGTGGATATTGATGCGGTAATGTTGAAAGGACGGAATAATTATATCTGTCGCACCCGATTGGGCTGGGTGATTTCTGATGCCAACAAAAATCTAAGCCCGGTTGAAGTTGAAAGCCTGTTGCCGCTGATTGTTTGGCTGGATTGGACTCAAACCGGCGACTTATCGGAGTGTACCGGTTTCTGGAGTTTTCGTCAGAATCGAGTTGCTGCCATGATCCGCAGTGAACCGGGATTTTGTACATCTCCGCTATGTGCCCGCCACAAAGGCTGTTTTTTCGGTCCGCTCCGCCGCAGCACTTTTAACGCCCGGGTGATTGTGGTTAATCACGCCCTGCTGCTCTCAGAATTAAATAACCCTGGTGTGTTACCGCCTTTTGAATCGGTGATAATTGATGAGGCGCATAATCTGGTTAGCGCAGCCTATAGCCAATTTACCGTCAGCATTGATCAATACACTATCCCCGCATTGACCCAACGAATTGACCCCAGCGCCAGCGGATCGGTGCGACTGAAGAATCGATTGAAGGAGCTGGCGAAATTGCATTCGGTGCTGGAGAAGCCGTTGTCTGATTTGCAGGAAGATGTGGCTCAGGTTACCACAGCCAATACCAGTTTTTTTGCAGAATATATTTCACAGGTAGCCAGCCGCTTCCGATTGAATGCTCCCTATGTTGAGAAAAAAATGCTGGATTCCCTGCCAGAGGAATTTGGTGGGGTTCATAGTGAAATCGATACTTTATTGAGAGAGTTAAAGGCATTAACTGGCACAACCCTCAAAATAATAGCCGAATTGCAACGGATCGATAAAGATAGCGGCGATTATCTGGATTTGATTCAGGTGTTCGATCAATCCCGGCAGCAGTTATCCGAGATCAGCGAAATTCTGACCATGGTTACCAGCAACCAGATGAAAGATTGGGTCTATTGGCTGGCCGGGCGTTACCGCAGCTTTGGGCGTAAAACACCGGAATTAGCGCTGAATATTTGTGCCGCTCCCATTGATGTGTCAAATGACTTGTTAACCAATCTGTTTGCCATACTTGACAGCGCTGTTTTGACTTCTGCTACGTTACGGATAGATGACTCGTTCGATTATTTTCTGGGCCGAACCGGTCTGGATAGCGTTGAGCTAACAAATGTTGTAACCAAAGAAGTATCCAGCCCGTTTGATTATAACGCCCAGGTACAGTACCTGCAGTTAGCCGGCAATCCAAATGGCAGTAAAGACCACGGCTATATTGCTGAGTTGATTTACCAGTTACATAAACATCATGATAAAAAAATAATGGTGCTGTTCACTTCCTGGGCAATGCTGAATGGTTGCTATGCGGCTCTACGCCAGAAACCGGAAGGGCGGGATCTGCCGATTTTTGCCCAGCGTTCCAGCGTCTCGCGTTTTTCACTGATCAAAGGTATGGCGGAATCGCCTAATGGAATTTTACTGGGCACAAACGCTTTCTGGGAAGGGGTGGATTTACCGGGTGAATTATTGGAGATTTTGATTATCACCAAGCTACCCTTCGATGTACCCACCGAACCATTGATCAAAGCCTATGCGGAAATGCTGAATGCTGAAGGACGGAATTCGTTTCTGGAATATTCCGTACCGGAGGCCGTAATCAAATTCCGGCAGGGATTTGGCCGCCTAATCCGGACGACCTACGATGATGGAATTTTTATCGTGCTGGATGATCGGATTGTATCCAAGCGTTATGGGAGTTTTTTCCGTGATGTAATTCCTACACCCATGTCGGTATTTCATAATGTTCATGAGTTATTGTTTTAGAGCAGCTTGTTACGGCGTAGAAAGTTTTATCCATTTACATTATTTAATTTCCAATGCGGTATAAACCGTTCAAAAATTTGTTTGTCTAAAAACACGGCAACTGCTACTCCTATGCCGAACATCAATATGTCAATAAGGTCGAACGTAACGCCTAAAAAGTAAATTCCAAAAGCTTGCATAATTTCAGTAAATGTTGATATTCCAAATACAATGATAGCTTTCGTTTGCCACTTTCTCAGAAATCGAATTTGCACTTCGTTAATACTTAACAGAAAATACACTCCAAATGGAATGATCATGTCGGAGGCAAAGCTGTAATACAATAGGTATGATTTTCCACTCAGATAGCTGCCGATTCTAAATACATGAATTGCTGCAATGATCAGCATAATACTCACCCCAACAATTATATGTGATATTTGATAAAGTTTTGGATCATTATCTTTCATTACTTACTCTAAATTTTATGTATCGTACTTAAAGATGTTGGCTCAGGGATTATTCGCAGACTTGATTGGATACATTAGCCAAATTTCTATTCTGCTCATCGCGACTTTCGCTTTTATGATAGTTATTCTTACTTAATAACTATTATCATGTCGATGGCTGTGAAGGCAACTTCCGTGATCCGCCCACAATGGCCAGCCGGAACGCGACCATCTCCTGGGTGTTGCGAACCAGCAGGACGTCCCCGACCAGTACCGGGTGGTTCCAGGTCTTGCCCTCGATTGCCGGGAAACGAGCAAGCTCAGTAAACTTGTCGGGAGCCGCGGCAACCAGCGCCAGTTCACCCTTCTCTGACAGTACCAGCAACAAGTCTTGGTCAGCCAACAGGATTAGTTGACCGCCGTAGCGTCCGTTTTTCCACTTGCGCTTGCCATCTTTGACGTCGATGCAGGCGAGTTTAGGACCATCAAAGCCAAAGGCATAACCTTTATGGATGACAAAGTCATTGAATTCAGGATTCAGCCCACGTGACGTCCAGCGTTTTTTGGTTTTCCAGCCGTCGGGACCATGTGCGACCGCTATACGGCGCATACCTTTTCTTTCCCCAGCGCTAAGCAGGAGATCGCCGTCCGCTGTCAGGGCCGGTTGTACTATACGACCCCCCGGCCACGGGTATTCCCAGAGCAGCGCGCCGTCGACTGTTGCAAAGCTGGTTGCTCCAACTTGACTCATAAGTAGTACCTGTGTGACTCCATCGATCGTTATTAGATGTGGCGAGCTATAGCTGTCGCCACCGTCAGGGCCGAACCAGCGGGGATAACCAGTGTTTAGATCGTATGCCACAAGCTTACCTGTAGCAGCGACGATAACGACATCGTCTACAACCAATGGTGAGCTCGTAAAGCCCCAACCTGAATCCTTAGCATCAGTGTCGGAGGCAGCGTTACGCGACCAGATGATAGTGCCATCCCTGGTGTTGAGTACGTTCAGGATTCCGGTCGCTCCGAATGTGTATACACGACCGCCACTGATGGTCGGTGTCGCACGAGGACCTGCACCGGCATGCGAATCCCAGAACCGGGCCGCATCACGGTGCTTCCACACCGGTTCACCGGTGGTTAAATTGTAGCAGGCAACGACTTCGTCATCACCGTGCTGCTCCTGGGTGTAGAGGAAGTCGCCCCGGACCGCAAAGGAAGAACAACCCGGTCCGATTGGCCGGCGCCATAGTTCGACCGGTGGCGATGCAGACCAATCAGTCTTGATCCGCACACCGTGGATGATGCCATCGCGATTAGGTCCGCGAAAGCCAGGCCAGTCAGTTTTGGTCTCCGCTGTTGCCAGAGCCGATGGGATCGCCAATGATTTGTCTTCGGCTTGAGCCAGGAAGCGTTCTTCAGCCGTTTCCGACCATCGCCACGCAAAATCATGACGGGCGTCGCCGGTCATGCCATCGGTCCGAAGAAGCATCCACATTCCGGACGCAAGCAGGATGGTAGCGACCATCGATGCACGTCGATGTCTATTAGAGAGGTGTCTGCTGGTAACCGCCCAGACGACAAAAGCGAGACTCATTACCGGGATGGAATAAATGACGAACATCATCCCCTGCATGGCTGTCGCTATCGACTCGTGGATGAAACTTGATGTCACGATTAGCGCAACTATCATCAATACAATGGCACTCCAGCGCTCAAACAAAGGCGCCCGGCTAAAGAATGCCCACCACACGAGAATAACCAACCCACAGAGAAACCCACCAAAAACCCCGATCATAAGAGCAATAGCATCGGTAATTACAATAGGAATACCAAACCTGAGTAACCATTGCAACATCACGATAACAACACCGGGCCACAGCCGGAGTGGCATCTGCAGAGTTGAGGCGCCAGATAGTTTTTGTTTTCTGCTTTTTAGCATTGTCTACTTCTCATCCTATTTTGAAATTCAGATTAAAGGTGCCTATGAAATATTGTTACCAAACTTGTGAATATAGTGGAAAATTTTGACTCATATCACTCTTCCCGCTTGACAGGACATTAGTCGTTTTAGGATATACTTGAAAATACTACCACCAATTATAACATTGGTTATACAAACAGGTAAAATATTGTTATTATTTTCCATCTAGTGCTATTTTACTTCTGCTCGCATAGAAATTTACCTCACTCTCCCCAATGTCAATGTATTAAACCAAATTGTATAAATCAGTTTATCCTTCCGCGATTCAGGAAGCAAATCGCAGAAATAATTAAGAAATAGTATTATCCCGCTGGGAATTATTGGAACGGCATTTTTAGCGACCTAAATTCCACGCTTCATCCGTACTGAAGAAGATGAATTACCCGTGGGGGAATGCTGCTGATCAGCCAATTAATAAACCAACCGGTTAAAGGAGACAGGTATGGCAATTGTATTAAAGGGTTCAGGCTTAACTATCGATCAATTAGTAAGGGTAGCGCGTTTTGGCGAGCAGATTGAGCTGGCTCCCGAAGCCCTGGAAAGAATTAAAATTTGCCGGGCCATGTTGGAGGAAAAAGTACTGGCCCGTGAAATCATGTATGGTGTAAATACCGGGATCGGTGAATTCTCGGAAGTTGTACTGGACGATGACCAGGTCAAAGATTTTCAGAAATACTTGATCTATAACCACGCTGCAGGAATCGGTGATCCGGCTCCAATCGAATATGTTCGCGGAGCGATGGTGGGGCGAATCAATGTACACGCCCATGGAAATTCCGGCTGCCGCCCGGAGATAACTCAGACTTTGATCGATATGCTGAATAAAGGTGTGACTCCCGTGGTTTGTCAGAAGGGGTCGGTAGGAGCCTGTGGTGATCTGGCGCCCATGTCGCAGATCGCATTATTAATGATGGGGGAAGGGGAAGCTTATTACCAGGGCGAACAATATCCGGGCCGGGAAGCTTTGGAGCGTGCCGGTATTCCGGTGCCGGGTTTAGAGGCCCGCGATGGACTGGCCACCATCAATGGTTCAAATTTATTAACTGCTATGAGCGCCATTCATCTTTATGATATTAATCGCTGGTTGAAACAGGCCGAAATAGCGGCCGCCATGACCATCGAAGCCTTAATGGGGAACTTAAAACCGTATGATGAAAGATTGCATCAAATACGGGGTTTTGCAGGTGCGGTTCGTACGGCCAACGCAATTAATAAATGTGTTGCCGGCAGTGATCTCCAGACTGGAAAAATTAAGGTAAAGGTGCAGGATGCCTATTCCATGCGTTCCTCGCCCCAGGTGATTGGTGCCGCCCATGATGCTATTAAACATGCCCGGCAGCAAGTCGAAATTGAATTGAATGGAGTAGGGGATAACCCAATATTTTTGCCCGAATTTAAACTGACTCTGACCGGGGCCAATTTCCAGGGTTCACCGGTTTCGCTGCCCATGGATATGGTGGGCGCTGCCGTCACGATGGTCAGCGTACTTTCTGAGCGGCGATTGAACCGCCTGACCAACCCCGCCCTGAGCGTGGGGCTGCCGTCATTTTTGACCAAAGGTGCAGGCATGTTTTCAGGAATGATGTTGAGCCAGTACACCGCCGATACCTTGATAGTTGAGCAGCGAATATTATCGGCGCCGGCGTCCATTCAATCGATACCTGCTGCCGCCGACCAGGAAGATTTTGTTTCCATGGGAATGAATACGGCCATTAAAACCGGTCAAATTATCGATAACGCTTATGGTATACTGGGAATTGAATTTATGGCTGCCGCTCAGGCATTGGATTTCCGTGAATTCAAGCCCGGTAAGGGTTCACAAGTTGCTAAGGATGTGATCCGGAAGCATGTGGAATTTCTGGACATTGATCGCCCCTTGTATCCGGACCATACAACCATGAAAGCCGTTGTGAAATCCGGTGAGATTCTCGAAGCGGTCGAAAAAGCAATTGGCAGCCTGGAATAGTAAATTTGACTAAAATGGATCGCAGGAAAAATGGCGATCCTGTATTTATTAAATACTAAAACCGGAGCTCGGTTATGAGAAACAGACCTCCATTCAAAACCGCTCTAACATTTGACGATGTTCTGCTGGTTCCACAGGCTTCGCAGGTTTTACCGCGGGATGTTGATATTAAAACCAATCTCACGAAAAATATTGCTTTAAATATTCCCATCCTCAGCGCTGCTATGGATACGGTTACCGAGACGGCCATGGCCAAAGCCCTGGCCCGGGAAGGTGGAATCGGTATCATTCACAAAAACCTTACCATTCAACAGCAAGCCGAGATGGTTAACCAGGTGAAACGCTCCGAGAGCGGAATGATATTGAATCCTATCACCCTCACTGCCGATAGAACCATTGGTGAAGCCCGGGAATTAATGGCAAAATATCGCATCAGCGGGTTACCGGTGGTGGATAGTGGAAGGCTGATCGGGATTCTCACCAATCGCGATATTCGTTTTGAAACCAACCTTTCATTGCTGGTTCGGGACCGGATGACATCCGAAAATCTGGTGACAGTACCACCAGGGACTACTCTTGACACGGCCCGGGAAATTCTGCAGAAGCATCGTATTGAAAAATTGCTGGTTGTAGATCAGAGCGGTGAATTAGTCGGACTGATCACGGTAAAAGATATTCAGAAGAAAGAACAGTTTCCTAATGCCTGCACGGATAACAATGGCCGTTTGCGGGTTGGCGCTGCCGTGGGAGTTACCGCAGATTCTCTGGAACGGGCCCAGGCGCTGGCTGCTGCATCCGTCGATGTGTTGGTTATTGATACTGCCCACGGGCATTCGGCCGGTGTATTGAAAATAGTTGAAAAAATAAAATCCGCTTTGCCGGAAACAGGAATAATTGCCGGTAATGTTGCCACCCCCGATGGTACCAAAGCTTTAATTGATGCCGGAGTGGATTGCGTGAAAGTAGGAATCGGTGCCGGTGCCAGTTGTACTACCCGGATTATTGCCGGTATGGGAGTTCCGCAACTTACGGCAATCATGGATTGCGTCGATGGAGCCACAAAGTACGATATACCGGTAATCGCCGATGGCGGTATACGCTACAGTGGTGATATTGCCAAATCTCTGGCAGCCGGAGCAAACATTGTCATGTTGGGAAATCTGCTGGCCGGAATGGATGAAAGTCCCGGTGAAACTATATTATACGAAGGACGGCAGTATAAAGCCTATCGCGGCATGGGATCGCTTGGCGCCATGAAACAGGGTAGTGGCGACCGTTATTTTCAGGAAGGGGCTGAAGCCACCAAATTAGTGCCGGAAGGCATCGAAGGAATGGTACCATATCGCGGATTGGTCCGGAACAGCATCCATCAATTACTGGGTGGTGTGCGGGCGGCAATGGGTTATAGTGGTGTTCGCACGATCAAGGAATTTCATTCCAACTGCGAATTTGTACAGATTACAACCGCCGGTATAAAAGAAAGCCACCCTCATGAAGTAAGAATCGTGAAGGAGGCTCCGAATTATCAGGTATCTGATAGCTGAATTATTTAAGACTGTTCAGGTGGCGGGCAATCTGGGATTTACGCCGGGCAGCTGTGTTTTTATGAATTAAGCCGTTAGCAGCCATTTTGTCGATTATTGAAACGGTTTCATTATAAGAAGATTCGGCTTCTTTCAGCTTTTTTGTCATTAATAATTTTTTGATGGCCGAACGAAGCCGGGACATGTTTTGGATGTTCACCGCGCGACGCTTCAGATCCTGTCTTTCGCGCTTTATCTGGGATGCGTGTCTATCTACCATTTTAAATCATTCCTTTTTATATGGAGCCCCACGGGTAAACTCGTGGCACCTCAATTTACGCCCTATGGGCGATATCCCGATCCTGGGATAAAATTGTGATATTCTTCTTATCGGGACAAATACAGGGCGCAAAGTTATTCCTGATAAGATTCTGTGTCAATTAAAGGATTTGAATAATACTGATACAAAACCTAAATCGTTTAGGAGTTTGCTGATTATCGATGTTTTATAGGTGTTCCGTTCCTTGACTTACCGGAAATCGACTTGCTAAATTCCTGCCATGGGAACAATACGATTAAATAATATGCAATTTTACGGTTATCATGGTGTACATGATTCCGAAAAAGAACTGGGTGGTAAATTTGAGGTTGATCTTGAATTGAGAACCTCCTTAAAAAAATCTATTGCCAGCGATGATTTAGCGGACACCATCGATTATCAGGCCGTTTATGAAATTGTCAGCAATAGTCTGGAAAAAAATAAATTCTATTTGCTGGAGGCTCTTGCCGGCCATATTGCAAAATCATTATTAACTTCTTTTCAAGTTGATAGCGTTTTGATAAAAGTGCGTAAACCCCATGCTCCCGTAAAGGGAGTATTGGATACAGTAGAGGTGGAAATCGAACGCTATCGATCAGATTATGAGTGAATTGGTTTTCCTGTCACTTGGCTCAAATCTAGGGAACCGCGTTAGAAATATTGCCAATGCCGTAAGGGTAATTAGCGAACTGCCGAATATCAGTAATTTTATCAATGCACCTAATTATGAATCCGAACCCTTGTACAATCCGGATCAACCACCTTTCCTGAATACGGTAATTGGTTTTAATTCGGTTGGTAATCCGGATGATTTTTTTAAAACTATTACTCGATTGGAAACCGCAGCTGGCCGGTCCCGCCAGCGTGAGAAAAATTCTCCGCGTAAGTTAGATATCGATATACTTGCCTGGGGTAACCGGATCAATGAAACCGCCCAATTGACTATTCCCCACCAGGACTTACAAAATCGCCGGTTTGTGTTATTGCCTTGGAATGATATTGCTCCCGATTTTTTGGTGCCGAAAATTAATATGAAGGTAAGGGATTTATTATCAGCTTGCGTAGATTCATCACAGGTGAATAAACAGAATTGAAAGTGAAGTATGAGAAACCTTTATTACATTGCTATTGAAGGTCCGATTGGGGTTGGTAAAACCAGTTTATCGATTCTGTTAGCGGAACGTCTCGGAGCCCGACATGTAGTTGAGGAGTTTGAAGAAAACCCTTTTCTATCAGAATTCTATAAGAATCCGGAACGTTATGCTTTTCAGACTCAACTGTTTTTTCTGCTCCAGAGATACCAGCAGCAACAGGAATTGAGACAGGTCGACCTGTTTCATAACCTATTGGTAACGGATTATATGTTTGTGAAGGATCGCCTGTTCGCTTCGCTTAATCTTAATGAAAAGGAGATGGGTCTATACGACACGGTGGCCAATTTGCTCGAACAGAATATTATCAATCCCGACCTGGTCATCTATCTTCAGGCAGATACCGACTCACTGATGAAACGCATTAGCAAGCGGGGACGATCATATGAATCCAGTATGGATCGCGCCTATATTGATGCCTTGAACCAGGTTTATAACGAATATTTCTTCCGTTACAAGGAAACACCGCTGATAATAATCAATACCAATGATATAGATTTCGTTAACAGCGAGCAGGATCTTGAAGAAGTTATTAAGTATATTCGTCAGCCCATAACGGGTACTAAATTTTTTAATCCGGCTACGGCATTCTAATGATTAAATACATTTTATATGGTATCATTTTCTACCTGGGATACCGGGTATTTAAATATATCTCAAATATTCAAATCGGATCGAATAACAAAGTCAAGAACGGGAAATCCGATCAGCAAGATTCCTATTCCAAGCTTGATATCCAGGATGCGGAATTCAAAGATATTGGCGAGTAACGCCCTGAATGCAAGCAGTAGTAATTGAAAAACATGGTGGCCCTGACGTACTGAAATTGCTGGAACTTCCCGTGCCAGAGCCGGGCTACGGGCAGGCATTAGTTCAAGTTAAAGCCGCAGCCCTAAACCATCTCGATATCTGGGTCCGGCGCGGATTCCCGGGAATTCCTTTGCCCATAATTCCCGGTAGCGATGGCGCCGGGATTATTACTGAAATCGGTGCTGGAGTCTCCAATTTTCGTACCGGTGACAAAATCATCATCCAACCATTGAAATATTGTGGGAATTGTAAGTCCTGCAAATCGGGGCGGGAAAATTATTGTAATGATTTTGGAATATTCGGTGAAACCTGCAACGGCACAAATTGTGAATATATAGCAGTTGATACGAAATATCTGCGTGCGCTGCCGATAGGATTAAATTTTTCCGAGGCCGCCGCTTTCCCGTTGGTCGCAATGACCGCCTACACCATGTTGATTACCCGTGCCGGTTTACGTTCAGATGAGACCGTACTCATCTGGGGCGCAGGTTCCGGCATCGGTCATATGGCAGTGCAAATCGCGAAATGGAAGGGGTGTTTTGTAATTGCCACAGCCGGAAATGACAGCAAGCTGGAAAAGGCGCGCCAGCTTGGTGCTGATCTGGTCATCGATCATTATCGTGAAGATGTGGGAGCTATCATTAAAAAGCAGCTAGGACGACGGGGTGTCGATGTTATTTTCGAACATGTAGGCGCGGCTACCTGGGATATTAGCACGAGGTTGCTGGCTAATGGTGGACGAATCGTCACCTGCGGCGCTACCACCGGTTCAAAAGTCAGCCTGGATTTACGTCATATTTTCTACAAACAGCAATCCATAATCGGTTCTACCATGGGTGATATTGCCGGTTTTGAAGAGGTTTTGAAATTGGTAAATGCCGGTGATTTAAAACCAGTAGTGGATAGTAGTTATCCTTTGTCTGAAATTCAGACGGCCCATAGCTTTCTTGAGCAAGGTGGGCAATTTGGTAAAGTTGTCCTGACTATTTGATATTATACTTCACAAATAATTGAATCCTGCGGGTCATATCGGTTAAATTCCCGGTTCATTATCATGCGAAAAATACTTGTACTAATATTCTTATTCAGCGCCCTGTCCGGGGAAGAAATGTGGTCGGAAAATGGTCCGGGATTTAACTCCGGAACAAATGGAAGTGGTATCCACTGGCATTACGGCCGTTTTCCCGCAGAAACTCATGGCTGGGTTGCCGAAGGCCGTTTTTATGATCTTAAAGGTGACAATGAAGTTCCTGCCTATGATCCTGTTTATGGTACCGTAACTACTGCCGGTGGTATCAGCCTGGTTATGCTGACTTTCGAAGGCGGCCTGATGTACTTCCCTTTTGCCGACAAAATTGCCAATAATTTTTCGCCTTATGTCACCGTTATGGCTGGACCGAATATCATTTTAGATGCGCCTGAAACTGGTAGTTTTACTGAACGCTGGGGGCAGACTGAGACCTCATTTGGTCTTGCGGTTTTTCTGGGAGCCGGAATATCTTTTTATATCTCGCATCAAACTGTTTTTGGATTTAGCGCTGGCTATGATTTTCTTAAATTACCAAAGACGATTGACGGCAAGAATGACTACAGTGGATTTCTGATTAAACTGACTTATAGTCGGCGAAAATAATGAGTGATCGTCATTATTTTTCAGTGGATCCAAAGGCGATCCAGGAGAAATATTTTACTCTCGACCAGGCTGAAACCCATCATTTAAATAATGTCTTGCGGATTAAATTCGGGTTGACAATCTGGCTAATCGATGGCGTGGGAATGGGATATCAGGCTACCTATGAGGGTATTACGGATGGTTGTGCAGTCGGGCAAATAAGTACATCTTACAAAATGCTGGGTGAGCTGGAAACCGAAATCGGGCTCGCTTTTGGACTGCTAAAGCGGGAACGACTCGAGCTATTGATTGAAAAAGCGATCGAACTGGGTGTTACCAGATTATATCCCTTAGTTTTGGACCGATCAATCAACCGGACTCTCAAATCTGATAGGATTAATAAACAAATTGTCAATTCCAGTAAACAAGCCGGGCGTAGCAGGTTGGCTGTGTTAAACGAGCCGCAATCATTAGAAAAATGGTTGAGTAAGGTTGATAAATCAACGGTACTGGCCTGCCATGACAGTGGTGCGGGATCGATAACCAATTCCTATAATCACCATTTGAAATCGCAGCCTTCATTATTAGTATTAATTGGGCCGGAAGGTGATTTTTCCCAGCGGGAAATGGACCTGCTGAAATCGAAAAATATTGAATTTGTGTCACTGGGCAACAGAAGATTGCGTTCCGAGACAGCAGCAATCATGGCTCTTTCAATTTTGAATGAATGTATAAATAGGAAGGGGACGACATCATGAGCGAATGTTTATTCTGCAAAATTCTTGATCGGGAAATACCCGCGGATATTGTTTATGAAAATGAATATGTATTAGCATTTAATGATATCAATCCTAAGGCGCCAGTCCATGTTTTAATAATCCCCAAGGAACATATCGCGACTTCCAATGATATAGACGCCAGCAATATGGATTTGGTCGGAGAAATGTTAGTGGTGGCCAAAGAAATCGCTGCGAAAAAAGGTATTGGTATCGATGGCTATCGTACAGTTATCAATTGCAATGAAGATGGTGGGCAGGCTGTGTATCATATCCATATGCATCTGTTAGGTGGACGACAAATGAGCTGGCCTCCGGGCTAACAGCGGTGATTGACAGCAATTTCAGGCAGGAATCATTGGCAATATTCTAATTTGAAAAAATGTATATATCCGAATTAAAGATTCAAGGTTTTAAGACTTTTGTCAAAAAATCCGTGCTCAATTTTGGCGAGGGCATAACGACTGTTGTCGGTCCCAACGGTTGTGGTAAAACTAATATCGTCGACGCTATTCGTTGGGTGCTAGGCGAACAGAAATCCAGTGTTTTACGGGGTGGAAAACTGGAAGATGTGATTTTTAACGGAGCCGAAGGTTTGAAACCGTTGAGCATGTGCGAAGTATCGTTGACCGTTCACAATAATAAGGGCAAGCTGCCGGTTGAGTATAATGATGTGGAGATTACCCGGCGCGCCTACCGCGATGGCGAGAGTGAATATTTTATCAATCGCACACCCTGCCGGTTAAAAGATATTCATAATCTCTTTATTGATACGGGCATGGGATCCGATGCCTATTCGGTAATTGAGCTCAGTATGATTGAGAGTATTCTGTCGGAAACCCGGGATGATCGAAAGCGGATGTTCGAAGAAGCCGCTGGTATCAATAAATATAAGCTCGAGCGGCGGTCGGCAATTCGCAAATTTGAAGCAGTGCGAGTCGACCTGGACCGAATCAATGATATCATTGGTGAAGTTGAAGGCAAGGTACATGGACTGGCGCTGCAATTAAAACGATTTAAACGGCACGCCAAGCTGGCGGAGAAGCTCCGGGAAAAAGATCTGGCGTTGGCATTCTTACGAGAAAACCATTATCGGGGACAGGTTAGTCCTCTGGCAGATCGCATAGGTGAGTTAAAACATCTACGGGAATCCCACGTAAGCAGCGAAAATTTGAAAGAGACCGAATTAGCGCGGTTAAAAGATTTATATCGCAGCCAGCGCGAAGAAGTGGACGGTTTGCAGAAAGCTTTAAATAGTATTGAAGGTGATCGCGAAGAAGCCCGCAATAGTGTTCTGGTTAAAAATGAGCAAAAAAGGAGCGCTGAAGACAATATCGCCCGGCTGGAACAGGAACAACTGAATATTGTCAGTAAACTGAAGCAATTGGATTCGTCGGTTGATGAACACTCGTCGGCCGTCGCTAAACTGGACCCTGAGATTGAAGCGCAACTGAGTGAATACCAGGCCAGCAAGCTAAAACTGGAACAAGTGGAAACAATCTTTACGGCGCTGCGCAAAGAAGTTGATGCTTTACAGAATTCCCGCTGGCAGCAGCAACAGAAGGTTAGTGATAGTCAATCATTACAGGAGAAAACCAAACAATTACTGACTGAGTACGACAATCGCCAGGGACGTCTGAATGAACGGCATGGGCAATTATTAACCCAGCAAGCCGCCGGTGCCGAACAACAGCAGCAACTGGAGGCAGAACAGGAAAAATTGAGCCAAAGCCTCGAGAAAATCAAGCTGGAAGCAGAGCGCGGACTATCCGATTTGAATCAGGCTGAAAATAGTCGGCGTGAGATAGAAGCAAACCGGCAGGAATCAATTAACAAACTTCAGACAACTGAATCGCAATTAAAATTTTATCGAGAGCTGATTGAGAAAAATGAAGGCTACCCGGAAGGCGTGCGCTATGTTCTCGATAATCGCCAGGAATTTCCGGAGATCATGGGCAGCCTGGGGGATTTGATTAACGCAGACCCTGAACATAATACAATTATAGAAAATGCCCTTGGTCCATTGGCTTATTGCCTGGTTGCCCGGGATCGGGAAACAGCGATTACAGTTTTGGATCGGTTGCAGAATGCAAAGGCCGGTCACCTCAGTATCTTGCCCCTGAAGGAAATCAGCGCACTGAAAAGTGAATATCGGTCAACACCAAAATCTGACTCACCATTGTTGAGGGCCATGGATCTGATCAAATTTCCGCCAGATATAAAAGCCCTGATCAATTATTTGCTGGGCAACCTGTTACTGGTTGAGAACATCAAGACGGCAGTCCCAGATAAAGCGCTGGCGGGCTGGGATTTGATCGACCAACAGGGGCGCTATTCCGGGGCAAATTCTATTCTGAAAAACGCCCAGACCAGTGGCGGTATCAGCGTTATTGGCCGCCAGCAGCAAATCGATACCCTTACGTTATCGATTAAGCAATTAAATAAATTGATCGAGAAATACGCTGCTGAAATGCTGACAATTGATGCTGTGATCACCGAGCATAATGAGCAGGCTCAGGTGATTAATACCAGGATCGACGAGGCTGCCAAAGCCGTCGCTGGTGTCGAGCGGGAGTTGATTGGCAATCATTATCAGCAATCTCAAACACTGGAAGCACTACAGAATATCACTGCCGAATCAGCAGAATTGCAGGGGCAGATCGATCAATCCCGACAAGCGTTGGCTAACCTGGCGCCCCAGATAAGTCGCGACCAAGCCGAATTAACAAAAATCGATAAAAATATTGCGGCAACCGGTGACAAACTGGAAGGTGAGCGAATAAATCGCGACCAGTTGAACCAGGTAACCCAGGATATCCGGATAGCGGCTATGAATCTGGAAAATCAGCGTGAAAATCTACAGTTTCAAAAACGCACTGCCACAGAATCGATCACTGAGCTTAAACTGCGGCAGACTCATATTGATACTGAAATCACCGAATTAAATAACCAAAAAATTAACCTGGCGAATCAGATAACTGAAGGCAGTCAGGCGCTGGATTCCATCAATTCAAAGATCAAGCAGCAACGTTCGGTTCTCGATCTGAAACAACAAGTATTTGATGAAACCTACCAGTCCATCGAGCAGCTCGAGACAAAAATCCGCAGTGAGCAAAAAGATCGGGAAGCCCTGCTGGAAGATTTACGGGATTGCGAAGTAAAAAGTGCCCAATATACCCAACAGATTCAAACCATCAGGGAGCGCATCAGGGAAAAATATGATATTGAAATTCCCGAGAAACTGGTAGTTGACCAGAGCATTGAAGAACTGGCCGCCGAAGTTGAGCGAACCCAGCGCAGTATTGATTCTATCGGACCCATCAATATGGCAGTTCAGATTGAACATGATGAAGAACAAAGCCGATTAGATTTATTGATCGATCAACGGCAGGATCTGATAACATCAGAAGAAAATCTGCAGGAGACAATTCAGAAGATCGATCGCGTGGCCCGTAAACGATTCATGGATACATTTACTCTGATTAAAAGTAATTTTGAGCGCATGTTCGCCATATTTTTTGAGGGCGGTATCGGCACTCTAACGCTGACGGGTGATCCCGATCCTCTGGAGGCGGGAATAGCAATTTTTGCCCAACCATCCGGAAAACGCAATCAGTCCCTGCGGATACTGTCCGCCGGTGAAAAAGCGCTAACGGCAATTGCCTTATTGTTCTCAATTTATCAGGTGAAGCCAAGCCCCTACTGTATACTGGATGAAGTGGACGCACCCCTAGATGATGTGAATATTCATAAATTTACCCAGGTGCTGAAAAAATTCAGCGATGAGACTCAATTCATTGTGGTTACCCACAACAAGCTGACCATGGAAGCGGCCAATTATCTGTATGGGGTGACCATGGAGCGTAAAGGGGTTTCGAAACTGGTATCAGTTAAATTTGATGATTGATCTGATTTAGATTAGTTAGCCGCAGAGGCGCAGAGAGCGCAGAGGAATATTTATTATATATATGATATAAGGTACTAGCCTGTATTATTCATGAGTCTTGAAAAGAAGAGTCTCCTTGTTTCCTATAAC
>CAZIJQ010000006.1:0-72328 GCA_964539785.1 uncultured bacterium | reverse complement strand
CTCATCTTAACATTATGAACTTATGAAAACCATCAACGGAAACGTACAAGGCACAAAGAACACTAATAACACTGATAATTTTTTATTTATTTCTGTGACTTCCATACTCATTGTATCTCAGTGTTAAAATTGAAAAAGGTGAAATACCAAGATACCAAGTACACAAAGAGCACAAATTTTTTAATTAATATTATAAATTGTGTCCTTCGTGATCTCAGTGCCTCCGTGGTAAAATAAAATCATGAGCGATATAGATATCATCCACGAAGCAGCCGATCAAAAATACAAGTACGGCTTCACCACCGATATCGAGCAGGAGATAATTCCACCCGGTCTTAATGAGGATGTGGTTCGTCTGATATCTGCTAAAAAGAACGAGCCTGAATTTTTATTGGAATGGCGCCTGAAAGCCTATCGTCACTGGCTGACCATGGCCGAACCGGATTGGGCCAAGCTGAATTACCCGCCCATCGATTACAACGCCATCAGTTATTATGCAGCGCCTAAAGAAAAAAAAGAATTAAAAAGCCTAGATGAAGTAGATCCCAAACTGCTGGAAACCTATGACAAACTGGGGATTCCATTACACGAGCAGAAGATGCTGGCCGGTGTCGCCGTAGATGCGGTCTTTGATTCAGTATCGGTGGCCACTACTTTCAAGGATGAATTGAAGAAACACGGCGTCATCTTCATGCCTTTTTCTGAGGCCGTTCGTGAACACCCGGATTTGATAGAAAAATACCTTGGATCGGTAGTACCCTACACCGATAATTATTTTGCCACCCTCAATTCCGCCGTCTTCAGCGATGGTTCGTTTGTGTACATTCCGAAAGGTGTTCACTGTCCGCTGGAATTGTCCACTTATTTCCGGATTAACGCCAGTCAGACCGGCCAATTCGAGCGCACCCTGATCGTGGCCGACGAGGGCAGTTACGTCAGCTACCTTGAAGGTTGCACAGCACCCATGCGTGATGAGAATCAGCTCCATGCAGCCGTTGTGGAATTGGTGGCTCATAAAGATGCCAAGATCAAATATTCCACAGTCCAGAACTGGTATCCCGGCGACGAGAACGGCAAGGGCGGTATTTATAATTTTGTGACCAAACGTGGCATCTGTAAAGAAGAGAATTCCAAGATCAGTTGGACCCAGGTCGAGACCGGCTCCGCTATCACCTGGAAATATCCCAGTTGTATTCTGAAAGGCGATAATTCCGTAGGTGAGTTTTATTCCGTGGCCCTGACCAATAATTATCAGCAAGCCGATACCGGTTCAAAAATGATCCATATTGGAAAAAATACCAAGAGTACGATTATTTCCAATGGCATCTCTGCCGGCCATGGACAAAATGTTTATCGCGGATTAGTCCAGATCAACAAAAGTGCGGAGAATGCCCGTAATTATTCCCAATGTGATTCGATTTTAATCGGCGATAAATGCGGCGCCCACACTTTCCCCTATCTGGATATACGTAACCAATCGGCACAAGTTGAGCATGAAGCGTCCACCTCCAATATCAGTGAAGATCAATTATTTTACTGCCAGCAGCGCGGTATTTCCACAGAAGATGCCGTATCAATGATCGTCCACGGTTTCTGCAAAAATGTCTTCCAGAAGTTGCCAATGGAATTCGCCGTTGAAGCCCAGAAACTATTAGAAGTAAGCCTGGAAGGCAGCGTCGGATAAAATGATTTACCATAAAAAGATTTAACCGCTGAGAGCGCAAAGAACGCTGAGCTAAAATAATTGCTAAATAATTAAATATTCTGCATGCTCCGCGACCTCTGCGGTGATTGTTTAAAAAGGAATTAAAATGATTGAGATAAAAGATTTACATGTCAGTATCGAAGATAAAGAAATATTAAAAGGCATCAATCTGTCGATTAAGCCGGGCGAATTGCACGCCATCATGGGGCGCAATGGTTCCGGCAAAAGCACCCTGTCTAATGTAATTTCCGGGCGGGACGGCTATACCATCACCAAGGGATCAATCACCTGGAACGGACGGGATCTACTGGAACTGAGCCCAGAGGATCGGGCTTGTGAAGGCATCTTCATGAGTTTCCAGTACCCGGTGGTGATTCCTGGTGTAAATAATATGTATTTCCTTAAGTCCGCCTTCAACGCTCAACGCAGATATAAGGGCGAGGATGAGCTGGATTCGATGGACTTCATCTCTCTGATCAAGACCAAGATCAAGGAAGTTAAACTGGATGAAAGTTTCCTGCAGCGAGCAGTAAACGATGGCTTTTCCGGCGGGGAGAAAAAGCGTAATGAACTTCTACAGATGATAACTCTTGAACCGAAACTGGCAATTCTGGATGAGACCGATTCCGGTCTGGATATCGACGCTTTAAAAATCGTGGCTGAAGGGGTCAATAATTTCCGCAACCCCCAGCGGGGATTTCTAGTAATTACCCATTACCAGCGCATTCTGAATTACATGGAACCGGATCGAATTCACGTCATGATCGATGGTAAAATTGTCAAATCCGGCGGCCGTAATTTGGCTCTGAAACTGGAACAGCAAGGCTACAGTTGGCTTGACGAAGCGGCAGCAGTATAATTACCATGGCAAAATCAATCGACACTTCAGCTATCACAAAGCATTACCAGCGCGAGTTTGAACGCCTCCATGGCAATTCAAATGGTTCGCTGACTGCCTGGCGCAAAGCAGCCCTGGATCAATTCAGTGTCAGTGGATTTCCTTCATCCAAGCAGGAGGATTGGCGCAACCTGAACATAAGCTCGATCAGTGGCGAGTATGTTGTAGCAACCCCCGTTCCTGAGTTGGATTCTTTCAATAACCTGGATTTCAAATACCTGCCCAGCACGCCACGGTTGGTATTTGTGAATGGTTATTTCACAGCCGAGTTATCTGATATATCACAGCTACCGTACGAGCTAAAAATCAACAGTCTGACTTACCTGTTGAAAACCGATCCGGAGCAGGTCGAGAAAGCTGTCCTGGAAAATACACCTGAATCATCCAACCCATTCGATAAATTGAATGCCGCCTTTTTTAATTCCGGTGTAAAAATTGATCTTCCCGCCCACCTTGTTGACCCGGTTACAATTCAGTTGATTTTCATTACTCGGCCAACTATTGACAATCAGGTTTTTCACCTCCGCAACCTGATCAATGTCGGCACCGGTAGTCAATTGAATTTGGTGGAACAATATATCGGACTGGGCGATTTGAATTATTTTAATAACGTCGTCACCGATGTGGTCGTTGAGAAAAATGGCAGCTTTGACAGCACTAAAATTCAGGCTGAGACCTCCAGCGGCAATCAACTTTCAAATACCATTTTGAAGCAACAAACCAACTCCCGATCCAAATCCCTATCCATATCTTTAAACGGAAAACTGGTTCGTAATAATATGTTGCTGTCACTCCGGGGTGAAGGTGCCCACGGTGATTTGAATGGACTTTATCTGGGTAATAACCATAGCGTAATTGACAATCACACGCTGATTGATCATGCAATGCCCAACTGTACCAGTGCTGAACTTTACAAAGGCATTTTAGACGAAAATGCTCAAGCAATTTTCAATGGTAAAATTGTCGTTCAGCCTGATGCTCAAAAGACCAATGCGAACCAGATTAACCGTAATCTATTGCTGTCCGACAAAGCCATGGTGCATACCAATCCCCAGTTGGAAATTTATGCCGATGATGTTAAATGCTCCCACGGCTCCACAACCGGTGAATTGGACTCTGACGCCCTGTTTTACTTGCGCTCCCGCGGTATCAGTACCGCCGAGGCCCAGGTCCTGATGGTCAATGGCTTTGCTAATGAAGTACTGGACACTATCACCCATGATGCCACTCGCGAACTGGTCACCAACATGGTTAGCGATTGGTTTATCAACAAGAGCGAGATATCCTGATGGATAAACTTCGCGAACTTTACCAATCTATGATTCTGGACCATAGCCAGCATCCTCATAATTATAAAGTGCTGGCCGGTGCCAACCATACTGCCGATGGCCACAATCCACTCTGCGGTGATCAAATCACAATCTACATTAAAGTGGAAAACGACGTAATTAATGAAATCAGCTTTCAGGGACAGGGATGCGCCATCTCGAAAGCTTCGACCTCAATCATGACAACAATTTTAAAAGGCAAGACCGTCAACGAAGCCCAGGCGATCTTCAATAAATTCCAACATATGATCAAAACCGGTGAATATGACATCGAAGAAATGGAAAAATTAGCGGTTTTGGCGGGCGTACATAAATATCCAGTACGAGTAAAATGCGCTATACTGCCCTGGCACACAGCGGTTAATTCACTCAAATCCACCGATCAATCCGAAGTTTTTTCAACCGAATAAGAATTATGGCCAATAACGAACAAGTCACTTTTACCCGCGATTGCGCTGCAGTCGCGATTCCTTCCGGTGAACCGATTACCATCAAAGCCGGTGAAATCGCCTTCATCACGCAGGATTTGGGTGGCAATTACACCTTGATACTTAACGGCAACCTAGCCCAGATCGAAGGCAAGGATGGCGAAGCCATCGGCAAAAATGCTACCGAAATTTATACCGATGATGATCCCTGTAAGGCTCAGCAAGTCCCGGACAAATATGCCGTTCTCAATATCCTGAAGACCTGCTACGATCCGGAAATCCCCGTAAATGTTGTTGATTTGGGTCTGATTTACGATCTGGAAATCACGCTTATTGATGATTGCAGCTACCAGGTCGATATTAAATTGACCCTCACCGCCCCCGGTTGCGGCATGGGCGAATATATTGCTGCCGATGTAAAAAGAAAGGCCTTGATGGTTCCTGGTATCACTGAAGCAAATGTCGAACTGGTATGGGAACCGCTCTGGAACCGGGAGATGATGTCGGACGCCGCTCGCCTTGAACTTGGAATGTTTTAATGCCATTTGACGTTCAAAAAGTCCGAGCCGATTTTCCCAATCTCCGACAACAGATTCACGGCAAGCCGCTGGTTTATCTCGACAATGCCGCCACTACCCACAAACCCCAGTCGGTTATTGATGCCACTAGCAAATTTTACAGCGAATATAATGCCAACGTTCATCGTGCGCTGTACCAACAGGCCGCGGTCGCTACCGAAGCCTATGAGGCTGTCCGGGATAAAGTCGCCCAATTGATTAATTCCCCTGATCGCCGGTCGATCGTTTTCACCAGCGGTACCACCGAATCGATCAACTTGCTAGCTTACGCCTGGGGGCGTCACAATCTGCGACCCGGTGATGAAATCCTGGTGACGGAAATGGAGCACCATTCCAACCTGATCCCCTGGCAATTAGCAGCACGCGACACCGGAGCTACATTAAAATATATTCCGATCACGGATGACGGCACGCTGGATCTGGAAAACCCCAAGCAATATTTTACCGATAAAACTAAACTGGTAGCCTTTACCCACCAATCAAATGTTTTCGGGACGATCAATCCTGCCCGGCAGATTATTGAATTGGCCCATGATGTCGGGGCGATCACCGTAGTCGATGCAGCCCAGAGTGTGCCGCACATGGCGGTTGATGTAGTTGAATTAGGTTGTGATTTCCTGGCCTTTTCCGGCCATAAAATGCTGGGTCCAACCGGAGTTGGCGCACTATATGGCAAACCGGAACTACTGGAGCAGATGTCACCGTTTTTGGGCGGTGGTGAAATGATCCGAACTGTAACGATGGAAAAATCAACCTGGACTGAAATCCCCTGGAAATTTGAAGCCGGAACCCCGAAAATCGCTCAGGTAATTGGTCTTGGGGCGGCCATTGATTATTTGAATCAATTGGATTACCAGGCGATTGGTCAATATGAGCAAGAATTAACTGACTACACGTTGACAAGCTTGAAAGACCTGGATGGATTGACTATCCACGGCAATACACAACAACGAGGGCCGGTTATCAGTTTTAATGTGGATGCGGTCCACCCCCACGATCTGGCTCAATTCCTGGATGAAGAAGGGGTGGCGATCCGGGCCGGTCATCACTGCGCTCAGCCCCTCATGCAGCGATTGGGGGTGCCGGCTACCTCACGGGCCAGTATTTATTTATACAATACCAAGGCAGAAATTGATCGTTTTATTGCCGCGCTAAATACCACTATTCGATTTTTTAGTAAACAAATTAGCTGATTATTGGCCGTTTATCAAAACGAGAATGGATCGTTGCTGATATTACATAAAACTATATTTTGTATTATATTATAATATAATTGATATTATTCCGATTTGCTGTTAATTTTAGCATATAGACGTTGCGAACGTAATCGCTAATTAACAATAGAGATAGGGGTATCGTATGTTAAAGAAGTTCTTGATCGTCTTACTGTCATGGTCCATGTTGTTTGTGCCGCTATTTGCCCAAAATGCTGAAAACACTTGTGCACAAGCCCAGTTGGATGCCCAAACCGATGTGAATTCTAACCTCTGGTTTGGAGCCGGCTGTCTGTTTGGCTTAATTGGGTGGGGTGCAGCATACGTAATAGAAGCAAATCCGCCGGCAACTCGCATGTTGGGTAAATCTCCTGAATATGTTGCACTTTACAGCGATTGTTATCGCGCGGAAGCAAAAACCATTCAAACCAAGAAAGCTCTAAACGGTTGCTTGATCGGAGCCTGTGTAAGCGTGGTATTTCAGGTCATGGTTTTATCAGCGGCTGCTTCGGAAACAACCATCGAATAAACATTACAAAATCGCATATTTGAGTGTTTTGTAGTGCTATATTCTATTCTCCTTGGGATAGTTGTTTCCTTTTCACAGATACTGTCGATTGGAACCGAAACGACAGGCTTAGATGGGAAAATTTATTTCGAGGAGGATAGCGATGAAGCCCTGATGATAGTAGAAAATCCCATTAATCAATGGATCAGACATTCTCCAGGATTATTGGAAATATACTATCCGGATGACCAACGGTTGTTTCATATACATTTTAGCGACGCGAACCCACAAAATCCGATCCCGGAAATCAAGCCCTACGATACAACCATGTTTACTGCGGCCGGTTTAACACTGGTTAATCAAAAGGCAATCGGAGATACAGTTCGCTTTCAATATCTTAATCAAAAAGATCAATATCCGATCATTACAGCAAAATCTTTAAATGGACAAATTGTTGAATTAATTATTGTAGCCGATCCAGCCGATTACCAGATTATTAATCAGATTGAGTATAGCCAGTTTGAAGAACGCGCGTATTTAAAACGTTATCGCGTCAGAAAATATCATGATAACGAGTTAACCGAAAATATTCTCTATCAATTTGATAATATGAAAACAGCTTCCGAAAGTGAACGGGATTTATTGGATTTTAAACCGCCCGAATCAATTCCCATCGAACATAAATACCTTAATTAATTTCTGATATGAAAAATAGAGTATCCTGGGATAAATATTTCATGAATATTGCCCACGAAGTGGCGACACGCTCCACCTGTGATCGTAAAAATGTTGGCGCAGTGATTGTGCGGGAAAAATCAATTTTATCCACCGGTTATAACGGCAGTCTGCGTGGCTTGCCCCACTGTGACAAAGTTGGTCATGAAATGAAAAACGGCCATTGCGTTCGTACAATCCATGCCGAGGCCAATGCTATCGTCCAGGCAGCCCGTAATGGAGTCCGCATTGAGGATGCCGAAATTTTTGTTACGGCATCACCCTGTTATAATTGTTTCAAAATGATTGCCAATGCCGGAATAAAAAAAATATATTTCGGTGAATTTTATCGGGATGAGCGCATCCGCGAACACGCACGCGAGCTGGGGATCGAATTAATTCATCTGAAAGATAAATAATATTACTTATAGTATTCCCGTCGGAATTTATTGACTGCAAGATGAGCTTGTCGGGTCGGTTCAGGCAGGCGGAGACCTATTCCACAATCCAATAATAGTTGTCGGCATCCGGGTAAATTGGCTTTATGACCAATGGAAATAAATACCAGTTTAACATTAGTGCGGGTTCTCAGCACTCGGCCGATAATTTCTTCCTGTTCTACAAGCACGGAATAGTCCCCTCGCTTCTGCCCCGGCTCAACATATTTGCCAATCAGTCGGCTCTTGGCACAACCGATCGCTGGTTTATCCAGTATCAATCCCAGGTGCGTGGCCAATCCGAACCGCCGTGGATGAGCCAGCCCGTGACCATCAAAAATCACTACATTGGGTTCGACCTCTAATTTTTCCCAGGCGGCCAGCACAACCGGTCCTTCCCGGAAAGACAACAAACCCGGGATGTAGGGAAATTCAATCCGCTGTGAAGCCGTTGCAATCTCAATTACTTTCAAATCCGGAAACGCCAGCACCACCACAGCGGCAAATAATATATCAGAACCACGATTGTAAGAAACATCAATACCGGCTACAGATCGTATATTAGTCGGCAGTGGACAAATTTTCACCTGTGACCGTAACTGCTCCTGAATTTGCCGGGCTTTCACTGGCTGCACTTCCCAGGAATGGAGTGAATTGATTTTACTCATTCTCCGAAAAAGCGTGGTGGTTGAATAGACTTTTTCCAAGCGCGCGAAAAAGCATAGCACGAAAAGTGTCTATTTGATCATAAGAATAAATTTTAAATTTTGTAGTATTGCGCACCAGGTTTTTTTCGTTCCATTTGAAATCGGTGGCCAGCTTAACCGAAATCGGTTTCGATTGTAGCCAATCTTCATGCCAGGCCACCAGCACAGCCGTTTCTTCCCGATCACATTGCAGCGAAAGTCCGATTTCTTCCTTTTTGATTTTGCGCTCGAATTGGCGTAATTCCCGAAACGCAAATTTCCCCTTACTGAAATATTTATCCCTGATTTCCCAATCAAAAGCAACCCTTTTTCCCGTCTTGGTATTTACAATTACGCCATCATCACGGAAATTTTCAGTCTGATAAATCTGCATTACCAGTGACAGACCATCGTGACAACCGTTAAATATTTCAGTGAATATCTTCAGACTATCTTCATGTGCCTGATACATACTGGGACGTTTCATGATCGACTCTTCAGCTCCCGCTGTTGCATCAGTCGTTGAGTTAATTCAATAATATCGTTATAGCGATTCTCCAGTCCCATGGCTGCGAAGATATTCCAATCCAGTTGATGGCGGTCGGGTTGTTTCAATTCCTCCCGCCAGGGGCGAATTGGCCGATTAAGAAAATTGTCATTAGCGGACAGGTTTAATCTATCAATGGCCGGCAGCGGTAGTTTCAGCAGATCGCTCTTTACCAGGCGAATCGCTCCACCGCCTAGACTTTTTCGGCCGAACAATTCCACCATCAGCCAAACCCAGGTAGAATTCAGTAACGTGGCCCAGGTCGATAATGAGTTATTATCTAAGGGTGTAAGGCCATAAAATGTATGTTCGAATGGCAGGTTGTCACGGTTCCAGGCGACCAGGTGCCGATTCCCCCGCAAATCCACCCACAGTAGCGGCGCCCGCCGCAGAATTACTTCACCAGCATTTGTGTTAAGCCAGATTGTTGCATCTTCCTGTCCAAAAATAATTGATTTCACTGCTCGCGGCGACCGAATTGCTGGCAATGCGCCCGGCGTTGTTTTTTGCGTTGAGTAAAAGCGTCGGTTGTTCCCGGTAATAATTCCCGTTTTAACTGACAGCAGAGATTGTAATGGCACAACAATCTGACTAGATGTAAGGAAATTTTGGAGCCATTCCGGACAACTAAATAAGTGTCCATACCAACTATTATCCAATTGTTGCAATCGGGCTTGATTAATTATAGGCCGCTGGTTGTCAGATATAATTTTTATCTGGTAATCCGGGGCGACCTTTTTCTTTACGATTGTTATTATAACAGTATTTATCTCTGCTTCAAAATGCCGTTCCCAATTCTGCTCCCGGATAGCTGATAATTGTAAATGATTTGTGAGCAATTGACGAATACTAACTCCAAAATCATTATCCATCCAACTATTGGGAACTATGAAAGTCATTATCCCACGGTCATTTAAGATTCTGGTCGATTTAAGCATGAAATAAATATAAATATCCGAACGCGCTGTAATCTTCAGGGTCGGCCAATCCTGACGGGCGGCTTTCACTAGGTGCTGTTTATATTCCGGTTGCAATAATTCCTGACGGATATAGGGTGGATTGGCTATAATTATATCAGCCGACTTAATTGATTTATCCTTGAGAAAATCACCATATATCAGAAGCGGTTTATAAGATAAGGACTGCTGGCAAAATTCTATCATTTGCTGATCAATATCATAACCAGTGACCTGATCATCAAGCCATTGCGTTGTTGAAACCGAATACTGTTTTTCCCAAACCTTAATTTCCTGATAAAGTGTTTCAAGAAAAATGCCCTGGCCTACCGCCGGATCCAGATAACGATAAGATCTGATAGATTTCAGTAATTGAATGGCCATTTCCTGCTCTAATCTACCGCTTTGAAAATCGGAAAATTCGATAGCCGATAGCTGCTGATAATCTTCCACTAAACGTTTGAATATTGCTTCACGGATCATGGTCTTCGCATGTGGGGTTGCGGTAAAAACAATTCCTTCTGAAGGTTTTGCGCGAGTTGCTAAATGGGATTTCATTAATTCCAATTCTTTACATTAGGATGTTTCTAATATTAATCAAATCCGAACATTAATATTGAATTTAAACTACCACCCGATTTGGTTCTACTTTGATAATAGACCAGCCAGTCGGTAAATTTCAAGCAAATTTTCAAGGCAGTATCTTAGAGTCATTCTAATCTACACAAAATCAATTAAATAAATATATACTCAACCAAGGAGACGTGCTGTGAACATCATAGTTCTTGTCAAACAAGTCCCGGACACGGAAGCAAAAATTCGAATCGCGGACGACGGAAATCAAATAGATGAAGCTTCCATAAGCTTCATTGTTAATCCCTATGATGAATATGCCATTGAAGCTGCTCTGCAATTGAAAGAAGCTCACGGCGGGGAAATAACATTAGTATCATTAGGACCAGGTGGCGCAATTGCTGCCCTTCGTACTGGTCTGGCAATGGGGGCTGACAAAGCTGTACTGTTAAAAGCAGAAAACAGCCGATTTATGGATAGTCAAGCAGTCGCCAGTCAGATAGGAAAAGTTTTGGAAGATCGCCAATTTGATCTAGTATTATGCGGTAAAAAAGCCGTGGATACCGACGCCCAGCAGACTGGTACCCTATTAGCGATGAATCTTGGATTGCCGGTTATCAGTTCTATAGTCGAATTAAATATCGATGGCAATCAGATAACCACCAAACGTGAAGTTGAAGGTGGAACCGAAGCGGTTTCATGTCAATTACCGGCAGTATTGACCTGTGAAAAAGGTCTGAATGAACCACGCTATCCTAATTTACGGGGAATTATGATGGCCAAGAAAAAACCGATCGACGAAGTTGTAATAGATGCTGTCGATTCGGTGATCGATTTCAAATTTGAGAATCCTCCCCAAAAAGCAGAAGGCCGAATCGTCGGAGAAGGCGTCGACGCCGTACCAAAATTAGCAAGACTACTCAGAGAGGAGGCAAAAGTAATCTGATGGCTACCATACTATTTTTTGCAGAACAACGTGATGGCGAACTTAGAAAAACTGCCGGTGAATTGGCCACTGTCGCAAATAAACTGGCCGCTAAGTCCGGTGGACAGGCTCTTGGTCTGGTTGTCGGTTCCAATGTGGGTAAATGCGCCGAGGAACTGGGAGAATTTGGAATCACCAAAGTCCATATTGTGGATAGTGATAAACTAAAATATTATTCGACTACTGCATATGCTCATTCGGTAAATAAGCTAATCGAACAAGTTAATCCGGATGTAGTATTATTTTCCGCATCCGCAACCGGGCGCGATCTTGCGCCGTCGGTTGCCGGTCTGGCGAACAGCAGTGTCTTCACAGACTCAACAATAGTTGATATCGAAGGTGAATCCATTGCAATTCAGCGTCCGGTTTTTGCTGGTAAGATTCTGATGAATATCAAGAGTACGGCAACAGCTTATATTTCCCTGCGGCCAAACAGTTACCCAATTGAAGAAAACCCCGTATCCGTAGCAGTGGAAAATTTTGATCCCGGGTTTGACGATAATTCATTTATTGTTCAGGTAACCGAATTCGAGTCTTCCGCAGCTACGCGACCTGAACTGACAGAAGCTGATATAATTGTTTCAGGCGGTCGCGGCATGGGTGGACCTGAAAAGTACGATATTATTGAGCATTTGGCAGATACTTTGAGCGCCGCTGTGGGAGCAAGTCGCGCCGCAGTCGATGCGGGCTGGCGGCCTCACAGCGATCAGGTTGGACAAACCGGAAAAACAGTTGCCCCCACACTTTATATTGCCTGTGGTATCTCAGGAGCAATTCAGCATTTGGCTGGCATGTCCTCCAGTAAGGTGATAGTCGCTATAAATAAAGACCCTGAGGCTCCCATATTCAAAGCAGCTACCTATGGGATTGTGGGCGATTTATTTGACGTAGTCCCGGCCCTGGAGGCAGAACTAACTAAAATACTTTGATAAGTATCATTGTTGCCAACCTGCTATTCATTGTGGGGATAATTGTACTTATCCTTACTTTGAGACACTGGCTGACCAAACGCAAATAGAGTAAATTAAAAAGGCTTCCAAATAGGAAGCCTTTTTTAAAAAAATAAGCAGGACGCTTGAAACTGGGAGCGGGGGAAACCACCAGTTCTCTCTTCGCAATCCTGCTTAATTCTGTTTGAAAATTAGATCAAATACAAACACAGGTCAAGAATTTTATGAGTAATTACTCCGAAAACTTTAGTATTCCCATTGGAATCATTTTAATAATCTCTGTTCAGTAGTAATTTATATAGCAAAAGGCAATTATTCTAAATCATGATCGCAGCACTGGACAAACTGGACAAACAAATATTTTTTTTCTTCAATGGCACCATCAGTAACTCGGTGTTTGATTTCTTGATGCCTATAATTACCAACCAGGATATCTGGATAATTCCAATTTTCATAGTTTGGCTGGGATTAATAATCCGGGGAGGTAAGCGGGGGAAAATCGCCGCCGTAATCCTAATTCTGACAATTATTACGACTGATATTATTGCCGCTCAAGTTATCAAGCCCTTTATTGGGCGATTACGACCCAGTCGCGCAATGCCGGAATTGATAAATCTGCTGGTAGGTCGTGGTGGTAAATACGGTTTTGTGTCCAATCATGCTGCCAATATGTTTGCATTGGCAACAATCATTGGATATTTCTATAATCGATGGCGAACGCCCTTGTTTATTCTTGCAACCGTAGTTGCATTCAGTCGCATCTATGTTGGCGTACACTACCCCGGTGATGTACTATTCGGTGCCTTATTCGGCTATACAATTGCCTGGATTTGGCTAACGTTCTGGGTTGTACTGAAAATGCGGGAATTGAAAAGAGGGCGAACCTGGGTATGGTATGCTGGCCCAGCGGAACAAATAAATATACCTAATTAGGAAGAACAGTATCCGGTGGTTTCATGCCAAATGGTGCTCTAGGATTTTTTATCTCGCCGTATTTCTCTTCAAATTTCCGAATATTATCCTGTAAGGCCATCAAATAGGCTTTGGCATGCTGAGGAGCCATTATTAGACGTGAATGAACTTTGGCCTTGGAAACACCTGGTAAAATTCGGGTGAAATCCATTACAAATTCGGCAGAGGAATGTGTCACTACCACAAAATTGGCATATTCTCCACTACTGACTTCCTGATCAAGTTCAATGTTGATTTGCTGAGTTTTTTGCTTTTTTTCCATTATCTTACCTGTGGATTAAAAGATTTAGAAACCTTCAAATTCTCTGCGATTAAATTCTTCCCAATCTTCCTCAATACCTTCAAAATCATCATATTTCGGACCTGTATCTTCCTGAGCCTGGTTTTCCATCTCATTTTCATACAGGCTGAAAGTATCCTTTTTCTGCTCGAATTGAGTTGGATCAATATCTTCTTCATCGGAAGGTTCCAGACGCTCGATATCTTCGCTGTAAACGTTAGTGTCGAAGAAATCAAGGTTTTCAACAATACCATGAGTCATCAAATATTCAAGGAAATCAAGATATTTACGATCACGTAAATCAACCTTACAAAATTGACATACCAGAGACTCTTTTAGATTTTTTTCCTCAAGAGTAGATTCACAAACTGGACAGATTATACCTTCTAACATAAATTTATTCCTAAAAAATCGGGCGCAATATAACCGATAGACAGTAGTTCGTCAATAGTATTTGTTATTTTTTTCATCAAATTTATTCACAATAAGCTGCCACTGATCTATACCTATCCGATATAGATTGTTTCATATAAAATTCTTAATGCATCAGTTAAAAGAATTTGCCTGCGATTCATCACAATTTCCGCTGTTTCTAAAAATTTATTAATCAGATATTTACTCTTAATATCATTATAGATAAATGAAAATGAAGGTATGTCTCCCTGAAGTAATTCATTGCTTACAATACTGCACGCTAAACCAAAAGTCAAGCCTCCATTAATCTTTAAGCCAATACCGGTTTTACAATGGTCACCCATAAACACCCCCACATGAGTTAAACCGGTTTCTATAACTTTTTCATTTATTTGAACTTTAATTGGCCGGTAATTATTTTTCAGGTTACTGCAGTTAGTCCCGGCGCCAATATTTACCCATTCGCCCAGATAACTGTTACCCATAAACCCGCCATGAGATTTATTCGTATAACCCTGAAAAATTGATTTTACGACTTCCCCTCCCACATTGCAGGCTGGTCCGATAATCGAACCGGAACGGATAATTGCATTGGCAGAGATCCGAGCGTCTTTTCCAATATAGACCGGACCCATTATTATCGCTCCCGCGCCAACTGCTACCCCTTCATCAATTATCACCGGACCATCAGTCGCATCAATACAGACCTGGGGTTTAACAAGTTCAGGAGTCGCAATATATATCCGGTCAGCGTTAACCAAGACGATCCCATTTGCTACTGCCAGAGCATGGTTTCCCAAATCAAAAAATTGAGCATCATCCTCCAGGGCGATCTCAGTACTTTCAATTAAATCCCACAAATAACGCATTACCGGTAATTCCAGGTTTAACGAAGGCAAGCCAAAGTCAGTATCTCCAGTAATTGGACCACCATTATCGACCCAATTACGGCTATTTTTTTCCGATAATTTGGCTGCGATAATTCGTCCATCCTGTTGGTATATAGCTGGGGCGTTATCACAGATATTTTTGATTGCCAACTTAGTCCACAACACATTGCCTAAAAGCCATACACCTTCCCGAACCTTTAGTGGATTGATCTCTGAATGGGGATAGCGTTCTTGCAGGATAGGCGCCAATTCATCCCTGGCTATAACTGATATTCGATCTGTTTTTAGGAGTTTTTGGATCCTCTCGATAAAAGTAAAGGCCCCGTAGCGCAACTCAAACGCGGCACGAGTTACAGTCAATGGATAAAAATCCATTGCCAGACTATCTTCAAAAATATAATAATGCATTACAGACCCATTAATTTTTGGATACTTATATACCCCTGTTCAACAAAGGTTTCTGGTTTATGATCTATTTCAATATTAAAAAAATGATAGGAATATTTCGATTTGAATCCAACCCGCAGCGCAGCCTTAGAAAATCTGGAAATCATTGCCGTTTGAATGTTGAACTCTGAATTCAAATCAATTATCGCATCTAATGGGTCAGGAAACAATTTATTAAGACTGGCGGTCTTCACACCTCCCCAAAAGGTAAAATCTTCGTCACAATATTTTTGTGCTTTTACTTTTCCATCATATTGGTCAGCGTTGGTTAATTGACCTTTTCCTAAAATAACTATTTCAACTTCATCATTATTCAAAATTGATTTTAAAAAATACCTGGCAATCCGGATGTCAGATTCATTTTCGGGGAATATAATTATTACTCTTTTTAAGCCAACACCCCCGTCTCTAAAAGCCAATCTTCCGCTCTCAGATTGCTTTTGTCGATGACTCTTTCGCAGCCACCAGAGCAACAACCTGGTTCTAAATGGTATTTTCATAGGTACAGAATATAACTTTTTCGCAAATTGGAAACTGCTTAGTTTTAAGCATGTATAAAAAGATTTTGGTAGCGAATCGCGGGGAGATTGCAATCAGGGTAATACGTACCTGCCGGGAAATGGGGATTAAAACGATTGGTGTTTATTCCGCTGCTGACCGGACAGCTCCCCATATTTTGATGGCCGACGAAGCCTATTATCTGGGCCCCGCACCCGCCTCGGAAAGTTATTTGAATACAGAACGGATTTTGGAAATTGCTGAGCAGTCCGGCGCTGAAGCAATCCATCCCGGCTATGGATTCTTATCAGAAAGCATCAGTTTTGCCAATGCAATCACTGATCAAGGTATCAGTTGGATTGGACCGCCATCCAAAGCAATCCGGGAAATGGGCGATAAAACATTAGCCCGGCAAACAGCCCTCAAGGCCGGAGTCCCGGTGGTACCCGGTTTGGAACGTCCTCTGAACGGTGGTGATGATCCCCATTTAATTGCCCGCGAAATTGGCTATCCCGTACTCATCAAGGCCGCCGGTGGCGGTGGTGGTAAGGGTATGCGAATAGTTTACGACGAAAAAGATTTGCTCGATTTACTGGATCGCGCCCGTTCCGAAGCCATTTCTTCTTTTGCAGATGACCGCGTTTATATAGAAAAATATTTGGAGAAGCCCCACCATATTGAAATCCAGATTCTAGCTGATCAACACGGGAATTGTATCGCCCTGGGAGAACGTGAATGTTCGATTCAGCGCCGCTATCAAAAAATTATTGAGGAATCCCCCTCACCCTTTATCGATGATAATTTGCGCCAGATTATGATGGATAAAGCTGTCGAATTAACCAAATCGGTCAACTATACCGGTGCCGGTACTGTCGAATTTCTGGTCGATGCGCACCATAACTATTATTTTCTGGAGATGAATACCCGGCTGCAGGTGGAGCATCCGGTAACCGAGTTAATCACCGGAATCGATCTTGTTCGCCAACAGATTAATATCGCTTATGGTGATAAGCTCGAACACACTCAGCAGGATATCAGTTTTCACGGCCATGCCATCGAATGCCGGATCTATGCTGAAGATGGTTATAATAATTTCACTCCTTCAGTTGGAACAATTCATGAATTGGTGCTGCCCGATGGATTCGGCGTCCGCCTTGATCATGGGTTACGGGTTGGCGAGGAAGTGACGCCCTATTATGACCCGCTACTCGGTAAATTGATCGTTCATGGCTCAACCAGAGCTGGCGCAATCTCCGGCATGCACCGGGCACTGTCTGAATTTCATATCGTTGGACTGGAAACTGTTATACCATTTTGTCTGGCGATCATGGAAAATCAGCAATTTCTATCTGGAATTTATGATACTCATTTCATAGCCGATCAAATTGAAGAAATTCGAAAGGATAAATTTTCTAATATCGAGCATAAACGTGATATCCTTGGTATCGCAGCGGGCGTTCACCATACAACCGTCAATAAAAAACCGGAATTAAAGAACAATCACCAATCAATTTCCAGTTGGAAAAGCAATGGGCGTAGCCAGGAATTGCAATGAAATTTCAAGCAATTATTAATGAAAACATTGTAGAATTTTGTGTTGAGCCTCAGGCGTATGGCTTCAAAGTCGCTATCAACAATTCAAAACAACAAATTGACTGTATGCGTCTCAGTCCATATTCTTACTCGTTATTGATTAACGGTAAATCCTATTATTTGAGCTTGACCAAAAAAAATGGCGGCTATCGAATAACGTTGAACCAGCAATCATTTACGGTCCAACTGAAAGATGAGACCCAGATATTACTTGAAAAATTCGGACTGAATAAATCGGTCGAAGGATCATCCCAAAACATAATTTCACCGATTCCGGGATTGGTAAAACAAATTTTCGTGCAACCCGGAGATCAGGTAACTAAGGGTACGAAACTCCTGATCCTCGAAGCGATGAAAATGGAAAATGAAATTATTGCTGCTAAAACCGGAACAATAGTCGAAATCATGGTTAAACAGGGGCAATCGAAAAACAAAGGTGATTTACTGGTCCGAATTGAAGGAGAATAAATATTAATGGGTTTAGGTAAACGGGTTATGTGGGGAGGAATCGGTTGGGCTCTGGGGGGACCCATCGGGGGTATTATTGGTTACGCCCTGGCAACAATGAGTGAATCGCCAGGTGGGGATGGTTCAACAAATTTCAGGGGTGGATTTCGCAGCACCCGGTCGCCAAATCGAACTCAGCCAGGCGATTTCGCGGTTTCGTTACTGGTACTGTTTGCGGTTGTTATGAGAGCCGATCGCAAAATGTTAAAATCCGAATTGGATTATGTAAAACAATTTCTGGTACGACAATTCGGTCCGCAAAATGCCCATGACCTGATGCTATTGTTCCGTGATATTGTCGAACAGGATTATCCTCTGCGGGATGTTTGTCGTCAGATACAGCAATCCATGGATCATCCCAGTCGTCTGGAATTAATTCATGTTTTATTCGGACTATCTCAATCAGATGGTCAAATCCACAATGATGAAATCGTAGTAATTCAGCGAATCGCTAATTACCTGAATGTAAACAGCAATGATTTCGATTCCATCCGTGCCATGTTTGTAAAAGAAACTGATAGCGCCTATAAAATTCTGGAAATTGACGTCGATACTGCAGTCCCCGAAATCAAGAAAGCCTATCGGAAAATGGCTAATAAATATCATCCGGATAAGGTTGCCCACCTGGGACAGGATCTGCAAAATCTGGCGGAAGAAAAATTCAAGGCTGTCAACGCAGCCTATCAAAATATCAAACAAGAGCGGCAATTCTCATGATTGAAAAACCGGGGGATTATCCCTTTACACGGGGACTATATCCTGAGATGTACCGGTCCCGTTTGTGGACCACCCGTCAGTATGCAGGATTTTCATCAGCTGAAGAATCGAATCGACGCTATAAGTATCTACTGGAACAGGGCGTTATGGGTTTATCAGTGGCATTTGATCTGCCGACCCAGATCGGTTATAATTCCAATCATCCAATGGCAGACGGTGAGGTTGGACGAGTCGGAGTTCCAATCGCCACCATTGATAATATGCACCGTCTGTTTCGGGATATTCCACTGGGGCAAGTCTCAACTTCGATGACGATCAACTCCACTGCTGCCATCTTACTGGCAATGTACATTGTTGTTGCTGAAGAAACCGGCGTACCAACGGAGCGGCTTCGGGGAACAATCCAAAATGATATCCTCAAGGAATACATTGCCAGGGGAACCTATATCTATCCTCCCGGACCTTCCATGCGGCTGGTAACCGATACCTTCCGATTTTGCGCCAGTCACATACCGAAATGGAATACGATTTCAATTTCCGGCTATCATATACGTGAGGCCGGCAGTACCGCGGCGCAGGAATTAGCCTTTACCCTGGCCAACGGAATAGCCTATGTACAGGCTGCCATAGACGCCGGGTTGGATGTCAATGTTTTTGGCGCCCGATTGTCATTTTTCTTTAATGCCCACAATGGATTTCTGACTGAGATCGCCAAATTCCGGGCAGCCCGACGGTTGTGGGCGACGACAATGAAAGAACGATTTGGCGTAACGAATCCCAAAGCCTTGATGTTGAGATTCCACACTCAAACTGGCGGCTCCACCCTCACAGCACAGCAAATTGACAACAATGTGGTTCGCACCAGCATCCAGGCCTTATCAGCGATCCTGGGTGGAACCCAGTCATTGCATACCAATAGCCGTGATGAAGCCCTGGCTTTACCCAGTGCAGAGGCGGCTCGTCTGGCTCTGCGGACCCAGCAGGTTATCGCTGAAGAAACGGGCATTCCTGAGCATCCCGATCCCTTTGGCGGAAGTTATGTAATCGAAAAAATGACCGATGACATCGCCGCCGAAGCTCAGGAACTGATTGATAAAATTGACGGACTGGGCGGAGCGGTCCGGGCTATTGAGCAAGGCTGGATCCAGAATGAAATCGCAACCAGTGCTTACGAACACCAGCGCAATATTGACAGCGGGAAGACTCTGCTGGTAGGTGTAAATAAATATGTCGATGACCAGATCGTGGAACCGACGATTACGAGCATTGATGAGACGGCAGTACAAAAACAGCAAAATCACGTACGGCAATTTATGTCACAACGGGATAATACATCAGCCCGGACACAATTGGGCCGACTGTCAAAAGCTGCTTCCAGTAATGATAACAACCTGTTGCCTTATATTGTCGACTGTGTGAAGAACCGCTGCACGCTGGGTGAAATCGCCGATGTCCTGCGATCTGTTTTTGGTGAATTCAATCCCTGAAATATTTAGTAATTTTTGTAAATTCAGGGTCAACTTGGCCATACTTTTCGTAATAAGACCGTGAACTTTTTGCTGAAAATGACATTGACCATATAGACTGATCTGGAATAATTATTGCTGTAATTACCGATAGGATTTGGAATGAAAAGACTAACCATAGTTTTGCTATTCGTTTTTCTGGTATCGTGTGCCAAAAAAACAGAAGAATTGGTTACACCTGATCCACCGCAGCAAACTGAGGAATCTACCGATTCCCAGAGATTGGGGTTGGGCGAGAACAATACCGACCTGAATTTTGATAAAAGCGGGGAATCAGAAATAGCCATTGTTGTGGATCAAGCTGATCCCCAGGAGGAAGAAGTTTCCATAATTGATAGTGTTGAATCAGTACCAGTGCCGGAATTCGTAGAGATTGCCGAACCGGCAGCAGCCGATACAATCAGGGAACCGGAACCGCAGGTCGAGAATGTTATCATTACGCCGCCAATACCAAAACCGGAAGTGGTTTTCGCAGATAGCCTCTACGAAGATTACATGATCAAACGTGGTGATTTTCTGAGCAAAATTGCCAAGCAGCAATACGGTGACTGGCTGATGTGGAAGAAAATTTACGCCTGGAATATTGAAAAAATTGGCTCCAATCCAAACCTCATATATCCCTACCGCTTCCTGGATCTATTAAAACCGGCTGCGGAAGTCAAGAAATGTCCGGTTCAATTTTACCAGTATATTGTTTCAAGTGGCGAAACCCTGTGGTCCATCGCCGGGAAAGTATTTGGCGATGAACTTGCTTGGATAATCCTGTATATGGATAACGAAGAAATGCTCGAAGCAAACGACGGAATTCTCAATCCCGGTATGGAAATCAAACTCAGAAAAAAACTGGATCCCTGCAGTTAATTAAATCATGATCGGTTTAGCAAAAATCATCTCTAATATTTTCAACCCGGTAATCGTTGCTCCCGGTGCATTTGCTATCCTGATAAATCAAGCCAGCAATCCCGGATCAAATCGTATGTTGATTTGGCTGATAGTGTTGTTTTTCGCCACCATCGTTCCCATAGTGGCTATGCTGTGGTTGAAGAAAAAAGGCGCCATCACCGATCTGGATGTTTCATTGCGCGAACAGCGACTCATCCCACTGCTGATTGGAATATTTTCCTACGGTGCAGCTTATGTGATCCTGGAGTGGCTGAACGCTGATCATATTACCAAAGGACTGGTATTCTGCTCGTTGACCAATATCATTATCGTAACCGTTATCACCCGCTATTGGAAAATATCAATCCACGCCGCCGGTCTTACGGGACCACTTGCAGCCCTGTGGGTACTCTGGAATTCATATGCTTTCCCAATGGCAGCTCTGGCCGCCCTGGTGGGCACATCCCGCGTGATACTAAAAGCCCATACCCCCAGCCAGGTTGTAGTCGGTTCAATATTTGGTTTTGTCCTTACGATTGTCCAATTAAAATTATTTTTTATATAGCACCGTGCTTGACCTTCGGGAGGTAAGAAGCAGCCTGAAACAGGCTCAAATCCCGCTGGCAGTTGAATACTACCCCGTCCTACCATCAACCAATGACCAAGCCTGGAAAATCCACGGCGGTGGAACTAACAGGGATACATTAATAGTCACTGATCATCAAACTGCCGGCCGCGGCCGCGGGGAACGCAGTTGGCTGGCACAAGCGGGAACCAGCTTAACATTTTCGATTCTGCATCGACCGGGGCTTCCCGCTAATCTCGCCGGATTGCTGCCAATTATTACCGGAATTGCAGTGGCCGAAGCCCTATTGGTATTAAATATCTCTGCCAAACTGAAATGGCCTAACGATATCTATCTGACTGGCAAAAAGGTTGGTGGAATTCTTTGTGAAAGTAAAATTAGTGATCAAACAATCACGGCAGCGGTGATTGGTGTTGGCCTCAATGTCAATAATCTGATCAGCGATTTTTCCCCTGATCTGCGCTCAACCGTAACAACCCTGAGACAGGTTGCCCAGCAGAAATTCAAGCGGGAACAAATCCTGACGACCAGTACGATAATTCTCTATCAGTATTTAAATCAGTTGAATACGCTGGCACTGGAAATTCCGGCACGCTGGAGGCGCTATGGAATTTTTCTTAATTCCGCAGTCACAATGCATACTACAGAATCAAAAATTATAGGTAAATTCATGGGAATCAATGAGCGCGGCGAAGCATTGCTTAACATCGCTGGCAAGATCAGTGCTTTCGCCAGCGGCGAAATTCACGAATTCCGGGAGGTTTGAATGATATTAACCATTGATGTTGGCAATACAAATATAGTAATTGGACTTTTTGCCGATGGCAAACTGGTTAACAGTTGGCGTTTGCAATCAGAAGAATCGCGGACTATCGACGAAAGCTGGGCTATTTTCCATCAGATTATCAGCAGTGCTAAAATAGATCCGACTGATCTTGATGGTGTGGTCATCGGCAGCGTGGTACCAAAACTTACTTTTGTTTTTCGAAAAATGAGTACCAACTATCTCGATATTGAGCCTCTGGAAGTTAGTGGCGCCCTGGATATGGGCATCAATCTACTGGTGGAATCTCCCCGGGAAGTAGGCGCCGACCGGATCGCTAATTCTTATGCCGGAGGATTGCTCTATGGCAAACCGGCGATTATCATTGATTTTGGCACCGCCACCACTTTTGATGTTATTGATGGAAAGGGTAATTTTATCGGCGGTGCAATTGCTCCCGGAATCGAAACCAGCGCCAATTATCTGTTAGAAAAAGCAGCTTTGCTGTACCGGATCGATTTTACTGTACCGGCCAATGCCATCGGAACCAATACCCAAACCAATTTAACCAGCGGTATTCTGTTTGGCGCCGCTGATATGGTGGATGGCATGGTCAGCCGCATCAAGCAGGAAAAAGACTGGAACGACGTTCCAGTGGTAGTTACCGGCGGACTGGGAAAAGTGATAGCGGGGATTTCTCACTCAATCACAAATTTCGATGAAGATCTGACACTGAAGGGGTTATATCATATTTATAAAGACTGTAAATGAGCAGAGAGCGGAGAGCAAAGAACAGATAGAAAAGAGTAGAGGACATATAAACGAAGAATTGAAAAACAGGTAACAAGATAAACATTCGAATTAACTGTATAATTCGAATTGCATTCATCATTTTACCGTAGAGACGCGACATGTCGCGTCTCTACAAATATTATAAATGACCCAATATTTCAATCAGCCGGTCGATATCCGCAATGGTATTATAGAAATGGGGCGCAATCCGCAGGTTGCCATTGCGATAGGAAATGTGGACATCCTTTTTATGTAGGTACTTAAAAATTTGTTGATTGCGCTTTGGGTCGGAATTACTGGCAATCACAATCCCCGATTTGACACCGGCACTGCGATCAGAAATAACCCGGTAATTATGGACCTGTAATTGTTTTACCAGATAATCGGTCAGTTCTAGAATTCGGTTTTCGATAGCCGGTTGGCCCGCTTCCAACAGTAAATCCAGCGCGCCATTGACACCCCAAATTCCCAGGCTGAAAGGTGTGGCGAATTCGTAGCGGCTGGCATCGGCTTTCAGCGGCTGGTCGTAATTATGGAATTCCATCAGACTGGCTCTCCCCTGCCAACCCAGATGCGGGGGATGAATCTGTTCCTGCAACTCTTCCGTGATATAAATAAAACCAACCCCTTGAGGACCGAGTAGCCATTTAGCGGTGCCGGTTGCGATAAAATCGGCCTGGCTGATCTCATTATCAAATTGCAATGCCCCCAAGCCCTGCATGGCATCTACCGCCAGGATAATTCCTTTAGAATGACACCAATCCGCCAGTACCCTGATATCATTTTTATAACCACTGAAATACTGGACCCAGCTCACGGCCACTAACCGGGTGCGATCGGTCACGACCAGCTCCAGATCATTCGGTGTCACCGATCCCAATTCCGTATCCAGGAAATCCAGTTCGACCCCGTAGGGCTGCAGGTCCCACCAGGGATAGACATTGGAAGGGAACTCCATTTTATGCAGGATAATCCGGTCGCCCGTTTCCCATTTCAGCCCTCGAGCCAGCAGGATCATCCCATCGCTGGTGTTGCGCACAGCGGCAATCCGCTCAGTGGGGGCATTGATTAATTTGCTAAATTTTTCCCGGGCTGCCAATGCCATATCCATGGTACCGAACCGGTTTTCGATTTTTTCACCCTGAGCCTGCCGGATGTAGGCATCCAAATTAGCCTTGACCCGATTATTCATGGGTGAAACAGCGGCATGGTCCAAGAAGACCATATCCATTTCAGTATGAGGGAATTCGTTGCGGTATTTTTCCATTTTACTCAAGCGTATTTATGAATTGGTGAAATTTTCATAATTAATCGGAAACCCTCAAAACGCGTTTCCAGTTTGCCCTTTAATTCTTTGAAACAATCTTTCCGCTCCCGTGCAGTAGCTCCGGGATTCAGATTCATCCCGAATAAAATAACCTTATGGTCAGTGGTATCGACAATGCGTACATCGTGGAAGCTGGTGATAACCGATTCGTGTTTCAGGTCAGTTTGCAGAAAATCCTTGATCTCATTCACCAGGGGATGATCGGTATAAACCGGATCGACATGGACAGTGGGGTTCACATGTAGCTTGGTAGTGATTGCCTCTTCCACCGCCTCGGCAATATCATGTGTTTTGAGTGTATGCTGCCGGGCATCGACCTCGATATGGACACTGGTAAATTTATCACTGCCGTAACTATGGACGGAAATATCGTGGGTACCCAACACACCATCGATACCCATGGCGGCCTGGCGAATTGCTTCCAACTCCTCATCGGCGGGTGGTTTGCCGATCAAATCGTCGATGGCATCGCGAGCAATCTGGTAGGCTGTCCACAGGATAATCAATGCCACACCGACTCCGGCATAGCCATCCAGATGATAAAAACCGTACCGGCCGGCGATCATGGCGATCACCACTAATAGCGATGAAATAGCGTCGGTGCGATGATGCCAGGCATCGGCCTGGAGGGTGCCGGAAGAAATCCGGTGGGATAAAAATTCGGCGTAGCGGGCCGTCATTTCCTTAAGTACAATCGTAGTCGCTATAGCGGTAATCATCCACCAGTTGACGGCAATCAATTGGGGGTCGAGAATCCGTTTGATGCTGGACTGGATGAACTCAATGCCCACCACCGTCAGCAGGATAGCTATCACCAGAGTTGCGATATATTCGGCCCGGCCGTGGCCGTAGGGATGCTCCGCGTCAGCAGGTTTTTCCATCTCTTTAAAACCCCAGATCACCACCCCAGAGGAAACCACATCACTTAAGGTGTGGATGGCGTCAGCCATCAAACTAATCGAGCTGGTGATCAGTGCCAATACAAATTTTACCGCAAATAACAGGGTGTTAATAATCACCGATACCCAGCCCTGAAATTTACCTACTTTAGCCCGGTATTTCGTACCGGTACCAACACCGAGAAATTTTTTAGTGATTGATTCAAATATGCTCATAATTGTTTCCCCGTGACCTATTCGATAGCACTCAATCCGGTTATTTTCTGTCCCACAATCAAAGTGTGCATTTCATGGGTACCTTCGTAGGTGTAAACGGATTCCAGGTTCATGGCATGGCGCTGCAGCGGGTATTCATCCAGGATGCCATTGGCCCCCAGGATTTCACGGGCGGTGCGGGCGATGTCGCGAGCAATGCGCACGTTGTTGCGCTTGGCCAGCGATACCTGTGTGAAATCCATCTTACCTTGATCCTTTTGGCGCCCCAATTGAATCGCCAGTAACAGAGCCTTAGTAATCTCCTCCAGCATATCCACCAGCTTGGCCTGGGTCAATTGGAAGCCGGCAATCGGTTTGCTGAATTGTTTTCTTGCTTTGGCGTAGCGTAAAGCCGTTTCGTAACAATCCACCGCTGCCCCGATGGCGCCCCAGGCAATCGAGTAGCGAGCCTGGGTCAGACATGAGAGCGGTCCTTTCAAGCCATCCACCTTGGGTAGCATTGCCGATTCCGGCACCACAACATCTTGTAGAATTAATTCGGAAGTCACTGATGCCCGGAGGCTCAGCTTACCCTTCATTTCCGGAGCGGAAAACCCGGGACTTCCTTTTTCGACCAGAAATCCCCGGACAAAATTATCTTCATCTTTGGCCCAGATCAGGGCTATATCAGCAATCGACCCATTGGTGATCCACATTTTAGCGCCATTAAGAACCCAGCCATCACTGGTATACTTGGCACGGGTGATCATCCCGCCAGGATTGGAGCCAAAATCCGGTTCGGTAAGACCAAAGCAGCCAATAGCGGTCCCCGCTGAAAGCTTGGGCAACCACTGTTGCTTCTGTTCGTCGGACCCATATTTCCAGATCGGGTACATCACCAGTCCCCCCTGGACGCTGGCGAAGGAACGCAAACCGGAATCACCCCGTTCCAGTTCGTGCATAATTAAGCCGTAAGCCACATTGCTAACCTCGGCCCCGCCGGCTGTTTCTGGTAGACTGGCACCGAAAAAGCCCAATTCGCCCATTTGCGGAATCAATTCAGTGGGAAATGTAGCCCGTTGATGGTGTTCCTGAATCAGTGGTATAAATTGTTCCTGCACAAAATCGTTGGCGGTTTGCTGGATCAGCAATTCGTCTTCAGTGAGCAGATCGGTAATTTTATAAAAATCCGGTCCGATGTATTTCATAATGCGCGGAAGTTACCATTACCAATAGGAGATTATGAAAATATTGTATTGGTAAAACCGTTAAAACGGTTATAACTATTATTACTCATTTAACCCACAGTTGAAACTGTGGGCTGGGTTTACGCTGACGCCAGAGGCGAATAAATCAAATTGAGCGGAAGATATTCCATTTTATTTCAGCCAACGACTTTAGTCGCGTGTTTGAAACAGCATGCATTTGTAACCGATTCAATAATTTTACCGAAATTTCTTAAGAACTACTCAAGAGTTGTCCCTACGTGTTATCCTTTAAATTTCTAAAAATGAAAATTTGAGTGTAAAACAAATATATATTTGTTTACTTGAAATCATAGCGAATTAAGATAGGCCGGGAGATTGGTGCTGGAATTTAATAGTCCCAGTTTTTTCCGGATTTTATTGCGATGAGTGGTAACGGTGGCGGTAGATATATTCAGTACAATGGAAATCTGCTTGGAGCTTAATCCCTGCTTAATCATGTTACAGATTTCAATTTCACGCTTGGATAGCGAGTAAAATTTACTGGATACTTTATGACTAAATGATGATGAAATCAATTCCAGATTATGTTGAATCAGTTCAAGGATAGCTTTATCGGATGACGACACGCGCACCATCAGGCTATCTAATAAAGGTCGAACGAGGTTATTAATATTGGTCTGAATCTGCTGGTTGATCTTAGTTTTCTGTATCTCAACCTGAGTCAGTAATTCTTCCAGCGCCACATTTTTATTATTCAGCTTCACATTACTTTCAGTCAACTCCTTATCGATTTCCATCAAAGTTTCTTCGTATTGCTTCTGAATAGTAATATCACGCAGATTACTTTGAATGCGATAGGGCGTCCCATGCCTGAATAACGGGCTGTAGGTATGGTGGATCCAAACCTCTTCTCGATTTCTGACTTTCACCCGGTACTCAAAACTGATAATCTTTCCATCAGAAAATGCTTTCTCTTTTCTCCTGCTCACTTCAGTACGATCAAGCCGGCTAACATATTCCAGATTCTGCATCGTCTTCAATTCATCAGGAGTTAAACCTACAATTTCTTCGCAGCGGGGTCCAATATAAGTAAATCTTCCATCCATATCCTGTAAGGTAATAAGGTCCGGACTGTTTGCAATAATCGACTGAAATAGAATATTATTCTGGTTAATATTGGTCAACTCGTCAATCAAATCAGATTCGTTCTCTGGATCACTGATCAATTTCTTATTGGGATAGACTGGCTCATCGCCTAAATCGCTGTTAGTGCTCATATTTTTACAATAATGCTTATTTCAAAATGAAAAATAATTAACCGTAAGCGCACTCAAATTATTAATCACGCCAATAACCATTCCAATGCAGAATTAAAACTTTTAAATACTTCAAATTGAATCCCGCGTTTGCGCGCAACAGTTATAAAAAAACGATACAATTTATACCTGTTTTTCGGACTGACAAATACTACTTTGGGGTAAATATATTCAAATTGTGATTTCAACTGCAATGGTCGTTTATAAGCTATCAATGTTGAAACATTTATTGTGATTTTGCTGTGGTCGATTAAAACTTTTACAATACCGGTCTCCTCAGATTTATCAACAATTTTTCCGGTAATTATATCACTATCGGCAACATTCCACTCCCCTTCAGCAGATACTTTTATTATTCCAGCATCCTGATCTACAACAATTTCATGTCTCATTGGCAATTATAAATTTCTAAGTTGATTAAATTTATATTAAAAACAATTATGTTATCCAGTACAATCGGCGGTAACGAGATACGCCTAACTAATACCAATGTGTATATCCTGAATTTTCTATAAAACGTTTCAAATAGTTGGGTTCTCCGGGAACTTTAGTTTATTAGTTTTATGTATGGGTTTATGAAATAAAGCCTTATATAATACTATCATAATTGCAGATCAGTTTTTATATTCTATTAGTTTGGAGAGGAATTATCATGAAAACGCAGTTTAAGATGCTATTTATTTGTGGCATATTGCTAGTTGGATGCGATCCACTGGTCACAATATTTGAAGACATCGAAAATCCCATTAATTATACTGCTAAAACAGTTACTGTACCTGCCACTGCCGATACAATCACTGTTATGACCTGGAATATCCGCTTTGGCGCTGCCCGGCTACCCTGGTTTGGTGATTCCTGCGGCGATCGGGTTATGCTGACAGAAGCTGAAGTTCTAGATGGTCTAGAAAAATTATCGGTCAGAATTAACGCTATTAATCCCGATATAATATTTTTGCAGGAAGTTGATGTGGAATCAAAGAGAACACAGTACATAGATCAAGTTCAATGGCTGCTGGATCATACTGATTTTAACTTTGGCGCTTACGCTTCCATGTGGAAAGCCCAGGTAATACCCAGTGACGGTTTGGGCCGGATGGATAATGGGAATGCAATTTTGTCGAAATGGCCCGTCGCCGATGCCGAACGTATACAATTACCACTGCGTGGCGATATTGATGCCTTGACAAAATACTTCTATTTGCGAAGAAATGTAATCAAAGCCCGGATAGAAATTCCAGGAACTGACAATGTTTATGCTGTGGGAATCCATTCATCGGCATTTGCTACTGATGATACCAAACAGCAACAAATTAATAAATATATTGAGATACTGGATAATATTAACAGTAGTAGCGGTGTATTTATTTCCGGTGGTGATTTAAATGCGATACCACCAACAGCTACTATACACGATTACTGTATCGTCGATGCATGTGAAGATGATGAAGATTTTCACGTAAATGATAATCATAAGGAAGGTAGTTATTTCGCGTCTGAAATAACCTGGTTGCAAGATTTGTATGATTCATATTCACCGGCCATTCCAGACACGGTATATAGTCAAAATGAAACACTATATTTTACCCATACCCCCGATTGGAATGGGAACTGGGATCGAAAATTGGATTACCTGTGGACTAATACTAATTGGGTTCCCGGATCGGTCATTACTTTACAGGAGGCGGTGGAAGCTTCCGATCATGTTGCCGTAATCGCCAAGTGGGAGGTGCCACAATGAGAATATTTCAATTCCTGCTAATACTCCCTATTACGTTCAACATTCTGATCGCCGCTGACAATTACCAGTCGGCAACCTGGGTTGATGGCTCAGCCTCAATCATCGAAAAGGGTCAATGGGAAGTTGGGTTGTTTAATCCCCTATCATTTGGTCTCACTGAGATGATCCAGATATCAACTCATCCGATTGTGTTTTTGCAAATGCCTAACGTAGCGGTGAAAAAACAGTGGATCACACTTAATGGTCATATATTGTCGTCGAAACACTCGTTATATTATCCGACGCCACTGCTCAATTTGATTGCAAAAGAAGGTATCGGAGGTTTTATATCACCGGAATTTGAAATACCGGCCATGATTTCCACTATAAATGAAATAATTATCAGTAAACCATTAAATCTCGGCGGAATATTATCATTAAAACTGGCTATCGCTTTTTCCATGGGCAGTACAGACCTGGATCAGCGAACTTCAATTGATTTACCGCTGGTGTACCAGCGCTTATCGGTATATCATAATGATCATTACACAAAATTAGGGGCTGATTATAAAAATAATTTTAGTAAAAAAATTGGGATAGCGATCGATATTGATTATTTCAGATTATCCAACGACAACAAACATACCGCTTTTGAGCATAAAGGGTTAATTACCTATTCAAAAAAGAAATCACGCCAGATACTGATAGGTTATAAATACATTAGTGCAGATTATCCATTTGGGTCACAACAACATTTATTTCCAATTATCGACTTGCGATGGAAATGGTGATTTACTGATAATATCGGATAAATGTAGCGACAGATTCTGACATGAATTAGTTACCAAGGGGGAGCTGATCAGATTTAGAATCGTTCCCCTTTTTTCTCCCGGATCTGGCTGCCAACTGGTCTGATTCGGCCCCAAATAGATATTACCAGTCCCACTGAGGCCAACACCTGGATTACCGATAACCAGAACCCGGCGGTGTACAATCCCGGTAGAGAATAAATCCCCTGCAGAATTTCAATAACAAATCTGGCCGAGGTGGAGATCGTAAATATCTAATATATCCAGAGTACCACAATGGGACGATATTTCTTATCATCCTTGGTTGGTCGCGGGAAAAACCAAACCGCCACGCCCAGTATCATCATAAATACACCGCCCATCAAAAGGATGTGGATATGGGCATTAATCAAAGAATAGGAAACCACCCAATCAAAAGCAAAACCACCGTAAATGTAAAGACCGGTTAGCAACCCAATGATAAAAAAACCTAAAGCTGTTTTTATGAAATAACGCGCTGTGCTGAACATGGAATTTCTCCTGATTTACTCTGATTATTTCTGGCAACGTTTCTACGTTTCCTGATAACTGGTAACTAGTCGTCCCTGAAAAAGGCACTTTAGGTACAAAAATTATTGGTTAATTGTACTTGTGAATCAACTGACGTTAACGATTTCACAAATTTTACAAATTTCTTGGTAATAATAAAAAGAGAAAGCTACTGGTTACCAATCGAAGTTCCTTTTCATCAGGACGCAGGTTGTGCTTGCACAACCGTTTCAGTAAACGGTCGGTATGACCGCTGGTATACGTTATAAATTGACACCGCTGTACAGTTTGCAGGTGAATACTGACCTGTATTCCGCTAAAAAGTATCAGTTTGTTTTTTCAATTTGAGTAAGGTCGCATAAAAGGCCAGACTATAGCAGTCCATGATCAGCCATTGAATAATGGCCGTTTCCGGCAACGATAATGTGATCGTGTACAGCTACATCAATTGTTGCAACTGCGGCTTTTAATTTTTTAGTAATGGCAATATCATCTTTACTGGGATTCAAATTACCGCTGGGGTGATTGTGTACAAAAATCAGGGCGGCGGCCTTATTGGATAGCGCTTTTTTTACAACTTCGCGAGGATAGACGGCTGAAGTTGTGAGCGTACCGGTGAATAATTCTTCGGAAGCCAGAATCTGATTACGACCATTTAAATATATAACCAGGAATGTTTCACGATCCCGAAAGCTGAGTGTGTGACTGAGAAACTCGATCACCTGCTCGGAACTCTCGATAAAATCACGCTCAATTATGCGATCTTTCAAATAGCGGTCGATCACTGCCCGGATCAATTTCAGACCAAAGATGTTGGCAGGACCAATGCCATTGATTTTCCTTAGACCAGCAGAACTTGCCTCGAGTACGGCGCGCAAAGAACCAAATTCCGTCAAAAGATCGCGGGCTGGTTTCTTGCAATCCCGGCGGGGAGTTCCCAACGTCAACAATAGCTCAACAATTTCATAATCCCGCAGGCTGTCCAAACCGGCTTTCAAAAACCGTTCCCGCAGACGCTGGCGGTGGCCAGTTCCTACCATGTGAGTTGACATGTTCATTTACTTTTTAGTTTTTTTACTGCCGTATCTTCCAATCACCAATTTTAATTCTTCGAGTAATATTTCCCCCTGATTCTCAGGGCTGGAAACCAGCTTAAACTGATAATATTTGAAGGCGCCGCCAAACTGTTCCCTTAGCTCAGGAGAAGGAGAATACTGTCTAACCATATATGTTTCTGGTGATCCTCGTCCTTCCCCTTGCACAAGACAATTATCTGACCAAGAAGACCATAGTTCATTGTTTGCAGAATATCGTACAAATAATTTCAATGACTGTTCATGGTCTTCACGATATTGGCTCTCATTAATGTCATATCCAAACGTTACCTTATGAAATTCAATGGGCGCCTCAATTTTCTTAGAAATGAATGTAACCTCCCCAGCGCTGGTATGAACAAGCTGATTTGGATCTACCGGTTTAACATCATACGTCTCCATCATTTCAACTAAATCAAGATATACAACTTCAGAAGCAGAGGTATATATTTTAGACTCTGAATTGACAGTTTTATTTCTTTCAATTTTTGATTCATCCGCAGAATTCCCATCAACATCTTTTTTTACACACGATAATAATACTATTGATGAAATACTTATTATTATTACGATATTTTTCATATTCAACTCCTGCACTGCAAAAACATCACCTTTGGATTCCAGACAACCTACCAACTGTACCTCTGTATACTACATTTCCACTAGGCGGTTTATATGAACTTAAACCGAAAATTAGGCCTTGTTTAATGACATCATGTAGCCCAAATCTAACTATTCCAGGTATTGTTAATTAATGATACTTCTGGCTAATACCGATAAGATTTTTCCACTCTAGTTATAATTAGCGATGAGATATTATTAATGTCCAAAATAATAGTAGGGTTGACTATAACAGTCTATAGACTCGCTGTATCTAATCAATGAGTTTCCCTTAGCAATTAGACCTAACCAATTGCCTTTTGAATATGTAGCCGGGGTTTTTTCATTTTCACAAGTGGCTGCTGTTGCAGTGAAACAACGTAACGCAGATGTTCCACTGGAGATATAAAGGTCGCTTAATTCTAAATACTTACTTGCTTTGCAATTACATTTTCCAATTAGATAAGTCAACCATTCTTCTTCGTTTGCAAAAGGTATATCTTTCTTCCATCCGGATTCGTCCAATTCGTGTTCTACTTTATCGAGTGCACATTCGCGTACTTCGAACCATTGTTCGCGACTCAATGGTAATGTATATTCGTATTCATCAATACATCCCAATTTATATGCCCCCACATTATTCCAGATTGTAAAGTATGTTATAGTATTTTTTACTCGTGATATTTCGTATGGCGCTTCAAAGGGGAAACTTGCAATTACTTCATCTATGCATATTTGTTGAGATTCTAATATGTCAGCTTTGTCTTGGTTGAATGCCGCAGTGACATTGTCTAAACAATTGTTGACTTGTTGAATTTGAGCTTGTGCTTCACTATCATCACATGGCAACTCTGTACAGGAATCGCCAATTCCATCATCATTTGAATCTTCTTGGTCTGGATTGTAGTATTGTGCGCAATTATCAATATTGTTAGGTATACCGTCTCCATCGATATCATCATCACACAAATCTCCTATCCCATCCCCATCTGTATCTGCCTGATCTGGGTTGTAAACAGTTGGACAATTATCGCAGGCATTAGCAACACTATCTTGATCCTCATCAAATCCATCTAGGGGCGAAGAAAAACAATCATCATATTTATCAACCACACCGTCGAGGTCACTGTCCTCGCAAGCATCACCAATACCGTTTTCGTTCCAATCATTTTGCTGAGGATTAAATACTCCCGGGCAATTATCTAATACATCCGGGACATCATCGCCATCATCATCTTCAAAACATTCCTGCAATAATAAATTATAAACCTTATTACGAATTGATTCTATCTTCTCCATAACGTGATCGCTAGGACATTCTTTATTTGTATTGGGCCAATTCCTATGACCTTCTATACGAAATTGATCAGTTGTACCATGCAGTTTAAATTGTACACGAGGATCTGTTATTTGCTGCTGTTCAAATTTCCAGGCTAAAAATGTTACCAGCGCTTCCTCCTGTTCTTCAGTCATAACACTAACAGAGAAATCACCATCGGCGCTGAGCAGGCAAATCCCCATTGTCAGTGAATTACCTTCATCAATATGGGCACTAATTACATTATAGGTTGGGTCATACATCCCCTTACTGCTGGTTAATCGACCTTCATAAATTGTCCCATCGGGATCAAATAACCAGTCATATCTAATATCCCCATATATGTAATCTTGTCCTTTATTTTTTTGATAAGTCCCTTGCTCCCAAATATCGCGAACTAGAGCATCCCATTCGTAAGATTCGGGAATCATAGCCGGACAATGGAGGTAAACATGAGTTACGGAAGGATATAGATAATCAGGGGGATTCCAGCTTGGGCTATTCTCCGGCGGTCTCTTCTCTAAATTATAATTACTTAAAGAATCGGTTAGTCCCCATTTTTCTCTCGATACATAATCAGGCGCTTCTATGCAACCCTGGGGCCAGATTAGCGTTTTATCAATTTTTTTTTTAGCGTAGGGTGCCTTCCAATTACTAATTTTAAATTTTTGAGTAATATTTTCCCCTGGTTCTCAGGGCTGGAAACCAGTTTAAACTGGTAATATTTGAAGGCGCCGCCAAACTGTTCCCTTAGCTCAGGAGAAGATGAATATTTTCTAACCATATATGTTTCTGGTGATCCGCGTCCTTCTCCTTGCACATAACAATTATCTGACCAGGGAGTCCAATGTTCATTATCGGGTGAATATCTTGCAACAATTTTCAATAACTGTTCATGGTCTTCACGATATTGACCCTCATTAATGTCATAGCCAAACGTTACCTTATGAAATTCAATGGGAGCCTCAATTTTTTTTGAAATGAAGGTAACCTCCCCAGCGCTGGTATGAACAAGCTGGTTTGGGTCTACCGGTTTAACATCATAGGCCTCTATCATCTCAACTAAATCAAGATATACAACTTTAGAGTCCATGGTATATGTTTTTGCTTTTGAATTGGCAGTACCGGATTCCCCAATATCTTTCTTTAAACACGAAATCAATAATACTGATAGTATGCTTACTATTATAATATTCTTCATTTTCCTCTCCCAAAATATTAATGTTATATTGAACAATATAAATATAAGCAGGTTGGTTAAATCATTCAATCATTATTTGAATGGGGCAATTTAAATAATATTAAAATTTCAGAATTCTACTATGGACAACTATATGGTACACCCCGATAATTATTATTAAAAATTAGATCATTTTCAGTTTATCTTTCAACTCCCGCATTTCAAAAACATTACCTGCGGTATCCGGCGCTGCTATTCTCTTAATTGCAAAATCAGCTTCGGAATCCTGGCCGCCTTCCTTTTTATATAAATCGTATAGTTCGTTTTTATCACGCGGTTTGTTGGCGTTCAAACCGGCAACAATCCGGTAAATCGCATCTTCCAGTAGATCATCAATTACCCGCTCAGGTAAATTCTGCGAAAAAATTTCCCGATCTAATCGCGAAAAATACATTCCATTTAAAATGTAATCTTCGAAAGCTTCGTACGCCATGGGCGCAACTTCTTTCACCATGGAAGCCATAGCCTCGGCGTAAACCCGAATCTCGTACTGGGCATGTTGATCCATGCGCAACCGCAAAAAATGGAAAGTGTTGTGCAAATCGTTTTTCCAGTACCACTGCGTATAAATATTAACTGGCAAAACAGCCCGGGCTAATTCGCGGGCAATTCCCGCTTCATTCAACTCATTATACATTGCATAGCTGTTTCTGGACATTTCTTTAAAATAAGCTACTGTTTTTTCTCTCAAATCCAGTGGAACTTCGGTAATCTCACGGCCCTGTTTATTGACCGTACTCTGAAAATGGATATCTTCTGGTCGGGGAATGTAGAAATCATCCATTGCTTCCGAATATCGTAAACTGTATTCATTTATATTTGCTGTGCGATGCCGAACCCACTGGCGCGCCACAAAAATGGGCATCTTGGCATGGAATTTTAATTCCACCATCTCAAATGGCGTCGAATGATGATGCCGCATGAGATAGCGTATCAAAGCCCGGTCTCGGGATACTTTAGTGGTACCCTTGCCATAACTTACGCGGGCAGCCTGCACAATCGCCGCGTCGCCGCCCATGGAATCAACCAAACGGATAAACCCTTTATCCAGACATTTGACTGCGCCAGCCGGTATTTCTGAACTACCCATATTCTCCTCGTTAATTTTTTAGAATTTCAAACGTTTTATTCACCGCGTCCGGGTCACCGGCAATCAGTCCAGGTGTAATTAAGGTCTTTGAATTATTATATGTTACCGGATTTCCATTTAGATCAATCAATTTCCCACCCGCTTCATTGATCAAGCAATTTCCGGCACAGATATCCCATTCATTTTTCGGACGTAGGGACGCAAATATATCAGCTTTTCCGGCCGCAGTCAAACCCAATTTATAGGCCACGCTGCCAATTGGCCGCAATTCCCGAAATGAGTTAAAAAATGGCTCCCATAATCCGCGACGGGTTTCGGATCGACTGTTTAGAATTACCATATCGGCGGAATTTTCTTTAGTACTGCAGGTGATTCTTTCATCATTCAGATAAGCGCCCAGGCCATTGGCGGCATAAAAAAGATCACCGGAAACCGGATTGAGCAACACTCCTATTATTGGTAATTGGTCTTCCACTAATGCGATGCTGACAACAAAATGCGGTACGCCTTCAATAAACTCTTTAGTGCCATCCAGCGGATCAACAACCCATACCCGCTCTTTCCGTAAGCGATCCGGAGAATCCACCGTTTCTTCAGATAGCCAGCCATACTCGGGATAGGCATTAGTCAGAATCGACTTCAAAAAAGAATCCGCGGCATGATCCGCCGTAGTAACCGGATTATGATAACCTTTTTCCTTAACTTCATATTCGGACTTATAATATTTCATAATAAGCGTGCCCGCTTCATGGGCCGCGGATTTGGCCAGTTGTAATTCCTGGGAAGTGGTTTTCAAAATGATTGTTCCATCTGAATTAATTGATTACGATCAGGACATAAACAGTTTGTCTTTAGTATTAACGTCAATGAATCACATTTCAAAATTACATCAAGCGATTCAGCAATCAATGATAGTAAATAATAGTGTCTGTAAACTCATATAATCATCCCGAAATCCTGCGGTAATACTTAATAATCTGATACTTGAATCGCTAATTATCTGTAAATACTCAACCCGTCTCTCATTATTAAGCACTTGGGAGTTTTATTGAAAAGCCTTAGTTTCGGTATCGATGAAGACGGATTGAAGGCGATTTTTGAAGCATTTTTTCCGATAAAAACAAAATTTTTTACTTAGATAAAGATTTTTTTTATTTCCTTCACCTTGCTTTCATCGCAAACTGCTGGTAACAATTACCGACTATCGTCCTGCTTCAGCGGTAGCATCAACCAACTAACTACACCAGCGTTAAGTGGTGTGCTGATTATTGGCATTTCCTCTCTTATTTGAGTTGCAAAACCCGGATTCATTATACTGGGACAAGGAATATGAAGAAAGAAATTTTTATTAATGAAAGCATTGGCGAGACCAGGATTGCAATTTTAGAAGACGATCAGTTGGTTGAAGTTTATGTGGAAAAGCCTGACCACCAACGAATGGTGGGTAATATTTATTATGGAAAAGTTGAAAATGTAATCCCCGGAATGCAGGCGGCCTTTGTTGATATCGGATATGATATCAATGCCTTTCTGCCATTTTCAGAAATTGAAAATAACGCTTTCCTGGCCGATACGGAGGAAGAGTATAATAATTCCCCCAGCAACAAGCGCAATCGGAAAAACAGCGATCGAATCCAAGTCGATTTAACCACCGGGCAGGACATCTTTGTACAGGTAATAAAGGAACCTTTTGCCGGTAAAGGACCCCGGGTTACTACCGAAACCGCTTTACCGGGCAGATTGCTGGTTTTGGTTCCTAATGCAAATTATATCGGCATTTCCAAAAAAATCTGGGATAAATATGAAAGAAGACGCCTGAAAAAAATTGTGTCCGGGCTGAAAGAAGATAATTTCGGAATTATTGTCAGGACTGTTGCTGAGGGTAAAAGTGAAGAATTTATAAGTAATGACTACGAGGCTTTAGTTAACAACTGGAATAAATTGCTCACTAAAGCCAATCAAAACCACGCGCCCTCATTGGTTTACGAAGATATGGAGACAGCCTCCAGTGTAGTGCGCGATCTTTTTACCCCGGATATTGGGAAAATTGTTATTGATCGCCGCAAGCTATTTAAAAAATTGCAGAATTACCTCGAAGATGTATCCCCCAATCTGGCTTCCCGGTTTGAACTACATAAATCCAAAACACCTTTGTTTGAAGCTAAGGGGATTGAAACCGAGATCGATAAACTGATGCGTGCCAAGGTCTGGCTTAAAAGCGGTGCTTACCTGATTATTGAAAAAACTGAAGCGATGGTTGTAGTTGACGTCAATAGCGGACGATTCATCGGTAAAAAAGAGCATGAAGCCAATTCTCTGAAGATCAACCTTGAAGCAACCCGTGAGGTGGCACGGCAACTAAGATTACGGGACTTATCAGGACTGATCGTAATTGATTTTATTGATATGCGCGAGGAAGCGAATAAACGCAAGATTTATTTCGAACTTCGTAAAGAATTGCGAAAAGACCGCGCCAAGGTTGCCGTTTCACCGATTTCAGAATTCGGACTGCTTGAGATGACTCGCCAGCGCATCCGCTTGAGTTTGCTGGATTCAATGAGCGATGAATGTCCGGTTTGTCATGGTTCCGGGCGAATTCTTTCCAAGGATGCGGTTCTTACCCGTATTGACCACTGGATTAGACGCTACCGCGCCAAATATCGTGATTTACGCCTGGAATTGCATTTACACACAACTATGGCAGATTACTTACGAGATCAAAAACACCGGGTAATGCGTGGATTGATGTGGCAAAATCTGGTTCACATCAAGATAAAAAATGATAATTCGGTACCGATGGATGATTTTCGTTTTATTTCAGTAAAATCCGGTTCCGATGTTACTGATCAAATCGGACTTGAAAAGGAACAATCCCGTTAATAATTTTGCGGGCTTTAGGAGATCATTATGTACGCAATTGTGAATATTTCTGGACACCAATACCGGGTTACCGAAAACGAACGGTTAAAAGTAGCTCTGCTCGAAGCGGAAGCTGGTAATAAGGTGAATTTTGATCAGGTATTATTACTTGATGATGGAAAAAAAATCAATATCGGTGAACCATTTGTGAAAAATGCCAGCGTTTCGGCTAAAGTTCTTGAACACGGCCGTAACCGAAAAATATTGGTTTATAAGAAAAAAAGACGCAAAGGTTATCAGCGCAAAAATGGACATCGGCAGGATTATACACTAATTCAGATCGATACTGTAGGCGTTAAAAAAACCACAAGTAAAGCTGCTCCAAAGACCGAAACGGCAGAAGCGATAAAAGCTACAAATACAGGGAAAGAATAAAATGGCACATAAAAAAGGTGTTGGAAGCTCCCGAAACGGTCGTGACTCAAATGCCAAACGCTTAGGCGTCAAGGTAACCGATGGCCAATCCATACTGGCCGGCGGTATTATTATGCGGCAGCGTGGAACACACATTCTTCCCGGTTTAAATGTAAAGCGGGGCGGTGATGACACTCTGTTTGCGACTGCTGATGGAATTGTAAAATTTATGCGCAGCGGACGCGATCGTAAATCGGTGAGCGTTTTAACTGACTGACAAATCTGTTTTTTAAAAAAAAACCCCGGAACAATAAACCGTTCGGGGGTTTTTTTTTAATATCTCTCGCTAATCAAATGCGAAAAAGCTAATTTTTTAAATCATAAAAATAATATATCTAAGGAGTAAACTATGCTGGAACTAAAAAAGGGAGCGGATATTCTGGCTGAAATAGGCGGCGTGAATTCCATTGAACAAGCAAATTCAATATTAAATAAAAATCTCGATCAGGAAAATCTTGCTAAACTTTCTTTAATAAATAACGAAGAAGCCTTGATCAAGATCGCCAATTCGATCGCCATTTGCGAACCTGATTTTGTCTTTATTGACTCTGGCAGTCCGGATGACATCGACTGGATTCGTGAGTATTCAATAGCAAAGGGTGAAGAAAAGCAACTTGCCAAAGAGGGTCACACTATTCATTTCGACCTTCCACAGGACCAGGCACGATTGGTAAAGCAAACTTATTATATCGTCAATGAAGACGAAAAACTCAGTGCCCTCGCCCAATCCATTCCAAGATCCGAAGCCCTGGATTATACCAGAACATACATCCGCGGTATAATGAAAGGTATGACAATGATGGTAGGTTTTTTCGGTCGCGGTCCAGCCGGTGCGGAAGCTACTATTCCGGCAATCGAAATATCATCATCAGGATATGTTTTTCATTCCGCTGAATTGCTTTATCGGAATATTTATAGCGACTTTGACCGGGAAGTAAAGCGTAAAAACGTATTTTTTACAAATCTACATTCGGAAGGTCCAAATCGAGTCGAAGATGTTCCCAATGCTCGGATTTTCATGGATCGCAGTTGGCAAACAACGTTTTCCACTTTTTGCACCTACGCAGGCAATACTTTGCTGATGAAAAAGGGTAATCACCGTTTTGCTGTGGACTATGCCACCTATTTGCGTCGGGGTAAAGAATTGAGTGAACACATGTTCATTACCGGCTTGACCGGACCTAACGGCAGGGTAACCTATTTCGCCGGTGCAGCTCCATCAGGATGTGGAAAGACAACCACTGCCATGGTCGGATCGGATTTTATCGGCGATGACTTGGCACAGATGTGGATTGCTAATGATGGTACTGTCAGGGCAGTTAATCCGGAGAAGGGGATTTTCGGCATTGTGGCTGATGTTAACCGTGAAGGTGATCCGTATTTAATGGATTGTCTGCGCGGTGATGGAACAGAAGTCATCTGGTCAAATGTATTGATCGATGATAAAAGTGTCCCTCATTGGGAAGGTAACGGCGAAGAGCAGCCCGCAGCTGGTATCAATTTTCAGGGCGAGTGGTTTATCGGCAAACGCGATGCTGATGGAAAAGAAATACCAATTTCCCATAAAAATGCCCGCTGCACCTTGCTTTGTTCAGCAATCGTGAATCATAATGAAGCCGCCAATGCCGATCCAGCTGGAGTACCGGTAAAAATTATTACCTACTCTGGACGCGATGCTGACACAATGCCTCCGGTCTGGGCAGCAAAAAATCCGGATAACGGTGTTGCCATCGGTGCGTCCATCGTTTCTCAGGCAACCGCAACTGAAATCGGAGCCTCCGGAGTCCGTCGTCAACCTTGGGCCAATGCACCATTTATCCCGGGGGCTTTGTCTGACTATATGGACGCACAGTTTAAATTTTTCAATTCTGAAAAATTAAGTACAGCCGGGCGACCAATTCTGGCGGGACTAAATTATTTTCTTACCCATAAGAACCGTGGCAGCAGCGGCAAGGGTCTCTTGGGGGAAAAACGGGATGTAAAAGTCTGGTTGGGCTGGTTAGACTTATTTGCTCATAGCGAAGTTGAAGCCATTGAAACGCCCATCGGTTATATTCCAAAATATGCTGATTTAAAGGCGCTTTTCAGCAAAATCGACAAGGAATATCCGCGCAGTTTATATGAAATGCAATTCGCATTTTATGTTGATAAAATCCTCAATAGACTTGATATGCAAACTGAAGCTTACGGCAAGGAAGAAAACCTGCCGTCCCAATTGTTCCGGGTATATGGCGAATGGAAGCAGGGGTTACAGGAATTAAAAGCGAAATATGGTTCAATTATTAGTCCTGAAGACCTGCAAAAATGAATATTGTTGATTGATCTGACTAATATATTTCCCAAATGATATAAGATTTAACGGCTTCTATTTTTCTCAAGAAGCCGTTAAATTATCCTGTTAAGCCGACCGCAGGCGGTCGGCTTAATGGAGCAGCGAATCAAGGATTCGATTGTCATTCCACCTTGCTTTTTCTTTGTGTGCCGAATAAGTTCGTGACAACCAAAACTTATTCATTGTGTCGAACCAAATGTGATCAAAATCTGAAATTGAAAGAAGAAATCAGACAATTGATAAAAAAAGCCCAATCCGGTGACACCGGGGCTTTCCATGAATTGGTAAAACTACATGATGAACGAGTAATGATACTAGCCTACCAACTAACGCACAACGAGCAGGATGCCGAAGACCTTTACCAGGAAGTCTTTATCAAAGCCTACAAAAACATCCATAATTTTCGTTTCGAGAGTCAGTTTTACACCTGGTTATATCGTATTACCGTAAATACATCCTACAATTTTAAGCGCAAACAAGCCCGATTAAAATTATACGAACCTGGAAATGAAGATAGTTCCGGTTATCTGAACTGGATCGTTGATTCTAGCGATAATAATAGATCAAGTAAAGAAATTATGAATGCTGTTAAATCAGCAATGACCATATTACCGCAAAAACAGCGTACAGTATTTATACTCAAACATCTGGAAAATTTGAAAATTAAAGATATTGCAAAAATTATTGATATTTCCGAAGGAACGGTAAAACGTTATCTTTTCCGTGCCATGGAAAAATTGCGAGTTGAATTAAAGGAGTATCGCTATGCCTGATACTTTAAATAAAGAACAGCGGGACCAGGCAGCATTATATGCCTTGGATGCCTTATCCGATCCCGAGCGTAAGCAGTTCGAACAATTATTGGAATCCAACCCTGATTTACAAACTGAAGTAGAAGAGATTTCCGCAATTTTAACAATGACCAGTACCGCTTGTGAAATCAAGATTCCCGAACACATTTTAGCGGGACAACGGAATCTGCTGCGGGGAAAAATCGACCAACTTGAAGCTGAATCGGCAGCCAAATCATCGTTAGTAACCTGGCTATCGGATATCTGGTACAATGTGACGGAACGATTATTCATCCCCCGCCAACCGGTTTGGGCGGTAGTCACTTATGTTATGTTTGCCTTTCTAATTGGACGCTTGGCTTTTCCAACCGTAAACACGGTACCGATTTCGAATGTTGCCACAGAGAAACTAAATGTGATGCAATTGCTTGAAAGCGGGACGCTATCCAGTAAGGACATTGATATTTATCAGAACACTGCGCAATCAGTAGGCTTTAATCTCCAAGCCCGGAATGATTATAGCGTGGAAGGTGACCTGAATGATGAATCAGTTCGCCAGATTCTTTATTACTTGCTTAAAAACGACAGTAATCCCGGTAAGCGATTGAAAGCGGTTAATCTGATTTCGGAATCACAACCGATTGAAGAGGGTCGAATTGTACTGATCTCTTCTTTACTGACTGATCCTAATCCCGGCGTCAGGTTGCGTGCAGCTAAATCATTAAACTCATACAAACCGGATAAAACCCTGCGCGAAGCTTGCATAAAAGTACTCTTCGAAGACGAAAATGAAGCAGTCCGCATGGCAGCTCTGGGAATTTTATCCAACAATCCTACCGAAGATATCGTACCTGCATTGCAGATAGTCACTCGTATGGATAAAAACGAATTTATCCGCGATCAGGCTCGCCACATCACAGATACTTTCAAAGGTCAAATAGCAGTCGAACGAATTGAGGACCAATGATGAATAAATTGCTGCCGGTTTTGATTCTATCCCAGCTTGTTATAGGACAGGAAATTCTGCAACATTTTAATCTAGATAAAAGAAATCATTATATCGGAACCACCACCTATGAATTTGAAGTTGACGACAGTAATTCCGATTCCTGGACGTTGAATATAGAGGAAATAAAAGGTGATATATCATTTAGTGGAGAACCCGGTAATATTATCCAGATAACCGAAGAAGTATCGATCTGGGCATCTTCAGGCATGAAAGCGAAATCAATATTTGATGATTATCGCGCAAGAGTCATCCAATTGGAAGACGTCCGCATTGTTAAGTTAACCGGTGCCGGTGAATGGCAGGCACGCAGCGCTTTTGAATATTCAATTATCGTTCCTATCAGCACCAATATTGGCGTTAAAACTGCGGGCGGCGATATCTATGTCAACCGGATTACCGGGGAAATTAGTATGACTACTATGGGCGGCGATATTGAAGGCATGCATTTAACTGGAAAAACCTATGCCCGGACATCTGGTGGTGATATCGAAATCGATCATTCGGAAGGTATCCTGGCCCTGAAAACATCCGGTGGTGATATTATTGTCCAGCAAATTGCCGGTGAGGTGGGAGCCAATACTTCCGGTGGGGACATCGAAGTCGAATCGGTACAAGGGAATGTATTCGTGCAAACCAGTGGTGGTGATCTCACTTTTGAGGACATCGTTGGCACTAAGTTGGTAGGATCCACTTCGGGTGGCAGCATCGACGCTAACCGAATCCAAGCCGATATGGACGTCCAGACCAGCGGTGGTGATATTGAGGTTCAGGATTTAGCTGGCTCAATTAAAGCCGAGACTTCCGGTGGCGATATTGAAGTAGACGACATATTAGGTAATGCCAATCTTATTACAGATGGCGGTGATGTGGATGTGGACCAATTGCACGGTTCCATTCGGGCAAAGACCAGCGCAGGAAATATTGAAATAGTTAAAATTTGGAATAAAAAATTCGACAATCATGACATTGATGTTATTAATCAATATGGTTCAATTTATATCAATATACCTGATGATTTTCCATCACAGATCAATGCAGTTGTAGAAAACGAAATCTCGTCGAACGTAATTGACTGTGATTTTCCAATCGAAATTGAAAAACGATTTGATGAAGTCAAGGGCAAAAGCGTGATCGGGGAAGGTACTTACAATATCAAGCTGCGCACCAGCCATGGAACAATTACAATTGAAAAAGGGACTGAATAATGGCCCGTAAAATAATTATTTTCACACTACTATTGGGCGTTTTGCCATTAATAGCCCAGAATTCTAATACTGAGATAGATCAAGAAAAAAGACCTGCTCAGGTTGAAGAAACAAAATTCTTCGGTGACTATATTATTGATAAAAATGATATCAATTATGATAAGGTCCGCATCGTTGGTGGAGATCTGACAGTTTATGGTCGTATAGAAGGTCAGTTTACCGTTATTGGCGGAGATATTTATATCAAAGCAGGTTCAATTATTAATGGTCGAATCGTAGCCATTGGTGGAACGGTGCACAAAGAAGATGGCGCAGAAATTAACGGTAAAATTATTGAAACCAATATTTCAAAAGGGCTCTCCTACAAAGAAACGAATTATGAATCGAACGGACTGGAAGGTAAGACTGATTTTGAGCTGAAAGAACGTTCCTGGTATTCGCGAAGAAGTTGGATACATCCGAAAACCAGCTGGTTTATTTATAACCGAAACGAAGGCTTAGTAATAACACCGTTTAATTTCAAATGGGATCGGCGCTCACTCTCCAACCTGCGTTTGAACCTTTCTGCAGGATGGCGTTTCAGTCAGGAAACCATAACTGGTCGGATCACACTTGAAACGTACTTGATCAACCGTCGGGTAATTCTTTTTGGCAGCGGATTCAGGCAAAGTCAAACTGATGATTTCTATCGATTGCCGGAGCTGGAAAATTCGCTGGCAGGAATTTTAGGGCGGCAGGACTTTTACGATCGCTGGGATGAAACCGGGTTCGAAGGTGGGCTGGGATTAGATCTGAACTGGATCAGGATCAAAGCTACTTATGTTTCCGCAACCCAAGATTCAATTCCAGTAGATAATGGTTTGTGGACTGTTTTCCATGATAGCCGGCTATTACGACCCAACCTTCCAATTCTGGCTGGAGATTTTGAGAGTGCGCGAGTAACCTTTGCATTTAAACCGCGTAATTTTGATCCGTACAATTCCGGGATTGCGTTGTATGCTACCGGTGAACAAATTATATCTGCTGAAGCTTACGACAAATTCCAACGTTTCATGGGAATGGCGATCTGTGGATTGGAAATTACCCGGGGAGTAGTAATTCGTACCCGCGTGTTGGCCGGGACAAGTACCGGAACCCTACCAGAGTTTCGTTATTTTGGAGTCGGTGGGCTGGGTTCAATTGCGGCCTATCCGTACAAGCTCCAGACTGGTGACCAATTTGCACAAATCAATGGTGAATTTGTTTTTGCTCCTGATTTTATAGACAGTGACTGGACCATTATTATCTTTGCCGATGCCGGAAATGCCTGGATGCGCGATGAATATGACCTGACTGATATTGACTCCATTATTGAAAATGGCAAATCTTCAGTCGGAATTGGTCTTGGCTCCACGGATTCTGATGATGTAAACTGGCGGATAAATATTGCCAGACCTTTAGGTGGCCTTGATTACTGGGAATCCACAATCAGGATTAATTTTAACTTCTGAGAACAAAATGAGAAAATTGCTTCTGCTATGCTTGTTATTATTCAGTTTTGGGTTTAGCCAAATTCTGACAATTCGACCCAACCTACCGATTATTAAAGTTTTTAAAAACCATGATGAGCACTCATCCGGTAAAACCGATAGAGGTGACTATAGCACCGAGAATTATTCCTATAATGTTTCCGATGTGGACTACCTGGAGGTCAAATTCGATTATTCCCTGGGATCACTTGACATCGAAGCTGGCAAAAAAAATATGATTACCGGCACAATCAAATATAATTCAGACGATTTTACACCGGTTGTCAATTATGAAGACTACGGTTCCAAGGGTGTTTTTACAGCAAGACTCAAGGATGAGCATACCCGAGATGAGGATGATATTAGTCACATCCATAGCCGCAGCAGCAGTCGCTCAAGTGAAAGCGAGGAGGAGGAAGATGGTATCAGATTTAAATTTAATTTTTCTGATCTAAATAATGAATATTCTCAAGAATTTGATTTCAAACTTCCGCCGGAAATTCTGATCAATCTGGAATTGGATTTCGGGGTGGGCGAAACTGATATAGATTTGACCGACTTAACTATTTCAAATCTAGAAATGGATTGCGGTTTGAGCGATACCAAGCTGAAGATTGATAAGCCTAACAAAACAAAATGCAAAGAAGTTTATATTGAAAGTGGTCTTGGTGATTTGAACGCTTATGGACTGGGGAATTTGCGGGCAAAATATATTAATCTTGATATTGGACTTGGATCAGCTTATATCGATTTCAGTAAACAGAAATACGATCTTGTTGGTGATATTGAAGTGGGACTGGGATCACTGGATCTGGTGTTGCCTGAAAAGGCTAATATTACCCTCCGAGTTGAAGATAGCTTTTTATCTTCAATTGATGTGGATGAAATGGTAAAAACCGGACATAAAGAATGGAGTACAACGGATTTTAACGAGCGCTATCCAAATATTGAACTGGATATCTCCATTGGACTCGGATCAGTAGACGTTGACTTGGTGAAATAGCAAGACCCCAATCGCCGTCCTTTCATTTATAACATAGAAATTAATTTTGCAACCAATTTTTCAATTCCAATTGCAACTTCACTGATACGCAGCCCGACCATATAGGCTGGTGTAGATACTATTTTATTTGTTTCATCTACAAGTATGTCACCTGCATTACAAACCGTATGTTTGCTGCCCATTTGGACAATATTCTTCGCCGTTGATTCATCATCACCAATTGTCAAATTCGCTGATTTACCCATCAATTCCAATATTTTGGCAAGGAAAGCCGGGGCGATACAAATAGCGCCAATTGGTTTATTGGCTTCAATAATCTCTGATGTTAGTCGCAATATATCAGGATTAATTTCGCAATCGGCACCAACCATTGCAAAATCACTCAAATTTTTAGCTACTCCAAATCCACCCGGAAATATTAATGCATCCAGATCAGTACTGTTCATCAAAGCAATATCACGAATATTACCCCTGGCAATACGTGCCGATTCAACCAGTACGTTGCGGTTTTCCATCTGCATTTCTTCACCGCTAAGATGGTTGACCACGTGCAGTTGTCCAATATTCGGAGCCATAATCACTGACTCTACCCCTGCCTGATCCAGTGCCAATAAAGTAATAACCGCTTCATGAATTTCGGTTCCATCATAAACTCCACAGCCTGAAAGAACTACACCGATTTTTGGCATGCCAGTCTCCCTTCAATTTCCAAAATTTGGTATTAACAACTTTATTGTATTGGAGTCATCTCCTCCATAAGATACAAGGCCGGTTCGCCATTTAATAAAGCAATTCGATCAAGTATCAGTTTCACATCTACATCCGGATTTAATTTTTCAATTTCATCGAACAATATGGAAGCGGATTCCAACTTTAAATTGAGACTTTTTCGTTCAACTCCGGAAAATATTTTAAGACCTACTTCTTCGGTCTCAGCTAATCCAATCCGTTTTTTGGCCAGTAATATTGTTTCACGTAAACCACCTAATTCATCTACTAATCCAATATTCTTGGCTTCAACCCCGGACCAGATTCTCCCCTGCGCCACTGAATCCACTTCATCACGGGTCATTCCACGGCCATCGGCCACCCGTTTCAGGAATTGATCGTAATAACTATCGACAACACCCTGCATACTTTGCCCTTCCTGCTCGGAGAAAGCACGATGGGCACCGAACATATCGGCGTGGGGTTCTGCCACCAGCATGTCGACATTATAACCAATTTTCTCAAATAGTCCACCCAATGATATTTTACCTGCCAGCACCCCGATTGATCCGGTAATGCAGGCCGCATCGGCCACAATTGTATCAGCGGCACAGGCAATATAATAGCCACCTGAAGCTGCGACATTTCCCATGGAAACATAAACCGGCTTGCGATATTTTTCATCGGCCGAATCTGGGTTTGTAGTTCGATAAACCTCGCGCCAGATATCTTCAGATGCCAGCACCGAACCACCAGGACTGTTGATGCGAAGAACAATCGCCTGGATCGTCTCATCCTCCCGTGCCTGCCGTATTGCATTGGACGTAGTTACTGAACCGATCTGCTTGTTGCGACCGAATGGTGAAGGAACGCTTTTACCAGGTAAGATTGGTCCTTCGGCATATATCAGGGCGATTCCCGGTTTAATTCCGGCTTTCCAATCATAGTCCCATTTCCGCGCCCATTTCCGTACTTTGACAATATTGATTTCCTCTCCAACGATATCCTCAATAATCTGCGCTTTCTGATCCGGATGAAAGGCGCCATCGATCAAACCATAAGCAATAGCTTGTTCCGCAGTAAAAAGAGCTTGATCAAATATTTCATTCAGTAGACTGTCGGTCATACCAGAACGATCCATAAACGAATTACGATAAATTTCATCTACATCTGCCAGAATCGCACTTAAGGCTTCACGACTCGATTCGGACATATTTTCCCGGGTATAAGTTTCCGCGGCGCTTTTATATTTACCACGACGGTAATACTGTGCTTTCAATCCCAGCTTTTCAAATGTACCTTTCCAGAATGCCGGTCCAATCCCAATCCCGTCAATTAGTAATATTCCGCCATTATTCAGATAAATTCCATCCGCCATTGATATCAGCGAATATTGGCTATCAGTTAAATAATCTGAGAACACATAGATTTTTTTCCCATTGGACTGTAGCCGAATAAAAGCATCCCGTAATTCGGTCCTCATTCCAAACCCCATTCCAAATCCTTCCGGATAAATCACAACTCCTTCCACATCCCTATCCTCGGTCAATAAATCTATCTGTCGAATAGCCCCGCGAAGCGTGACCATACGATCACCGAAAAAGGCCCTTGGACCTGGCGAATCTTCGATACCATGTGAAAAACGAATTGTAACAAAATTAGGTTTCTTGGATTTAATTAAGGTTCTTTTTCGATCTATATTAGTTGAAACACCCAGCAAACCTGCATCCTGCAAACCGTCAGATTGATCAATAGTGCTGTAGCTTTCGATGCCACTAAAACTATAATTAACCGATAAACCAAGTTGTATCGATTCCGATTCAGCATTGTAACCGGTGATCAATCCAATCCCGGGAAATATTTCTGCATTTAGTCCTATTATACTTTCTGTGCTTGACACTTCGTCCGAATCGATATCAACCATGAGAGTTTGATCATAACTGATTGTCAACCTGCTACCAAAAGGACGAACAGCCAATCCCAGATTAAGGGGTTGGTCGAGTTTATCCCTCGAATAGATGTTTTTCCAACTGGCTCCCAGGGAAAGCCACTTGAATCCGCGCCAAAGCAATCCCATATCAATAGCCTCGTAACCACGCTTGCTGATATGCGACATAAAACCAAAATAGAGTCCCCAATCCAGGGCTTGACCACTGCCCATGTGAAATAAATCATAACCATCAGAATTATAGGTATACCCGAAGCCACTGTTCTCAGCCTGAGCTGTCACTGAAAAATTAAAGTCTTGAGAATCCGGATTGGCATAATTAATCGGTACCAGAAATTGACTGTTAAAATTCCTGCTAATTCCAAGTCCGGCGGGATTTACATTTACCGCACCGGCATCATCAAGTTCCGCTACCGATCCGAAAGGTATATACTGGGCGAAAATCATTGACATAATTATTAACAAACAAATTATAAACTTCTTCATTTTTTACTCCCGTAGACCATCTTAATTAAACATATATTTGGAATGCAATTTACAGTTTATCTAGATAATAAACTCTGTGTTATCATGTAAACCGCTCCAGGATCCCTGCAAGAGTAATTATATAATAAAACGGGGAAACAACTACTGCTGCTTCCCCGTTTATTTACCGGCTGTTCAATTATTCATTAATTGTGTTGCCCTGCGCTACCAGAAACAGCGAGACCGCAAAAATCAATACCTGAAACTCCATGCCACCCATATTATTAGTGCCTTCACCATAGCCGGCCATAAAATTCCAGCCGTTGGACCAGTGTACCATAAATATAGCACCCAGCATCACCATGGCAAAAACTCCTCCAGCGATCTGTGTAGCCCAATTTGGACCGACGCCACCGTAGAGAATCAACAGTCCACCGGCCACCTCCATGATTGCCAACATGTATACCATGAACACAGGCATTCCCATGCCTTCCGCCATCATGGCAGCCATGGGAAATTTAGCCAAGCCGTGGTAAATAAATGTGGCCGCCAGCGCTAACCGGATAAGCCAGTGTGAGTTATTTTTCAATTGTTCCATTTCAACCTCCTTTTGTGGTTGTTAACAATAGAATTGTTCATTTGAATCTGATCAATTTTTTCCATAAATCGGTTAGGGTCCATCGCCCCCAGATAAGATAATTTTCCGGCAATCCAAATGGCTGGCGTTATGCTGCTGCATCTTGTATTAGGAATATTCTTATCCCGGTCAAGATTATAAATCCGAACCCGGAAACGACCGGTAGCCTCGCCCAGATATTTAAGTTGTGATTCTATCAGATCACATTCGGGACAATCACCGCGTACGGACAGTTCAACCAGGGTGTTTTTGCTGCTAATTTCATTTTTCATGCCTCACGAACTTAGCAGGCAGCGGGCGGGTAAATTGTCGGTTAGATGACAGAAATGCTTATTGCAACCAGTCTACTGAGGTAGTTCTCAAATAGCGGCGGGTATATTCAATTTTTTGTTCCTGCACCATATCATTCAGGATCGAATTAACAGTTTGGCGGGTAGTGGCAGTGAGTTCAGCAATTTCCTGATGATTGAGAAACGGTCGAACCATCCAGCCATCAATCATTTTTTTTCCAAAAGTATTGATATATCGGCTCAGGAATGCTTCTATCCGCTCACGGGCATTTTTAAACACCAGATCCTCGATATGTGATTCAATCTTCCGCAAGCGGAAACCAATGAATTTGTTTACACTGCGATTTAAACGGGGGCTTTTAATTAGCAGCTCTTCAAAATTTTCCTTACTGATGGAACAGATTATGGCATCCTCCACAACTTCGGCGCTGTTCTCATGCCGCTCCTGGCCCAGGATGGCACTTTCGCCAAATATCTCCCCCGGTCCAATCAGTTGAATTGAAGTAGATCGCCCATCTTCCGTTACTCGGGAGATTTTGATTTTTCCGGACTTGAGAAAATAAATCGTATTATTGGGTTCATCCGGAAAATAGATAATCTCTTTTTTAGGGGTTTCCTGCATCCGAGAATTTTGATCGAGTCCCATCATGGTATTCTCATCCATGTCTTCAAATAAATTAAAATTCTGTAAATACCATAATTTGGTTTTTTCAGCCATTTTTTACCTTCCGTATATCAATTCGATATCATTCATTCCAAATGATATCATTAAGTTGTTCCCCGACAATATATAGTTGATGGAAATATAGATCAATCACGAAATTGATTGACCCACTCTTAGCGCGCTGATCGTGAGTGAATTAAAAACCGGAAGTGTGTTTTAAGAAATCAATATCGGGCAGGATCGACCGGATTTCCTCTATGGAAACGTGGGAAGCCCAACCGCCGCTGATACGAGCGGTAATTACCAGTAAGATAAATAATCCTCCAACCGTTAAGGCCAGTTTACGGCTGGTCCAGAATTCAGTAGGCAGACCGATAGTTTTGAAATCCAGAGTATCTTTCACGGGACAAACATCTACACAACTGGCACAGCCAGTGCATTCAGCGCTGATGATTTGGGGTTTTACATCAACTGGCAAATAGGCTGGACAAACTTTGGCACAGAGATTACAATCGATACAGGTTGATTCGTCACGCTTGATTCTGGTGGGTCCCAGAAAACCGAATATTCCGGTAAGTGCACCATACGGGCAAAGATAACGGCACCAGAAATTGCGAATGAATATTGAACCAACCACCAGAATTAATATCACAATCGCCGCTGTGCCGGACATCCCGGTAAAAAAATACAGCATTTTGATATCTGAAACTTTCCAGTATGGCAGTGCAAAAAAGCGTTCCAGCGAGTCGGAACCCATTGATAGTACAGCCCAGGCAAAAAAGGCCAGCAATATATATTTCAAACTGCGCAAGGGAATATCAAGCCATTTCGGAGGAAGTATGTTGCGGCCATTCTTACCACGCCCTAACCGCCAAAGCCATTCAGAAATAGTTCCGACCGGGCAAAACCAGCCACAGAACGATTTGCGCAAAACAAAGGAAATCAAAACTGCAAATCCAAGGATTACCATTCCGGCCGGGTGCACCGGATCCCAGTCACCAGTTAGAAAAAAGTATTTCCAGCCCATCAATGAGCCAATGGGCAGAAAGCCTTCCACTCCCGGTGGCCGTCCAACAGAAACCACCCCTCCGGATTCAATCTGCCTTACCCAAAAATAGAATTGGAGACCGATTAACATAGTCAATATCAAAACCGCAAGTTGAACCCAGTTCCGTAGCGACCAGGCAAAGGGTTTAATTCTTAAACTGGCAGATTTCAGATGCGAGTTTTGTTTATTTTTCATGCCCAATAAATTAAGACTGGAAAGTCTTAATTAGCCAATTGATCTTATTTTTTTGGAAGGTATAAAACTAAGGAGGGGTCGGTAATCAACCGACCCCTGCCATCCAACGTTGTCAATCAACTAGATTTTACAGCCTAGGAGGATCTTCACTATCTAAAGCAGATTTTATTACAATAATAGGAAGTTTCTCAGGCAAATTGGTACCGATCAGCGCCAATCCAATCGGGCAATAGAACGCCTGCATTCCGGAAATCGGATCAAGAGACAGGGAGAGTTGGCTGTAAAAGCATAGATTCATAGCAATACGACAGCCACTAGCTGAATTGGTTGTCACAGTATTTGATTAATAATTCCTAATAGCTGATTTACTGCAATTTTTCGACTTCTTTATCGATTCGAACATAGATGGACCGACCGGCCATGGAACCGGCGCAACCAAGAACAACATTATCATTTTCATCACGCCAGTTGCTGATACTGGAATCGGTAATCGGTAATGATGAATACACATATTGACCATAATTATGACTGGGGACGTAGACTGTCCAACGATACAGGCCAGGGAAATAAAATGTGGTGAAATCGCCCCCGAGATAGATACCGTTTTCCAGGCTAATTGGTGTGGCTGGGTGATCGGCGATTATTTCGATAGAATCCGGCTGGAAAATTCGTTCAATTTTCACCCAGTACACAATCGGTTCGCTGCCGGTAGTCCATATGGGTGCCAGTGAATCTTCTTCGGTCACCATCAGCGTGTCATTATTCATTGTGAAAAAATCGGTAAGAAAAGTTACAGGTGGTTCCGGTTGAAAAGCCGCTTCTATCACCCGAGAACCACCGGAAATCCTAAATAAATATTCGTCATCATAATCAATTGAATCAATTACGGTGGAAATCTTATAACCGCCATAATGGACTATTTCTTCTAATTCATCATCACCATTTCCAGAGATTGTTAAGGAATCGGCCACCGCCTGCCAGGCAAAATCAGCCACTTTAGTACCAGTGGTATTATTATACAATTCCACCGTGTATGTAGAATCGTGCAGCTGACCTATTATTTCATCAAGCTCATCAATATGAGGTTCGCCCGCAGTGGGTAATCCATCACCTTCACCTTCATCCGGTTCAAGAAATCGGTTATCGACACTTGTAATTCCATCTTCACCAAGGTCATCATTTAATGGTTCAGATTCATCCCATTTGCCATTACCGTTCAAGTCTTCGAAAGGTCGCCAATCGCCGTCATCATCACGCCCGTTGAAAATGGTCGTATCGGTAATCGGTATGGAATAATCGATCCGCACTACCGTTTGTTCGAGGTTTTCCGTATTCAGGATTGCTTCAATTCGTAACTCGGGATCATACTGGAATTGATAATCGGTGAATTCTGTAAGTAACATTTCTTCTTCACACCCCCCCCATATCAGACTTGCCAATACAACAAGTATTAATCCTTTATTCATTTTATTAATCATTTCATTCTCCCAATTTAAAATTCGAATTCCACACCAAATGAAGGAATCACCGGGAACATGCTGAATGCCCGTATCATGGTTGGATTTGTATTGGGAATTGTTTGTGCTATAAGAACGTTAAAATGGTTCGTGGCATTGATAATCTGGAATTTGAACTTACCATTTATCCCAAAAGGTTTAATCGTCCTGATGTAACTGAGATCGATACGTAAGTAACTGGGAAAGCGGGCACCATTCTTCTCCCCTGGGATATTCTGCAAACCGGTATAGGGAAAGATTGGACTGCTAAAGCTAGTCCCGGCATAAACCAGTCCTTCGTTAACGGTAAATGGTTTACCGGTATTATAGGAAGCATTCAAGCCAAAACTGTTCTTTTTGCTGCGATTGTAACTGACCACAGCATTAAATGAATGAGGAATATCATTATTCGTAAAATAGATTTCACCCTCCCTTTTGCGGAGGACACCATCGCTATTAAAATCAATTTCTTTGCGGATGCGGCTGTAACTATAGCCCAGCCAGCCGGTGAATTTACCCTGCATCTTCTTCAGCAAGAATTCAAAACCCCAAGCAGATCCTTTACCAGCCACAAAATCGTCTTCATCGGTGACGGGATCGTTATTGGGGTTCACTTCCAGAGTATAATCATAAGGTTTATAATAAGCTTCCAGGCTGGCATAATATCCCCGGTTAAACCGTTGCTCAATACCGGCTATGAAGTGTTGGCAGGATTGGGGTTCCAAATCCTTGGGCACAGGTAACCAGAATTCCACAAAACTAATTATTTCCTCGTCATTGGTATTGGTAAACAAGTATTGCTTGTAAATTCCCCAACTACCTTTCAAAGCCAGGTTTTCCGTCAGCAAATACTTGAATCCCAAACGTGGTTCCAAATATAATTGGTCATGCAATTCATATTTACTCAGGCGCAATCCCGGTTGAAAATTGAAGCGATTGGATATCTTCCAGCGGTCCTGTATGTAAAATGATAAAATATAAGGACTCTGGGTCCGGTCGAGAAAGGTAATATTAGCCATTTCCTGTTTGATTGCCATTTCCAGAATTTTGAACTCAAATCCACCGGTAATGGTATGCTGATCGCTGATAAACCAGTCTAATTTTTCTTTTACCGTCCAGTCCCGCAGAACCACATTTTGAAATATATCGGTAGATATTTTTCCCACAGCAGAATCAATTCCGGTAAATGTGAGACCCATATCCCAATCGTAAACCGTTCGAGCAACTGAAAAAGTGGAATGAAACTGGGAATTTGGTACATAACGCCACTGGGAGCTGGTGGTATAATTACCCCAATCGAGTCCAATATCAAATCCGCTTTCATCATCTTCAAAATTAAACGCCAGAAAATCGCGACCATAGTAACCAGCCAGTGTCAGACGGCTCTTGCTGGTCAAGTCGAAAAAGACTTTCCAGTGGGTATCCCAGAAATAATAACCGCCGGCCGGTGTACTACCGTCTTTAAGCCGGTAGTACAATTTTGCTATCTGATCATAATAGGTGCGACGAGTAGCAATCATCCAGGTGCCCCATTTATGGGGACCTTCCGCCAGGATTTTTGTACTCAACAGACTGATTTCACCGTTGACACCGCTTAAATCAATAATATCAGAAATCGGTCCTTCTTTAAATAATATCCGTCGCTTGGAATTGCCTTCCCTGGTGGTAATATCCAACACCGCCGAATTGCGATTGCCAAATTTGGCTGCAAACCCACCAGCCAGGAATTCCGCATCCGCCAAAGCTTCGGCATTGAAGGTTGAGAATACCCCGCCCAAATGGTAAGGGTTGTAGACTTCGATCCCATCCAAAAGGATCAGGTTTTCATCGGAACCACCACCCCGTACAATTAGAGCGGATGAGAAATCATTTTTAGCGGTAACCGAGGGTGTCATTTGCAAAATTCGAAACAGGTCCGTTTCAATCATTGCTGGTGTATTTTCGATTTGCCGCATGGACAAATTCAGGCGACTAATTTCCACTTTTTCTTCGAAACGCATCCGTTCGGCGGTGACTGTGACCTCTTCCCCAGATAAGACCCGAACCGGTAATTCCAGATCAATTCGCTGGTCACTACCCGCCGCAATCTCCACCGGTTGCTCCACCGTTTGGTAACCCATCATCATGGCCTTTAAGCGGTAATTGCCGGTTTGAATATTGCGGATTACATAATATCCATGAACATCGGAAGCGGCGCCTTTGATTGTACCTTCGAGAATTATATTGGCAAAGATCAGTGGTTCGCCTGTGTCGCCGGCCCGCAGGTAGCCGGATATACGTCCTGTCTCCTGACTGAATATTGACACACTAGTAATTATCAATAGTGCAATTAGGGTCATACAATCTTTATTAAAATTCTTTAGCATAGATATTTCAGCCACATATTATTTTTCCATACATAGACGCTTAAAATTGGCAATGGTTGCCCAAAAATTAATTTATTGTTTGATCATTTAAAAATTTAGGTTCATTTTCAAGAGGAAAATAAACCAGAGCTACATCCCTATCAGTGATAAATCTCACAAATTTAGAAAGTCGATGGCTACACTACAATTCTCTTCAAAAAAATGAACCTAAATTATTGTTAGCGCTGGTCTCCCTTGTATAGCCGGTGTAAAATTCAGCTAATAACTATAGGTGAAAAAATGATAACACGTTGTGCCTGGCCATCAGATAATCAATTGATGATTGAATACCACGACACGGAGTGGGGTATCCCGATTCATGACGATCGAAAAATCTTTGAATTTTTGGTTCTGGATGCTTTCCAGGCCGGTTTGAGTTGGTCTACTATTTTGAATAAACGAGAGAATTTCCGGGAAGCACTAGACAATTTTAACCCAGTGAAAATCGCCCAATATGACGAAATTAAAATTCAGGAATTATTAAACAATGCGGGAATCATCCGTAACAAGCTGAAGGTTCGATCAACGGTAACCAATGCCCAATTTTTCCTTAAGGCTCAAGCGGAATACGGTACCTTCGATCAGTATATCTGGCAGTTTGTCGGTGGTCAACCAAAAATTAACAACTGGAAGCAGATGGGAGATATTCCCGTCAGCACCGCTGAGTCCGATGCCATGAGTAAAGATTTGAAACACCGGGGATTCAAATTTGTTGGGACGACGATCTGTTATGCTTTCATGCAGGCCGCCGGTATGGTGAACGACCATGTGGTAGATTGCTTCCGACACCGGGAGGTATAGCAATAGCAACCCCGGAATTTTGATTTATCCGCGATCAATCAATTCCTGAATAGCATCCATCTGTTCGATTGTTCGCCGATAGCCTTCAGCAATCGATCGTTCGGCCTGGTCAAAATCAAACATTTTTATATCTCCCAATCGTGGTTGTATCAGCACATCCGGTGGGTTGAGAGCCAGGTTGATCCGGGCGATCTGCTCCTCCATAATACCCAGTGAACTGCCCATAACTTCCAGAATATTGGGTTTGGGATCATCCCGGTCGAACCAGGACCCAATTTTATCACGAATCATTTTTTCAGCGCCAACATAGCTGCGGGCCAGTTTGGCAATTGTTTCATTCTTGCTGTTCTGTAATTCGTCGAATGCGCTCTCACTAGTAGTAGATTTTGTCCTACGCGGCACCGAATCAGCTTGCCTGCGTACCAGGCCCGTATTTAAATCAACGGCGATCACCACATCGGCACCCATCGAGTGAGCCACATCGACCGGAACCGGATTGACCAGACCGCCATCCACTAACATTTGATTCCCCCGTCGTACCGGCGTAAAAATACCGGGCACAGAAACACTGGCTCGGATCGATTCAATAATATTACCTGAATCCAGAATTACCTGTTGTCCGCTATTAAGATCGGTGGCCAGCATCCTTACGGGAATCCGAAAATCGGCGAATGTTTGGACATTGGTGTGCATGGAAAACAGATCATGAACCTTTTTCCCATCCAGAAAACCTGATTTCGGGAAAACTACATCAAAATAAGACAGCACCATTTTCCAATCCATTCGCAGGGCAAATTCCTTCAGGCTTTTTATGTCACCGGCAGCGTAAACTGCCCCGACAAAAGCACCAATACTGGTTCCGGCGATAAAATTAATGGGAATCCCATTTTCTTCCAGCGCTTCAATAACACCGATATGCGCCCAACCCCGGGCCGAACCACTGCCAAGTGCCAGACCAATGGATACAGATTGTCTAACCGACATTTATCAAAGTCTCCAAATCTCCTGGTAAAATTCCTTCAGTAGTGGGATCAGCGGAGATATATGTATTCGATCCCAAATACATAGCAAAATCAATTTTAGCCGGATCAAGAATACCCCTTTCGGAAATTCTTGCTTCATCAATATGGACTGCAGCCACCTCACCCACAAACAAGGTGTGATCACCAGCCGGATATTGATGCACTACCCGACATTCATAGGCAGCATAGGCGTTTGCAATTACCGGGCAATCCACTTCAATTGATTTTTCCAGTGGTATCTCCAGTTTGTCAATCTTATCAATGTCTGCCCCGGAGACAATTCCGCAACCGTGAATGATCTTTAGCTGATCAATCGGCAGGAAATTGCAGGTGAATTCGCCCGTTTCCATAATCATATCATGAGTATGGCGCTTGGGAGCAATCGATACTAGATACAATGGCGGCGAATGACTAACACCAGTGTGCCAGGCGGCCGTCATAAAATTCACATTATCACCCCGCTGGGCTCCAACTACGGCGGCTATTGAGGGGTAGAAATGATAGAAACCGGTTACATCTTTACTAATCATTGAACATCAGACTCCTATTTTTACAAGTTTCATCAGCCAAAATAAGTTACTCCATTTTGAAATGGAAAGGCAACTACCATAAAACCGGATAAAAGCCAAAATTGAATAATACTACCAGCCAATAAATGAATTTAAAATAAATATTTTGTATATTGTGTGACAGCCATTCAAACATTTTTCCTGCTGCTGATAAAATTGCACATTTCAAACTGAATGGTAGCCGAATAGCAATAGACCCAAAGAAATGGAGGTCATATGTTTATTACCCTGCTGCTAGTAACCTTTTTAATCGCTTTAGTAGTATCCTACATTTTGGCCCGATTCTTCAACCAGCCTATATCGTCAATTCTTAAACGAATCGTTGCGGAGGAAATCAGCTCGGCCTGGCAAAAATATATCAAATTTGCAATTTATGTTGTCGGCATTTCCGGTGGTGTACGTATCTGGCAATTGGAGAAATATATCACGGCGACCGAACCGGATGCAGTACCAATCCTGTTAAACGCCGAACGCTGGCTACTTGAGATATACCGCACGATAATCGCCACCTTGCAGAGTGTAGCCTGGATGCTGCTGGTTTTTTTCCTGTTTGCCCTGATCGCATTCGTGGTAGTTAAAGGTTTTGAATTGCGATCTGAAAAAAGCTGAAGTATCGGTGATGTAGAGCCAACTCTCAAGAGTGGTTCAAAGACTGTTGGTTACAGTATCAATTTTAGGGACAACTGGTGTTGTCCCTACGCAAAATTATGCCTTTTCAAATTCTGGAATACAAGGAATGGATCCCCTTGGGTAATACTGCGGTCCCATCTATTTACCCGGCTTCGCTCAAAAAGCTACGCCGCGGTTATCCGCCACTGCCCTATGGTACCATCGCTCCGAAGTCCCGAATAATCGGGACGAAAGCGGATAAAAAAAAAGGGGCGGAAACCCGCCCCAATGTACAACCTCAAGTAACTTTACCAGCCACCATTACCTTGGCCACGGCCATGTCTTTTGCCGCCGGGGCCATCCCCGTCACCGCGACCGTCCATCCGACCTTTACCATGGTGACCCATTCCACGATTTAAGGAATGTTGATCAAAGAGAGCTTTCTGATCGTCAGTCAATAACTCGCGCACCTGTAAATGATGCTCCACACGCGATTTTTCCATGGCCAGCTCTTTGGCCTGGATTTTTTCCAGTTGATTGTTGATAGCTTTCTGATTCGGTTCATCCATCCGTAGCAAATCCTGCAAATCTAACCGCATTTTCTGGATATCGGCTCGCAGATCGATCTGTGTTTTACGGAAATCGGTCCGGTATGAATCAATCTGTTTGATTTGCTCACTAGTCAGATTCAAATCATCATTCCAACCCAGCTCGCGGCCAAACCCGCTGCGTCCCTGGCCAAATAATCCAGTGACTAGAATCAACATGCTCAGTGCTATGTATTTTTTCATGGTTTACTCCTTTTCTTAGTTTGTTATATGTATTCCAAATGAAATTGTATTACCAGCATAATCATAGAGTGGATCATTAGATTCATTCTGCTTATAACCCAACGTCAGACTGGTTCCAATTAGTGGAAATCCATGAAAAAATGGCATTTTCCAATCCCGATATAGCTGAAGATTATAATAGCTGTAATTGTCACTACGATTATAATCGACTATAATATATTCGTCATCAACCTGAACATAATCACCCAATTCAAAATCGAATTCAAAAATTGGCACATCCACATAATTGCGCTGTTCAAAATAGGCCCCGCCACTGATAGTAATACTACCTGGAAGGCGAAGATTTATCTTTCCCGAACCGGAATTGCTATCCCAGCGAAACCGGTCAATAAACGGGCTGGTGGATTGGTCCAGAATAATAAAGTCAGAGGGTGTGCGATTGATGCGATACTGACTGCTGCCGGAAAAAACCAATCCCATATATTTATTTACTGACTGGCTGACACGCAGATTCAGACCAGTTAATGAATTTGTATTTAACTCTTCATAGGTTGGGATAATAACTCCATGACGTCCTTGTGTGTAAGTTGCCGGAGGAGCTTGAAAATCTTGAATCGCGTACCAACCGTGTAATTTGAAACTGGTACCGGTATTAAATGAATAATTGGTTGAAACATAGAGACTGTGTTCTGTATTTGATCCCTGGGGCATTTCATTGTAGGTCCGACTTTGTAAATTGTAACCCATCTTCAATGATCCCTGAGGAAGGTAAAAATATTTCCAGTCGGCATAGGCACTGATTTCTGAAAACTCATAATAATCATAAGTTGGCGTATAAACAGCGTTACTGAAAACCAAACCAGCAAACAATTGCTGGTTCTTCAGTTCCAGATAACGATATTGAAATCCTGCTTCCATAGAGCCAGTAGAATAATCTTGATTGGTCAGCACTTCCGTACGCTGAATACTGCCATATAAACGGGTATTCAGAGATGGTTGATAAGCTAATGAAAATGAACCACTCAAGTAAGATTGGTCAACTCCAAGGTAGGAATCAAAAATATGATCAATCTGGCCAACATAACTGTTCATATCCACCGATATTTCCTGTCCACTGGTACTTGTAATAATAACAAATACCGCTGGGATAAGGTGGTGGGTAAATCTGAGAAATCTAGTCATTATTTTTAATTTTTTCATTGTTGTTTTTTTGTGGGGGCGGATACCCGCCCCCGTCAAGTATACTATTAATCAATATTTCTCACTTTGATTTTGGATGGGGTAGATCTTACTTCTTCTGGTGCAGTGCAGTCGCCGGGACCAAATCCAGTTCCGTCACCGGGGCGTCCGCCACCAGTTCCATCACCAGGACCATAGCCGCCATTTCCGCCATTTCCACCATTTCCACCATTTCCGCCGCCTTGTCCACCACCATTGCCACCACCGGATCCATCACAATCTCCGGTTCCGTCACAATCGCCATCACCATTACCAAAACCGTTGCCACTGCCATCCATGGGCCGGACAAAATCATCATCCATTCCATTGGGGATGCCATCGCCATCAACATCGGGGGCGTTATCATTAAAACCGTCGCCATTTTCATCAATATAGAATCCCGGACCTCCAATACCATTTCCACCACCAAAACCCTGGGCATAACCAAAGTTCATCAGCATAGCAAAAACCGCAAGTACCATAATTATATTCAGATTCATTCGTTTCATTTTCTTGCTCCTTTGTTTTGATTTACATTAATCATTGCCAGAGATAAAACGAATAGCATGCCAGAGTATAAAATACAGCCTGTAAAAATATATATACGACTGTAAATACGTAAATTATGGAATTATATTAGACTATCTGAATATCAATCTAAATTAACAAAATTCGACAATAATGTCGAAAATCAACGACAATTGTCGTAATCAGCGCAAATGATATTTCTGTAATTTATAACGTAAAACGCGCTCACTGATCCCCAGGCGACGGGCGCATTCGCTCTGATTACCGCTTGCATCCTCCAGGGTTCGGGCAATCAAATCCCGCTCGACCTGCTGCACTGCATCAGCTAAATTTGCACTCGCACTCTGACCGGGAAGCGGCTTTCGCTCAGGCAATTCAAGCTCGGCTAAAGTAATGTGGGAATCAACACTTAATACCACTGCCCGCTCGATTATATTTTGCAGTTCTCTAACATTACCTGGAAAAGGGTAGATCAATAATTTGTCCCACGCCGCCGGAGTAAAAGTTAGATCACTCCGATTATGGCGATGGGAAAACTCTTCTAGAAAATTCTCAGCCAACAATTTGATATCGGTGGGACGTTCTCGCAAAGGTGGTATATGAAAACGGATAACATCCAATCGATAATACAAATCTTCCCTGAAATCACCTTGTTCAACTGCCAATTGCAGATCAACGTTGGTGGCGGCAATTATGCGAACAACCGCCTGCTCAGTGGTACTGCTGCCAACTTTCTGATACTCCCCATTTTGTAAAAACCGCAATATTTTGACCTGGATATCTTGCGACAGGTCGCCAATTTCGTCCAAAAATAAGGTGCTACCGTCAGCATTTTCAAAATAGCCGGTCCGCTCACTGGCAGCGCCGGTAAAGGCGCCCTTCACATGACCGAACAATTCACTCTCAACCAGATTGGCTGGCAAAGCTGCACAATTAACTGCCTGTAGTTGCTTTTTCCGGTGGGCTGATTTTTCATGAATATAACGAGCCAATTCCTCTTTCCCCGTTCCGGTTTCACCGGTGAGCAATACCGTGGCGTTAGTGGCAGCGACTCGTTTAGCTTTCGCCAGGATGGTCAGCATAGCAGTATCGGCGGCAATAAAGCCTTCTTCAGTAGTTTTTGTCGGAGCCTGATCAGGTTTTTGCCCCTGAAGATATTTTTGGATATCCAGCAATTGAGCCTCAAGATTATCAAGGTCTACCGGCTTGGTTATAAAATCCCAGGCACCGGCTTTCATGGCTTCCACTGCCGTTTCCACAGTACCGAACGCAGTAATAATCAACGCAACCATTCCGGGATAACGCTGACGAATTTCCTTTAACAAATCGTTACCGGTCATGTAGGGCATTTTATAATCGGATAAAACCACATCAACCTGATTACGGTACAAATAGGCCAGGGCGGTTTGAGCCGAATCAGCAGTAGCAATATCATAATTTAAGGATTGAAGAAATCCCGCCAGGGCTTCACGCTGGGCGCGTTCATCATCAACAATTAATATTCTCATAAGCGCTTTTTTGGTAAGGTAATTACAAATTCAGTTCCCTGGCCCGGTTCACTTAATACTTCGATTGTCCCATTGTGATCGGAAATGATCTTATGGGTCACCGCCAGTCCAATTCCATTGCCATTTTCTTTAGTAGTATAGAAAATATCAAAGATGCGATTCAGTTTTTGGGATTCAATACCAATACCGGTATCCTTTATTCGGATAATTATTTCGGGCTTTGTGTCAGCGACAGAAAAGCTTACCTTACCACCGGGGTCAGTCGCCTCCAATCCATTACGAATGATATTATGGAGTGCCTGTTTCAGATATTCCGGATCGCCTTCCAATTTGATAATAGCATCATTCTGAATTGTAAAATCAATTTCATTTGCCCGAGCCTGATCTTTAAATAACAGGGCCAAATCATTCAGGATATCATTTAAATTAAAAGTTATAAATTTTAGTGGTGTCGGGCGGGAATAATTCAGGAAATCCTCAAGAATTCGGTTTAAGCGATTGATTTCAGAAACCATAGTGGCGGACATATCTTCAACCTTGGTACTTTGATCTGTCGATTTAAATTCACGTTTCAAACGCTGGGCGATTATACCAATTGCGTTGAGTGGATTGCGAATTTCATGGGCTAACCCAGCCGCCAAGGTTCCAATAGCAGCCTGTTTCTCCTGTATTCTATTGATTTGTTCCAATCGTACTACGTCTCGTTCAATCCGGTTTTTTTCCGTACGCAACAGAATTGTATTCTGGCGTGAGATTATAAAAAAGAAAGCAATAACCACTATAACAGTGAATAATCCGCTGCGAATTAATATCTGACTTATTACACTGGCTTTTAATTCATCGATGAGAACGGTAGAAAAACCGACTTGAATCGTTCCGATTTCCCCGCCCTTAACCACATAATCGTTGACCTCTACAAATACCTGGTCGCCGGCATTAACCAGGTATAGGTTTTCCTGCAATAATTGGCGCTGCCCGGCTAAAAGCATTTTATGAGGAATACTAGTTGAAACTATCAACGATTCATAACCTGGTAATTCAAGATGAATATAGTTGACACCCTCGATATCCAGCATTTCAAGCAGTAGATTTTCCAGGTCCAGATGGGTGCGTAAAACTGACTCCGCGTCAATGGTCAATTGACAGATAATGGCTCCCCCCAGTGATCGCTGGATGCCAACGATAAAATTAGCATTACCACCTGGAGGACCTAACCAAGGCGGTCCACCGCCGGGCATACCGGCAATTAGAGTGTCCACTTGTCCGGATAGCAAAGGCTCAACCTGTCGTTGGATGCCGATTGGTGGTCCCCTTCTATGGTCAGACCAGAAGCGATCCAGTGGCAACCCATCAGAATCAAACCTAATAACCTGGAATATATCATGTTCCCGCTGTAAAGCAGCCAGGCGCTGAGGTGTCAGCAAATCCTCTGCTTCCAATTGGTCTACGGTTTTAAGAAGTCCTAAAGCCCGATTCAGGTAGGACTGTTCCAGCTTTTCGCTCAGGCGCGCCTGATTGGAGCCACTAAATGCAATTGCAGTGACGGTTGCATGGGAATAATCCTGAAACAAACTTAGAGTATCCCGGTAGCGAGAACGGTATTCCATAAATCCGGTGACAATGATACCTATCAATAAACTACCGTATAAAAGCAAGTGCCAGAATTTTACCTGACGAAACCAGGGAGTTATTCGTATTGTTTTGGAAGTGTTCATAAAATCAACGGCCTAAATTACAAAAAGCTTGCTAAACTCAGGCAGTTCAAAAATGATTCATTTGTATTTTGACCAATAACGTACGAGAATTCTATGCCAGATACTATTGCTTATTTGCCAGTCGCTTCTAGTTTTCTTCCATTTACTGAATTTGATCGGATCGTTGAAAAATATTCAGTTACACTTGCTGCTGCAGGAGTCGGGCCTACCAATATTAATGATCTAAATTCTTGTGGAACTGCAATATATTTTGTGATAACCGGAGGCACCGAGAATACAATCCTGGATTATTATAACAAACGATCTGATGCTGGTTTCAATGAACCCCTCCTGTTGATTACTCATTCAGAAAATAATTCCCTGCCAGCAGCTATTGAATTGCTGGCACGCTGTCAGCAAGATGGAAAAAGCGGCCGGATAGTTCATCTACAGGGACCAGATGATCGATCGGGATTGACAGATTTGATAACGGTTTTAAATTATGCAAGAGTACAACAGTATTTCCATGCAGCACGCATTGGCCTGATTGGCGCACCTTCGGACTGGTTAGTTGCCAGCCAACCAAATATTGAGGAAGTAAATCAGTCATGGGGAATTCATATAATTCCTCTTTCAATGACCGAAATCGAAACCAGGATGCAAGGGACACATAATAATGAAGTTGCCAACATTGCTGAAGAGTTTACTGGTAAATCAACCGGGGTGCGAGAACCAGTTACCGGAGATATTGATGATGCCGTACGCGTATATCTTGCATTACGAGCTTTGGTTCAAAAAGAACAGCTCACTGCCCTGACTGTGCGCTGTTTTGATCTGGTTATCAACAATCGGACAACTGGTTGTTTCGCCCTCTCTCAACTGAATGATGATGGAATCATAGCCGCTTGCGAAGGCGACCTGGTCAGTACAATAGGAATGCTATTGGTGAATAAACTGCTTGATAAAATTCCCTGGATGGCGAATCCGGCAACAATTGATAAAACACAAAATAGCGTGATCCTTGCTCATTGCACTATCGCACGGGGATTAGTAAGACAATATCAATTGCGATCTCATTTTGAATCAGGATTGGGTGTTGGCATTGCAGGAGCTTTACCAACTGGCCCGGTCACATTATTGCGGATTGGCGGTCGCCAAATGGAACTGTTATGGCTGGCGGAGGGTAATATCATCAATAATGGAAATTCTGAAAATCTTTGTCGTACGCAGGTAGAAATAAAATTAAATAACCAATATCCCATCAGCGAATTATTGGTAAAACCCCTTGGCAATCATATAATCCTGGTTTTTGGTTATCATGCCGCGCAACTTAAAGAATGGTGGGAGTTGTTTAAACCGACTATTATCAATGATTGAATAATCTTGTAAAGTGACTGCAATTGGAATTTTCATTTCATACTGGCAGCCGCCTATTCCCTGGGATTTAAAATGAGATCATATAAAAAATATTTTATGCTGGTATTCAGGGCAAATTTTCTGTGAACACCAGTTTGATCAGATTGTAAAACGAGGATAGGGTGGATTCACCCACCCTACCCCGCAATTAAATTATATGTTTAAATACCTATTTGTTAAAGAGGCTTACTTAATACTTGTTTAATGATCTTTCCCGGTTTGAAATGGGTCTTTTTATGCGCCGGAACATAAACTTCCTCATTGGTGCGTGGATTTCTGGCGCGTGGTTTAGCTTTAGTCGGCTTAACAGTGAACACACCAAAATTTCTGATTTCTATCCGGGTTATAGCATTCTCTTCGCAAAGCATTTCACGCATAACATCAAAAGTAGCATTCAAAAATTCATAAGTTTGATTGTGCTTGGCATTAATCTGCTTGGCAATCCGATTACTAATATCTCTTTTGGTATAGGTTTTTGTAGCCATAATAACTCCTATGAAAGTAACATTTAACAATAGTTTACAAATATATTACGTTGCGGGCAAGCAATTATATTATTAATTGCTTAATTATCGAATTTTACCAACCGGTGCCAGATAAATCGTGAATTCATCATTCCCATCCAAGCCCAGTAATTCATCCATTTGCTGTTGGTTAAAGGCAGCAATTGCACAGGTACCGGCATCTATGGCAGTACAGGCCAGGTATAAATTCTGACAGACGTGACCCGCATCAATTGCTATCACTCGATGACTGGCTGTACCATAGCGCCACTCGGTCCGATAGGGAATTACACTCCAAATAAAATTAACTGCCGCTTTACCGGTGAAACTCTGTTTCATGGTTGCGCTAACAATTTTCTCAGAAAGCTTAGCGACGGAATGTTCCAGTATCAAGCTATGCTCAATAGGCAGATAGCGATAAATCCCCTGCCGCAATGATTCTACATTCAAAACGCATAAATAGGTTTCAAAAGCATGACGACAACCGGCCGATGGCACGTTGCGATAGGCCCGCTCGGGAGCTCCAATATATCGGATTCCCTGGGTGGCCCACAACAAATAGGAAAGTTCTTCAAGAGTGATCGAATCAGTCTTGTATTTACGGTGACTTTTCCTGTTGGCTATCGCCATTTCAATCGTTGTTTCAGCTATTGTTGTCCATTCATTTCTATTGGGAAGTCGGATCAGTTTCTGCTCATCTGAATAGGGCTTTTGAATGGGCGGTGGGTCAATTCCCTTGCTTTGATCAGTTTCACTGAAGTCTGTGTGTTGTCTGGTAATATTTTTAAGAAAATCTCGGTTGAGTCTGATTGAAGTCATTGAAATAGATCGCTATCTGGTTTTCGAAGAGTGTTCCCCACGGTATAAGCTATCAAGAATAGGCGACACAATTTTCTGTTTGGGTAGTTAAAAGATATAGTGCAAATCTGACACAGGGGCGAACTAACTGTAATCATTGAAGTTCACCTGCTACAGTATTTATCGTGAATAAAGGTCCGTTCACCCCTGTGATTATTTTAGAAATAGCATTTTCCCTGTTCGGGTAAAATCATCCACCCATAGACGGTAGAAATATACACCACCGCTAACACTAATTCCCTGATTATTTATACCACTCCAGGTAACATTTTTCAAACCGGAGTTTTGTACTTCATGAACCAGTGTAGCTATGTGGCGGCCATTCATGGCATAAACATCAAGGTTTACAATAGTAGATATGAGGAATGATATATCTGATAACCGTGTTTGGGTTGAAAGGGTTGGGATAATTCCCCAACAACTCAATTCCTCCAATGGGATTAGGATTGGTTTGGTTGATTAATGAAAGGTTGTTGTTCAGGCAGATAGGAATTGAATTGAGAATAGAGAGTCATAAATAGATCAATAAACAACGTGAGCTCCCAACTATTCCAAGTGACTTACTGATATTTACACCAATGAATCATCGTAGATGATCTTGTGTATTTTGAATACCAATGCACAGTTAGCGAATGTTGAAATAGTGTTTCCCGTTTATTAAAATTCTGAATAATGGAATAAATCGGAAATGATTCTCTCTATCCTGCTACTTCGGTGAAAGTTAGGGTATTCACCGCAAAAAGTCCAAAGGATTAAAAGGAGTATAGAATCTTATTATCATATAAGGACCTGTCAATATCTAAATTATCGGCTAATCCTTCCTGGTTCCCTGATATTTGTCGTTTACCACAATTGTTTAATATACAGCAGGTGGGATAATATTCTTTTCCCAAGTGACCGCAAGATGTAAATTGCCAGTACACAAAAAAAACAGGAGTCGGCCATGGACAAAATCAGCTCACAGGAATTAACCAATTTCACTGAACCCAATCTACTTCCCGATACCTTTAATTATGATCTGCCGCCACTGATCCATTTTGACGGTCCGATTATCGAATATATTGATGGTAATCAAGTAGAATTTGATCCCACCTCGGTTAAATCCAGAGATATAGTAATTACTGATACCACCTTCAGAGATGGCCAACAGGCCCGGCCACCGTATACGATAGATCAAATGGTCAAGATTTACGATTTTATGGCCAAACTTGGTGGTCCCCGTGGTATCATTCGCCAAACCGAATTTTTCCTGTACACCAAAAATGACCGCGAAGCCCTGGATCGCTGCCGCAGCCTGAGTCACAGATATCCGGAATGCACCGGTTGGATCAGGGCTGAAAAAGGTGACTTCAGGCTCGTTAAAGAAGCCGGTTTGAAAGAAACCGGCATGCTGACCAGCAGTTCCGATTTCCACATCTTTCAAAAATTGAAATTCCCCAACCGCCAGGCAGCCATCGATCATTATTGCGATGTGGTTGCCGCGGCCTTTGAAGCCGGTATCAGACCCCGTTGCCATCTGGAAGATATAACCCGGGCTGATATCGATGGCTTTATTCTGCCCTTTGTTGAACAGTTGATGAAAATGAGCGAGCAGGTACCGGATGAATTATCGGTTAAAATTCGCCTGTGCGATACAATGGGCTTTGGCATCAGCTCCCCCGGTGTCGAATTACCGCGCAGCATTCCCAAACTGATCTATAAGCTGAATCAGGAATGCGGTATCCCCAGCGACCGCCTGGAATGGCACGGGCACAATGATTTCCATAAAGTCAACATCAATGGCAGTACCGCCTGGTTGTACGGCTGTGATGCGGTCAATGCCACTCTGTTCGGATTTGGCGAGCGCACTGGCAATCCGCCATTGGAAGCCTCAATTATAGATTACATTGCCTTAAAAGGCGACCTGTGTGGAATTGATACAACCATAATCACCGAACTGGCCGATTACATGCGCTCAATCGGACTTCCGATACCCGATAATTACCCCTTTGTGGGTAAGCATTTTAACACCACCCGGGCTGGAATTCATGCGGGCGGTTTACGACAGGCGGAGCAAATCTATAACGTGTTTGATACGACTAAACTGCTCAATCGCCCGCCGCGAGTAGCAATTACTGATAAAAGTGGTGTCGATGGAATCTGCCTGTGGATCAACGAATTGTTCAACCTGGAAGGCGATCAACGGATCAATAAAATTAAAGTACATAAAGTCGCCCGCTGGGTAATTGATCAATACGAAAAAGAAGGGCGCCTGACCTCAATCTCTGATGAAGAACTGGTTGTGAAGGTTAGGGAGTTGATGCCGGTGTACTGGGAGAAATTCTCTGCCAGAATCAGCAAATAAGTACCTTCCGGTTTGACATTGCAAAAGCTTAACCTGTCCATCCTAATTCGGATGATGCAGATGTGAAATTTCGCAAAGTTGTATCTCCATTATTGCATAAGGGAGTAAGACTATTGCACTGAGGAATAAGACCATTGCACAGGGGAGTAAGGCCAGCCCACGGTTTCAACGGTGAGTAACGAGAAATTTAAACTGCCAATTATAATTCGGATGATACAGATGGAAACTTTGGCAATGCTCTATCACTATTTTTTGCGTAAGGGGTAAAACCAGCCCACGGTTTCAACCGTGGGTTACAAATTGTGATAATAGCTAACCGTTTCAACGGTTTAGAATTAATAAAAAAGTGAAATTATGGGAGTAGGCGGAATATGGTAAACCGTTAAAACGGTTATGGATTGGTATGTCTTTATCCCATGACTGAAGTCATGGGCTGTCTGTGTTTCAACATAAGTCAGTTTTGAAACCTGACGATACATTTCATTACAGATGAGTGACTAATTAGAGTCTTTTCTTGGCAAAAGCTAGGCCAGATGGTGATTTAAGATAACGCTCAAAATCAAGCGCGCGCTGCTGGTCTGTAAAGGAAATTGTGGTCTTTATTTTCCAGGGTTTATATTTATTAGTATAAGTATCCTGACCGTAGTTGTGAGCTTTAAGTCTTTGTGTAATATTTTCAGTGTAACCGGTATAATAACGATCTGGATAATTTAAT
>CAZIJQ010000005.1:63480-83096 GCA_964539785.1 uncultured bacterium | reverse complement strand
GAGATAGTCAAATAGGAATAGGTGGGAATATCCCGGGCTGTTGAACCGCCAACCAACACAATACCGTTGAATAGGTCGCCGGGATAGAGGGTCTGGAAATTGATCGGTTCACCTGGACCTGAGTTGGCGTACAGGACTCCATTAATAGTCAGTGTAACACCAGCAGCGAGATAAAGTGTGCCACCCGGTTCGATGATCAGAGAATCGTTTTCATCAATGGTCAGGTCCGCAGTGACTACTACGGTGGTGTCGCCGGATACGACTATATCATCTCCGCCGGTATTTCCACCCACAAAAGTCCGGAATAGGGGTAGAGCACCCATGTCTCTAATCGTGCTGTCCGGATCAAATGTATCCGTGGGATCGCCTGAATCGATACAGGGGCTTAGCAGATCGAGGGCATAATAAGTATCATTGTTGGCCGAATCGCCCACAAACATGGGGTCGGCATCAATATTTCCATCAGTAGCTAAACCGGCACCTACCACATCAGAAAATGTAATTGCCAGATCTCCAAATATATTGTCAGTAATGATGGAATTGCGTACGGCCGGTGTGGCAGTGGTCGACATATTCGAAATACCATATGACCCGTTGCCATCGGTAGTATTATTGACGAAAACCGGGTTGCTGCCGGCTTCATCTTCGATCCGGATGCCCCAGGAATCATTGTCTACTACTATGTTGTATTCAATTAGGGGGGAGCCGCCGTCAACAACAATACCGAACTCGCTATTGTCAACGACTGTATTATGACGAATAGTGGGAGAAGCATCAACAATATGCAGACCGCCATAGCCCAGGGAATGACCGGCACCGGTTATTGTGAAATTCTCGATCAGGGTGGCGGCCGTTAGGGCTGACCCCGCTCCACCAACAAATACGGCTGGTGGAGCAGTACCACCACTGAAGCTGGCGTCGATTACCGTCTCTGTACTGTCACCTATCAAGGCAATATCAAATTTTTCGATTATCACCTGCTCGTTATAGACACCACCGGCTACTCGGACGGTATCGTTTGCCAGGGCAAAATTGACACCACCCTGGACACTGGCAAAGGGATTACTATCTTCACCACTGCCGTCCATGTCATCACCGAAGGCAGCGTCAACATGGAAAACCGGACCGGTGAAAGTATTCAAGTAAGTGTAAACACCCATGTCAATGCGCGTACCATCACTATCCGTATCGGCCGGATCACCGGTATTTACGGCAGCCGAGCTGGCCAGGATCCGGTAATCATCAAGACCTGCAAACATGGGATCGCGGTTCAGGTTACCAGTATTCCAGTTCAGTGTATTGAGCGCATCACCGGTACCGTAAACGGCTAATTCGCCGCCTTCGCTGATGGAATAAGAAATATCAGCAGTACCGCCGGTACCATCATATACAGCCAGGGCCAGCTGGTCAGGTGTATTTCCCCAGAAAATGCAATTGGCGATATCGGCCGTTCCGGCACCGACCGTCAAGCCGCCACCGTAGGCAGCATCGTTGTCAGCAAAGGTACAGTTCACAAAATCAACGTCAGCACCATTCCAGACTGATAGTCCACCGGAATTCCCGCCGCTACTGCCGGTATTGGCTAAATTACCAGCCACCAGCACCCGGGTCAGGGTTCCTGTTGCGTCTGCAGTGATACCACCACCCGCGGCGTAAACTATTGCTTCGTTGTCAAGTACCTGGCAGTCGTTCATAGTTATGGTCGCCAGAGATCCAATTAGTACAAATCCGCCATAGCCATTGGCTGAATTATCAGAGAATTCACAATTGGTTATCATGGTCTGGATATCAGTTATACTGAATCCGCCACCGGTGTTGACAGCCGAGTTCAATGTAAAATCAGTATTCTCAATGTTGAGGCTGTAAACCTGGGTTGAATCCTCGGTTAAGGCCCACAGACCACCGCCAGAACTGGCATTGGTTACGTTGTTTGTAATGATTGAATTGAGGATAACGCCGGAACTATTATACAGCTTTAGACCAGCACCGCGATCGGCGACACCATTTTGAATAGTGAAGCCGTCTAGATATACACCGGCTGGTCCAGTTTCGTAATATTCTATCACCCTTGAACCACCACCATCTATAATAGTCTGGTCAGCGCCGGCCGATGATACGAAGGCCACCGGTTTTGCCGCAATTACTACGTTCTGGCTGTAGGTACCTGCCTCAACCCTGACTGTATCGTGATATAGTGCGTAATGGCTGGCATACTGCAGCGAGGCAAAAGGATTGCCCATGCTGCCAATTCCGTCTGCATCAGAACCACCAGTGTCCACATACCAGTCCCGGTAAATATAACCTGACACATCAGGTGCATTATAAGCGTGCTCAAATGCACCAATATCCGGCATGGTAGAATCGGATACCGACCGGGGATTCATATCGTAATCGTAATCGGCAAACTGATTCGTATCGGCTCCTCCAATCATCGGGGACCAATCTTCCAGGTGGAAATCACCGCTGGAAACGTCGGCGAACCCAGGACGCAGGTTCAAATTGCCTTCACCTTGAAAACCGCCCATGACGTTGGAGTAACGCACATCCATCGACTGGCGTGTGCCATCATCAAACCAGATCTCACTGCCGTTGACCGTATTATCCCACAGAATAGAATTCAGGATACCATGATCACCGCTGTCAAAGACGATACCTGTGTTGTCATTGGCTATATTACCAAAAATAGTGCAATTGAGAAAGTCAACTTCTCCACGATCCAGATAGGCTACACCGGCGCTGTTAGCGCTGTTATTTGCAATAACAACATTGGCGAACAGAGAATTGGAATTATCAGTATAGATCGCGCCACCTTCATCGGTAACGCCACAATCCACCAGTTTCATATTCCAGAAAGTCGGTGAGGTTGGCCCGTCAAATTGATCAGGATAGATTGCGATGGCGCCGCCTTCATCGGCATTGCCGTCGGTCACTGTAAACCCGATTACCATGGCAGAGGCCGGCTCACCGGAGCTGAATTCGAAACCACGTTCACTGCCTTCACAGTCAATTATTGTTACATCAGGACCAGCGGCGGAACGGAGGACAATATCCATGCCTTCAAAATCTAGATCCTTGTTACCTAGTCCGGTATAGGTGCCAGCGGCAACTTCCACCGTATCCAACATGTTGGTTTCATTGATCGCCCGCTGGATTGATTTAAACGGCAGGCCATCAATACCACCATCGCCGGTAATATCATTACCTATTGCATCATCAACCAGATAGACCCAGCGCCGCGGTTCGGCCCGTTCGTGCTCGATGGGACCCAGGTCGGGCATAGCGTCAATTGGCTGCGGCCGCTCGTTTGCCAGATAATCATATTCCGGTATTGGCCGCTGGATGTTATTCCAGCCATCCCAGTAGTTTTCGACCCCCAGACCAATCGCAGGAGAAAACTCGGATAGTGAAAAATCTCCCAGATCACTATTATCGATCATAGGATCAAAACTATAGTTGTTGCCACCGATACCTATATAATCTTGAAAGATGCTTCTCTCGAATGTTATCACATTACCCGAATAGTCGGTTTGCTGGTTATCGGCACTATAATTATCCCAAAATATAGTATTATATACACCAGCAAATCCGGTACTGGTGATCACTAAAGCTGCTGAGCCAGTTCCGTTACTGGTCGCATTATTTTCCAGGAATAGGCAGTTGACAATTTCAATCGATGAATTGGTTGGCTGGAAAGTAATTGCGGTACCACTCAAAGATGAATTATTATAAAAGATACTGTTGAATATCTCCAGGTGGACATCATGGAGATTTGAGAAAATAGCCCCACCAAGATCCGAGGCCGAATTACCTTCGAACAAACAGCGGTCAATTGTAACCTCGGACTGTTCGGCAATATACATGGCACCACCGGCACCAGCACCCATATTGTTATTGCGTAAAATACAATTTTCCAGGATTAGTCTACCAGAAGAATACCTGATCGGGTTATTGGCACCACCCTGGAGAGTGAGACCAATCAATTCCGTTACCGGATTATTGTAACCCATTACTTCCAGGAATTTATTATTGCTTAGATTGATTGTGGTGGAATCGGGGCCTTTTTCACTCATGATTACCATATTACGAACATTGGGTCCAAACCAGTTATCCTGAGTATTCAGATTATAATTATTAAAACCGGAATATGTACCTGGCATAATTAACAAAGTATCATTTTCACCAGACATATCCATGACTGTTTTAATATCCTGAGACGGATCATTGATACTACCCTCAAACAATGGACCAGAAGCATCCACATCAACATACCAGACCGGTCCCTGATACATGGGCACCACCGAAACACCTTCCGAAAGGAGGCCTTCATAACCGGAAGTATCTACCGCCGATACGGCGAAATAATAAGTGTCTTTATTTGTCAGACTACCAATCGTATCGTAAACTGCTGAACGGGTCATCATGGATAAAACGGTGCTCACCGAATCCCAGTTCGCTGAATCCGGGCTTTGATAAACGATGTAATAATCAACATCGGCGGTCTCCAGCGGATCGTCCCAACCCAGTACAACCGAACGGTGCATTGGTTCTGCAACCAGGTTCTGGGGCCAGCCGGGATAGGCCGTTTCCGCTTCCGGCCGTTCGAAAGCTCCCAAATCCAGGCTCGAAGCATCGGTAGACTGGATTCGGTTATCAGGCTGGACACGGTCATTGCTTGCCAGATCCAGTAAATCCACTGGCACCCAGCTGCCATCAGCCGGATTCTGGTACGGTGTTATTGCTTTACCGATAGCGTGTGATCCTTCTGATAACTGGTAGTTATCATTAGCCGGATCAATAAACAATGGATCAAAATCATAGACAATGCCACCATACTGAACACCGTTTTCAACCAATGAATTATTGATGCTCAGATTCGAAGGATTCCAGGTATTGTTTATCTGGCCCTGGTAGGTTGGCACGGGTGTATTGTCCCATACTATCGAATTCTGTAAATGCACTCGGTTTTCTCCTAACCAAATTGCGCCACCCTGGTTATCATCCTGAGTATTTGTAATATCACAACTGTTATCAACAATAGTCACATTTTGAAGCAACAGATCAACGCCATTGATATTTATCGCACCGCCAGTTGAAGCACTGCCGTTCCCCCTAGCATAGTTTCCGTAAAACAGGCTGTTGGTAATAGTTGTCCAACCCTGGTATCCCTCGGATGATAACTGAAAAAATGCTCCGCCAGATCCATATGATTTATTGTTGGTGAACTGGCAACGCTGGAGCCAGAGTGGTATGTTTGTAGCGGCAATTGCACCTCCGTCGCCGTTTTGACTATAATCGGTTTCATTTCCGTCAAAGACACAATCGAAGAAACGCGGACGACTGTCGTAACCTTCAATATAGATGGCACCACCATGGCCATAGGCATGATTGCCGTGAAAATCAGTACGGATGAAACGGGGACTACTTGCACTTACAATAACGGCGCCCCCATTGTTTTGTTGGTCACCTATGCCTGATGCGCTGTTGTTGTCAATAACACAGTCAATCACCCTGATATTGGCGCCATTAACCAATCTGATAGCGCCGCCATTGTCGGAAGCAGAACAATTCTGGACTGTCAATCCAATAAGCTTGGTGTCAACCTCGTAATTTTTATTTTCAAATGAAATGAACCGTCTGCTTCCCCCGCCATCGATAATTGTCGAATCAGCTCCTTCCTGGCCCAGAATGACAAACTGGAAATCGGGTGCAATGAGATCTAGATCATTAGAACCATTATAAGTACCGGGTAAAACCAAGATTGTGTCACCATTGTCGAAATCTTCATTAGGAATCATCGTGCCCCAGGCATCGGCGATTTCGTTAAAGGGATACTCCGGTGAACCTTCACCGAATTCATCAGAATCATCATCCACATACCATACGGGACCCACGTACATTGGGATTTCCACGACAGTTAATAACCCACTGTAACTACCGGCATCAGTTTTGACCTGGACACCAAGCAGGTAGGGTTCCTGGTTATCCAACCCGGAAACTGTATATGTCAAGGCGGTTGTAGAATCGACAAGAAGCAATGAATCTCCATAATCCGCAGCGTAAATCAAGTATTGAGCAACATTGCTAGTACTCGGCGTTTCCCAGGTTAATTCAACCTGGTTGTGTCCCGGTTTGGCCTCCAGATTATCTACCGGTTCAATAGCTGAGTAAACAATCCTCATAGCTAGAACCCGATCCTCAGAAAATTCATTCATACCACCGCCAAATGGCCAGTCGCTCCAGTCTGTATATCCCCTTCGGCCTCGTTGATCTCCTGTCTGTCGTAAATAGGCACCACCGTTAAATCCGGTGTTTCCAGCGTTATCATGGGTATACTCGAACACCCAGTTACCGCCACTCCATTGAGTTGGCTCGGCATTGAAACGATACCACTCATTAGCAGTAAAATCATCAGATGCATACATTTCAGGGCCAAACATAATTGTGGTGTTTTCAAAACTATTTGTTAAGTTTGTACCGGACGTAAAATTATATCCCAGACGTAAATTATTAATATCTCCACTGATAATGCTGGGTTTGAGATCATATCCCATTAGCCAGGCATCGTCCGGAATGCCGGCATCTTCAAGCTCTTCTGCCAGGAAAAGGGACTGATGCCTTACATCGTGACTCTGAGTATTGAAGGGATAACCCTGATCAACAATGGTACTACTACTGGCATTGGTATGCAACAGTTCTGAAACCTGCAAATGGTAGGCATTGGGCAGGACATTTAATTCATTGTCTATATTACTTTCCAGATTGCTACTGTCTACCGCAGAAACCTGGAAATAATAGGTCAGGTCATTGGTCAAGCCCGTCACCACAAAACTTGTACCTGGTTTGTCGACACGACCGACCGAATCGGTTGATTGCGGATCAAAACCGGGGGTCTGGCTCACATAAGCAACATAATGCGACAGGTCAGATTCTGTATTGGCATTCCAGCTCAGAGTTACCTGCTGGTCGTCGGCCAGGGTTGCCAGACCCTGAACAGGATCAGGATGCGGCGATACGGCATAAATACTTTCGTAAGCACCCAGATCCGGGTTACTTCCATCGGGGTTAAGTCTGGCATTATTAGCGAGGTCCAAATCATCTACTGTGACTGTTTGGTTGGTCGAAATAGCATAATTCCAGAATGTTAGAGCTCCAGCACCGATAGCCTGTGAAGCGGAGCTCAGGCTGTAATCGTCATTGTCCGGATCCTCAAACTGGGGATAAAAATCCATTTGATCAGTACCATTATATACTTCATGGTTTTCAATCAAACAATTGTGAGTAGTGATATTGCCTTGATTATAAACATAATTAATTTGACCATCATAAGTAGGGGTTGCAGTGTTATCATAAATGATGGAATTCTGGAAATATGCCTGGGCATCATTGACGTAAACCGCACCGCCATGTTCATCACTCGAAGCGTTGGTCTCATTGCAGGTATTATCGGCTATGGTTACAAATTTCATATATAATTTGATATTTTGGATATAAACCGCACTACCACCGGATTGCTCCTGGGTGGTCTGGTTGCCAGTGAAAAGTGAATTACCAATCCTCACATAGCCACCTATGCTCTGCCAGTCATTAAACAGGGCAATCGCGCCACCGAATCCGGTGGCAATATTATCGATGAATTGACAGCGTCTCACGACTATAGCGGCTGCAGTGCCACCAATGGCACCACCATAACCATCGTTGGTACTGATGGTATAGTTACTGTCAAACACACAATCATTGAAGACCGGCTGGGATTGATCAGAGTCAATCCAGACAGCTCCACCTTTGCCATTAACATTATTGCGGTAGAAGGTACAGTTTTCAAATTTGGGCGTACAGTTGCTGGAAACTGATACCGCTCCACCATGGTTCCCGCTGTTAACTAGTTTGTTATCAGCAAAAATACAATTTTCGAATTCAGGACTACTTTCCCAGATAGAAACAGCGCCACCATTGCTGTTGTCCTGGCTTTTACAATTCTGGATCGTAAAACCAATCACCTTGGTATCATTATCATTTCCATTATTAAAAGAGATGAATCGCTGAAAACCAAGTCCATCAACCACTGTAGAATCAGGCCCTTTTTGGGACATTAATATAAATTGTTCAGAGGGGGCTTCCAGTTCCAGATCCTTGGCATTGAATATGGTAGAGTTATAGGTACCGGGCAGGACCATAATCGTATCACCATCACCGAAATTGGCATTATTGGTCCAGGCCTGGCTGATGGCATAAAACGGCTCTTCCGGTGAACCGTCGCCACCGGCGCTGGCAGTTTCATCCACATACCAGATAGGTTCATTATAACCAGGAGTAGCTGATTCTACCGGTGAAGGCATACCGGTATAACCATTGGAATTATGTCCGGCCACACTGAAATGGTAGGTAACATCATTATCAAGACCAATAACAGGGTGCATGTATTTATCGCCGGTCACATCCTCTACAGCTACCATATCAATTGAGTCATCCGTGGTCGCAACAAAGGATGCACTGTCTCCCTGGTAAACTATGAAGTAGTCAATGTCAGGATTTGTAACAGCCGGTAATTCATTCCAGATCAACAGGACTGAATAACTGGATGCATCGGCAATCAGGCCTGTTACCTGCTGCGGATATGGAGAAGTTGCCAGGGCATCTTCATAGGCTCCCATATCCGGATCGGCATCGGCCGGGTTGGGACGTACTGCTCCCAGTATATCAACCGTGGGGGCGTTATGAATGGTACCGGTGTTGAATGAAGAGACACCGGCGCCAATAGCTGGGCTGTAATCATTTAAAGTGAAGTCCTGGTTAGTCGGATCCTCAAACTGGGGATCAAGAGATAGGCTTTCACCATAAGTATTAAACCAACCAAAGGTGTTGCCATCTTCAATCAGGTTGGCTCGGGCATATATATTTGAGTTACCATCTTCAGCAAAAGTTTCTTCGCCAGCACTGGAACTGTAATTACCCCACAGGATCGAATTGAACATCACCAACCGTTGTGGAGTCGACCATGACTCAAGATAGATTCCACCACCACGGCTTTCAGCATTGCTGAAAGCACTGTCATTGGCAACAGTAGTGTTGATTATGCGCAATAATCCCTGTTGATCATTGCTAAAATAAATACCGCCACCAACTGCCAACGAGTTACTAAAGCTACGGGCTGTGTTATTAATAATTAAACAATTGATAATATCGGTATGGGACTCCAGGGAAAGAGCACCACCGGTAGCAGAATTGTTGGTTAAAACCTCATTATCACGGAACACACATCTGTTAAATACCACCTTAACACTGCTGACATCAAAATTCTGTTCGGCATAAACGGCACCTCCACCAATATCGTCATTGGAGCCTTCATGGCCAGCGGTATTACCGATAAATTTACAACCATAAAATTGGGCTTCTGCATCACCAGCAATGAAGACTGCACCGCCCCCCCAGTCAGCCTGGTTGTCAAAAAAGACAACATCACTAAATACTGGTGCCGCATTTTGTATATGAACCGATCCACCATACTCACCACCAACACTGCCATTACTAAGTGTAAAGCCCTGGACTTTCTGAGTATAGGATAAGGTATTGCTAAACCGGAAATGGCGATGGTTGCCATCAGATTGTACAATGGTAGAATCGGAACCCTTCTCCGAGCGTACCATCAGATTTTTGGGTCCCAGGTCCAGTTCGTAATTACCAACTCCCTGATAGGTGCCGGGTAAGACCATTACTGTATCGCCACTTGTTGCTGAAGAATCTATTGCCACCTGGATTTTATTAAATGGGCTTTCAGGACTGCCTTCGCCATTGGTCAAAACATCGTCAACGTACCAGACCGGGCCGTGATACCCCGGTTTCACTTCCTGGGTAAAGGCCTTGGAACTCTCATGGTTGTCGCCATCAATTGATGTGACGGCAAACCAGTAGGACTGATTGTTAGTCAAGCCGGGAATCTCGGTTCCGTTGGGATCGTATCCAACCACCGTATCCACGGCTGTCCAACTGGACGAATCAGTGCTCTGATAGATATAGTATTTTACTACATCAATTGAATCGGACGAATTCCAGGTCAATTCAATAGCCTGGTGCATTGACAATGCATCCAGATTCTTTGGCGGTGACGGATATGGCGTAATCGCCAGGGCATTCTCATAAGCCCCCAGATCGGGATTACTGCCACCGGGGGTGGGACGTGATGCTCCCGTTATGTCAATTATGGGCGCAAAAATATCATTACCATAAGCATCTTCACTGGCATTGGCTCCACGGCCAATAGCCGGACTGCGGTCGTGCAGGGCATAGCTGGCCATGAATTCCGGATTATCGTTCCGCACACCAGTTTCAAAATCACTGGGATCTTTATTCTCCAGAATTGAATATGAAACAAAATGATTAACCGAGCCACTAATGTCAACCTGCTGCAATTCGGGTGTATTTCCATAGACAATGCTGTTGAAAATGGTTAAATCACCATCAATAAAGGAAACGGCGTATTGCTGGGCTTCATTATCCGTTACCGTGCAATTAATCAGTGTGGCATCACCATTACCAATAAACAAAGCTGCTCCCTCGGCCGGTGAAATATTGCCGGCAAAAACAGTATTAACTGCTTCAAACTTATTACTGGCATCCCAATTCACACAGACACCGGCGCCATTACCGGTATTGCTATTGGAGGTTATCTGATTGTCAAGAACCTGACAGCGATTTAAGTATAATTGGCTTGATTGTCCCAGATAAAAAGCACCACCGCCAGCATTATTACTAACATTTTCAAATGTATTGTCTTTGATTACACAATCGACAAACCAGGCTTTGGCATTATTATTAAAGTTAATGGCTGCACCATCGTTGCTGTAGTTTGAATCAATTACACAATTTTTAAAGACAATCTGTGAATTTTCCTCAATTGATATTGCTGAGCCATGCCAATTATTTGACATGCCATTTCTGATGCTGAATCCAATCACCTGGGTAGTTGTATCGGTTCCATCATAGATTTCAAACAAGCGGGTATTATTTTCACCATCAATAATAGTTGAGTCGGCACCACCACGGCTCATAACCACCAGGTTTTTCAGGTTGTATCCACCGAAGCCATCACTAACGGCAAAACGCAGGTTTTGGTCATCACTGCGTTCATAACGGCCGGGCAATACAAACACCGTATCACCGGATGGGGCAGTATTAATACCATCCTGGATAGTTCGCAGTGGATCCTCCGGGGAGCCTTCTGCGCCAAGGGAACCATGCTCGGCATCCACATACCAGCGGGGACCAATCCATTCGGGCATGGCCTGATTGGAAACGATACCACTGTAATCACCTCCGGTGGACCGGACCTGGACACCAACATAGTAGTTATTGCCATTGGTCAGGTTATCCACGGTATATGAAGTGGCGGTAGTAGTACTGACAACATCCATCGAACTGACAGAGGAACCGCTATAAACGATGTACTCTTGAACCGCACCACTGGCCGGAGCATTCCAGCTCAGATCAATGCTCTGGTGAGCGGCAACGGCCTGGAAATTACCCACCGGTTCCACGGTGGAGTAAGTAACCTGAAGGGCCATGACCCTATCCTCATGGGTGGTACTCATACCACCGAAATAATACGAGGAACCATCGCTCCAGCCGCGTACGCCCCGGCTGCCATCAACCTGGCGGATATGCACACCGCCATTACCATAACTAGAGCCATTGGGGCGGTCAATACTGGCTTCCAGGATCAGGTTGGAGCTCCCGTTCCACCGATAGGGATCAATGCTGAAGCGTTTCCAGGTATTGTCGCTGAATTCCGACTGGTTGTAGGTCAAAGGACCGTGAACCACCGAATCTTCCAGATCAGTAAATGTATTAATTGTGTTGTTGGGATGCGTCCCGATCGCCAGTCGGAAATCAGTCATTTCAAATAGTACTGTTGATGGCTTTAACTCCATAGACGATATCCAGGCACCGTCAGGTATACCGGCATCAGTGAAATCCTGCGCCAGGTAGAGGGACTGATGTTTCACGTCATCCCAACCGGCGTTAAAAGGATAACCATTGTCGGTTGTTGGCGCATAGGAAGTATTGGTATGCAGCAACTCCACCATCTGTTCATGATAACGGTTGGGAGTGGACATGATTTCAACCGATTTCCCGCTTTCACGGCCGGTACTGTCCACCGCCGAGATAGCATAGTAATAGGTCTGGCCGTTGGTGAGGCCATCATCCACCAGGAAGGTATCCGGCGGTGAGGCTGCCACCAGGCTGTCGACTAAAGAACCAGCCGGAGAAGACAGGTCGCGGTAGACATAATATTTATGCAGATTTTCCGGTGCCAGGGCATTCCAGCGCAGGGTCACCTGGGCACTGTCCGCCAGGGCGGTGAGACCGCCGGGTGGATCCAGGGCCACCTGGGTGGTATTGAGGGCCAGGTAGTATCCATCCTCAGGCACATAATCATCGGTGTTGGTTTTTAAAAATAACCGCAGGGAATCTGGATCGCCAATATGGGCCAGGCTGATTCTAAATTCATGGAAACGATTATTATTTTCATGTACAACCGTATAATCAGTGTCATAACTATCCGGCCAGCTGCCGTTATCATAGTACCGGAAAACATCGCCACTGTTGGGACTGATCTTCAATTGATATTCATAACCAATATTATTGGCATTGGTCCCGGTACCGGAATTGAGATCACTGTCGATATTAATCAACAACACATCATCCCAATCCAGGCTTGTGGTTGTTACTACTGTACCATAAAGCATTTCATCATCGGCATAAAGTTTAACCGAATCGATATCGGCACTGCCCACATCATTATTGGTATCATTATATAACTGGCGGATATTATCCCAATCCCCAATTGAACCATCAACAGCAATGGCGTATATCCCCGGTGTGATGGCAATATTTTCAGTGAAATCACTATATGAATCATCAGCATACTGAGCTCGTAACCGGTAGTAATAAGTCGTACCATTCGTCAGACCGGAATCCATATAATATGATTTTAGTGGCGTACCGCTGCTGAGTGTGGCAACCACCGTGATCGGATCGGCGGAAGTACCGCGATAAACAATATATTTATCATATCCCGATTCGCTATTGGTTTCCCAGTTCAGGTTGGCCTTGGTATCGCCGGTACCCACAAAGAAATTCTGCGGGGCATCATTGGGGTCTAGATTATATACCAGATTACCGGAATCAGGGGCCTTATCGTTGGAGTTGGAGGACAGATAAAAACGTAATGAGTCCGGTCCGTCCAGCTCATCCAGATGAATACTGAATTCATGGAAGCGGTTATTATTTTCATGAACGATAGAATAATCAGCGCTGTTATCGGATGACCAGTCATCCCATTCATTCCAATATGAGAATTCAGTAAGTCCATATGGGGAAAATACCAGTTTATAGTCTGCCCCGATACCACTTTCAGGCATACCGGTACCTGCATTGAAATCCGTATCAAAATAAATTTCCACCCGGTCGTGATCCAATTGGCTGTTTGTTATCACCGCACCGTAGAAGTAAAAACCATCGGCATTGATTTTCAGTGAGTCTATATCGGCGGAACCCACATCACCAACCGGATCGTTATGGATCTGGCGGATATTGGCCCAGTCGCTATAGGTACCATCGACATTTATTGCGTATACATTGGGCGTAACCACAAAATTCTCCGAATAGCTGCTGAAGCTGTCGTCGCTGAATTTGGCTTTCATACGGTAGTAATAGGCCGTACCGTTGGTCAATTCATCATCCAGATAATAGGTTTGACTGGAACCCAGGCTGTCCAGTTCATCGGTGGGATCAGCCGAAGTACCACGATAAATGAAATAAGCTGCAATTGTTCCGCTGGGCTCTTCCCAGTTCAAGGCTGCGCGGGTATCGCTGTTGGCCGCGGTAATATTAATCGGGCCGGAATACTCGGGCATGATATTTTCAATATTAGTGAAGCTGCTCAGATCGGCATCGCTGTTCTTGGCTTTGACACCATAATAGTAGGTGGTACCGTTAACCAGCCCGTCATCGGTATAGCTGGTGGTGCTGGAATTGACCGAATCGATCCGCATCAGGTTGTCGGAAGCTGTTCCCCGAAAAATTAAATATTCCGACAGATCGCCATCACTGGAGGCATCCCAATCCAGATCAACTTTTAAATCTCCGGCGGAAAGTACCAAGTTGGAGGGTGCTAATACATCAACTGCTTCATAAGTAATACGCAGAGCCACGACCTGGTGAGACCCATTCCATGGCAAACCCGAGAAAGGATAAGCACCATACCCCGAATCTGTATATCCCTTGGCGACCCGGTTGGCTGTGCCTGTGGCTCTTAAATAGACACCACCGTCACCGTATTCCGGATCGTATTGGAAATTATCCTGGCTGAACTCAAAGACAATATTATCAGTACCATTCCAGACAATATCATCGATATCCATATAAAACCATTTCAGGGGTATGAAATCACCCGATAGATGGTCTTCAGGACCGTAAATAACATCGGTTGTTTCAAAACTGCTGAATGAAGAATTTGATGTGAATGAATAGGCGACCCGGAAATCCTCCATATTCAAGGCTGGAGCCACAGAAGGCATAAATTCAATTTCTGTTATCTTTGACCAAGCCGGTACACCGGCTGCGGTCAAGTCTGAGGCCAGATACAGAGATTGATGTTTAAAATCGTGATCATAAGTACATAATGGAATACCTTGCTCATTATTGACATATACATCGGGATAACCAGCTACCAACTGGGTGGCACCGGTATATCTAGCAACTCCAAAATCATCATCTGTACCACTATTAATTGATCCAACGGCAATAATGTTACCATCATCCTGCAAAGCTATTGAGCGCGAATAATTTGAATTGCTACCACTATAATCAACATATTTACCACCATCACCAAATCCAGGGTCGAGTGCGCCGCTTGATAGATATCTGGCTAGTGAAAACTTAGAGTGCTGCCCAGTATAACTATCACCAAAAACTACAATTTTACCGTCAGGTTGGAAGACCATGGAGTGACCATTGTCATTGTCACTAAGAATTGGAGTTACTGTAACTCCACTACTTATGCCAAAAGTATTATCTAATACACCGCTATCCGTATAGCGCAAAATAGTAAAATCATAATTGCCACTATTGTTATTGCTATCGCCAAATAAAATAATTTTGCCATCATCCTGAATGGCAATGTCGGCCGCTCTTTCCCACCCAGTTCCAACTGCAGTAGTTACTATGCCATTAGTACCAAAACCTGAATCCAGGCTACCATCAGTATTATAGCGCAATACCCCAAAATCAGATGGAGCTCCTACAGAAGCTCCCACTACAATTTTACCATCAGATTGAATAGCAAGGGATTGTCCTTGATCATTCTCACCAACAATGATGTCGGTTTCTATTATGCCATCAGAGCTAAAACTTGTATCAATACTCCCATCGGAATTGTATCTAATTAACACAACACGGGCATAATTTGCCGAACCAACCAATACAATTTTACCATCAGACTGAATGGCTATATCTTTGCAATCGTCTGGTCCACCGCTGATAGCTGTTGTAACAATACCGTCAGTATCAAAACCCACATCAAGACCACCATTGGCATTAAGACGAGCTACAAAAAAATCATCAGATGTACCGTTATAATAGTTACCAGCCACAATCATTTTACCGTCAGATAGAATTGCCAATGCCATACCCTCGTCATCACTGCTACCAACCATGAAAGTAAATTTTCCGTCATTGTCAAAATCCGTATCAAGACTTCCATCGGTATTGTACCTAGCAATAGCAACATCATTATTTGATCCGTTATATGAGTAACCAGCTACTACTATTTTACCGTCGGATTGTATAGCCACAGACTCGCCTTGATCAAGCTGACTACCAATGGAAGTATTGACATGTCCGTCACTGTCAAAGGTTTTATCGACAATATTGTTAACAAGCTGCCCAGATAATGGACTTAACCCCAATGCAATCGCTAGAATAGCAAATACAAATCGATTACCAGAGCTGTTTTGCATAATATTTTTTTGTTTGTAATTAGCTGATTTGGTCTTCATAGGACACTCGCAAGAAAGTTGTTTTTTATTTAATTTTTTCATGTGGTTTATAAATCAGGCTTATTCTGGTAATGCCGGTGGGTTTGGCAAAGCTGCCGGTTCTTCTTCACCGCCCATTAGAGCAAAGGCCGCTCCGGCACCGCCGACTACAATTAAGCCGGTCCAGAACAACCAGCCTTTGCCGCCTTTTTCTTTGGCGGGAGCAACTGCCGCAATCGGCTGTCCCCCGGCTCTTTGGATAGCCAATAATTCTTCCGGGGGATTAAGGCTCATAATTTCCCAGGCCAGAATTTCAATCTCATTCAGCAGTCCATCGATCTCACCCTTGTAGGTAGCGCTGACAGTCTTTTCCGTCTTGCCGCTTTCCACCGAAAACATCTTGGCGTCAATAGTGTAACTGTTCCCCAGCTTTCCAAACGATCCGGCCACCATATGCTGGACGCCCAGCAATGCACCAACTTCAGCGGCACATTCAGCGCTGGTACAACCGGATTGCTGAAATCCCTGCTCATCAAGAATTTCATTCATCTGGTTCCGTTCCACTAGAATCATGGCATTGGTAGCGGCCAGTTCGGAAGTAAAACGATCCGTCAGCGTCTGGGCTTCCATCTGGGAGATGCCCCGCCCCTCAAAATCAAGAATAGCTACCGTTTCTTTTTCCTGGGCTGAAATAATTGGTAGTGAGATTTGAAATATCAAGGTGCTCAGAAACAGACGCATCCCTGACGTGAATATTGGTCTACTCATAGTCCTCTCTCTTTCCCTAAAACAGGAAGCTGAATTTGCAGATAATATGGTTCTTGAAACGGGGGGTTTAACCCTAATCCGCTTCGTTCAACAATTCTTCAATTATGAGGGATAATTCCCCTTCAAAATCCTCGCCTTCGTGAAAACCCTGCTTCACTAAGCGGACGGTCTGATATTTGTCTATTACAAATAAACGGGGCAAGGTAGCTACTCCGTATTTTTCCTTAACAACACCGCGATTATCATTTAACACCTGAATAGTTATGCCTTTATCTGCAAGAAATGGGCCAGATTTAGGCGAGTCTTCAAATCCCGGCGAATTACGGGTAGCCTCGGTTATATCAATCAGGAAAAACCTGACTTTTTCCTCACCATACTTCTGATACAATTTTTCCAAATGGGGCAATTCTTTCATGCATGGTTTACACCAGGTCGCAAAAAAGCTCATGATTACCACATGGCGATCGGGCTGCGTTTTTAATCTGCGCAGTCGTTGGCCTGGTTCGATAGTCCAATTTTTCAAAAATTCAAATTTAGCCGGCGCATACATCAACGCCCAGCTAGGGGCAATATCACCAATTTTAACCAGCGCTTCCGGAGCCGCTTCGTCCACGGGTACCACAACTTCAACTTCCTCCTGAGCAAACCCAATACTCAGGAGGATCAAAGTAAACAACAGTAACGTACGTTTCATCATCCTAAAATTCTTTCCATATTGCTATTTCAATTCAGTCTAACAAGAATAAAACACGGCAGTCCTGCAGCACATTGCTGGCGGCATTGGCCTGATTAATTTTCATCACATCGTTAGTGGCAACAACAACGTCAGTCCGGTTGGCGCCGCTTACCGTACTGGCCTTTACAACCAGAGGATTACCTTTGACACGCATATCTTCCAACGCATTATCCAGGGACTTTGAGTACCCGGCAACGCCATTGGTTACAGCATATTCACGGGTATAATTACCAGGACCATAAACGACACCGTTATTCTGGTCAATAATTTTGGGCGCCATGGCGGGGCGAACACCTAACCCCCGAGCATCAATAATGATGCCGGTAATCGCTGCTGCGCTTGGTTCAACCGCCGCTGTTGAAAGGGCTGCTGGTGCATCTTGCGGAACCACCGCGGCAAATCCCGTTGTGGCAGTAACTACTTCGGAGATTCCGGTCATTGAAACCGCCATCACCACCTCAACTGAAGTATCACTCAAATATTTCGCTTCGCCAACCTGGTAAGATCCGCGAATAACACCGGAAACACTTTCTCGGACTACTTCATCGGCCATGCGATTGCGCATGGTAGTTTCACTGGTAAGGGTAATACCGTTGACCATTTCAACCAACTGGCGACGGGCATCAGTCTTGGCGGCCCGAATAGCCATGGCCCGGGCCTGACCGGCATTGACGGCATATTCCGGTATCGCACCAATTCCGGTGGCAGTGATGATTCCCTGGGAATAATTAATAGCGCCATTCTCGGTTTCCTCGATTACCGCACCGGGGGCAACGGCATAGCCATATTGAGCCATTCCCACCGAACAACATAATAGAAAAACGATTAGTAATTTTTTCATAACTGTCTCCATTCGATTATTGTACGATTTCTGCGGTAATACGATTACCACTCAACCCTATAATTTTTAAGCTTAGTCCATCCGGTGATGTGCGAGTCAGACCCATAGCCAGATCCTGGGCTTTGCCCTCAAATTCAATTTCATATTCGGCAACACCGTCATTCAGACTCTTGGCATAGGCGTTCCTGATCCCGGAAACGGTCTGAGCCTTAAGAAATGATTCCAACATCATATATGATCCAAAATCGGTATTACTGACCAGCATGTAAACCTTGATGAAATTTGCCTGCTGGGTACTCCATTTGCGGATCAGCTGACTGATAATCTGATTTCCCAGTTCCTCTGCCACCTGGTTGGTAGCATTCACACCGGCAGTCGACTCGGAAATATGTGGTTTTTTTCCGCGAGCCTGGGGAACTACAGCCAGGATTTCGCCCGTATCGGCTCGGATGATCTTGGCATTCATATCAGCCTGTCCTGAATACATGTTATAGATCTTACCACCCGAACTAATTTTGACCGTACCAATAACAATAACCTCTGCACCCAACATAGCTGCTATTTTGGCGGCGGCGGATACATTTCCCTCCAGGGCCTGAGCGTAATCAGGTTCACCTTTCAGGGCGGCTACCAATTGGCGGTCGACCACATCAAAATTCTTATTATAAAACATCGCTAATAATTTTGTTTCGGCAAAATCAGTGGGGATATTATCAATTAGATTTTGCTCTTTTACCATGAACATTATCTTAGGTCGATTCATGCTGTTCAAAAGCACCTGCAGGGCAGTTTCATCCTGAAGGATCTGATCCAATATCTGCGTTACCTCCGCTTCGATCGTTACCTCCCATAGGCCATCCGGTCCCTGATTTTCACTGACCACCTGAAAAGTCTTTACAAATCCCTGAGCCTTGGAATAAATATTGTCGGAAAAAACCATGGCGTTTTTAACCACGGTTTCGGATGACATAACCGCTCCCAACCCATTTTCCACTGCATTTCGCTTGGCTTGCTCGATAGCGGCATCACGATTTAATGCCATACCCTCACCAGTAACCTTCTGTGTTTGGGCGCATACCAGAGCAGTCAATACGATTATCCATACAAAACCAACTTTTGTTTTCAGCATATTCCCTCGACGATGCGTTAACTAATTTATCGATTTAAATTATTCAATCCTTTTACACAATGCAACGACATAAACGCCTATTGTGATGTTTATCAAAAACAAATCATT
>CAZIJQ010000005.1:13115-63380 GCA_964539785.1 uncultured bacterium | reverse complement strand
TACACAATGCAACGACATAAACGCCTATTGTGATGTTTATCAAAAACAAATCATTGTGATTCAACTCAAAATAATTGTGCACATATTTTTTTTAAATGTAAATCCGCTTATATTCCGGGCACATTAAGTAAACACAACCGGGGATTCATCATGAAAAACACCCTTAGAATAATCTTATCTGTCAGTTTGATACTGTTATTTTTCAACTGCTCCCAGAAACCACAAAGCGCAATGGATACTCCCGAGTATCATTTTAAAGCCGGTATGCGAGCGGTAGATATGGAAAACTTCACCGGAGCCCAGACTTCTTTCCAGCGAGCAATCGATCTGGATCGAAAGTTTGCCCCGGGTTACGCTGGGCTTGGGCTGGTTTTCGCAGCGCAAAAAAACGCCCAGGATGCCAAATTCAATGTTAATAAAGCTGCCATGTATGCCAACAATGATCCCGATGTGCTGGCCCTGAACGGCCGGGTGTGGATTGAAATGCGTGATTTGGATCGTACCTGGTTTAATCAGGCCGAGACACAGCTCACCAAAGCTTTGCGGGCTGATGAAAATCACGAAGCAGCTCTTTATTATCTTGGACTCGCCAATCTCTATAATTACAATTTTCGCAATGCCGAAGGCTTCTTTAGACAGGTTGTTGACGGCAAGGGTGAGTATGCCGCCAAGGCAGATGCTAAGTGGGAATTATCCCAGAAAGTAGTGCGGGCAGTCCCCGGCACAATGGCCGGTAAAAAAATTGCTCTGCAAGATAAAATTTCCCGGGCTGATCTGGCTGTTCTATTTGCCGAAGAATTACGGGTAGGCGAGCTGATTGCCAATCTACCACCTGCTCCACTTGGTTTTCAAACCCCCGGCCAGATGGCCACCAATAAAGCTGAACTGAAACCTACCGATACCAACGGTCACTGGGCTGAAACCTGGATCATTGAAATGATGACCTACGGAGTTCTTGACTTGAGCCCGGATGGGAATTTTTACCCTGATGAGTTCATTTCACGGGCAAATTATGCAATGGCTGTTCAAAGACTACTGGTTATTGCTACCCGTGATAATAGTCTGGAAACACGCTATTTTGGCGAATCACCGGCACGGTTTTCCGATGTTCCCAGCTCCCATTTTGCTTACAATGCCATGGCCCTCTGCACTGAACGCGGTATCATGAAATCAGATGTCATCACTGCCCGGTTCAATGCCGCCGGAAATGTCAGTGGCGCCGATGCCTTATTGATAATCCGCACTCTGCAAAATTCACTGCGCCAGACATTTTAGATTTCAGATTCCATTATTGTTAAAAAGGCGATTCAGTTGAATCGCCTTTTTTGTTTTATAATAAATTTTTTAATTTTGCGGTGCTGGAGTCCTAAATTAGACCTACATGCTGCTATCTCAGTTTGAAAAAAGATTAACCGGCTCTAATCTAATTATCCGTGTCCCGGGTAACTGTAGTAGTTCTATTATTAATTCCACCCTCAGTGGTAATAATCTTAAAAAGTACTAATCCCAACAATCATGTTCAGAGACCTCATTAGAATACTGTTGATTTTTATTTTTATCGGTCCCTGCGTTCTGCAATCTAAAAAAGTTTCCGAAACACAAATGCAGGCAATAGTCAGCAGCCAGCTTGAACGTTCCCCCTACGCGCCACAAATTCTAGGATTGAGCGTTTATAATGAACGTGCCGGATTAGTCTGTCGGCTTGATGTATCAACAAATCGAAATCGCGGGAAAGGGCATCTTATTCTGGCTTTTGCCGCACTAGCCAAGCTTGCCGAACAGACGGCTGTCCCCTTTCAACGTTTTGTGGTTACCCTGCATTTCAATCAGCACAACCGTCTGCCAGACTTTTGGACCTGCGATGCGAAAGCTACCAAGGCCTGTTTTGTTAATAACACCATTGATTTAAGAACCTGGCTGGACCGGCATGTGTACAAACTCCAGCTGTAGCTATATTACTGGGTTTTACCATTGCATTGATGAAATTGTCTGCGGCAATTGTTAATTTCTTGCAGCCACTGATTCAGTTAATACGTACTGAGGACAATTAATGGATTTATTATCAAGAATTCGCCGGGATTTTATCGGACTGAACACAGAATATATACTTGCTACAGGTGAGACCAGTCGACGAATATATCTCGACTCGACCGCTTCCACACTGATGATGAAAACCGCTTACAATGCCGTTGAGAATTATTACCAGCATTATGCCAATACCCACAGCCTGCTGCATTTCTCAGCCAAAATTTCTACCCAGGAATACCACTGGGCCCATGAACGCATCCTGACTTTTTTAGGCGCCGATCCCCAGCACTACACCTGTTTTTTTACGGGCTCCGGATCAACAACCGGAATTAATCGGATCGCTCGCGTTTTTCGTGATTATCGTCCAGATCGCGGTACGGCTTTTGTCTCACTGATGGAACACCATTCCAATGATTTACCCCATCGCAAGCATGCCCGCAAAGTAGTACACATTCCTTTTGAAATGAGCTCCGGTAACCCGGGCTGTATCGATCTAGAAACCCTCGAAATGGAACTGAAACGGAATAAAGACAGCGCCAGTTACGTGGCTGTTACCGGTGTCAGCAATGTAACCGGTATTATTAATCCGGTTTACGATATTGCCGAACTGGCTCATAAATATGGCGCCTTCATTCTGGTGGACGGCGCCCAGATGGCAGCTCACCTTCCGGTTAAAATCAGTGGTCACCAAAACCCGGCCCGCAATATTGATGCTTTTATTTTCAGCGGGCATAAAACCTATGTACCTGGTTCTCCTGGCGTTGTGGTCTGCCGTAAGGACATATTAAGCGCCCTCGAACCGGAAGAGGTTGGCGGTGGTATGGTTGATCAGGTTTTTGTCGAACGCTACACAATTTCGCCGAATTTTCCGGATCGCGAAGAAGCCGGCACCCCCAACATTCCCGGAGCAATCGGTTTGGCAGCAGCCATTGATGTAATGGCTAAAATCGGTATGGATGTAATCTACGATGATGAAGAGCAACTTATCTCATATGCCATCGAAAAAATACTGGCAGTTCCTAATATTGCCGTCTATGGCGAAACCGATTGTAACCGCTGTCCCCGGGCAGCGTCGATTTCGTTTAACATCCTTGGTATCGATCATGGTCTCGTGGCTGCGGCGCTAAATGATTACTACGGAATAGCAGTACGCAACGAATGCTTCTGCGCTCATCCCTACGTTAAAGAAATGATAATGGACTACCTGGTCTCGCGGGTGGGCAAGGTTGAATTTGATGATATCGATCTGAATCTTAAAATTAAAGCCGGGATGGTCCGGGCATCATTCGGACTCTATAGTACGCAGGATGATGTAGACGCCTTGGTTTCGGCCCTGAATGAAATTCAAGCCAACATCACCAAATACACCGCTCTCTACCATATCGATGATAATGGCAATTATGTTCATAATGATTATGACATGACAGCCGTTAATCCTTTTTCGATCAGCGATTATCTAAACCGGGAACTGGGATTTTGAAACACCTGTCATCACTCTGCCTGCTGCTCATAATCGGGATCATAATCTCGCCCACATTGGCTGAAAATCCTGACGACCATGGCGCCGGATTAGATATTCCCCGCGTTTTTCACCATCCCAAGGATGTATTTCTCCAGGGCTATCCCCAGAACTTGGATTTAATTGTTGACATCCCCGCTGACTCCATAAAATCAGTTATCCTGTTCCTGCGAATTGACAACGCACCCGGTTTTCTGGAAATCCCCATGGAATTCAAACGTGAAAGATTCAATTATCGCTTCGTACCCCATGATACTCCAGCCGACAGCCTCGAATATTATTTCATCGTTAACCTGATTGATTCCTCAATCCATGCAGCGCCCCTGGATGAATCAGATCAGCTCATTCCGGTTAAACGGGTTTTTATCGATCCGCAATTATATTATAAAAATCGACAACTATTCAAATAATGTCCGATTTCAATCAGGAAATATCTGAAATGCGCCGGCAGTTAAATGAGCACAATTACCGCTATTATGTGCTGGACGACCCGCTTGTTTCCGATGGTGAATACGATCTGTTGCTGCGAAAGCTGGAAAATCTGGAGCACGCCCACCCGGAATTAATCACAGCTGATTCACCCACTCAACGGATCGGCGCCACACCACTAACGGCATTCGATACCATCACCCATCGGATTCCTCTGCTATCACTGGCTAATGCCATGGATGAAGATGAGCTGCGGGCGTTCGATGAGCGGACTCGCAAAGGATTGGAAAACTCGGCGCCGGTCGAATACATTGGCGAACCAAAACTGGACGGGCTGGCCGTAGAACTGGTCTATGAAAACGGCCAATTTTTATCCGGTTCCACCCGGGGTGATGGCATAACTGGTGAAGATATCACAACCAATCTGCGAACGATCCGGGGCATCCCCCTGGCTCTGCGTACCGGTGAATTAGCAACTCCGGCGCTGTTGGAAGTTCGCGGTGAAGTTTTCATTTCTAAAGCTGATTTTGAGCAACTTAACCATCAGCGCCTGGAAAATGGTAAGCCTGCATTCGCGAATCCACGCAACGCCGCTGCCGGCAGCTTGCGACAATTAGATCCAGCCGTCACCGCCCAGCGACCACTTTCTATTTTTTGTTATCAAGCCGGAACCATCACTGGTTTAACTTACGATACCCACTTGGCATTTCTGCAGGATTTGAAAAAATGGGGCTTTCCAGTCAGCCTACTGATCGAAAATTTGATTGGTATTGAAGCAGTCATCAATTATCACCGGCAATTGGAGGCTCAGCGCAATGAATTGCCCTATGAAATTGACGGATCAGTAATCAAAGTCAATTCATTTAGCCAACAGGATCAATTAGGAATACGCAGCCGCTCGCCCCGCTGGGCCATCGCCGGAAAATTTAAGGCCCAGCAGGCTACCACAATTGTGGTTGACGTTTCCGCTTCCGTGGGACGCACCGGTGCTGTGACCCCAGTGGCCAATCTGGAGCCGGTTTTTGTGGGTGGCGTCACCGTATCCAATGCCACCCTACACAATCAAGACGAGGTTGACCGTCTGGATGTGCGGGTAGGCGATACGGTTCTGATCGAGCGCGCTGGGGATGTTATTCCCAAAGTGGTGAAAGTGATCGCGGAAAAGCGACCTCCCAACACCGGGAAATATCAATTACCGGAAAATTGCCCGGTCTGTGGTCATCTGGTTTTTCGTCCCCCCGACGAATCCGTGGCCCGCTGCCAGAATCTGGCCTGCCCAGCTCAGATAAAAGGACGGATCGAGCATTTCGTTTCCAAAAGCGCTCTCGATATTGACGGGTTCGGTACCAAGCTGGTGGATCAGTTGGTGGAGATCGGCCGCATCGAGTCGGTGGATCAATTATTTGGATTGACGATAGAAGAACTGGCCGAATTAGAGCGCATGGGCGAAAAATCCGCTGCCAATATCGTGGCGGCAATAGAATCAGCGAAAAAAACCACCTTCGCTCGTTTTATCTATGCCTTGGGCATTAGAAATGTGGGCGAGCACCTGGCACGGGTGCTGGAGAAAGAATTTACTGGCGACATCGATTCTTTCATTCAAGCCACCGTCGATGAACTGATCGAAATAAATGAAGTCGGTCCCATTGTGGCCGAAGGTGTGGTGCGATTCTGGTCCGATGACAGCAATCGTGCCGTGATCAAGGCCTGTTTACAGGCTGGCCTCACACTTGAAAAACCGGAGCGTCCGGCTGGTATTGATCTCGCCAGTAAAACATTTGTCTTTACCGGCAGCCTGGAAAAATTCAGCCGCGCAGAGGCCAAAGAAATGGTGGAAAAATTGGGTGGACGCGCCAGTGGCTCGGTAAGCAAAAATACCGACTTTCTGGTAGCGGGTCCCGGCGCAGGATCAAAATTGAAAAAGGCGGAAAAACTGGAAATTCGCATCTTTTCCGAAGATGAATTTTTAGCTTATATAAAATCCTGATCTGAAACGACAATTGAATCGACTGCTCATTATTCTGCTTACTGCCAGTTCTGCGTTTTCGCAATTTACCGATTGGCGGCAACTGGATCAGAGTATTTCCCTGCAATTACAGGGCAGCAATGCTTATGCCGGCAGCGATTATTTTTTTGAGCTGGTTTCATTACTTTCACCAGCGATTGAAACCGGAGGAATGCTGGCACTCGGTGCGGGTCATAAAAACTGTGAGTTTCAGATCACTGCAATTACCCTTTTAACCGCCCAGACCTTGACTCTGGGATTTAAATATTTCATTAATCGGGAGCGACCGGATCGCACCTACCATCCACGCCTATGGAATACGCGAATTACGCCATCATTCCCATCGGGGCATACAACATCATCGGCTGCCTGGGCCACAATTATGAGCTTACAAAACCCGGACCACGCACCAGCCTTTTGGGGATTTGTCCTGCTATCGGGCTATAGCCAGGTTTACACCGGCAATCATTACATCAGCGATGTACTGGCCGGCCTGACTTTAGGTATTTTAACCGGCGTGGTCGTCAATAATACAATTGTAAAATGAAATGACAATCTGTACTATTTCTTTGAATAATTATGCACCACAACATATCCCAGAGCCAGCCAATTCTATACCTCGCCGCCGCGTTGGTTTGCCAAGCTTAATTTATCACAATTTACTTATTTGTTCCGGCGTAGGCCAAATCGGCCGATACCCGTATCTGGTCTTTTTCCAGCACCAGTTCCTGGGAGACGGTGGATACGGCGATACTCCTGATCTTCGATTTTGAAGTTTGCATTTCAATTGTTTTCTGCACCGGTTGCGGTCCATTAAATTCAAATTTCGGCTTATAATACTTGGCTATATCCACCTGCGCTACTTTTATTTTTTTACCCAAAACTTTGATATATATCTTGAAAATTGCCTTTTCAACTTCCATCAAAATCTTGTTTTTCTCCACATCGAAAGTCACATTGACTTTGCTCTTTACCTTATCACTGAATTTGAACACTCCCGCATCCAGATCCACCGTAGCTAAAAACTGTGCCGATCCCGGTTCAAAATCAAAACTGGCTTTTTTTACCTTCCACTTATATTTGACCCCACTGCTCTTACCTTTACCAGAAACCGGTCCGACAGCAGCGATAAAATCATTTACGGTTTTCTCAGTAATAACAACCGACACATCACCAGCTTGAATAAAACAAAATAGCATGATACTTAGTACAATCATTCTGTTAATCATACTTCCTCCATTGTTTTGTGATCGGTTAAATCTTTCACTTACTAAAATAAAGCTTGAGTTTATTTCACAAGTCGATAATTTTGACCCTTGGAATGTTTGACTCAAGATAATAAAAAAACCAGTCAAATATAATTGATTCCTGAAGGTATCAGAATTATGATGAAAATTGAAAATATTGTCGATGATATTGTATTGCTGATTTTAAATGATACATCAAGTTTGAAAGATCTGGGATTAGATCAGCCTTCCATTTACACAAGGGTAAAAGGGTACGATGAATACGGATTATGGATCGAACATCCGGGATTACAAATCCCACAACTACCCAAAGAATCCGAGCTGAAAGTCGGCAAATTGCCCAAGAAACCCCGCTTTCAGACCGTATCAGCAACCGTTCTTATTCCATGGCCTAACATCTCTTCAATAGTCCATTTCCCCAATGTGAAAGGCTTTGACTTCCCCAGTCCATTTGAGCACCAAGCAATAGGATTCAAAGTTGATTCCGGCAATTAAAATAACCGGTCTCACCAAGGCTTTCGGCAGTACCCAGGCTCTTGCTGGGGTTGATCTGGAAATTGCCGAAGGACAATTTTACGGGCTCCTGGGTCCCAACGGAGCCGGAAAATCGACCACAATTAATATCCTGACCGGATTAGTCAGAAAAGATGCCGGCAGTACTGCCGTGTTCGGCCGGGATACGGTATCCGATTTTCGGTTTACTCGATCGCAATTAGGAATTGCAGCCCAAGAACTTTCCATCGACTGGTTTTTCCCAATCGAAAAGCTACTGGCATTTCAAGCCGGTTATTATGGCATAACGGAAAAGCAAGCCCAACCCCGAATCAATGAATTACTGGAACGGCTTGGGCTAATTAAAAAACGTGAATCTCGTCTTCGACATCTATCCGGTGGAATGAAACGCCGCTATCAGCTCGCCAAAGCCCTGATACACGACCCGAAAATTATTATTCTCGATGAACCGACTGCCGGAGTAGATGTAGAGTTGCGACACGAATTATGGGATTATCTGCGCGAACTGCACCAGGCCGGTAAAACCATTCTCCTTACCACTCATTATATTGAAGAAGCCGAGCTGTTGTGTGAGGAGGTAGCAATTATTAACGAAGGTAAAATTATCAAGAAGGGTAATCCCCAGCAATTAACCAGCGAATTAGGGCGTTCAGGCATTACCATTAATATCAGCGGCTGGAATGATAGCGTAGGCAGCCAGTTGGATGAATACACCTGTACTGATTGCGATGAGGGGCGGCTCCATTTCACAATGCGCAATCCCGAACAGGCCTTACCCAATATTTTGAAAATATTAGTCGCTAACGGTGTTCATATTCATCGGGTGGAAATGGAGAAATCATCGCTGGAAGATGTTTTCCTGTCGTTAACCGGAAAGGGAATCTCCTGATGAGTGGGCGTATTAACTGGGTTGGGCTAATGACACTGATACGACGGGAAGTGGGGCGTTTTTTTTCGGTATATCGTCAAACGGTGCTGCCCGGCCTCATATCATCCACTTTGTATATCATGGTATTCGGATTTACCCTGCAACGGCGGATTTCAGAAATTGATGGTGTCAGCTATACAATTTTCATTATTCCCGGCTTGATAATGATGAACACCCTCACCAACGCCAGCGCCAATACTTCGTCATCAATGCTGCAAATGAAATTGCTGCAACAATTACCGGATATCCTCACCGCACCATTATCCAGTCTGGAGATTAGTTTGGCTTATATAATCGGTGGCACCGTGCGCGGTACCGTCAACGGAATTCTGGTGATGCTGCTGGGGATTGCCCTGGTTGGGCTGCCCCTGCACCACCCCCTGATGACCCTGGGGTTCATCATCATGGTTTCCTGGTGTTTTGCCAGCATGGGCTTGCTGCTGGGACAATTAGCCGATACCTGGGATCAACTCGCCATGCTGAATAATTTTTTCTTGACCCCTCTCAGTTTTCTGGGCGGGATTTTCTATTCAATCAAGATGCTGCCCGATTGGGCTCAGACCATTAGCTTTATTAACCCCATTTACTATATGATAAATGGACTTCGCTTTACAACCATTGGCGTTTATGACTCACCACCATTCATCAGCTTTATCATGGCTTTGCTTATGACGATCGGGTTCTCGGTTGCCGCAATTCTTCTCATGCAAAGCGGTAAAAAAATTAAACAGTAATTGTGGTAGCGATCACAGATAAGCTCCTAATTATAACCGACTACCAAGATCGCTACCTTCATTTTCGTCAATTGATTAAATTCGCTATCATTATTCAGGATATCAAATCATGAAAAAATCATTTATCCTAAGTTTATTAGTCCTGCCAATTCTACTCATGGCTCAGGAAGTACAACCGGAAATCACCACCGAAAAAATGCGATTGCTGATTTTACCTTCCACCAGTGACTCAAACTATCAGGATATCGCCAACCGGGTAACAGCTATTGTTGCCAGCAAAGCTACTCGGCTCGGTCGATTCGAAGTAATTGACCGCATCAACCTGGAATCGATCATGGATGAGCAAGCTCTTCAGCTTAGTGGTTTAATCAATGATGAAGAAGTAGTCGAAATTGGCAAAATTGCTTCAGCGCCGGAAGCATTGCTGGTAACGGTGCTAAACTTCGGACAAAAAGGCGTGCCTCCTGAAGACGAAGAGGAAGAAGATAAAAAAGATCGAAAAAAGGCTCGGGATTCAGGCTTGCTGGGTATGATAGCCAAAGGAGTAGTGGACGCTGCCATCGATAAGAAAATGGAAAATGTCGAACGCTATCCCGACAATATTCAGACAACCCTGGCCTGCGAAGTCCGAAAAATTGATCTTGAATCGGGGCAATCCATTGATGCTTTTACACTGAATGTGTCCCACACCGGCGGTAATAAAACGGCTTCGTTGAATAAAGTGCTGAAGCAAGCTTCCTGGCGTGTTTCCCAACAACTGAAAGAACTTTATATTCTTTCCAGTCAGATCGTTGACGTCCGCGGACGTAACGTTATTCTACTCTTGGGAAAAAATATGGGGATCAAAAAAGGAACTGTGTTTTCCGTCAATTCCCCATCAACCAAACGAACTGTTGGTGATAAATCAATCACAATTCCCGGACATCAAGTTGGTGTCATCGAGGTAACCGACATCAGTGTCGATGCCAACCAGGGACGGATTTTACGGAATTGGGAAACAATTGAGCCGGGTTATCCGGCGGTAGAATCAACCGGCAGAATCATGGCAGGCGGTCTGGGAATAAAATTTGGGACCGGTAGCCCCGATATGGGATTGGAACTGGCCGGTTATATAAATCCATTGCGACGGTTTGGCGGTTCAGTCTTTTTTGGTTTGGGAACATTGAAAGACAGCCGCGGCGAAACGGATTTTAGTTTGCGCTTTGGCGCAGATATGCATTTCCGATTGATCAACACAATTCCATTTTCCCTGGCAGCATCCCTTTCATTACCACTGAATTTTGTAATGCGATCCGATGATGCAGATGATTCTCACACTGTTAGTGCCGTAGTTTTTGGTCCTATTGTCGGCGGACAATTAGAATTCATGCTCAGTTCCAATATGGACCTGGTTGCATCAGTGGGTTATTGTATGAAGTCCGACATCAGCAAATGGGATTATAGCGAAGATGATGATGACGGCGAAAGCCAATCGTATTCGGCAGATTGGGATGATGCTTTGGGTGTACCGGATATTGACCTCACCGGTCTGTATTTCAATGTTGGAGTCCGTTTTTTACTGTTCGGTGCCGGAAGTGAATTACCCTCTTTGTCGGATTTGCAAAATTTCAGGTAAAAATACTTGTTAATTCAATTTCCCGGCCTAAAAATATCCTTCACATTTTCCACGTTTCCATCAACTTCCGCGAATGGTTCGATCCCCAGTATTTCCGCGATAATCGGATATATATTAATATTTTCAAATGTGTTCCGGGTATAGCCATCCTTAAAAGCGGGGCCGTCGGCAATAAAGATGGCCTGCATGCTCCAGAGAGCATTATCATAACCATGATTACCACCGCGAAAATAGGAAGGATTCGGCCGCTTGATGTTAAGGATTGACCAACCATCATCAGCAACCACCAGAATATCCTTTACGCGATAGTGATTTTTATAATGCCAGCGTTCCGGGATTTCTTCTTTCCAGTAAACAGAAATATGAGGAACCTTTTTCAATTTTTTATATACTCTTTTCAGCTTCTTTGGGGACCCGCCATATAGTGAAGAAAACGTTCCTGAGTTTTCCTGAATAATCCCATTCAGGTTGGCATATGCGGTCAAATCGATTGTTCGTTGTGGCGAAGTGGCAGCCATTCCATGATCACTAACAACTATTGTGTTCAATTGATCATAAATATCAAGACCTTCCAAACCCTCCATCAAAGTTCCCAGCAAGGCATCAAGTTCCCGGACCACCGTCAGGGTTTCTTCGCCCTGGGGACCGTATTTATGGCTGATTGCATCGGGTTCATGAAAATATAATAAAATCAATTGAGGTCGCTGCTCTTCCGGTAATTGAAACCAGGCCAGAACCGAGTCAACGCGTGCTTCAAAAGGAAATTCGTGCTCATAACGCTTCGTTATGCTTGGTTGGATACCTCCCACCGGCGCTTCCGAACCAACCCAGAAATAAGACGCGGTTTTGACTCCTTGTTTCTCAGCGGTAACCCAAATCGGTTCACCGCCGTACCAACGGGCGTCCTCCACAGCGCTGCGATCACTGATTTCATAAGTTGCATCAAATTTCGAATCATAAAAATAATTGGCAATCAGGCCATGGTTTTCAGCATACATGCCGGTAGCCAAGGCATAGTGATTTGGAAACGTCTTGGTTGGATAAATGGATTGCAAGCTTTTTGCCGTTACCCCCTGTTGTACCAAATGATCAAAATTAGGGGTTTCGGTCCAATTGAAATAATCGGGTTTGAAGGCATCGAATGAAACCAGTAAAACATAGGGTCGATCAGCCTGAGCGAAAACTACCGTTATCAATAAAAACGGAAGTATTATTGTACGCAATCTTCTCATTTTAAAAATCCTTAAATTAGGGCCTAAAAGTTTATCAGGAATTAGCACAGTGGCAAGAACAAACCAGAATGAAGAGCGGCAGTTGATGGTTGAATCCCAAATCCGTCGCCGTGGTATCAGCAACGAGCAAGTGCTCAAAGCTATGGAGTCAGTACCGCGTCACCAGTTTGTTTCCAAAGATCAATCGCATCTGGCCTACGCCGATTGCCCGCTGCCAATCGGCCACCGGCAGACTATCAGCCAGCCCTATATTGTGGCTTATATGACCGAACAATTGCAGGTCGATCACAATCATCGAATGCTGGAAATAGGCACCGGTTGCGGCTATCAGACAGCTATTCTGGCCGAGCTGGCACAGGAAGTTTATTCACTGGAAGTAATTCCGGAATTGGCTGAAGCGGCGACTGCACGGTTGAACAAGCTGGGTTATCAGAACATAACCATTTCGTCTGGAAATGGCCGATATGGCTGGCCGGAATACGCCCCCTTTGACCGCATCATTGTAACCGCAGCCCCCAGCTCCATTCCACCGGCTCTAATCAGCCAACTGGCTGCACCAGGAAAAATGATCATCCCGGTTGGTCATACCCATTTCAACCAGAATCTGGAACTGGTGCAAAAAAACAAAGTCGGTGCGGTAGAATATTTCAGCCGGGTAGGCGTAAGATTTGTGCCACTAGTTTGACAATTAATAGAACTAATAATAGGGGAATAATATGAGAAAAATAATCATTTTAGGGTTGTCAGTGCTGGTGTTACTGCTGGCCTGTACCACTCAAACCAAAGAGACCGAAAGCCCACAAATTCTCAACCAGAAAGCCAATACCGCTTATCAGAATCAAGATTATAGCGCCTGGCTGGAGTACATGAAAAGATTAAACGCCATATTACCTAACTCGCCTTTCACAACCTATAATCTGGCCTGCGCTTATTCATTGAATGGCTTCACTGCCGAAGCACTTGAAACCCTGGAAAAAAGCATCAGTATGGGGATTGGTGCTAACGCTGACCAGGATCCGGATTTTAGTTCATTGAAAGAATTGTCGGAATTCCAGGAGCTTATGGCCCGTGCCAAGGCTTTGAATCAGCCGGTTAACAATAGTACTGAGGCATTCACCATTAATGAATCGGACCTGATACCCGAGGGAATTGTTTACAATCCCATTGATGATTCGTTCTTAATTGGCAGTCTGTATAAATCTAAAATAATAAAGGTCGACTTAAATGGGCAGGCCAGCGATTTCATCATTGCGAGGCAGGACGGCCTGCGCCCGGTGACCGGCTTGAAAGTCGATCTGGAGCGAGAGCAGTTATGGGCTTGTAGTCAGGTCAGCTCACCCGGTAATCGTAATCACGATCCAAACGAAATGGGTTGGTCGGGAATATTCAAATACGATCTGAATACTGGCGAACTAATTAAAAAATACACCCTATTCGAAGCAGAATTACCACACCTGTTTAATGATCTGGTAATTCTGAAAAATGGTGATGTTTATTTCACTGATTCCACCACTGGTAGCATCTATCGAATCCTAAAAGACCATAATGAACTGGAACTCTTCCTACGTTCCGGTGAGTTCACCTATCCCAATGGCATTGCCCTGAGTCCCGACCATAAGAATCTGTATATGGCCGGTGCGTTGCAGGGTGTGGTGCTGGTGAATATCCAATCCGGAACTTATAAGCCACTGGAACACCCGGATGGTGTCACTACCATCGGTATCGACGGATTATATTTCTACAAAAACTCGTTAATTGCAGTACAGAATGGTCTGGGGCGCATCAGCCGGTTTTATCTGAATCAGGCTGGTGATAAAATTCTACGTTCCGAGTTGATCGAATTCGCTAATCCCGTTTTTAATATACCCACAACCGGCACAATTGTTGGCAGCACATTCTACTATCTGGCCAATAGCCAATTGCGCTCGTTCGAGACTGATGGCACCATTTTCCCACCTGAACGACTGGCAAATGTGGTAGTATTAAAAACCGAATTGCAGTAAAACCTCAGCAAGACTGAAATTACTAAAGAAGCTAGTTCACTGGTTTTTCAGCAGTTATTAATGTAACAACACCAAAAGTCAGGTCGTTGATTTTGATATTATCAAAACCGGCATCCGCGATCAATTTGCGCAAAGTGGACCGATCCGGGAAATTATCAACTGATTCGGGTAAGTAGTGGTAAGCCTTTGAACCGGAAATGAATGCGCCAATCATAGGCAAAATGCGGTGGAAGTAAAAACTGTAAAGCGGTCCAAAAACTCGTGATTCGGGCCGGTTAAATTCCAGAATCAGCAACCGGCCATTGGGTTGCATAACCCGGAAAAATTCCTGTAGCGCTGCACTATAATTACCGATATTTCGCAGACCGAAGGCAATTGTCAGGGCGGTAAATTTATTAGCTTCGAATCCTGTTTGCTCTGCGTCGGCCGTCACAGGTTCGAATTCAACTCCCCGTTTTATCATTTTGCGACGGGCCTGCTCCAACATTGCCGGGGTGTTATCGAGACCAGTCAACTTAAGGTCAGGAAAACGTTTCAAGATTGCCAAAGCCAGATCGCCGGTACCAGTCGCCACATCCAGGACCGGCCCTTGAAGCGCGGCTGGCAATGACTGTACCAGCTTTCTGCGCCAGTGTAAATCCAGTCCCAGACTGAGAAAATGATTTAAAAAATCGTAGCGATGAGCAATGGCATTAAATAAGGCCTGGTTCTGGCGCCGCTTCTCCTGGCCCAGATGGATGAAATCAGTCAAGCCCTGCCAGACCCAGTATTTTTAATTCGATCTCCAGCTCCTCCGGTGAAGTAAAATGGATGGTCGTAATACCCATCTTCCGGGCTTGGTCCACATTGACCTGCATATCATCGATAAACAGACTTTCATCAGGTGTTGCGCCAGCCCGATCCAAGGCCAGATTGAAGATTTCAGGCTCAGGTTTGCGATAGCCTTCCAGGTAAGAATAAATCTTGCCGTCGACTTGATCAAAAAAGGGAAATTTGGGTGTCTGATAGCGAATGTGGTGGGCGTTGGTATTGGACAAAAGCCAGACCTGATGATGGGGTTTAATTTTAGTCAAGATATTGGTTGTCGCCAGTTCATGGCCAATCAGATTATCCCAGGCAGTATAAAAATCAGTCAGAGGTAAGGCATTACCACCCATAGCTTCCTGCCAGAGATTGAAGAAATGGGCTTCATCCATGATGCCCCGCTCATACTGATAATAGTCCTCCAGTGGAAATGAATTTTCAACTGTCTCCCGGTCCAGTCCACTGCACTCAGCCAGGTAATTCACCGTTTTATCAGGTCGCAATTCAAGCAGAACGCCACCGAGATCAAAAAATACTGTCGTGATCTTGCTCATTATTTTCCGCAAATATAGATTTGTAATTCACTTTCGGGGGTCAGTGGGTTTCCTTTCCGATCCCCAAATTTTTCCAGGATTTTGAAACCGGCCTCGTTTAGCAAACGATCCATCGTATCGGGATAATATATCCGCATATCAAAATTGTATTGCTCCGGTTGCGGAATTAGGGATCGGAAAAAATACCAGTGAACAGAATTAATTTCCGTTTCCGCATCATAATCATTGGATTCTTTAATCGTACAATAACCTCCGTCCGGGTGGCTAAAACTGCAAACCGGGTACAGGCGATCCTGTGGGCGATTTAGAAATGAAGGATCTGGCACAAATATTTCAATCAGTAGTTTCCCATCATCCAGCAGATGGTTCTGCACTGCCTGTAAACAGGCCCGGGCATCTTTATCACTGTAAAGATGTAGAAAAGAATTAAATCCGATGAATATCGATTTAAATTTGCGATCCAATTTGAACGATCGCATATCGCCCTGAATAATATAAGCATTTTTGCTAAAGGGAGCCAGCTTCTGCTCTGCCCGCACAACATACTGAGGACTAAGTTCGAGGCCGGTATAATCAAGTCCACGTCCGGCTATGGGCAGGCCAAGCCGACCGGTTCCGGCCGCCAGTTCTAAAACCGGTCCGCCGTTATCAGTTGCCCAATTTGCTATAAAATCCAGATCATTGGTCTTCCACCAGTGAAAAGCGTCATATAACTCAGCAACGGTATATATATCACGGGGCCCAGGCATGGAAATATTTTTATTTCAGGATCAGCAATTCTTTGGTGGATTGATTCAATATTTCGCAGCCATCCTGTTTAACTACTACATCATCTTCGATACGAACGCCATTCCAATCCGGTAAATAAATTCCCGGTTCTACAGTGACGACGTAATTCTCCAGTAGGGTATCCTCGCTGATTTTGCTCAAGCGCGGCATGGTGTGGACTTCCAGTCCGATTCCATGACCGGTACCATGATTAAAATAATCGCCGTATCCTTTTTCTGTAATGATGTCACGGGTTGCTGCATCCGGCAGTTTGCAGGATACGCCTGCTTTAATTGCATCGCAACCGGCCTGTTGAGCTTTTTTGACGATTGCGTAAATCTCACGATGTTTATCGGTCGCTTCGCCGATCAAGACGGTGCGTGTCATATCAGCACAATATCCGGCAAACAAAGCTCCCGTATCAATAACAACGAAATCGCCACTCTTAAATGGGCGATCAGAAGGCCGGGCATGAGGCAGGGCGCTGTTAGGTCCACCGGCAACAATCGTTTCAAATCCTTCGCCATCACCATATTCATAATACTTATTGCGGATTACGTTGGCTATTTGACGTTCAGTGGCGCCAATTTTCAACAGTGGAATAATTTCACTGAAGGTCTGATCGGTGATCTTAACCGCCTCACGAATTAGCTCAATTTCCGATTCATCCTTAATCGCCGCGATTTCTTCCACAATCCGAGAAGTCGGCTCCCAATCAACTTCCGGGAAAAATTCATCCATATCGCCGAACTGGGTAACATTTACAAAATCCGCTTCGAAAGCCAGGTTTAATCCGTCTGGGATTAATTTTTCTTTCTGAATAGTTTTAAGATGCGGATCGTTATCAATGATTCGTTTAAATCCTTTTACCTGCTGCCGGGATTGCTCCATATAACGGCCATCAGTTATGAAGTACTGTTTCTCCGGCAAGATCAGAAGACTAGCGGCGAAGGAATCATCTGGCGATACGGTAAATCCGCACAAATAGCGAATATTGGTAAGATTGGTAACCAACATCCCATCCAGATCCTGCTCAGCCAGAATTGATTTCAATTTTGCCTGGCGATTCGAAAAATGGTCTTTACTCACAATTCAGCTCCTGCTAATTATCGGTTGCAGCTTGGATTAATTGGTTGATCGTGGCTCGTTCAGCGAGAATCCGATCCGGGTCGCTGCCCTTTTCTTCCAGTACCGCTAAGACTTCCAATGCCTGGTGATATAATCCCTGATCTTTCAACACCGCGACCAGTGTAAAAGTCGCCAGGCGCGGATTAACACTACCGGGTCCGGCGGTCGGGGGCGGGGCTGGCTCCGGCTCTTGCTCAACTGGCGAGGGCTGTTGAGGAGCCGTGCCACCCAATCGTTTCAGAAACACCTTTGCTTGATTATTCTCCGGGTCGAGTGTCAGCAAATGTTCCCACCCACGGCGCAATATATGAGGCGGGCGATTTAATCTTTCCTGTGCAGTAACCAACAAGTGGGCAGCCTGCAGGTATTTTTGGTCCATCACCAGTAACACTTGCAAAATCTTTTCGGCGCCTTCCAGATCATTTTCCGCTACAAAAACCTGGGCCAATAAAAACAACCCCTCGGTATGATTGGGATGATAGCTCAGACCAATCTCGCAGACGGAACGAGCCCGAGCGAAATTGCCTTCTTCGATATAGACATCCACCAGCCGTGTAAACAAATCGCTGGAAAAATTTTCTGCAAATTGTTGTTCAAGGCGATCTTTTTCTTCCTGATTTATCATTGTTCTACGAACCTCGATTCACTGTTACAAGGGGATATTACCATGCTTTTTACGGGGGTTGCTGTCGACTTTATTCTCCAGCATCTGCAAGGATTGAACGATTTTCTGGCGCGTAAAACGCGGTTCAATCACATCATCGATATATCCCCATTCGGCTGCCACATAGGGATTGGCAAATTTGGTGCGGTATTCATCAACCAGCCTTTGCTCCTCCGCTGCCGGATCTTTGGCCTCGTTGATTTCCTTACGAAAAATAATTTCAACAGCACCCCGGGAACCCATCACCGCAATTTCCGCAGAGGGCCAGGCCAGATTTACATCGCCCCGAATATGTTTTGAACTCATGACGTCGTACGCACCACCGTAGGCTTTCCTGGTGATAATAGTAATTTTGGGTACGGTAGCTTCGCAATAAGCATACAATAATTTAGCGCCATTCTTAATTATTCCACCCCATTCCTGATCGGTACCAGGTAAGAATCCCGGCACATCCTCAAAAGTGATAATAGGAATATTAAAAGCATCGCAAAAACGGACAAACCGGGCGCCTTTCATGGATGAATCAATGTCCAGCGCCCCCGCTAAATGGGCTGGATGGTTGGCAACAATTCCAACTGAGTAGCCACCAATTCGGGCAAACCCCACCACGATATTGCGAGCATAATTTTCATGGACTTCCAGGAATTCACCTTGATCTACCACGGCCTTGATCACCGCATGCATATCGTAGGCTTTGTTGGTGTTGTCCGGGACGATGCTGTCAAGTTCAACAGCTTCCCGATCGCTGGGATCGGAAGATTCCACGAATGGGGGATCTTCCTGATTATTTGATGGGAAATAGGACAACAGTTTGCGGGTAATTTCCAGAGAGTCAATTTCATTTTCACCAGCAAAATGAGCTACACCGGATTTGGTGGCATGGGTCATGGCACCACCCAATTCTTCAAAAGTCACATTTTCATGGGTGACTGTTTTCACAACGTTGGGGCCGGTTACAAACATGTGACTGGTGCCTTGGGTCATGATGGTAAAATCGGTAATCGCCGGGGAATAAACCGCACCGCCGGCACAGGGACCCAGAATTACTGACAGCTGCGGCACAACTCCGGAATACAGGGTGTTTCGCAGAAAAATATCGGCATAGGCTCCCAGGCTGACAACACCTTCCTGAATACGAGCACCACCGGAATCATTCAACCCGATAACCGGTGCACCGACTTTCCCGGCGTGATCCATAATTTTACAGATTTTTTCAGCATGGGCTCGGGAAAGCGCACCGCCAAAAACAGTGAAATCCTGGCTGAATATGAAAACTCGTCGACCATCTACTGTACCATAACCGGTAACCACACCATCACTAAGATATTGTTTTTGGTCCAATCCAAAATCGGTGGTATGGTGCTTGACAAACATATCCGTTTCGACAAAGGATCCCTTGTCGATAAACAAGTCAATTCGCTCCCGTGCTGTCAGCTTACCTTTCTGATGCTGACGTTCAATTCGCTCCTGGCCGCCACCCAAACGCGCCACTGAACGGTACTTTTCAAGCTTTTTGATCGGGTTAGTCATGAGCGGTTTTCCTCGACCCAGGCTTCGATGTAATCAATTGTTTCCTGGACAGGCGTGCCGGGACCGTATAATTTTCCGATACCCATTTCTGTCAAGCTTTGCATATCTTTTTCCGGGATTATACCTCCGCCAGTCAGCAAAGCATCGTCAATTTCTTTTTCTTTCATAAGCTCCCAAACCCGGGGAAAGATTGTCATATGAGCCCCGGACAGGATTGACAATGCAACGACATCAACATCTTCCTGGAGGGCGGCAGAAACGATCATTTCCGGTGTTTGCCGCAAGCCCAGATAGATGACTTCCATCCCGGCATCCCGGTAAGCGGCAGCTAATACTTTAATCCCCCGGTCGTGGCCATCCAGCCCCGGTTTAGCCATTAATATTCTGATTTTTCGTTCCATAAATTTTTACCTCGCTACTACCCCGGATCCCGGATATTATTTCAACCTAAAATGTTGATTAAATTAGTCACAAATGAGTATGAATAAATACGGTGGAATTTACTGCTGTCAGCCTGGATTTCCAGTATTTAGGCTGGCTTTCAAAATCCTCGTGGATCGCGTGCTTTTCAGAGGAAATACGGCCGGGTTGATTCATTCAAAAACATGAACTTTGATATCCTTTTTAATCAGTGGTGTCCAGGCGCCTTCAAATCTATTAGCACGAATAATACTGCAATTATCCACATAATGATAGCCGGCGTACTCAGTGTGTCTGATTCTGGGTTTACCCATAATCAGGTCGTGATATGGTAGACCGATTTCTGCCAATTTTGCCAGAGTAACCGCGCGTAAATCTTCCCAGCGGGCGGTAAAAAAACAAATCCGGTGTCCCTCGTTATACCTTTTGGTTATCCATTCTACTGCACCTGGATAGACCTCCGCATCCATTGTTCGTTCAGCTGCTTCCTCATTGGGAATATCTTCCCACAAGGTGCCATCCAAATCAATCATAAATACTACTTTTTCCGACATCGTATTTCCTGTAAATCCTATTTTAATTTGCTATCCAAAACAAAAGTCACCGGCCCATCATTGATCAGTTCCACCTGCATCATTGCGCCAAATTGGCCCGATTCCACCGGCAAGCCGTGGTTACGCAACCGAACGATGAAATCTTCGTACAGGCGTTTACCATCAGCGGGCACCGCCGCGTGAATATATGAAGGCCGACGGCCCTTGCGCCAGTCGCCGCAGAGAGTGAACTGACTCACCACCAGCGCCGAACCATCAACATCTTTGATGGATAAATTCATCTTGCCGTCTTCATCATTGAAAATTCGCAGACCGGCAATTTTACTCGCCAAAAATTCACCATCGGTTTCGGAATCATCGTCAAATACACCCAGCAGGATCATCAGACCCGGACCGATTTCACCGATTGTTTTACTATCAATGACAACTTTACTTTCGGAAACACGCTGGATAACGGCGATCATTTTCTTGTTCCTTTAACCACGAATTACACGAATTTAACGAATACATTACATACCACAATGCAATCTTCCTGAATAATAACGAATCTGTTAAACCGTTAAAACGGTTATTATCAATGTCCATTTTTCCCCCACAACTGAAGTTGTGGACTTTTTAAACAATGACACCGATGATCGGGATAACCAACCCACGGTTTCAACCATGGGTTTTGATATACCAAGAACATGTAACCGTTTCAACGGTTTTTAATTCTAATGTTTTTAGCCCACCCCTCCGTGCAGGGGAATTTGAGAGTACGTGGTTTTAATCCCCTCTTGAGAGGGGAACCCACAAAGTGGTAAGGGGTGTGTTGAATAATGAATAACGAACAAGGATTAGTGATTTGAGAATTATAACCGGCGATATACTTCCAACTTCGACATTCGTTAATCAGTGAAAAACAAGAAATGTGAGACGGCCTTCAGCCAGTAAGAAGCATAGATATAATCAATTGGTATTAGTAATCCGTGTAATCTGTGGTTAAGATAGTATTGTTCTGTAATCTCCGCGACTTGGTGGTAAAACGCTTTACTCCACCCAAACGTTCTTACTGCCCAGTTGCTCCTGTAATTCCCGTAAAAATTCCCGGTTGGTGGAAACATGGACCTTATGGCTGATGATCCGTTTATCTTTCCCGCGACCATTTTTTATATGAAACATCAATCCCAGTTTCCCCTGGTGCTTTTGGGACAGTTCCGCTATGGCCTCGACTTGTTTGACGGTCATATCATCAGGATCGAGACGGATATTTACCCGTTTGGAAAAATAATCCCGCACTTTGCCAATGGGCACAATCTCATTGACAAGCATCTTCAAATCGCTGAAATCAGCGTCGGTGGAGGGTTTGCCTTCCACGAATACCAGGCTGTCGTTATAGACATGCTCGCGGTATTTTTCATAAGTATCCGAGAAAATCGTGATGTCGGCGGAACCGCCCAGACACTCCAATCGGAAAAAGGCCATGGTCTTGCCTTTACGATCCTGATGCTGGCGCAGGTCCTGAATTGTGCCGCCGATCCGCACTTTATTTATGTGAGTCTCAGCAATCTTTTCCGAAAAATCAAACGTGGAAAACTGCTCCAGATCCTCGGCGTACTTGAGCAGCGGATGCCCCGACAAATACATTCCCAGCACCGTTTTCTCGTGACTCAAAGCCGTAGACTGGTCCCAGTCGTCAATCTGAGGCAGGGTGGGAATCTGTACCACGTTTTCCCCGCCAATGGCATTGCCGAACATATCGACCTGATTGTGATTGTTGGCAGCCTGGGTCTGCTGGGAATATTTTATGGCGGAGTCGATCTGTACGAATTGCTGTGCCCGGCTGCCTTCAAGCTCATCCATGGCGCCGGCCATTATCAGACTTTCCAGTACTTTTTTATTTACCGCCCGGGCGTCAACACGGAAACCCAAGTCAAATAAATTATCAAATGGTCCGTCTTTTTCCCGGGCTTCCACAATTTTTTCCAGAGCTTTGGTACCCACATTTTTGATGGCATTCAGCCCAAACGAAATGGTTTTTTCATCCACGGGACGAAAATCTACACCGGAAACATTGATATCTGGATGGCGCACCGCGATCCCCAATTTGCGGCATTCATTGATCAGGATAACGACCCGGTCGATGTTCGACATCTCACTGGTGAGATTAGCGCTCATAAATGCCGCTGGATGATGAGTCTTGAGCCAGGCAGTCTGGTAAGCGATGTAGGCGTAAGCCGTGGAGTGGCTTTTGTTAAAACCGTACTGAGCAAATTTTTCGATCAGGTCGTAGATTTTCTGGGCCGTTCGCTGTTTAATGCCTTTAGCCACGGCTCCTTCCACGAATTTTTTACCCAGTTCCGCCATCAGTTCGGCAATTTTCTTGCCCATGCCTCGGCGCAGGTTATCCGCTTCGGCCAGACTCATGCCGCCGACTTCGTGGGCGATCTGCATTACCTGTTCCTGGTAAACGATAATCCCATAGGTCTCCTCCAGGATCGACTCTAACGACGGATGGGCGTACACGATCTTTTTCTTGCCATGTTTGCACTTGATAAAACTATCGATATTTTGCATGGGCCCCGGGCGATAAAGGGCGTTCATGGCGATCAAATCCTCGATGGCGGTAGGCTTGAGCTTTTTCAGGAATTCGCGCATGCCGGAGGATTCAAACTGGAAAATGCCGGTGGTCAAGCCCTTGGCAAATAGCTTATACACCGCCGGATCGTCTAAGGGAATTTTTTCGATATCAACTTCCGTGCCCTGGTCCCGGATCAGCTTCAGGGCCTTATCGATGACGGTGAGATTGCGCAATCCCAGAAAATCCATTTTCAGGAGTCCCAGTTCTTCGAGACATTTCATATCATACTGACTGGTGACATCGCCGGTGGAAGACCGGTAGAGTGGAATATAATTAGTCAAGGCACTGGGCGCGATAACGACCCCGGCCGCATGGATCGAGGCGTGGCGGTTCATGCCTTCCAGAATCAGGGAATGGCGCAGCAGCTCGGCGTAGCGGGGATCGTCATCCAGGGCGCTCAATTCCGGATTGGCGAAGATGGCATCCCCCAGGGTGACTTTCGGTCCGGCGGGGATCAACTTGGCCACGCGATCGGTTTCACCGAAGGTAAAGCCCAGCACCCGCCCCACATCCCGAACAACCTGGCGGGCTTTCATTTTTCCAAAGGTAATGATCTGGGTAACGGAATCTTCACCGTAAACCTGTTTTATATAATCGATCACTTCGCCCCGGCGCTCGATGCAGAAATCGATGTCGATATCCGGTAATGAAATCCGTTCGGGATTCAGAAAACGCTCGAACAATAAATTGTGACGAATGGGATCAATGGTAGTGACACCCAGAGAATAAGAGACGATGGAACCGGCGGCGGAACCACGACCGGGTCCAACAGGAATAGCATTGTCGCGAGAATATTTGACGAAATCAGCAGTGATTAAAAAATAACCGGCAAAGCCCATCTGCTCGATTGTATCCAGCTCGAAATCCAGGCGGGCTTGTAATTCGGGTGTTACCTCGGGGTAAAGCTTTTCCAGGCCGGCGCTGGCCACGGTCCGCAGATATTCATCGGGATCATCAGTTCCGGCGGCAGCGGGAATGGGGAAGCGCGGCAGGTGATAGGTATCCATGTCGAATTCCATATCGATACTATCGGCGATGCGGCGGGAATTACCGATCACTTCCGGGTAGTCCTTGAACAGGTCCACCATCTGGTCCTGGGACTTGAGATAGAATTCGGGAGTGGCGTAGCGCAATCGATTGGGATCATCCTTATCCTTGCCGGTACCCAGGCAGAGCAGGATATCATGGGAATCGGCGTGATCGCTGCGGGCATAATGGGCGTCGTTGGTGGCGATCAGGGGCAGTCCCAATTCCTTAGCCACTTTCGCCATATTGATCTGGTTGACTTTTTCCTCCGGGATCCCGTGATCCTGGATTTCCAAATAATAACGGTCCGGGAACATGGCGGCATACTCCTCTGCTACCGGAATGGCAGCCTGCCAGTCGTTGGCAACCAGAGCGGCTTTCTGGGGTGCACCCTGGAGGCAGGCCGAAAGGGCAATCAGGCCGTCGCTGTGCTGGCGTAAAAGCTCACGGTCGATGCGGGGACGATAGTAAAAACCTTCCAGATAACCGGCGGTGACCAGCTTGATTAAATTCAGGTAACCGTCATAATTCTGGGCCAGCAACACCAGGTGATTGTTGCCCCAGCCAGGACTGGTACGGTCGGGGTTTTTGTCAAACCGGCTCTCGCGAGCCACGTAAACCTCGCAACCAATGATGGGCTTTATGCCGGCTTTTTTAGCCTCTTTATAAAAGGAAACGGCCGAGAACATATTGCCGTGCTCGGTGAGAGCCACAGAATCCATGTCCAGCTCCACTGCCCGGCGCACCAGGGTATGAACGGTCTGGGCGCCATCTAGCAGACTGTAGTCAGAATGGTTGTGCAGGTGTACGAATTCAGCCGACATTGGGTGTTAAAATTGGCGTTAAAAAGGAAAATTCCACGGTCTATTTTAATGAATGACGGCCGGATGGTGAAAGCCGGAAAATTAAAAATTAGGAAAGTCGAAGCACAGCGTAGATCTCGATAACGTAGTGTATCGGGAGAAGCCGGGAAATGGGAATAAGGTAATTAGTGATGGGCAGTGGAAAAGAGTGAGCTTGCTTTCGCTGAAGCTCAAGCAGTGAGAAACGTAAGGAGCCTTCGGTTAGTGAGCCAGCATTCCCAAGGATTGTCATTCTGATCGTAGTGAAGTTTACCTACCAAAGTGAAATGCAGGTGGGAATTTCAGGCATTGGTCTATCAAATCAACTATAGTCTGAGATTCCTACCTACACCTGTGTTACGGTAGGTAAACTTCGTCATCCCGCTGAAGTGGGATTCCTCAGAATGACAAGCTTGTTTAAAATGATGAATAATGAACAAGGATTAACGATTTTTGAAGTACGAAGCAGCCGGATGCGGACTTCGCAAATCAGTATTCGTTAATCGGTGTTGGAAATTCAGTTCTTTCTGCGTTCTCTGCCTGTCCATCGTAGCTTACGCATAGATAGATGCCGCTACGACTAAGTGATTTTTAGTGGAAAGTAATTAGTCTGATTAGCCGACATAAATCGCAATCACACCCATGAGGGTGGCAATTTTAAGCAACTTAGCCGAAAAGGCGGCTGTTTTCGGATCCGGTTTGTGAACCAGTGCAAAAATTATATAGCCCAAGGGTAGAAATACACCGATCCCTGCCACCAGCAGGTACCAGCCATTATAATAATTAAAGATAAAAGGTAGCATTGTCCCCACTGCTACCAAAAAAGCTAAGTTAATGGCCGTGATTGTGGCTGAGCCTTCGCCCACCAGCAACGGCAGAGTGTGTAAATTGGACTTGGCGTCGCCTTCCACATCGGCGATATCCTTTAGCAGTTCCCGCACCAGCGTGAGTCCAAACGCCAGGACAGCCGGAACCATTAGCGGACCAGGATTACCGACCGCTGCGCCGGCAAACAGAAATGTCAAACCCAGAATTAAGGCAACGGCAATATTGCCAATCAGCGGCTGTCCCTTGAGTACCGGTGTATAAAATACCATCAATGGCAGAGCAGCTCCCAGGGCCAGAAAACGGGCACCGAGATTTAATTTAAATGCCAGTCCCGTTCCCATAATAAATAAGATGATTCCCAGCCATTTAGCCGCATCGCGTTTCACAAGCCCGGTAACCAGCGGACGGTTGGGTCGATTGATCTTATCGATTTCGTAATCGAAATAATCGTTCAGTGCGTTGGCAGCAGCATTAAAACATACCACCAGCAAAGTGGCAATAATGACAGTCGCGGTCTGCCGTAATTCTCCGGCAATGGCCACACCAATCACAACCGAAAAAGCGCCGATGGTCAGGTTGAGAGGCCGCAGCAAGCGAATATGTGCAATAATTCTATCCATAATTTCTCTGTAGCGTATTTTAGGCAATTTGTCCAATTAGAACTCGGTCATCCCCGTTAAAATCTTTGACAGTTTTAACACCGATCATCCCGGCCCCAGTCAATAATTTGGCAGCTTTTCCCGGTTGCTCACCGCTACCGACTTCCAGTGCCAGCCAGCCATCGGGGGCCAATATTTGTGAGGCAATTTCAGATATACGGCGGTAGAAAACCAGGCCGTCTTTTTCATCGGTCAAAGCTGATCGCGGTTCATGGTCTCTGACTTCCGGCATTAACGTGGTCATTTCGCTGGCGGGGATATAGGGCGGGTTGGCGATCAGTAAATCAAATTGGCCGTCCGGCCGATCAGTTAATATATCAAGCAGGGTGAATTCAATATTCGTAAGCTGGTTCAATTCTCCGTTGCGGCGCGCTACTTCGATGGCAGCAGGGGAATTATCGATGGCCATTACGGATGCTCCCGGTACTTCTTTTGCCAGACTGATGGCGATGGCTCCGGAACCGGTGCCAATATCAATAATTCGGGGAGCAGTCCTGTCGACCAGCAATTCAATCCCGATTTCTACCAGACGCTCTGTTTCCGGCCGCGGAATCAGGACAGCCGGCGTCACTTCAAACTGATAGCCGTAAAATTCAGTCCGACCGGAAATATATTGCAACGGCTCATGCTGTACCCGCCGTTTAATTCTAGCGCGGAATTCTTTCAACATGGCGGTCGTGAATGGTTCTTCGAAGCGCAGATAAAGATCAATTCGTTTACAGTTTAGAAAATCACCCAACAGCCATTCTATCTCCCGGCGGGAATTTTCGAAATGACGCTCATTAAAGTATTGGGTTCCCCAGTTGATCAGATCGATCACCCGCCAGTTACGGGTTGGGGTACTGATATTCACGCTTTACTCAGCCGCTAATTGCGATTTCTGATCTTCAATCCGCAGCAATTCAACCAGCTCATTCAAATCCCCGTCCAGATATTCCTCCAAGCGGTAAACCGTGTGGTTGATGCGGTGGTCGGTTATTCTTCCCTGAGGGAAATTATAAGTCCGAATTTTGGCTGAGCGATCACCGGTGGAAACCATGGATTTACGGGCATCGGATCGTTCGCGAGCCAGTTTTTCCTGTTCCTGGGCCAGCAGTCGCGAACGCAGAACCTTCATTGCAGCCACGCGATTTTTATGCTGGGATTTTTCATCCTGGCAGGTAACCACCAATCCCGATGGAAGATGAGTGATTCGAATCGCTGATTCGGTTTTATTTACATGCTGTCCACCAGCCCCGGAAGCACGGTAAGTATCAATTTTCAGATCTTGTTCATCAACATTAATATCTGCGACCTCCGCCTCTGGCAAGACAGCAACTGTCGCTGCTGAGGTGTGAACCCGCCCACCGGTTTCGGTTTTGGGTATCCGTTGAACCCGATGAACACCGCTTTCATATTTCATCGCCCCAAATACTTCGGTTCCGGAAAGGGAGAAAATGATTTCCTTAAACCCGCCAATTCCGGTGTCATTGGAAGTCATTACTTTCCTGCTCCAGTTTGAACGTTCAGCGAACCGGGAGTACATGCGAAACAGATCCGCAGCAAACAGAGCGGCTTCTTCACCGCCGGTGCCAGCCCGGATTTCAACGATTATATTTTTATCATCATTGGGATCCTTGGGCAGCATTAGCACCTTCAAATCATCCTCGATCTGTAACTGCTGATCTTCCAATTCTTTTAATTCTTCCTGGGCAATGCTTTTCAATTCAACATCGCTGCCCGCCAAAATTTCCTTGTCATCGGCAATCTGTTCTGCAATAGCCAAATATTCTTTGGCCTTTGTCACGATGGGCTCAAGATGGCTGTGTTCTTTGGCCGTATCGCGTAATTTATTCTGATTTGAAATGACAGCCGGATCAGTCAACTGGCGCCCCAATTCGTCGAAACGTTCGATAATCTGTTCCAGCTTATCAATCATGCAATTGCCTCAGCCGTATATTTCTTTCCAACCATCTCCGAATATTGCTCGCCAAAAGCCGATTCCAGCGCCGTGATGGCTACTTCCACCATTTTATCTTCCGGTTGCCGGGTCGTGATATTTTGCAGCCACAGGCCGGGTGCACGCAGCATACGAACCAGAAAACTACTACCATTTTTAGCACTTAGCTTAATAACCTCATACGAGAGACCCATGACCAGTGGAATCAATGGCAGGTGCACCAGCAGGCGAACCCCCAAAGATATTGTTCCGGTCACGCTGATTATCAGGGTATCCACTACGGCAAAAATGAGGATTGCGGAAAGCATTACAATGAACAAAAAACTGGTACCGCAACGGGGATGTTGAGTCGGAAAAGATTGGGCGTTGTCCACTGTAATCTCCGAACCGGATTCAAAATTATAAACAACCCGGTGTTCGGCGCCATGATATTGGAATAATCGCCGCACGTCTTTCATCAACGATATCAACCCCAGATAAATCACGAAAAATGTGATTCGAAACAGGCCTGAGACCATGTTAAACGCCAGGGCTTCTTTTTCAATATTCAGTAATTTGGTGGTAATCCACATGGGTCCGACCATGAACATCAACATGGCCAAAGCAACCGCAAACAGAACCGAAAAGAAATTACCAAGTTTAGTGGGTTTCTTGCTTCCTTCTTCCGGGGGCATTGCTATATCGGCAGACCATTGTAAGGTACCGAAACCGATTCGCATCGCTTCAAAAAGAGCCGCGATTCCCCGTAAAACCGGTTTTTTCCAGAGCTTTGATTTTTCAGACAGCGATTTAAATTCATAACGATCAGTATGAACTTTTCCCTCGGAGTCTCTGACCGCCGTGCAATAAGCGCCGGGAACCCGCATCATCACACCTTCGATCACAGCTTGCCCACCGACTAAAATCGCTGGCTTGCTAAGCAATAATGGTAAGATTTTCATAGATAGAAAAAGGGCTCCTCACCAAAAAACATAATGAGAAGCCGCAATGTAGTTATTTGGGTTACTGGGTTGGTTTCTTATACTTGCGATTGAATTTTTCAATTCGGCCGGCGGTATCTACTAATTTCTGTTTCCCGGTAAAAAACGGGTGACAGGCCGAACAAATTTCAATTTTTTGATCGCCAATTGTATTGTAAACCTGGAAACTATTTCCACAGGCACAGGATACTGTACCCAGAGTATATTTTGGATGAATGTTTTTCTTCATCGCGTGCTCCTATTTTAATTCTTGTAATACTTTAGTTATACGTTGGATTCCTTCGCGGATATTATCCGCATTGGTTGCGAAGGAAAAACGAATGTGTCCCGGTGAACCAAATCCGTCGCCGGGAACGGTCACGACCTGGGCCTTATCAAGGATATAATTACCGAGATCGAACGAATCATTGATAACCTGACCGTTGGCTTGCTTGCCGATGTAGGCGGACATATCCGGGAAGGCGTAAAATGCCCCGCCCGGTAAGGCACAATTGATGCCCGGAATTTCATTCAGCAGACCTACCATGAGATCGCGCCGTTCCTGAAACGTTTGGCGCATCGTTTCCACTGCCGATTGATCACCCGTCAAAGCCTCGATCGCCGCCTGCTGTCCAATCGAATTGGGACATGAAGTAGCCTGACCTTGAAATTTAGCCATAGCTTTAGCAATCCGGTAATCCGCAACGGCATAGCCGATCCGCCAGCCGGTCATGGCATAGGTTTTCGACAAACTCATGCAGGTAATGATCCTGGCCCCGGCTTCATTCAGTGTAGCCGCCGAAACAAATGGAGTGCCATAAACCAATCGCTCATAACACTCGTCGGCGATGACCGTCCAATCATGCTCAGCTGCCAACTTCAGCAGGCGCTTGACGGCTTCATCAGACCATACTCCCCCGGCGGGATTGGAAGGCGTGTTAATAATTATGCCTTTGGTCCGAGCCGTTATCTTGGCTTCAAGATCGTCAAAATCCGGTTCAAAGCATTTATCAGGCAATGTCTCGACAAATACTGCTTCGGCATCGGCCAGACTGACCAATTCAGGAAATGAAACCCAGAAAGGTTTTAATATTATGACTTCATCGCCGGCATCAAACATTGTTTGGCAGGCATTGTACAAACTGTGTTTTTCACCATTGGATACGACAACCTGATCCGGAGTTGCGGTAATACCGTTTTCCCGGGCCAGTTTTTCACAGGTCGCCTTACGCAAATCCGGTGTGCCGGCTCCGGCCGTGTATTTGGTATTGCCATCGTCCATAGCCTGCTTGCCAGCTGCGATAATATTGGCCGGTGTATTGAAGTCCGGTTCACCCACACTAAAATTAATGACATCCACACCCTTGGCACGAAGTTCAGCGGCCAGAGCTGCCATCTCCAGTGTAAAGGACGGCTTGATTCTACGGATTCGTTCCGTTATTTCAGGTTCGTAACTGCAGTTTACCATTCGTGGCGCTTTTTATGAAATTCTTCGGTGTTAAAGCGTGATTCATCATCAGATTGGGGCTGATTGCGGCGCGGTTGAGAGGCGCGACGGCGAGGTGGCGGCGGTGCCTTAGGTTCGTCTTCGATATGAAATTCTTCGGAGAGAACTTTGCGGGTAGATATGGTTCGCCGGCGACGCGGAGGTGGTGGAGAAGTACGCCTTTTTTCCCGTGGTTTGGGAACATCTTCCATACTGACGCCGGCTTCATCGCCCATCTCCATGGGGATTTCTTCGCCTTCCATATCACCGGTGCCCGAATCCTTGATTTCACCTTTGATAGAACTTTCATCAAACGAGAACATTGCCGGGTTGTAAAGACCATAGATGGCTCCGTAACCACGGGTTATACCATTACCAACCCCTAGGTAATTGGGCAACAGGAAATTTGCACGGAACTCTCCATTAAAGGCACCCCAGAAAGTTTCATCAACAGTTTTGGGGAACAGCGATGTTAAGCTCAATTTGGTAAAAATTTTCTCTTCCAGCTCCATGCCCATTTCACGCGCCAGGAATACAATATTCTGGCTCAGTAATCGGCTCAAATAATTCATCTTTTCCATACTATTGAGATATCTGTAGCGGATACCGGTAGTCTGGTTCAATGCTACCCAGGGGGTAATAAAACGATACCGGATCATTCGAGATATGGGTTGGAAAAGGTCTTTGTGCTCGTCCACATCGACATCTAAAACCTGGAAGGTTATATTGCCAAAATCCAGAAAATCAAATTTCTCAACCATTGATAAAACTGGGTCTACACCCTCGTTAATACCAACAATATAGATTTGTTCATTAAGGATTTTGACCTGCACCCTGGGATATAAAAACTGATCGCGATATCGGCCATCTAGCATGGGAATCAGTTCTTCCTCCGGATATTGACGCATGAAAACACCTTTTACCTGGTACGGTGTTTTCTTAACTGGTTTATCAGTTATAACTTTTAAAGTAACTGTTCGAACTGCAGGATATGAAGAATCCATACAACACCTCGCTATAATTAATTACAAACAGATTATCTGGCTGTTATTGACTCATTGTGTTTAAGAAGTCCTCGTTAGTTTTTGTGCGCTTCAGGCGTTCCTGGAGGAATTCCATAGCTTCAATGACTGTCATTTCATTGAGTAATTTGCGCAAAATCCATAAACGAGCCAACTCCTTTTTTGTTAAGAGAAGTTCTTCTTTTCGGGTGCCCGAGCGAATCAGATCAAAAGATGGGAATATTCGACGATCGCTCAAACGCCGATCTAAAACCAGCTCCATATTGCCGGTTCCTTTAAATTCTTCAAAGATTACGTCGTCCATCCTGCTGCCGGTGTCAATCAGAGCAGTTGCTACAATTGTGAGACTACCACCCTCTTCAGTGTTACGGGCAGCGCCCAGAAATTGTTTGGGTTTTTTCAAGGCATTGGAGTCGATACCACCGGACATGATTTTTCCACTGTGTGGAATAACCGCATTATGAGCACGGGCCAGGCGGGTGATACTGTCGAGAAGAATAACCACATCTTTACCGAATTCAACCATTCTGCGCGCTTTTTGTAGTGCCATATCGGCTACATTAACATGACGTTCGGGTGGTTCATCAAAGGTAGAACTGACGACTTCGGCGTCCACATGTCGTTTCATGTCGGTAACTTCCTCGGGACGCTCATCAATCAGCAGTACAATCATCTCCGTATCAGGATGATTTTTACGAATCGCATTGGCAATTTTTTGTAACAAAATAGTTTTACCGGTTTTAGGCTGCGCAACAATTAAAGCGCGCTGACCTTTACCGACTGGCGCGAATAAATCCAGGATTCGCGTAGACAGATCTTTTGCATCATACTCCAGATTAAATCGTTTTTCCGGGTGGCACGGTGTAAAATTATCAAATAATATGGCGTGCTTGATCTGATCCGTTAAGAATCCATTGATTGTATCAACTTTTAAAAGAGCATAAAATCGTTCTTTTTCCTTAGGCGGGCGAATTTCACCTTTTATCAGATGTCCGGTTCTCAAACCGAATTTTTTTATTTGTGAAGGACTGACATATATATCATCCGGACCGGGAAGATAATTGAAATCGGGGCTACGCAAGAAGCCATAGCCATCCGGTAATACTTCTAGTACGCCCATAGCTTTTACAGCTTCTTCTTTAACTTCCTGAGATTCCAGAATTTTTACAATTAACTCCTGCTTGCGTCGACCGGAAAAACCCTGTACGCCCAACTTTTGGGCCAACTCGGTCAATTCCTTAATTTTTAATGATTGGAGTTCATTAACATCCATTGGGATTTCCTTCTAATGTGCTTTGGCTATACTATCTACAGAAAAAACCGTTACCGGCGAATAAAATCTGAGACCATAAATTACACTAAATTATTCCTGACTCAAAGGAAAATCCGTAATTATCAAACACCTTGGCGGCTATATAATGGCTACCCAGTATAATACCGGGTTTATCTCCAGATATCCTGGCCTGCAAAGCTGCGCTGGCCTGCTGAAAATCAGGAATTAATTCGCAACTCAACCCCGTTTTTTGCAACATCTGATATAATTTGTCGGCGGCCATTAAACCCGCGGAATCATCACCGGTGATTATAAGCGAATCCAGGCGGTCTTTGAAGGCCTCTGCTATCAGGTGTGAATCTTTATCGCCTTTCATTACAAATACACCTACCGGTGAGACAGAAAATAGCTCCGTTAAAATATCCAACACCGTCGAGATGCCCTGCCGATTGTGGGCAACATCATAAAAAACAGGCGGATTATTTTTCAATTTTTGCATACGACCGGGCCATTTAACCATGATTAATCCGGCGGCCAATACTTGGGCGTCAATTGCGGGATCAAAAGCCCTGACCGTTTCCAGCGCACAACAGGCATTCCAGGCCTGGTGTTGGCCGTATAAGCTCATACTAAATTGATTACCACGCCATTTGAAGCTGGTTCCGGTAGTATTGCTTACCGCTATCTGATTCGCATCAGTTTCAACCTTTATTACACTAGCACCTAGCTGTAAAGCCTGCTTAATTAACACCCGTTCAGCTGCTTTTTCCTGCGGAGCTATAACAACCGGTATACCGGGCTTAATGATCCCAGCTTTTTCCCCAGCGATAATATCAATTGTAGTACCGAGTAAATCAGTGTGGTCCAGATCGATCGGTGTAATTGCAGTTACTGCCGGCCCAACAATATTGGTGGAATCCAGACGCCCCCCGAGACCAGTTTCCACAATAGCCACATCAACATTTTCGTTTGCAAAATACCATAGTGCCATGGCAGTTGTAGCTTCAAAAAAAGTCGATTCGATCCGGTCAATGGCGACACGCTGATCAGCAATAAAATCAATTATGGCACTATTATCAATAGGGATTCCATTCACTCTGATTCGCTCATTGAAGTGCAATAGGTGAGGAGAAGTATACAAACCAACCCGATAGCCGGCGGTTTTCATAATCGCCGCAATCATTGCACAAGTCGAACCTTTCCCGTTGGTCCCGGCCACATGAATTATGGGATATTTAGCTTGAGGGTTACCACAGGCTGCAAGTAATTGACGCGTATGCGAAAGACCTGTTTTTATCCCCCGGCGTTGAAGATCGAACAACCAGTCCAGCATTAATTTATAATCACTGAAGCTATTATTGGCCATTTTAAGGAATTAGCCCAGCTATTGATTATCCTTCGGCTAACACCAATTCGCGGGAATTTTTGAATTCAACGATAGCCTGATATAATGCTTTTGCGATTTTCTGACGATAAGCCGGTTTCTTCAACATTTTTTCTTCGGAAGGATTGGAAAGAAATCCGGTCTCAACGAGAACATTGGGCATACTTGCCCCGATTAATACATAAAATCCAGCCTGTTTAACACCCCGGTTGGGTGATTTACTCTGCTTCGATAGCTTGGTTTGGATAGTTGCCGCCAACTCCTCGCTCTCCTTCATAAAGGCGCTCTGAGCCATTGTCGCCATAATCAAGGCTTCACCGTTTAAATCAGAATAGTGATTCGCCTGCTCTTCAAGTTTGATAACTTCATTTTCACGGGCAGCAACTTCAATTGCATCGGCTGTTTTACCCGGTCGCAACAAATAGGTTTCAAATCCCTTTATTTTTCGATTGGCTGATGCGTTGGCATGGATACTAACAAACATTTTACCATTGGCAGCATTAGCAATTTTAGGTCGTTCGGAAATGGGAATGAAAACATCTTCATCTCTGGTATATACGACTTGAATACTGGTATTTTTTTCCAACAACAGACCAAGACGTTTGACAATATCCAGAGTAATATCTTTTTCCTTGGTCCCATATTTACCGACACAACCACCATCTTTTCCGCCATGACCGGCATCCAGCACTACCGTATCTAGGTACCAGCGTTTTTTAAGTCCTTTCAGGCGTGCCATACTATCCACCACTGGCGTGCGCAGAGTAATCACAATCTCGGACGGATCCCGGTTTTGATAAATTTCCTGACTTTCGATTTTAGGACGTAGTTGAAAAGCTAGTTGAACTGATTCTTCCAACTGGTCAACAAGTATGCGACGAATTGCCTGACCATAATTTGACCGGACAATGGCAGTCGAATCCGCAATTCCGCCAGCTACAGTGATGTAAAACCAGCCATTATCATGTATAAACGAGCTCAGATTCCCATCCGGAAAACGATCTTTTGTCTGTAACCTGATAATCGTTCCATTAGTCTTGTCTTCCACAATCAGGCTGGTAACATTAAAATTAACAATATCGATATCCAGAAGCTGGCGTCCCGAGTTATAAGTAATACCGGGTATTATCGTGCGATTCAGAATTGAGAAAAATGCTTCGGCGGGGATATAAACATCTTCACCAATTACCTTGGTATACATTGGCATTTGATAAACCTGCTCATCGATAATGACAAAACTCGATTTAGCTGAAATTTTAACTCGGTGATTGGCTATGTATAGTACAATTTTCTGCCGCTCAGGATTGACATAATAACGGCAATCCAAGATGCGAGCCAAATCAATGGTTGAAAAATAGGTTCCGGGACCTCGGTCCAGTGTACGCAGTTTATCCTGCCGCATATCTGTGCGGTATAACACCTTGATTGGTGCCGCTGTCAGCAGAACCGGCAGAATTAATAGCATCAGAATCCAATTACGCACTTTATTCATAAGGCGGGAATATAACTGCACTATAATTTTCCTGCCAGCACGAGTTTTGGGAGAATGCAGCTAATTACAGAAATACATCAATAACCAATCCACCCTCATTGCCGGCTGAAAGGATCGGTCGACCTTCCGGATAGATTAATCGCAACCTTAAAGCAATTCGGTATAATTCGTCGCGCCGATACTCAATATAAATCCCCGGGTAAAATCCATTGGTAGTGTACATCCGGCTACGCATTTCTCCTGGAAGATTCAAATCCCAGAAATACACTCGGCTTTGAAAGTGATCATTTTGTATATAAACCAAATCTAACCTGGCTCTAATAAACTTGAAATCTCTGGCAAGCAGCAACTCAAAACCGCGTCCGATAAAATTGCCGGTTTGCTCCGAGTAAAGCACATTATTGAATTGTGTTTTTATCCTGAACTGTCGATTAAAATTATAATAATAAACCAGTTTAAATAGACTACTGTGAAAATAATGTGGTTTATCAGACAAAAATAAATATTTTATTTCTTCCACGGTCTTCCGAGCATATTTATTCTGAATTCGGATTTTGCTCATTCCTCGTTGCCATTCCCACCGCAAGGCCAATTCACTACCTTTAATCGAAAATACCTGATCAGTCGGAACCATGGTTTGGTGATGTAAATCTCCGAGGATACTGATTGATTGATTATCGAAATGATATACCAATCCCTGAAATACACCTATTTCATTTTTATATTTTCCAGACCATTCTGCTGACGGGTTGGATCTTACACTCCAATAATCGTTGGTAAAATACCGCAGTATTACTGCATACTTCAGATCACCATAAGCGGTATTGAATCCGGTAATTAAAGCACGACTATCATTATAACCATGACCAATTTCAAAGAATTTGCTTGCCAAAGCAGTTTTATTTTTAACAAATATTGAATAGACTGGTTGCTGGAATGTAACTGGCGTTGAATCAGAAATACTTACCGTCGCAGCGGAAAAACCGAGACTATTATTCCCGGTTTGCCAAGTACCAACCCCACAGAAAACATTTTCAGTAAGGCTACCTTTTTCATTGAGGGCTGTGTTAGATGTATGGTCACCGGTAAAATTTAGCATGGGTAATTCTGATTGAATAAATTTACCATCCCGGCTATTTCTGCTGCAGGAAATGATCAAATCCAACTTATTCATTTGCTTGTTCCAGGCGATGCCGCGCAGGCTCCAATTTTCGCTGCTGCTCCGATAAGGTCTCAAGCCGGTTCCACTTCTACCAGCGGTGCGAATTGATTCAAAACCGGTGTAAGCTGGTGTTGAACGCCACAAATTTAATCCATAGCCAAATAATATTTGATGATCACCGATAATAAGTTTTGAGCTATTAAAATCGAGTTTGAGATACCCGGAATAGTAATCGGCAATTTGTTGTTCTCCCGGATCCCGCTCCACTAAAAACCCGACTTTGGAACCAGGGCTGGTAATTTGACCTCGCCAACGATATCTGAGACCATTACCGAACACTGTCATTTGACGAAAATTCAGCGCGGAAGCATATTCAACCACTGAGGAATTCAATATTTGTATCAAACTGGCGGCATTGACGGAAAGATTATCGACCCCGGAAAACTTTTTTATATCAGTATTCTGGCGGATAATATCCAAATCCCTGTCAGAGATGAAAGACAGCTGGGCAAATAAATCCAACTGCTGCTGTGATATTTTCCCAGTGCTCTGCAATAGTTCGTCCAGTGCTAATAATTCCTCCTCCGACAGCGGATCCTCAGCATCAATTGCCAGTAAAGTTACGATATCCGCAACGGAGTCAGAAAAAACCGGATTACCGATCAATATGATAGCCAACACCAAGTACTTGAGAGACACCAAGTTCTTGATGAAAGGACGCCAGATACTCAATTTTTACCTTTGATTTATTAATTTGTAATCCACCCACTAATTGCCCCGGGTTTCCATTATAGCCCGCACTAAACGTCAACCATTTAACGATCTGAAATGCTGCACCCAAACCCAATCGCCCCGGGTAGAGCAAATCCTGCTCCCATTGGATTATAGCTTGCAGTTTCTCAGTTGGAATTATCCTAAATGTGGAGTTTATAATCCTGGGAAGCTCGGTTGCTGCCATTTGGGACGAAGACAGAATGATATTGTGCATGTATACCGACCAGATCAGACCGTATTCCAGCTCAGCAACACAACCCAGATTAATACCGGTAATATTTGAACGGGGCAAGCCTCTTACTGCTAACTGGTAATGACTAATACTAAACCCAATTGAAAACCGGTTTCTGAGATTATACAGTAAGCCTGTCTCTGCTACCCGTTCCTCATAAAGGCCATCGGGACCAAATTCATTTAATTTTATTCCCAATTGAAATCGTCTGAAGCGTACAACGCCATGAATAGAGTTATATGTAAGTTCTTTCAAACCAAACTGATTATTATAAGTTGCCATTAATCTGATTTTTGGGACGAAACCGGTTTTATCCATCTTGTTCAGCATCAGATTTAAAACTGGGGATGTACTATAAATGTCCGGTAGAGGATATTGAGACGAACAGTGTAATTCAAAGGCTGAATACAAACAATTGAACCACATCAATATCAAAAAAACCACCCTATATAATTTGTTATTCATATTACAATTCCAACTAAAAGTGATCAATATTTGTGACAAGTTACAGCCCACTGCCGTAACTTGCAAATCAGGACAATACGCTCAGACTATTTCAGTGATTACTCCGGTGGAGTTGTATTACGTGCGCCCTGTATTACAGAATAAATGACAAGATAACGAATCAGCAAGGGCAGTGGAATCAAATGAAACAGGACCCAAACCAAGCCAAAAATCATTCTATTAAAAACCAGCCTCCCTTTAACAGACCATATCCAGCGACCAGCCAGTTCGCTGTGGTACTCCGGATACCTATCTAGTAAGCGCGGTAAGTTTTCTTCACCATAGCCTCGCATCGATTCACAAAATCCCGCAACTGTGCGTCGGTGGTGATGATAGCTTACAGCCTTGGTGGAAAATCGTAAACCCCTGGGGAAAGCTCGCCAGAGTCGTATTGCCAGGTCGGTATCCTCTCCACCATAAGTGGTAAAAGATAAATCAAAATATCCAATTTTATCCAATGCTTGCCGGCGAATCAGGGCATTATTAAAAAGGAACCATTTAAAATGCAGGGGACGATTTTCACCAATCTGCCGGGCCCCGCGATAAAAGCTGTAAAAATAGCGATCTAGTCGATTTGGTAACGTTCCCGGGGGCAATTTACTATCACCCATTGCCCCGACCACTTCACCAGTCAGTAAGTCTGCTAAACGCTGAAGCCAATCCGGCTCCACAGTCATATCACCATCCAGGAAACCGATTAAATCCGAGTCGCTGGCAGTAATCCCTGCGTTGCGGGCAGCAGAACGACCACGATTTCGCGAAAAACTGATCACTTGAACCCGTTCATCTACTGTAAACCGATCCAAAGTCGACTTGGTGCTATCAGAGGAACCATCATCAATAAATATGAAATTCAATTTTTCAGCCGGATAATCCTGGCTGAGTAAATTACTGACACTTTGTTCAACAATGTGCTCCTGATTGTAATAGGGTACAACTATACTAACCGATGGTAAGTCTATTTTACCCATCCGCACTCCTGATAATATCCGTACAATTTTTCGGTTGTCCTGTGAATATCGTGGTATTTTACTACCCATTCCCGCGCCTTAACCTTGCTTTCTTTTAACAATTGCCGATCCAAAACAAGTTTTTCCAGGGTCTCTTCCAAAGAGTCAGCCGCTACATTTATAAAAGGGTGGTCAGGGATGAAATCAACATATTCATCCACTAATTCCGTCACACAACATAATCCCATGGCGAGGGCTTCCACTGAATTCATACCATAACCCCAACCACCGCGGTTATGAACTTGATCCACTAGAATATCGCAGGATTGTTTCATTTCCATTACTAAATCTGACGTCTGGTTTTCTATTAATACGAATTCAACAAAATCATACTTTTGACTTAATCGCTCACAAGCAGGAATAATGGTTTCACTGCCTTTATAATAGCGGTTGGTGGGACTATGACAAATACGAATTTTTTCCCCTACCTTAAAATCAGGGTCGAATTTCCCTGTATCAAAAGGTAAAAACAAATATTTCATATTGGGATGCTTTGCGAGCAAATCCAATTCGCTGGTCAGGTTAAGCTGACTTACTGCATCAATTTCCGGGATCACGCCTCTGGTGCGCAAATCCTGTCCGTGGTAAGTACAAGCAATACTTTTGCCAAGCTCCTTTAATCGTTTTACAAAACGGCCGTCCCGGTAAAATTCCAAGCCCCATTCCAGATGATAAATATCATAATCCAGAAGATTTTCATTTTTAATTACCTTCTCAACCGCAAAATGCCATAACCAATCGCGAAAATGAAAATAGTGTTTTTCCAACCAGGAGTTTGGTTGCCACCGGGGAGGATAGCCGGAACGTTCGGCATAATCACCCATTTGTCCGCGATAGCGTTGATAGTATTTATGTCGACCTTTCAGATAAATATTATTAGGCCGGATCAGGGGTAAGTCCAAGCATAAACCCGGATCGAAATCATGACGAGCCTGGTACAGTGTAATGAATCGACATTCATTCCCCCTGGCGGCATGAGCTTTTTGCCAGAGATTTAAGGTACCGACGGTGTTTTCCGGGGAAATGTATAAAATTTTCATCTATTAAATATACTACGGTAGAATTGATTTAGCCTGTTAACCTGTTTACTCCAACTAAATTCATGAGCGGCCAAACGCTGGGCATTTTCTCCTGATTCGTTTAATTTTTCAATATCAGCAAAAAGTTTTAATACGGCTTCGCTGATGTTCAAGGGGTTCAATGTTTTCAGCACAACCCCGGTTTCACGATCGCCAACGATTGCCTCGGTAAAAGGCGTACGACCACAAATTACCGGGACACCGTGCGCCAGAAATTCATAAATCTCCGGTTGCTCGCCCCGCCGATAATAATCATCATTATTAGGTACTGCCAAACCAATATTATTCTCCCCACAATACTCAAACCAGTCATCGAGATTGGCGAAAGTAATACTGGATTCAATCCTCAACTCCCGTAAACGATTAATCAACCCGGGATTTATATGGGAAGATTTCGGTCCGGCCATAATTAATCGAGCATCCGGTTTTACTAATATCACCTGGAAAAAACTTTCCAGAATCAACTCCAGATCAGCCTTTTTTTCAATCACCCAGCGGTAAATCAGTGCAAACTTACCAATGTTATTTTGAGGGGCTTTCACAAGCGCAGCTTCGGGAAAGTTTGGGATTAAAATTTTACGTTGGCAAAAACGGCCAATTCCTTTTTTTGAACGGGGGGAAGCCATTATCAAACCATCAATAAAAACAATTCCCAAAATTTCGATGAATTTTAACACTGTCGCTTTAAATCGGGTGGTAAAACCTCCGGGGCCATAACGCCACATAAAATAGTGAAAAGTCGGTCGGTGCGCATCATAAATAATAGCAGCGCTGGTGAATAGACGAAAACACCAACCCAGAATCAATAATTCCGGATCATGCAAATGATATACCCGGGTGCGCATTTTCAAGGCCAGATAATAACTTTTGATAATCCGCAACAGAGGCGATTTCGCATAATAGGTTACTACGCGAATACCATTGCGAAACGATTCTGCACCATCACCGGGCGCGATGATAACGGTTTCCGGACAATAATCATTTAGCGCACGCGCTTCCTTGAAAATTCGCTGTTCAGTCAAATAGGGCTGAATAGTGAGATGACAATATTTACCAGTATCCATTTTATACCATACCCAGTCTGCCTATAAATATTTTGTGTGTTCCCGCCATGATTGATTAATTTATCACCAATTGATCAGAACAGGGAATAAATTCTGCAAAGACTTAGTTCAATTTAAAATGCGTTTATTTATCATTCCATCTTGGTATCCAACAAGACTACACCCAGAAAGTGGTAGTTTCTTCGCCGACCAAGCTCGGATGCTGCAAATTGCCGGACATGACATAACAGTAATTTCAGCCCATATTCACAGTTTACATCAGTATTTCCAATTTAATCGATTGAAACAGCAGCATATTAATCCTGAGAATGAAAACGGATTAATTACCTACCGCTTCGAGTCTATCAATCCCTGGCCGCTCATTCAGCATCGATTTTATCATTATTACCTTCGTCAACTTTTACGTCTGTGGGATCAGGCGGTAACCGAGCGAGGAAAGCCGGACGCTGTGGTTGTAAACTCAAGTTTGTGGGCTGGCGCTGCTTTGGCGGATCGGCTGAAACAGGAAAAAATACCGTTTATTGTCAGTGAACACTTGAAGGAGTTTATTGCACCTAATGGCTTTACTCCTTTACAACGCGATTGCATCTTAAAAACATACCACAATACAGCCGGAGTCGTTGCCACTAGTAATGCCCTGAAAACCGGTATTATCCAGCATTTCCCGGAAAACACAAATAAAATACAAATCATTCCAAATCCGGTGGACACCAATTTCTTTGTTCTCAATCCTAATCCGGTGATAGAAAATTCGGTTTTTAATTTTGTCGTCATAGCCCTTCTGCGCCCGGAGAAGAATATTGATTTATTGATTAAAGCATTTTCGGACTTGCTGACAAATAAACCCGACTGTCAATTAACTATTGCCGGTAATGGACCTGAGCGGAAATCTCTTTGGGCATTGATTCAAAAATTCAATCTGACAGATCGAGTCAAGTTGGTTGGCTACCAATCACCAACTGGAGTTCGGGAATTATTGCACAAAAGCCAGGCTTTGGTTCTGCCAAGTACTGTCGAAACATTTGGGGTAGTTTTAATCGAAGCCATGGCCTGCGGATTACCGGTGCTAGCAACCCGTTGTGGCGGACCTGAGGACATCGTTACTCCCGAAACAGGCCTGTTGATAGAAAAAAATAATCGTACTGCGTTGATGCGAGGAATGGTGAATTTGGTTGAAGAGAAAAATCAATTTGACTCCCAAAAAATTAGGGATTACGCTGTACAACAGTTCGGGATTAAAACTTTTACAGATAAATATACCGAACTTTTAACGAGTATTATTTAAGTAATAACGATTACACTATTTACCGTATAACCAAAATAAAAAGATTATTCTGACTTGCCCAAAAGACTATGTTTCAGAGTGGTGATATCAGACCGTTTTACGAACCCACTAATCAGCAACAAAATCGGGTAAGCCAGGGTAAGTCCCCCATCAATGAACCAACGCTGGGGCAATTGATAATTCAAAACAGCGATTATTAGCAACGCTATACCAACCCGCACCAGTTTCGACCATTCATAGGTCATGGGGAAAATCCGACGATTGACCAAAAACATGGCTATGCTCATAATCAGGAACGATACACACATTGCCACCGCTGCTCCCAGGGCGCCTAAAAACGGGATCAGGGCCAAATTCAGTAAGATCGTCACTAAGGCACCAAAACCCCGGGTATAAGCAACCCAATGGGATTTTCCAGTAAGAAACGGTCCCGGTAATTGTAAAAGGTAAGTAGCATGAAACAAGTAACCCAGAGCGATCCAGGGCACGATTGCGGTTGACGACCAGTACTCGGAACCGTAGAAAGTTGCTCCACCGATTGGAAGCCGAACCAGTCGGTCCACCCACAGCAATAGGAAAACCCAGACGAAGCCCAAAATGGCCAGTACATAAGGCGCGATCCGGGAATATAATTGCTTCTTTTCAGCGCTGCTGCCTTCCCGCAGAAAAAACGGCTGCCAGGCCATATTGAATCCCATGACGACCAACAGCATCAACATTCCCAGCTTATAACCGGCATTATAAATACCCACGACTCCCATATCGGTCATGAATTTCAATAAATAGCGACCGGCCATTTCCATTATCATGGCAAAAATACCGGAAGGCAGGAACGGTAATCCGAATCGCATCAGTTTTTTCCAGATTGGCCATGAGACCATCCGCAGATCAATCCGTTTTATAATTATGGGCAAGGTCAGCAGGAAAATTATCACTGAAGTCCAGACATTGCTTATGAGAACACCTTCAACCCCCATCCTCAATCGCAGCACAAACAGCAGGTTCAAGCTCATCGTCAGACAGACATTCAGCAGGCTGAAAAATATAAATGTGAACGGCTTTTCCTCTGAACGCAGCAGCAGCATTGGCACCGACCATAATATATCGAGCATCAGTATTATTCCGACCAGGGCCATGTAGCGGGGCATGTGTATGCCCAGCAAAATTTCAGCGGTGAATCCCCGCAAGAAATACATTAAAAGGGCGAAGCCCACCGAAGTTAATATAAACGAAACATAGGCACTGGATAACAACTTTTTGCGCTCGGTCGCTCCAGCAGGAACATAATGTTTCATTAAGGCTGCGTCCAACCCATAGTGCAGAATAACCACCATAAATCCCATGAACATGTAAGCCAGCGAAACAACAGCGTATTTTTCCGGATCGAAAATATTGGTATACAGCGGCAACAGCAGGAATGTAACCAGGCGCGCCAAAATGTGGCCGGTCCCGTAAATTAGCGTTTGAAATGATAACGCTTTTATCTGTGAACGCATTGATTAATTTTGAGTTTTGAATTCCGGGTTATGAATTTTGTCTGCCGACCGAAGATTCTGTGCGTAGCAACAGAACGAATGTTGGAGTGTTGAGTTCTGGATTTTGCTCCCCGCACCCTGCTCTCTGCTCCTTGCTCTTTGCTCCTTTGCTCCATCCTACAATCTCAACTCAAGTGTATCACGAAACATTCCGCTGGCGCCAAAATTTTCTTTAAAACGCGCCAGACCAAAATTAGGGTCTTCATTGACAGTGAAAATTCCAAAATCGAAAACCTTATATTTTTCAGAGATCGCCCAATCAAAAATCGAATAGAATAACAAGTTCACACCACGGTATTCCTGATAATCTTCATCATGGCTGATATAAAAAGCCAGCACCACATCATCGTTGGCTATAAAATTTACCACCCCGGCAATCATTTTATCGTCATGATAGGCTCCAAATAAATTGATACGTTCCGGAAATAATTGCTGCAGTTTCAATAATTCAGCGATGGTATGGGTCGGTTTAACACCATGACGGATTTTGAGATTTTTTTGCAGAATCGTATAAAACGTCTGATAGTCATCGGTCATCCGTATGCTGACCCCGCACTTACGAGCCTTGCTTACCGCACGCCGGTGGGAAGAACGAAACTTGGCGAGATTCAAGGAAATGTCATCCTCCAGAAACAGCATACTTGATATTTCCCGCTTACGGTAATCAAATCCCTGATGTAACAAGGCAAAATCGACATAATTTGATAATCGGCGGCTGTATATAGTCGGCGGCAGGGTCAGGCGAATCCCTATAAAATCATTTGAGTGGGCATATTCAATCAGCCGTTCCACCAATTGAATTGAGTCGGCAAAGGCCAGATCTTCCGGCACCACCAGTGAGCCGAATGATGCACCCGGATGCGATACCAGCCATTTTCCGTCGGCAGTTTCGGTCTCAGCCGCAGGGAATAAAACGAAAGGGCGATCCTTTTTGTTAAATATCAGGCTGTGGTCACAAAAACGTTCTTCAGGATGGTAACTGAGGAATTGGCGGGTATGAAACATGGTTCCGTTATTGGAAGTCCACACAAGCTGATCCCACTCTTCTGCAAATTCGCCGGTAAATCGCTGGATAGAAATCACCATATTGATTTGAAATTACTCGGCAGGCAAACATCAAGCAATTCTTGTTTCCAAATTGCCGATAAATCACTGGTAAGACTAAATTCAGATTCATTTTTCAGGAGTAAACCATGTCACAACTATTAATTACTAATGTACACGCCCGCGAAATTTTAGATTCACGTGGTAATCCAACTATTGAAGTTGACGTCAATTTAAGTGACGGTAGTTTTGGGCGGGCTGCCGTACCATCAGGGGCTTCTACCGGTGAACACGAAGCCGTAGAATTACGCGATGGCGATAAGACACGATTTGTTGGTAAAGGTGTTACGCAAGCTGTCGCGAATACCAATACTATTATTGCCCCCCAGGTAAAAGGCCTGGCAGCCGCCAAACAGGAAGTACTGGATCGCTTTATGATCGATCTTGATGGAACACCAAATAAAGCTAAGTTGGGCGCCAATGCCATTCTTGGGGTCTCCATGGCGGTGGCGCGTGCAACTGCTGCTAGCAAGGGACAAGCCTTATTCGAATATCTGGCATTGGGCGAAGCCGATCTATTGCCGATCCCAATGATGAATATTATCAATGGTGGCAGTCATGCTGATAATAACGTAGATATCCAGGAATTCATGATCTTCCCGGTGGGTGCCAATTCATTTTCCGAAGCTCTGCGGATGGGTACCGAAACTTTTCATCAATTAAAAAACGTATTGAAGTCCAAAGGATTGAACACAGCCGTCGGTGATGAGGGTGGATTTGCTCCGAACCTGCGCAGTAATGAAGAAGCTATCGAAGTAATCCTCGAAGCAGCCGCCAAGACCGGTTACCAGATCGGCAGTGAATTGTTCATCGCTCTGGATCCGGCGTCCAGCGAGTTTTACCGGGATGAGCGTTATCATTTGAAATCGGAAAACAAGCAGCTTTCATCGGCCGAGATGGTCGATTATTATAAAAATCTGGTGGCTAAATATCCCATCGTTTCTATTGAGGACGGCCTGGCCGAAGACGATTGGGAAGGCTGGAAAATCATGAATGGCGAACTGGGCTCCAAAATCCAGATTGTAGGTGATGATTTAACTGTAACAAATATAAACCGTTTGCAGCGGGCCATTGATGAGAAATCGATCAATTCGATTCTGATTAAATTGAATCAGATTGGTTCGGTGACCGAGACACTGGACGCCATTAAACTGGCGCGCCATAACAAGCTGGGCGCGGTGATTTCACATCGTTCCGGTGAAACCGAAGATACTTTCATTGCGGATTTTGCCGTGGCTACCGGCGTTGGCCAGATCAAAACCGGCTCCGCTTCCCGGACGGATCGTATCTGTAAATACAATCAGTTGTTGAGAATCGAAGAAGCTTTGGGCAGCAAAGCCCGTTTCCCCGGCCGGGAGGTTCTTGGTAGAAATTAATGGCAGCAGTTAGAAAAAGCCGCCGGCGACGTCCACCAAGCCGCATAACTTCTGGCAGCAGCGCCCTGCAACGGCGTGTTGTTAGCGGCATCCTGTTGTTTGGTGCTGCTGTATTAGTGATAATTTTCTTTTTCGGCGACCATGGCTTGTATCAATTATACAAGATTCGTGGCGAGCGAGAACAGTTAATCAATGAGATCGAACAACTACGTGCCAACCGCATCAAGCTCGAGGAAAAAAAAGACCAGTTAACAAATGATTTTGAGCATATCGAGCGCCTGGCCCGCGAACGTTATCGAATGGCTAAAAAAGGTGAAAAAGTGTTCAAAGTGATTGATGCTGCGCAACAAAAAAGGGGGAAAGGCTCTGAATTCTGAGTTTTGAGCGCTGAGTTCTGGTTTTTAGCCTCTACTCTGCTCTTTACTCCTCTGCTCCTGATCTCCCCCGCTCTTTGCTCCCCGCTCTCCGCTCTAAAACCCCAGCAGATAATAAACCCGGTCGCCGCCCGGTATTGCCGTACAGACTAATTCTACTTTTTTCGGTACTACCTTAAAGTCATAATACAGATCGGCGGTAATTGCCCCATTGGGAGGAATCATAGCTAAACCCTGGTTGGCGCCTTTAAATGGATTTAATTCACCGTAATTCTTACCTTTACCATAGAGTTTAAGCAACATCATGGGAGCAAAATCCAGATTTTTGGTACCGGTATTTCTTATTTGCAAACTGATATGCACCGATTTCCCATCCCGTTTGGCACTGGACAATTTATAGACTGCATTATCGGCAATCTGGCGTTCACCAATTTTCTTGGAAACACGGCCTTCTAGTAGTGATTCCATTGGTATATAAAACTCTATAGTTGCCTTAATATATTGACCGGTTTTATCTTTTTTCAATTTTGTAACCGTAGCCCCGGGCATTAATTCACCGATAATTGTTTTTTCGACACCGGGTTTTAAATACACTTTAGTTTTTTTGATAACTTCCGTTTCCTGGGAAAACAATAGTGTTGACATACCCAGGGTGAGTATAAAGCAAATTGCATTTTTCATTAGAAATCCGTGAATTTAATTGGTTACAGTCGGAGTAGTTATGAATGCATCAAGATATATTTCCACCCGCCGGTTGGTGGCGCGGGATCGGGCATCGGCATTTGGTATCACCGGACGGAATTCTCCGTAGCCCATAGCTGAGAATTTTTGCTGGGGAATACCGGCAAATTGACTGAGTAATTTTACTATATTCAGGGCGCGAGCCGTCGATAAATCCCAGTTGCTGTCATATCTGGAATTGGCTGATAGTTGCAGATCATCGGTATGACCTTCGCAACGGATTTCGATATTCAGCATGCGACCGGCTTTTTCCACTGATTCGATAAATTTGCTCAGGTTCGGGTCATCCTTAACCCGCACGACTCGAGAGAGTTTGATGATCCCACCGATCTGCTGCAGCAATGGATAAACCGCCGTTTGCACTTCGGCATCCATGGATCTAAACAATTGACCACTGGCCATGGTTATTTTGACCCCCTTTGTGACCCGTTCTACCATCACATAGGAAGAAGTAATATTTTCATCCAGCTCGGTGAAGCTTTCATCCAGCAACATATTAATGACCCGGTCAATATGCTTTTCTGCGTCATTCATAATAACCAGCAGCATGATAAAAAAGGTCAACAATAGGGTAACCATATCTCCATAGGTTATGGCCCAGGAAGTACTTTTTGCCCGGGCCTCGGATTGTGATACACCACGCCGTTCCATGGCTATTCCATCTTGGTTCGTTTACTCTGAGGAACGAAGGTCATCAGCTTTTCGCGCAAGAGAATCGGGTGATCTTTGGCGTGAATTCCGATAATTCCTTCCACCATGATGTTTTTCATCATGATTTCCTCTTCCGACTTGCGCTTGAGCTTGCCACCAATTGGCAGAAAAACCAGATTGGCTAACAGTACCCCGTAAAAAGTAGTGATCAGAGCCAGACCCATGCCGCCCAGCAATTCAGCAAATTTGGACGCTACATCGAAATCAATTCCACCGATGGCTGCATCGCCCCCGCCTGAAAAATTATTCATCATTACGATCAAGCCCATGATGGTTCCTAACATACCAAAAGCAGGTGCGTAGGCACCCATATAAAAGAATATTTCCTGAGCTACTGCGTGACGCTGACGGATATTCCCCAGCTCCAGACCCAGAAAATTGCGTAGCCGATTGGCGTCTCGTTCATTAATTGCCAGTTCGATTCCATTACGCAAGAATTTTTCTTCGATACTTTTAAGATCCGATTCCAGAGACATAATACCGATCTTGCGGGCTTTTTCGGCTTTTTCCACCAGCGAGGTAATCATTTGTTGGTAGCCCCATTTCTGGCGACCAAAAATAATTTTGGTGACTTTGAATACTTGCAGCACATCGCCGAAAGAATAATTGACCAGCGTCGCCGCCAGTGTGCCCCCTAATACAATTCCAATAGCAGCAGGATTAAGAAACCACATCAATTGGCCATGGCCGAAAACGATTCCCTGGCCGACTAAACCAATGCCTAACAACAATCCGATAGCGGTACTAATATCCATAATTCTCCCTACTAAAATTTATAACGTCGCGAAGTTAGTCATTTTGCAGGTGGAAAAACAAGGGGCGAGGGTAATTGAAGTACCACTATATCAAATTATGAAAATTATCGTTTTGATGCTAACTTTGGCCACCCGGGGGTGACATTATTCGGAGGGAACAACCAGATTACACATTGTAGAAATATAAGAGGGCAAATAATGAATAAAATGACCTTTTTGTCAATATTACTTATTATCGTTTGTTTAACAGATATTGCCATTACTCAACCCCATTTAATAATTACCGGCGTTTACGATGGTCCATTATCGGGTGGAACACCCAAGGGCGTTGAATTATACGTCATCTCCAACATT
>CAZIJQ010000005.1:0-13015 GCA_964539785.1 uncultured bacterium | reverse complement strand
AATAATAATGCTAGTTCTTCACCCTCATTTCCAATCGGTACTTTTTCATATACCGACGGATCCCTCCCTGTTGAGCTGACTTATTTCAAGGGATTTTCCCGCAATGGTAATATCCAGCTAATCTGGGTTACCGAATCGGAAATCGATAACCTGGGCTTTTTGCTCGAACGTAGAGCTGGGAGCATTGAGCATGGGGGGTGGGAGACTATAGCCGATTACAAGACCAATGGAGCACTGATCGGCCAGGGTTCCGTTACCCACCGTACAAATTATAAGTTTATCGACCGGAATGTAATAACTGGGCAACTTTATCATTACCAGTTGGCCGATGTGGATTATGACGGGAAAATCACTTACCATAAGCCAATTACGGTAAAAGTTCGACCGCCAGACATCAAGGTCAACCAGGCTTTCCCCAATCCGTTTAATCCGGTCACTACTGTCAAAATCAGTATTGATCTACCGCAACAATTGACTGTCAGGGTTTTCGATATCACTGGCCGCAGGCTAAAAACCCTGATCGACAGCCATTTGTCCGCCGACGAATACACCATCGCCTGGGATGGCACAAACCGTAACAACTTACCCGTAGCCAGCGGTGTTTACTTCCTGCAAATCAAATCCCATGAATTAAACTCAATTCAGAAATTACTCTTAACCCGTTAAGACCGGTGCTTGACAAAAGCCGCCATTTCTGCTAAACTGCAATATAAAATTATCCGGTCCATTTTATGAATCAGTTATACCAGAAAATCGCACATACGGCACTTAGCATCGCAATTCTGTTACCGCTCATGAGCGGTGAACTGTTCGCCGATCCGCCCGACGGTTATTACGACAGCGTCGACGGTCTCATAGAAACCGCCCTACAACAGGCTTTGCACGATATCATCGATAACCACACATCGGTTAGTTACACATCTATCTGGACCCATTTTCAGTCTACTGATAGTAAAACCGATAACACTGTCTGGGACATGTATTCGGATGTTCCCGGTGGGACTCCACCCTACGTATTCATTTTTGGCGATGATCAAGACATAGGCATAGGTGGAACCTCTGAGGGCGATGTATACAATCGGGAACATTCCTGGCCTAAAAGCTGGTTCAATGATTACTCGCCAATGAATAGCGATCTTTTTCATATTTATCCTACCGATAAATATGTTAATAATCGGCGCGGTAATTATCCTTATGGTGAAGTGGGTTCAGCCACATGGACTTCACAAAATGGAAGCAAATTAGGTTCCTGTTCATATCCGGGCTATGCCGGTACCGTTTTTGAACCCATCGACGAATATAAAGGCGATTTTGCCCGCACTTATTTTTACATGTCTGTGCGTTACTATAGCGAGGACAGTGGTTGGGATAATACACCAATGACAAACGGATCACAACTGGCGCCCTGGGCGCTTACCATGCTTATGGAATGGCATGCACAAGATTCGGTAAGTCAAAAAGAATTGGATCGGAATGATGTTGTCTTTACCATCCAGAATAATCGTAATCCATTCATCGACCGGCCGGAATTTGTGGATAATATCTGGGGCGATCCGGTTGCTGTGGATCAGACTCTTCTCGATTTACCAGCCTCCTTTTCCATTTCACAACCTTACCCCAATCCCTTCAATCCGGAAACCCATTTTGTGGTTACCCTCAAACAATATTCATCAATTAGAATTGACGTTTTTGATATCACGGGACGGATAGTGACTTTTATTGAAAATTCGAATTTGTCCCCGGGCGCTTACAATTACAGTTGGGACGGTTATCTGCAAACCGATCAAATCGCCCCCAGCGGGATATATTTCATTGCTATCTCTAATGGAATAAAATCTACGGCGCGAAAAATACTTTTAGTTCGCTAATCCCGGTGCTGTTCACGGGATAATTTTCGACTGGCATCATATAAACGATTACGCTCCTCCTCTGTCAAACCCTCGTACCCAACACGATTAATTTTATCCAATAGCTGATCTATCTCCATTTTGTACTGACTTTTTTTACCTTGTTTTCGATCTGTGGCCTGGGTCTTTAATTCCGTGATTTTTTTATGAACCGAGAAACGCATCCGCTTGACCTGCCAGTCGGATTTCAAGTAAATGTAACCGATGATCATTCCCGACAGATGGGTAAGGTGGCTGATATTACTGCCCGGACCCAATGAAGACATAAAGGCCATGGCTCCAAGGAAAATGACAAAATATTTCACTTTTACCGGAAATAGAAAATAAATGTATACTTTGCGGTTGGGAAACATCATTCCAAAAGCCAGCAATATCCCGTAAACCGCTCCGCTGGCGCCGATCAAAACCGAATTTGAATTACCGATATTAAACAATAGCCAGACCAACCCCGACCCTACACCAGTGATAAAATAATATTTTAAAAATTCATTTTTACCCCAGATGGATTCCATTTCCGAGCCAAACATCCACAGGACAAACATATTGATCAGCACATGCCACAAATTGCCGTGCATAAACATATATGTGAATGGCTGCCAGATCAATGGCCAAACCGTTCCGGTCGACAAGCCAAAAATCAGGGTCAGATCAATGACACTGCGCGCCAGAACCGTCAGGAGAAAAATACCAACGTTTATGGCAATCAAGACCTTGATGGCTTCGGTAAACAAGCGCGGCTTGAAGGAATATTGACCCTGTGGAGACTGAAGTTGATAACGCATGCTACTGAGATGGATCCAGGGCTGGAAAGTTCCTCAAGTAAATACGATTGCGTAGATTGAACAATGGCGTAATGGCGCTGGGTGCCGCTTCCGCCACCATTAATTGAGGCATGATAAACCGTTTCACGGCAATTCCATCATTTCGACTCGATTTCAAAATTGCATGGGTAGCGCTGACAAACATATCGCGGGGTAAAAAACCCCGGATACCGGAAAAACCATATTCGATCAAACCATCCCGGATTATTGTACTACAACTACGATCAAAAAAATTGAAGTCTTTATATTTCTCGGGCTTTTCTGGATTAACCGGCGCATTATGAATTATTTCAAGTTGCCGGTGAAAGATTTCTGATAGCCGCGCTATGTCAATTCCGATAATGCGGGTAACGTGAATTGTACGCATGAAATTGCGGCCGAATTTATCGTAATAGGCCGTTCCATCGGGCAGAATTTCAAACATTCCATTGTTAGGCGACGGGGCAAACTCTCCCAGCGCCGGGCGATAAAAATATTCTTCTAGCGAAATGACTTCGTTTTCATTGATCAAGTGTGAAAAATTGAATATTTCACCATTTACGTTTATGGCATTGTGCCCAAAAGTTGAAGCCCAATATTTCACCAGCCGCTCATTGTAGTACAAATCCACAAACGGCTCCTTTGATGGTTCTTCCTTAAGCCACATGATAATTATGGGCTGGTGCTGTTCGTAATCCTTTTGGGGCAATCGGCGGGCACAGATTTCTTGCCCGGACCAGTGCTTTAAATAGCCGCCCCAGATCAGTTCGTTTTCAAAATAACGCTTCCCATCGGTATCTTCAACGAAAGAATGCTGATCGGAATTAATTAATCTTCCGGTTATGATTTCAGTCTTCATCAGTCTAGAATTTGTTTCAATACCTTGAATGATTGCAACTCGGATATATCCTCAAAATGATAGTGTATCTGAGCATTGATATATTCACTGATCACTTTTCGGTCAGCCGTCGTTACTGGTCGGGTTGGTAATGATTCCAGATTGCAATTCAGCAAGGACTCGAGTATCTGCCGGCTGTTTGGTCCGCTGGCTGGATCCGGTAATTGATAACCCGGTAATTCGCGGTCATACAGATCAGGACGAAACCCCAGTTCGGCCAGCAATTTGAGTTGATAATACCAGAAAACGAGATTCAATTTATCCTGACGATCATTTAATACTTTAAGAACTGAAACCAGTTCATCAAACAGGTTGGTATGGGTATCCTGATCACGCAGAGTCCGATCAGTTAGTTCAACTACCGCTAATCCCAATGCTATTTTTTTTAAATCGGACATTATACCGGAAAAACTGGTTAAAAAGGACATTCGGGATGCTGTCTGTAATTCCCGGGTAGTCTTATGATAAAATACCAGTTCGATATAACTCATCGGCTGCAGATAGGCGCCCATGGGGGATTTATTACGGCGTGCTCCCCGGGCAATAATGCTGATCTTTCCCATTTCGTGGGTAAAGCAGCGAGCCACCAGGCTGGTGTCGCTATAGGGAAAACTTTTCAGGACAATCGCCGGTGTTTGCACTATCATTGGCAGCACCATCTGCTATGAAAAAAACTGTTCGAAAGATTAGTGGGCAATCCCGATCAGTCCCAATTAATTAATAAGCCTTGGCAAAAATAACTTCGTGAACTGCTGGCTTTGCGCTAAAAACACAGTTCAATCCGTCAATCTTTTCATCGGGCAGGATCAGGCGGATCGTGGCTTTGGTTTCTTCTTTAATCCGCACTTCCGTGGCGGTGGTCCCATCCCAACCGCAGCGAATAAACCCGCCTTTATTGGCGATTACATCCTTGAATTCTTCGTAATTGGCCACAGTATGGGTGTTTTCGCTCCGGTGCTTCACAGCCTGATCAAACAAGCTCTGCTGAATTTGCTCAAGCAGATCCGGAATCATGGTGATCAATTCAGCTTTGCCAACGATGGCTTTCTCACCGGTGTCACGGCGGGCCAGAACCGCTTTACCATTTTCCACATCCCGGGGACCAACTTCCAAACGCAGGGGTACGCCCTTCATTTCCCAGTCATTGAATTTGAATCCCGGCGATTCATCGCGCCAGTCCACATGGACCCGGATATTAATTTTTTTCAGTTCATCCAACACCGGCTGCAAGTATTCCTTAACCTGATCCTTCTGTTCAGCTTTGCGGGCAATGGGGATTACCACTACCTGAATCGGCGCTATCCGCGGCGGCAGACGCAGGCCTTTATCATCACCATGGGTCAAGATCACTGCACCCACCAAGCGGGTACTGACACCCCAGCTGGTGGCGTAAACCAGCTCTTCCTGATTTTCTTTGTTCTGGAAGGTCACATCGAAAGCACGGGCAAAATTCTGTCCCAGGTTATGGGACGTTCCGGCCTGGAGAGCTTTATTATCTTTCATCAACGCTTCAATGCAATAGGTATGTTTGGCACCAGCAAATTTTTCCGATTCCGATTTAACGCCGGTCAGAACTGGCATTGCCAGGTAGTCCTCGGCCAACTGACGATAAAGCTCCAAAATCAACAATGTTTCTTGCTCGGCTTCTTCGGCGGTGGCGTGGGCGGTGTGACCTTCCTGCCATAGGAATTCAGTGGTTCGCAGAAACAGGCGGGTACGCATTTCCCAGCGCACAACATTGGCCCATTGGTTAATCAGCAACGGCAGGTCGCGATAGGATTGAATCCATTTTTTATACATGGACCAGATCACCGTTTCAGAAGTCGGTCTTACAATAACTTCCTCTTCCAGTTTGGAATCGGGATCGACGATAACACCGCCATCGGGACCGGCCATGAGACGCGTGTGAGTCACGACGGCACATTCCTTGGCAAAGCCCTCCACGTGCTCCGCCTCTTTGCTCAGATAAGATTTGGGAATAAACAACGGGAAATAGGCATTAACATGACCGGTATCCTTGATCATCTTATCGAAAGCTTCCTTGATATTGTCCCATAACGAAAAACCGTAGGGCCTGATGATCATCGTGCCTTTTACCGGGCCGTAATCGGCCAGACCGGCTTTAGTTACCACATCGGTATACCAGGCTGAATAACTTTCGCTCTGCGGCGTCACACCTTTTGACATAATCTTTCCTTTAATAATAACCACCAAGGTATCTAGAACACCAAGAATTTAATTGATTTAATAACCAGCGTCTATATTCCCGGTGGGAAATATTTTAAAAACGGAGTAGAAATTACCGGTGAGCGCGACGGTTTTCAATGGGTAATCAAGGTTGGAAAACTGATAGATACTCGGAGTCATAATACTCAGGTCGTATATTAGTCGTATAAACCCAAGAGTCCTATTTTAAGACCCCTCTTTTTTTCTCCCCTATCATAGGGGAGAAAACATGGTTTTTGTGCCACTGTAGTCTTTGTGTTTATTAAGCAATACCATCAATCGTAAATTACCGCCATGCTAACCAACGCCGAAATCAAACGCATCCGCTCGCTAGCCCAAAAAAAATATCGCCGACAGTATAATCAATTTGTGATTGAAGGTGCACGATTGTTGGAAGCGGCCATTGCGGCCGAGCTAAAATTCGATGCTCTATACCTGACCGAAAAATTTCAAAACAACCCGGAACACCAAGCATTTATCACCAAATTAAAAAAGGCGAAATATATCTGGGACCCAGTGAGCGAGAAGCAGGCTAAGAAAATGTCTGATACTGTTTCCCCATCCGGCATTCTGGCGCTTACCCCCCTGAATGCTCCCCGACCCCTGACACCTGAAACCTTACCTCAAGGTCCCTGGCTCTATCTCGATGGTCTGGCCGATCCCGGTAACCTGGGAACGCTGTTGCGCACCGCTGCCTGGTTTGGCGTAACCAACATTGGCCTTTCCCCGGATTGTGTCGATTCCTGGAACCCCAAAGTGGTTCGCAGTGGTATGGGCGCCCATTTTGCCTTAAACCTGTTCCCCGACATAACGTTACCTGAATTAAAATCAAGTGGTAGCATACTGCTCGGCGCCGACATGAGCGGTGTTCCGCTTAATAAAATCAATAAAGTTCAAATTACTGATTGGGTGCTGGTTTTGGGCGGGGAAGCTCATGGTCTATCCCAAGCAACACGGGAATTAATTGACCGGTTTATCAGTATACCAAAGCCAGGCACTGGCGAATCGCTCAACGCGGCTGTGGCAGGTGGAATCCTATTAGAAAAATTGACCGTTCCGTCTTAAGTTCGGAAGGATGTATTTTCTTTCTGCCCCGGCAAACGTAATTTCTATCGCTATGAAATGTCAGGAATTAGACCCCGGTGAACCGGACCCCCACAGCAATAACTGCATTTGGCGTTGTATTAATGTCGGTTCTGCTGGCATTTTTACTGACAGGTATTGTCAGTATCGTTTTAGGTCCTGACAAAGACCCGAAATTACTGGTTTATACATCAATTTTTATCGGACAGGGTTTTATGGCTGTCCCGCTGGCAATTTACCTGCACAAAAACAATATCTCGCTGGTAAAAGCATTACGATTAAATCCGGTTTCCCCAATAATTTTGGTTGGCACGGTTTTGATTGCCCTGGGAACAGTTCTGATTTCGGAAGAATTCGATCGCCTGATAGAATTTTTTATAGCAGATCCGGAATCATTCGAGCAAATAGAGCAGTTTTTACAGATTGAATCATTCAGTTCCGGTGTGATATTATTTCTGGGTATCGCAATATTCGCCCCGATCGGTGAGGAACTATTGTTCCGTGGATATCTGTTACAGGCTCTGGAAAATTACTGGCAGGATGTTACGCGGGCAATTCTGGTTACCGCTTTGGCATTTGCGATTATTCATTTAAATCCCTACTGGGTCATACAAGCCTACCTGATGGGCGTCGTACTGGGCTATTTATCCTGGCGGACAGATTCCGTTTTACCCGCAATTGTCTGCCACGGTGTGTACAACGCCCTGGCGTTATTAGTAACCAATTTATATCCCGCTGGTGCGGCGTTTTACCGCTGGGGTAGCCATGTTTCACCATTCTGGCTGCTGCTGGCAGCGGGTGCAATTATCGCAGGGCTTTACCTGCTGAATTTTCGAAGGGAGGTTTCCTAATGAAGAAGGAAATGTTTGGTCATGAAATCACGGTATTGAGAGATACGTTTCGAAGGCTTTTAAGGCGCCATGCTAAAATCAATATTGTCCGGCTGATCGATAAGACCCACCCGGCCGACCTGGCTTTGATTTATCGCCATTTCAATGACGATGAACAGAAAATGTTGTTTGACATGATGGGCGCTACCGAAGAGACTGCGGAATTTATCAGCGAGTTGGATGACTCCATTATCAGCAATCTATTGGAAGATGAAACGCCTCAGCGAATTTCCAGCATCATTCGTGAGGCCGGGTCCAATGATCAAGCCTTTATTCTGGGTTTGCTACCGGAAGAACTCAGCCGTTCTGTCATGGAATTAATGAAGGAAGAAGAACAGGCCGAGTTGGAAGAGATAATGAGTTATCCGGAGGACAGTGCCGGAAGCCTGATGTACACTGATGTATTTACCCTTCACGAAAACACCCTCGCCAGCGCAGCGATTGCGGCGCTTCAAAGTTTTGAGAAGGCTGAGATGGTCTTTTACCTGTATGTCACCGACGAAGAAGGCCAACTGTCTGGTGTAATCTCCCTGCGCGATCTGGTTACTACGCCGCCGGACAGCGCCCTCAAAGAAATCATGATCAAACACGTTTATTCTGTTCGCCCCGAAACCGACCAGGAAGAGGTAGCAAAAATTGTATCGCGCTATAATTACCTGGCAGTTCCGGTACTCGATGTTGATAATCACATCCTTGGTATTGTTACCGTTGATGATGTAGTGGACGTTATCCGCGAGGAAGCAACCGAAGACTTTCTCCAGATGGCCGGTGTGGGTAAAGATCGGGAAATTCTATTAAAATCAAGCTGGGATAATGCCAAAAGTCGCCTGCCCTGGTTGTTTGCCAGTCTGATTGGTGGTATTGCTGCGGCTTTGATCATCGGCATTTTTGAAGAAATGCTGGAAACCTGGCTGATTCTGGCAGCATTCATTCCGGTGATTATCGGCATGGGCGGTAATATCGGAACCCAGTCATCAACAATTGTTGTACGCGGATTAGCCACCGGCCGGATTGACGTAGCCAACACGCTAAGTGTGATGTTTAAAGAAATAAGGGTCGGGATGCTACTTGGTATTTTTTATGGACTACTACTAGGATTGGTGGCTTATTTCAAATTTATCGCCAGCACCCCTATGATTGGAGCTGTCGTTGGAATCAGTATCTGTGCTTCAATGCTGATAGCCACTTCAATTGGTACTTTTGTACCCCTGTTTCTAAAGCGAATGGATATCGATCCGGCTATTGCTACGGGACCGTTTGTTACGACCAGTATCGATATTCTGGGGGTTTTATTGTATTTCATGATCGCTACCGCCTTACTACCTCTGGGATGAGTTTACTTTACTTGACCCTGGTTCTTAGTCTGGGGCTGTATCTGTTTTTTGTGCTGTTTTTTCTGAGCGGTTTGTTCCGCCTGAAACAGAACCCGCTTATGGCCTCTGAGAACCTTCCCAAAGCGACGGTAATCGTAGCGGCGCGCAACGAAGCGAAAAACCTGCCGGGACTCTTGACCGACTTAGTTAATCAGGATTATCCGAAAGAATTATTGGAAATAATAATTGTCGATGATCGTTCCAGCGATGAAACCTGGAATATAATTGATGCTTTTGCCAGTAATAAATCACAGGTGAAGGGAATAAAAATCGAGCAACGGTCAACTACCATGACGCCAAAAAAATATGCCATCACTACTGCCGTCAGGGCTGCAACCAGCAATATTATAGTCGCCACCGATGCTGATTGCCGCGTTCTAAAAACCTGGGTCGCCAGTATGGTCAGTTGCTTCAAACCGGATACAGGGGTTGTAGCAGGCTTCTCTTCCGTGGCACTGGAAACGGACAGTTGGCTGAATCGCTACCAACAGCTTGATTTCCTGGCTTTGATGGCCGCCAACGCCGGCAGTATGGGTTGGGGTATGGCCTGGTCCGGTTCGGGACAGAATCTGGCATATCGGCGAAGCGCTTTTCAAAAGATCAATGGTTTCGAAGCAGTCACTGAGCGTATTTCCGGTGATGATATGCATCTGATTCAAGCTATTGGTGCCAGAACAACACCTGAATTTAACACCAATCCCGCCGGGGCAGTCCAGACCGCGTCAATAGGGACCATCAAGGAATTTATTAACCAGCGAGTGCGTTGGGCCTCCAACTCATCCCGGGCAGCACAGAACAGTCACTTTTTCTTCATCTTCCTATTAACTACCTTCAGTCTGAATCTATCCATCCTTGTCGCTGCTCTGACCACCGGTTTCAGTGAAATTATTACAATACTGATGCTGAAAATGCTGGCAGATTTTTCGGTGATATTCAAGGGCTTGCTGTTGTTCAATGTACACATGCGACCGGGCACTTTTCTTATGTGGTTTTTAATACAACCGCTTTATATTCCGATAATCGGTCTGCTGGGTTGGATCGGTAAATTTCGCTGGAAACAGTAATGCTCATAAACTGATCATCTCAAGCCTGACTATGAACCATAACCCTATTACACTTTGCTACCTTGTTTTAATATCCTTTGGTCTTTTCTTTTTACCCAGGATAAGTTTAGCGCAGGATTATCAAATCGATTTTCTGGGCATTCCCTGTGTCAGTGTTGAGATGGATCAACCGCAGTCTGGAAAACTTAATTTCAGAACAAAAACTATTGGCGTCATCGATCAGATCTGGCCGGTTGATAATCAATATTCAACTAGATTCGATTCAGTTGATTTTGGGATACTGGCCTATAATAAAAAAATTAAACAAGGCAATTTCGAGCAGAAATTAGAACTGAAATATGACAGCGATTCCCATGAAGTAGTTTATGACTCCGATACTCGGGTCGCGCGTCAACCGGACACCCAAACAATTTTCACAATCCTGGCACGAATAACCCAAGAATCGGCTGAACAATTGGATACGCGCTGGTTTGAACTTGAGCACGAAGGCAGCCTGTATAAAGCAAGATTACTATGGGCTGATTCGGTCAGCCTGACTATCGACAATTCTACCTACCTGTGCGATCATTACCGCCTCGATATCGTCCCCACCGCGGGCTCTTCAGAAAATATTCTCCAGCAAACTGATTATTTTTCTGAGTATATTATACATCCCGCTGCAGTCCGCCAATTGTGGGTAACAAGGGGTGCTGATCAAAAAATTGTCCAGGCCAGTGTTAAGCTTTTTGGCTTTACTCTGGAAGCAAGATTAAAGAATGATTAACAAATCCTTTTTTAAGAGTTATCGAAAAATTCTGATTCTCTGGTTGGGAATCTTGATAGCCGTTATAATCGCCCTGGTGCTGGGGGTCGATGAAAAAATTGTTGTTTTTGGTACCCTGGTCTTTGGGCTGTTCACCCAGGCCTTTGCCGGTCTGGCAACATTGATCGTCATGATTCCAATTGCCGGTCCGCTAATAATCAAAGTCCTGACCATCCCTTTTTTCTGGATTCTGAATGCCCTGGCTTATCTGGTCTCCGTACTAGCCATTCGCAAGGGTTACGGCAAAGATATTGTCAATTCCAGGGTTATTACCCTGGCCCTGCTGGTAGGCACGGTAATAGGCTATGTACTGGGGCATTTATTGCCCCTGAGATAAAATTTTATTCTCTGAAGAAACTGTCTTTTAAACCTCTATTTACGCGGTATCGAACAAATTCCAGTGTAACCATTCCACTGCGGTTTCCTTTTTCCGGCGATTTAGCTTGCGGGAATGCGGGACCATCCGGGTCATAATGATCCATTCGTGTAGCCATTAACTGTGGCAGGTCAATCATTACCGTGGTCTTAATCGGCAGTAGATAGCGCCTGTCAATCAGACTATACTCTAATTCAATTTGAGCAACCCGAACGGTATCAACCATTGATTTGATCTGCCGAATGACCCAATCCTGTTGATCAACCCAAGCGCTGGTTTCAAACTGCAATTCGCCTTCCCCGCCACTTCCCCTAAGTACCCAACAGGGATGCCCAACTATTGTTTCTTCTCCAATTACTTCTATGGCTATTAGGCTGTCAAGGATAGCGGCGACACCAATACCCTGCCGTGGAACCATGGCAAAACCATCGGATTCGATTTTCAGCATATCCGGTTGTTTAAAAAACAGTTTTATGCGTTTCCGAGGCATCCTGAAACCGGGCATTTCGACCGCTAATTTCACCTGAACCGAATAATCCTGAATCAGATCATATCTGGTTTTAACGCTATCTACGATTGCCTGGCTGGTAATTTGTCCTGATGCAAACGAAAAAATTATTATTAGCCACAGATAAAATCTGATCATGTCAAAATATCCTTACGGTTGAAAGTGATCACGGCAACAAATACGAAGATCAAGGCATGCCCAAGGAGAATTGTCAGACCGGACCCGATCTCACCCCAGGGAATCGGATCATAAAAAGCCTGTCGCCAGATTTCAAAATAAGACGTAAAAAACCAGGGACGAATTGTCTCAAAAAACTCAATTGGAATATTCGTAATTGCCAGACCAACCATGATAACTGACATGGCGCCAATCATGGGTCCAATTCCATTGTTTACAAAACTGCTTAGCATAAAGCATAAGCTGGAAACAACCAGCAGGTTTACCAGGGCAAAGCTGAATCCCAATAAAAACCGCCCTAATGCTTCAATACTGGAATAGATGATTATACCTTCATGCATAACCAGCAAATCGCCACTGCCCAACCAGATCGTACCAAGACCCAGGCTCATTATAATAAAAAATACAACTACTGAAATCGTGTAAATATAGGTGGCGATCAATTTCGCCATTATTATCCTGATTCTGGAAACCGGTCGGATTAAATATATCCGCAATGTGCCGCTGGCGCCTTCGCCGGCAATCACATCACCGGCCACCAGTGTAATCAGGAATGGGATATGCAGCCAGAGAAAATTCATAGTGATATAGGTTGCGAAAAAACCATTAAACAGGGTGCCGGTAATAATAAATGAGTCTTTAAACCGCTCGGTGATATCAGCCTGCATTTTATCGCCGCCATAGCTGAATCCCCACATCACCAGCGGCATCAATATTAGAATGGCGCCAAAACTAATGTAGGTCCGGTATTTACTGAAAATTTTAATTAATTCGTTATAAACCAGATTGACCATCATGATTCATTTTCCTGGGTTATCTGCAGGAAATAATCTTCCAGTGAAGTCCGGGGGATCAGGGCGTGTATGTCAATCTGGTTTTCCACCAGCATCCTGGTCAGACGAGGGATTTCA
>CAZIJQ010000004.1:0-98310 GCA_964539785.1 uncultured bacterium | reverse complement strand
CTAGACGTAACTATTGTAAACGATATGGTTATTACTCTGGGTAACCCGATTAGCATCCAATTGCAGGAGACTAATGGAACTGATACTACGGATATTGTTGGTGCTCTGGTGGTATTTAATACTACCATTTCACCCGGTGACTCCGCCACCGAAGTATTATCCTTAGCTGGAATGACATTACCCGGCAGTCTGTTGATCAAAGTTTCAGGTAATTCGGTTGGAACCGATAATGTTATAATTACCATAGATTCTACTGCCAAGGCATCCAGCTTCAGCACCAAAATTGGAGCCCGGGATCTTGAAGTGAATTCTGCTACTGCTTTGGTACCATCTCAGACGATTGATGAGATTGGTGTTATTAGCATGGCCAATGATTCCAATAAGGTGGAACGTGCTGAAATTGTCAGTGGTAATGTTCAAATAGCAATTGATAACAATCTGGCGGTAAACGGTGATCTGATTCTGACAATTCAATCGCTGGAAGATCCTACTGGATCACCATTTACTCAAACAATCCCCTTGATTCAGAATACGGTCAGTGATGAGACTTTTATAATTGATAATCATACTTTAGTAATGCTGATTAATGATCAAAGTGTCAATTACAGCTATCAGATTGTCACCGAAGATAGTGATCCCAATATGGTGACACTAAGAGAAACAGACAGTGTTGCGGTTGATATTAATATGTTTGGCGCACTGGCTGGTGAACAGATTACTTTCCAGACTTTCCAGGGTATCGTGGAGTCTCAGGAGATGTCAGTGGATGGTAGTATGAATATGGATTCTGATTCAGAGATTTTGGAAGCTGTTATATCAAATGGGAATTTGAATATTGAAATTGATAATAATATTAATTTAACAGCCGGTGGTGTTCCAGCTGTAAATATCACTCTTCCTGAATTATTTATGCCCAATGGTGATACTCTGAAGATTGGCCCCGAAGACCTGAATCCGGGGTTAACAACTATTCCGGTTGATCTCAGTGGACACATTCTCAGGATGGAGCGCAACAGTCAGATGCTCAATTATGTGGCAAATGTAGTTACTCCATATGGTGAATCAGGGTCTTATAATTTACAGGATTCCATAGCAATCAATATAAATATTGCCGGACTCACTTTCGAGTCAATCACCGGTTATTTTACCCAGGATGCCATGGTTGATTCCAGCACTATTTCTCTGGATAATGCCACAAAAGTGCAGGATGCTGTCATGAATTCTGGTCAGTTGGTCCTGACTATGGAAAATCATATTGGGGTAACAGCTGATATTAATTTTCATATTGACGAATTTCTAATGGGCGGTACCGCTCTTGACACTACACTGGAGTTGGGATCAGAAACGACACCACAGGAGCACATAATTCCACTTACCGGCTATACCCTTTCGATGCCCCTTGATGATCAGAACGTGCATTATGTATCCCGGATTGCTATTCCCAGCGATACGGAGATGACGCTTACTTTTGGTGATTCAATAGCTGTAGATGTGAACATCGCTGATCTGGCATTCCAGTCCATAACGGGTATGATTGACCCGGTTTTTGTTGATATCGATACAATCGAACAATCCATCACCGCCCTGCCTGAAGAACTGGAAGGGATCGAGTTTGCGGAAGTAGAAATGATAATGGATTTCGACAGTAATATTGGTGTGCCGGTATTTCTGAATCTGACTATTACGGCAACTAACGCAGATGGTGATTTTGCCGAATCCCAAATAATCGGTTGGAACATCATATCGGACAGTAATCAGGTGCGAATTCCCAATGCGGAAGATTTGATAAACATCTCTCCGGATAAAATTGTCGCAAGTGGTCTAGCGACTGTGGGAGCCGTGGACGTGATTGGTACAGTGGCTGCCGATCAGTACATTGAAGGACAATTTTTGATTAATGCTCCTCTGGAATTATTGATCACTGAAGATGCCAGCATAGATATGGATCCTGAATTGGTGGATACCGATGATTTCCCGGAAGATTTAGAACGGATGGTATTATATGCAGAGTATGATAATCAATTTGAATTTGGTACACAGATTGAAGTTTTCGCAGCTCACGATACGGCCCATTTTCTAAGTGGCACCACCGTTTTACCCGATACACTTCTGACGCTTGATATAATTGCCAACCACACCGGAACGGATTCTGTCATTTTAGATGAGGATGAATTTGATCTGTTTGATGGTTCTCAGGAATTATATGTGAAGACTAGTGCTCATTTAACCGGTGAAACGGATGGGGAAGGAAATCCGCTACCATCCAAATTCCTTTCTACCGATTCACTTAAAATACTGCTATATGGGGCAATAAAAGTCCTAGTTGATCCGGAAGCTGAGGAGGAGGACTAATCATGCGAAAAAAAACAATTACTCTTACAATCTTATTAGTTATTGCGTTCATTAATCTAACCACTGCGCAGGTAAATATCGGACCCCGTTCCGTTGGTATGGCCGGCACATTTGCCACTCAGGCTCGAGGGGATGAAGTTATCGGTTGGAATCCGGCAAATCTGGCCTACGAGGATAATCCGAATTTCGGTCTTAGCTTTGGAATTCTGCCGCTAATTCCATTTCCAAATCTGCAGATGAATAATGATTTACTGACAGTGAACTGGTTTAACGAATGGTTTACTAAAGGTGATTATCTTGATGCCGATGATGTAAGTGATTTATTAGGCACATTTCCCAAAGATGGCGTCAATTTCTATCCCCTGACCAGTATGAAATTCATTGGGATGAATTTCGGATCTTTTGCAGTTTCCATTGGCCTGGAATTCCAGACTAGTGTTTCCATACCCAAAGGAATATTCGAATTTGTGTTAACAGGAAATCAGTTTGGCGAACCAGTTGATTTGAGCAATATGAGCATGCAGTTCCAATCAGTGTTCCCGATCTCTTTCGCATATGGCACGCAGCTGTCAATCCCCGGATTGGAAGAATTTGTGCAGGCCAGCTATGTTGGTGCAGCAGCCAAGTTTCTGGTTGGAGCCGTTTACGCTGAGACTGAGGAATTCAGTGGATCAATTACAACTCACAAAGATAAAATCCATGCCATTGGTGATATTACCGGTAAAGCAGCTGTCGGTGGTTTTGGTACCGCCTTTGATGTTGGAGCAGCAGCTGATTTAACCAATGATATGCGCGTAAATATCTCTATTAATAACCTGATTGGGTTTGTCAATTGGAGCGACTCCAATACGGAGCGATTCGAATTAAGTTTTGATGGTGAGGTTTTTTCCTCTGAATTCGAAGATTTATCCGATTATAGTGATGAACAAATGGATTCAGTCTTCAACGTTATTGACACTTCTTTTGCCATCAGTGGATTCAGCACTAAATACCCAACTTACATGCTGATTGGATTTGAATACCGCAACCTGCTCCCGCAGCTGAATGTTTATGCTAACTACCGCCAGGATCTCAGCACTGAGTATTCTTTTGACACAACGCCCCGTATATCCGGTGGCGTGGAATATAATGCAGTGCCCTGGCTGCCCCTAAGGGCCGGCCTGGCATTGGGTGGACTCGAGTCAGTTCAATGGGGAATCGGCTGGGGATTGAAATTCGAGCATTACACTCTTGATATTGGATTCTCCCAGGATCGTGGAATTTTTAATGGCGCTCATGGATTTTCATTTTCCATTGGCCAGCAGCTACTGTTTTAAAACAGATTAATAGCTGATATCTAAATACCCTATAAAAGGGGATTGGGACAATTACTGTTCTGATCCCCTTTTTTATACCTGCTAATAGCTTGCGACTGAGAAACACTGTAGGATAAATTCCGCCTTGTTTTGTCGGGAATGATTTTGTCTAATATTATTCCTTTCGCTGGAAATCTTACTAACGAGAACCATTTCTCACAGTTCGGAGGTCGTGTTCAAAGGAATTTTTGGAAAAGTACTTGGTGTTGGCGGTTTTTATAATTCGGGTCAATTGGCAGAATTATGTTGAAGAAAAAACTGATTTCTGCCAATGATGGTCCGCTGAATCGGGTCGTCTTGTTGTTAAACACAAATTATGCTCCCATGGATATCTGTAGCACCAGGCATGCAATTTGTTTATGGTATCTTCGTAAAATCGAGATTATTGAATCATATAATGAATATCTGCATTCAGCCAATATTTCAATTGCTGCGCCGTGCGTGATTAAACTAAAAGAATTTGTTCGCTATAACAACAATGATATTATTGTATCACGACGTAATCTTATGATGCGTGATAAACACACCTGCCAGTATTGCGGGACTCGCACCGGACCACTTACAATCGATCATGTTATTCCCCGCAAGAAAGGGGGGAGTGATACTTGGGAAAACCTGGTGATCGCCTGTATCAAATGTAATTTACTTAAGGGTAATCGCACACCGGAAGAGGCACACATGCCTTTAAATAAAAATCCCAGGAAATTGAATAGAATTCATCATTTTCAAAATTATGTAAATCAGCATCAGGCTGCCTGGCGGCCCTATCTGTTTATGGAATCATTTTAACCGCCAGTCGCCCCAAATAGCGGAATTATCCATGAAAAGAATACTAAGTGGAATACAGCCTTCCGGTCAACTGCATCTCGGTAATTATTTCGGTATGATGTCAAGGATGATCGATTATCAGGAAAATAACGATCTGTTTTGCTTCATCGTCAATTATCATGCCTTGACAACCATACAGGACGGGAAGCTGTTACAGGAGAATACTTTCAATGCTGCCTGCGATTTTATAGCATTAGGGCTGGATCCGGAGATAACGACATTCTGGGTTCAATCGGACGTGCCACAGGTGACGGAACTGACCTGGTTACTTGCTAATATTACCAGTGTGGGTTTGCTGGAGCGATCAACTTCGTACAAAGATAAAATAGCTCGGGGAATCACGCCTAACATGGGATTATTTACATATCCTATACTCATGGCAGCCGATATCCTGTTGTTCGGCGGAGAAATTGTGCCGGTTGGTAAAGACCAAAAACAGCACCTGGAGATTACCCGGGATATTGCTATCAGATTTAATAATATTTATGGAAATATATTCATTGTTCCTGAGCCTGATATTAATAAGACCACTCAGCTTGTCCCTGGCATTGATGGCCAGAAAATGAGTAAATCGTATGGTAACTCGATTCCTATATTTGCCTCTGAAAAATATATCCGTAAGCAGGTGATGTCAATTGTAACTGACTCAACGCCGATCGAAGAATCTAAAAGTATCGATACCACTCTGTTTCAGTTGTACAGCCTGTTCCTTAACGAGATTGAACAGGAGGAACTGGCTGACCGGTTCAGGACTCCCGGTATGCGTTATGGTGATGTGAAAAAGGAGCTTTTTAATCGTATTATGGATCTTTTTACACCCTTTCGCGAAAAGCGTATTGAGTTGGAAAAAAATCGCGGCGATGTGATCACAATTTTGAGGAAGGGTGCTGATAAAGCGGCTGCTGTTGCTGAACAATATTTGCAACGAGCTCGGGAAGCGGTAGGCGTTAATTACAGCTAAAATATGTATCGCGTTCAATTAGAGAATTTCCAGGGGCCGCTGGATCTATTACTATTCTTCATTCGTCGGGATGAGATTGATATTTATGACATCCCTATTGCTAGTATCACCCGGGAATTTGTTGATACCCTGGATATAATGCATACGTTGAATATTTCCATTGCTGGTGAGTTTATAAATATGGCGGCTACTTTAATGCAGATTAAAGCCAGAATGCTGTTACCCAGGACTGTAGTCGATGATTTGGGTGAAATCGTTGATCCACGAACCGAATTGGTCAAGCAATTACTCGAATATCAGCGTTTCAAGGAATTGGCTGGTGATTTTGGACAGTTAGAGAACGACCAAACCCGAAGATTTCCACGTCAGGCGCTGGCCAAATTACCTGAATTGGAAGAAGATCCGGGGGTTTATTTGCGGGTGGTTACATTGTATGATCTGGCGCGCTTTTTTAAATCAGCCATGGATTCAATGCCGGTTATTCAATCTTATGAGTTGAACCGTGAGCCGGTTAACCTAGATGATCAAAAAGCAATGATCATGCGTTCGTTCGCTGCTAATGGCAGTTTGCGCTTCAGTGTTTTAATCGGGCAACTGACTATGAAAATTGAGGTGGTAGTGACATTTATGGCAATTCTTGATCTTATTCGACTGGAGCAGATAAAAGTCTATCAGAACAATTTATTCGGCGATTTAGAGATTCAATTAATTACAAGTGCGGCCTAAGATGATTGAGAAAGAACTGGTTAATATTATTGAAGCATTGTTGTTTGCTTCTCCGGAACCACTTACACAGAGCAAGATTAATCTGATATTTGAAGATGATCCACCGAATTTGAGCGATATTGTTGAACAGCTTCAGCAACAATACCACGAAAACGATCATGGAATTGTAATATCGGAGGTCGCTGGGGGGTATCAATTGGTCACGCGTTCCGATTATGATATTTACGTAAAACGGATGTTGAGTAAAAGCGGACGCTTGATGCTTTCACCGGCAGCTTTGGAAACAATTGCGATTATCGCCTACAAACAGCCTCTTAACCGTTATGAGATTGAATCAATCCGGGGAGTGGATTGCACCGGTGTGCTAAAAACATTATTATCCAGGAATTTAATTAAGGTTAAAGGTCGTGATGAAGGTGTTGGTCGGCCACTGTTGTATGCAACAACCGATAAATTTCTTGAATATTTTGGATTAAATCGTTTGGCGGATATGCCAAAGCTGCGGGAAATCAGTGAAATTACTGATGCAGTTGAAGCACACCCGGAACAGACCGATGCGTTTGAATAAATATCTTGCTCAAGCTGGTGTGGCTTCGCGCAGAAAAGCTGATGAGCTTATCCAGGCGGCTACTACCACTGTTAATGGCGAGTTAGTGCTGGACCCAGCCCTGGAAGTTGGCCCAGAAGATATCGTAGCATACGATGGCCGCCAATTAAGCATTAAGAGTAAAACCGAGCTTTATATTCTGAACAAACCGGCCGGAATAATTACAACTGTCCGTGATGAAAGAGGTCGAAGGTCTGTTGTCGATCTGGTACCATCAAAAGAGCGGCTTTTCCCGATTGGTCGCCTCGACCGGGATACAACCGGATTGGTGTTATTAACCAACGATGGAGATTTGGCAAATCGACTGGCACACCCACGCTGGCGAATTCCCAGGATTTATAACGCTGTTGTTGATCATTCTCTGAGCAATCAGGAAATAAGTCGGATGGCCAAAGGAATGTTTATAGGCGAAGGCGAGTTTGGCAAAGCTGAGGTGTTAAAGCAAGTGACTGTTAAGTCCCGGACGGAGATAATACTCCGTTTGCGCCGCGGGAAAAAACGTGAAATCCGGCGGCTTTTTCATTATTTAAAACGAAAATTATTTTCATTGAACCGAACGCAGTTCGGTAAGCTGGAACTGGGGGACCTGCCGATTGGTCACTATCGTCAATTATCTGAACAGGAAGTTCGCGAATTGAAAGGAAGTTTGAATGGACATTAACGGAAAAACCGTATTGATCCTCGGTGGTTGGGGATTAGTCGGTCGGGCAATTGCTTTTGCAGTATTGGAAAACAAGCCCAATAAGCTGGTTTTAACATCCTTGCGAGAAGATGAAGCCAAAGATATTGAGAAGCAATTGATTGATCATCATACCAATGAAGGAACCGAGATTATTGCCGAATGGGGTGATATTTTTGTTCGTGAAGAATATCGGTATATACCTAGGTCAGTTATCAATAAAGATCCCACCATGCGCAAGAATCTGATAGCCGATACATTCGACGAATTGCTGCCGGAATTATTACAAAATACCGCAATTTATAATTTATTCACCAGGTATAACCCTCATATCATCATTGATTGTATCAATACTGCTACTGCGGTTGCCTATCAGAATCCTTATGATAAAATTGCCAAAGTCCGCAATGCAATTAAAGAAAACCGGATCGATGATGAATTTGTCTATAATGTGGAAGAGACAATTTTGTCACAGGCCGTGCCACAGTTGATTCGTCATATGCAGATAGTGATTGAATCAATGAAGGCCGCCGGCACTAAATTTTATCTGAAGATTGGTACCACCGGTACGGGTGGTATGGGATTCAATATTCCATACACTCATTCTGAGGTAAAGCCTTCACGAATGCTACTTGGTAAATCATCCATTGCCGGTGCGCACACAATGATGCTGTTTCTACTTGGTCGCACTCCGGATGCACCTATTATCAAGGAAATTAAACCTTCAGCTGCAATCGCTTGGAAAGAGATTGGCTATGGCAAGATAAAGCGACGTGGACAATTTATTCCGATCTACGATGCCGATCCGAAATCGGCACAAGCGCTAATAGGTGAATTAACGCCCCAGGGCAAGGGAAATTGGACCCGGCAGGGTGATGATGTCCTTGAATCCGTATATATCGATGCTGGTGAAAACGGTTATTTTTCCATGGGTGAATTTGCCGTTATTACTTCTGAGGGTCAGATGGAATTTGTTACCCCGGAAGAAATTGCTGACCGGACGATTTTAGAGATTAAGGGTGGGAACACGGGAACGGATATTGTTGCGGCACTTGATTCATCGGTGCTTGGTCCCACTTATCGAGCTGCACTTATTAGGCAGAATGCGGTAGACAGAATGTTGGAATTGCAAAGGGAACACAAAACGGATTCAGTGGGTTTTGAATTGCTCGGTCCTCCACGATTGACCAAATTATTGTATGAAGGATACCTGTTGCATAATATATGCGGAAGTCTCGATAAAATTGATAATTACACCAATGAAGAACTCAGTAGGCAAGCCTATGACCTGATTCAGTCTGATACCCGGTTACGAAGCACAATCCTATCGATTGGAACGCCAATATTGATGCCGGATGGTATAACATATATTCGTGGCCCTGAGATTTCCGAGCCCGATTTTGAAGGTGTGGATTCGATTACTGTTACGCCGAACTTGATTGAAGAATGGGCCGATAATGCCTGGGTTGATCTGCGGCCAGTTTGTTTTCAACAGTGGAAGGATAGAATTAATAAATTGCAGGCTGATATGCAGATAAAGGAAAAAGAACAATCCTCATATTTTTACCGTAAACGTAAGTTTATGTTAAAAGGGGATATAATTGATATCAGTCGTACAGTCAGTTGGATTTTTGAAACCGAGGAGGCTGGCTATAGAATCAAATAATGTGAATTATACAACGCATCCCTGTGGTGGAGCAGATTATACAGCAATAATATTGGTTGTATCTTTTGTTAGGTTTAAATTTATAAGCTAATTGAGAATGGAAAAAGATGATCATAGCAATTGATGGTCCGGCCGCCTCCGGAAAAAGCACAACCGCCCGGCTGGTTGCCGAACGGTTGAGTTTTACCTATCTGGATACCGGTGCAATGTACCGTGCGGTAACCCTGGCTGCTATTGAACAGAATATTGACCCCAGTGATCAAAAATCCCTGAAGGGTTTGTTGGATAGCATTGACCTTGATCTGTCAACCCGGAATCAGGAGACGCAAATCAGCCTAAACGACCGTGATGTTTCTGAGTTAATCCGTTCCGTCAAGGTGACGGCCAATGTAAGCGCCGTCAGTGCTGAGCCGCTGGTCCGGGAAGCAATGGTGGTCATGCAACGTATGATTGGTAATCGGCAGGACTGCGTGATTGAAGGTCGTGATATTGGGACGGTGGTTTTTCCGGCGGCCGAATTCAAGTTCTTTATCGTTGCCGATTACGCCGCCCGCGCCCATCGACGGCAACTTGACCTGGATCGACTGGGAGAACGACGGTCACTGGATGATTTGATTAATGATCTTAAAATCAGAGATCAAAAAGATTCATCCCGGGCACACTCACCGCTCCGAAAAGCTGCTGATGCCATCGAAATTGATACATCCAATCTCACAATTGAACAACAAGTAACCCTGATTGTCGACCAGGTTAAAAGTCGATTGTAATTAAGGTAATAGAAATGACTGATAAAAAACAACCGGAAAAGGTAGTTGAAGAGACCACTGAAGTTGCATCAGAAGTAGTCAGTGAGGAAACAACAGTAGTTGAAGAATCACCTGCTGCCCAGGAAGTAATACCGGAAATTGATTATTTAAACCCCCAAATTTTCGATAACATTAAAATTGTTTCCAAACGTGAGCTGGACGAGAGTACCACCGAGGCCGAAATATCACCGGAATTAAAACAATTATATTTCAGCACAATCTCTGATATCTCGGAAAATCAGGTGATCACAGGCCGGATTATCGGTTTGAACGATAAGGAAGTGCTGGTTGATATCGGTTTCAAATCCGAAGGTATTATAAATCGGGCCGAATTCCATGATGAAACACCAAAAATTGGTGAGAAAATGGAAGTCTTCCTGGAATATATCGAAGATCGCAGCGGGAAAACCGTATTATCCAAGGAAAAAGCAGATTTCATGCGACGCTGGCGTGAAATTAAAGAATATTTTGATAATGAAGAGATTATCACAGGTAAGATTGTCCGTCGTATAAAAGGCGGTATGATCGTTGATTTGAATAGTGTACAGGCCTTCCTGCCCGGTTCGCAGATCGACGTTCGACCGGTACAGGATTTTGATCGTTATCTTGATCAGGAAATCGATCTACGAATCGTAAAATTGAACGAGACTAGAAAAAATATTGTAGTTTCACACAAGGTTATCCTTGAAGAAAGTCTGAAAGAGCAGCGCGAAGCCTTGTTTGACAAGCTTGAGGCCGGTCAGGTGCTTGAAGGCCGTGTTAAGAATATCACCGATTTCGGAGTATTTATCGATCTTGGTGGTATTGATGGGCTATTGCATATTACTGATTTATCTTGGGGACGTGTAAATCATCCATCCGAGGTAGTTGCAATGGATGATACTTTGATGGTTAAAGTCATAGATTATGACAAGGAGAAGAAACGTGTTTCACTGGGGCTGAAACAATTGACACCCCACCCCTGGGAAGATGTTGATACCAAGTATCCCATCGAATCGACAATTAAGGGCAAGGTCGTCAGCATGACCAATTATGGTGTCTTTGTTGAAATCGAACCGGGAGTTGAAGGTTTGATTCATGTTTCCGAAATGTCCTGGACCCGCCATGTTCGCAATCCATCGGAGTTATTTTCCATGGGTGATGAAGTAGATGCTATGGTGTTATCGATTGATTCAGAAGAACGGAAAATCAGTCTCGGTGCGAAACAATTACAGCCGGACCCCTGGGATGAAATTGAAGATCGCTTCATGATTGGAACCGTGCAGAAAGGTAAAATTATCAATTTGACCCAATTTGGGGCATTTGTCGAATTGGCTGAAGGTATTGACGGACTGATTCATGTTTCCGATTTATCATGGACTAAAGTAATCAGACATCCCAAGGAAATTGTCGAGAAGAATCAGGATGTTGAAGTTCGGGTTCTGGAAGTTTCACGGGAAAGCCGACGCATTTCACTGGGTCTTAAGCAGGTAAGTGATGATCCCTGGCCGGAAATAATACTATATTTCACCAGTGGTAAGCAGGTGGAAGGTGAAGTTATTCGGGTTCTGGATAAGGGTATTATCCTGCAATTAGAACAGGATGTGGAAGGTATCATTCCTATTACAAAATTGTCAAAGCGTGATCGTAAAGGCATGGCTCGTAAATATAAACCAGGCTCAGTTGTCTCAGGAGTGGTCATGGAAGTCAAGCCAGATGATAAAAAAGTTATCCTTTTTGTTGATGATCTGACAGTGGATGAGAAAAAGGGTAAATCGGATGACATCTCTGATTTTCTTGAGAATCAGGAAGAACCGGCTTCTGAAAAGATCGAAATACCTGATGCGCTAAATCAATCTGATGATGAGAAAAGTGCGGAAAAGGAAGCTGACAAACCAGAAGCTGAAGACTAGGAATCAATACCAACCGGGTTGTTAATCCTTGGCATTTAAATTACTACCTACACGCCAGCAGTTTGGCCTGATAATCGGGGCTTTCCTGCTGGCGTTTTTATTATGGCTCTTTGTGTCGAGTCAAAAAGAGTTTACCACTGATCTGGAAGTAACGATTGAAGTTCGGAACATCCAGGCTATGAAAACGTTACGGCAGGAAATTCCCCGGACTGCAAATGTCAGGTTTCGTGGAACGGGACGCGCACTGCTGGAGGCAATCCTGCTGAAAAATATTCTCGACCTCAAACTGGTAGTTGATTTGGAGCGAATACAAACTGATTATGAATTCGTCCTGAATGATTATTTTGAACGTTATCCACAGAAAATTGATATCCCCAGCACTTTTGATATTGATTACATTGAAGTTGTGTATCCCCGCACTCTGCATATCGCCTTAGATGATATTATGGTAAAAAAAGTACCGGTGATACAGAAAATAATTGTTGACCCGGCTCCCGGACATCTGATTCTTGGTGGTCCTGTATTAACTCCTGCTGAAGTCGAGATTTCCGGACCAAAGGAATTATTAAAGGATATTGATCGGGTTTATTTACCAAAGGATACCCTATTAAATCTTGATAAGCCAGTTAAGCACCACTATGAGCTGGAAATATTGAATCGGCTAATTAATGTGTCCGAACCGGAAATTTTATATAGTTTGGATGTTCAGGCAATAGGTGAAAGAATCATTACCGATGTACCGGTCTCCGTAATCAATATCCTGCCGAACCTGCGGGTATTTGTTAATCCAGCCACTGTATCCCTCACAATTACTGGTGGAATTAAACAGATTGCCGGGGTAAATCCTGATGATATTGGCGTTGTTATTGATTTCAGACGACAATGGAATCCCCGCCAACAATTTTACGAGCCGTCAGTCAGTTTGAACAGTCCCTTCCTGACCTGGCGTGACCTGTCACCGCGTAATCTTGAACTGGTCGCTACCAAGGAATTGGATTGATCGTATTAGGCATTGAAACATCCTGTGATGAAACAGCCGCTGCGATCTGCTCCAATGGACAAATACTCGCCAGCATAGTTAATTCACAGGAAATCCATACCAGATTCGGCGGAGTAGTGCCTGAGTTGGCAGCCCGAGAACACGAACGGTATCTGAACTCGATTGTTAATGAAGCCATCATCCGTTCAGGAATAAAAATCAATGATCTAGAGGGAATTGCGGTTACTAGAGGACCGGGGCTGGCCGGAACATTACTGACGGGAGTCTGTTTTGCGAAAGGTCTGGCGATTGGGTTAGACTGCCCAATAATCGGCGTTAATCATTTAGAAGCACACATTTATGCAAATTTTCTAGCCGATCCGGAACTGCAATATCCATTTGTATGCCTACTCGTTTCCGGCGGTCACACCCAATTATGGCATGTTGAACAGTTGGGTAAATATACCATGCTGGGAACCACTCGCGATGATGCCGCGGGTGAAGCTTTTGATAAGGGAGCTCGTGTTCTCGGACTGAAATATCCCGGTGGACCGGAAATTGAAAGACTGGCTCTGGATGGCAACCCCACAGCGGTCAATTTCCCCAGAGCATTTATCAATAAGCCGGAGTTGGAATTCAGCTTCAGTGGTCTGAAAACATCCTTGCTGTACTATATGGATGATATCAGAAATGGTAAAATCAGCACGGAATTAAAGGATGTGGCGGCCAGTTATCAGGCTGCAATCATTGCCGTTTTAATAAAAAAGCTCAGACAGGCGGTTGACAAAACGGGTGTAAAGACTTGTGTAATTGCGGGTGGTGTAGCAGCAAATAATTATCTACGTAACCAGATTGATTCAGCGTTTCCCGGAAAAATAAAGGTATTGTTTCCAGATTTGGCGCTCTGTACGGACAACGCCGCCATGATTGCCTTTTTGGGAGAGCAGTATTTGTCTGCTGGTCGACATTCTGAATTGATATTTTCCATTGAACCCAATTTTTCCCTGGAAAATATTTAATGCTCAATCTGGAAATTTTGCGACCGCTGGATATCTGGTGGTGGGGAGGCTTGCTTTTAATTGGTATCGTATTGGTAATTGGCTTCCGATCTATCCGGTCACAGCGTTTTGTTAGATTTTTATTTGGTTTGAGGTTAGTGGTTTTTGCCATCTGCATAGCATTATTATGCCAGCCCAAGCTTACCGTTCGAAATAGTGAAACGCAGGTCAAGAAATGGAATTTGTATCTCGATAATTCCTTAAGCATGGATTACCATCAGAATTTCTCATTGGCTGCAGTGAATAATGGCATAAGCGAATTGATTAATGAATTTATTCGTCGCGACATCGATTTGGAAACATTCGGTTTTTCCCAGGATATTACCGAGATCACGGCGGGTCCAGCAATCGATGCTGCCGGAAGTTCTACCGATCTTGGAAATGTGATCAGCCACATCAATGCCCTGGATGAAAATTATTATTCCGGGGCAATAATAATTACCGATGGACAACCGACGCAGGGGACTAATCCCGGGCAATTGGCGGTTGAATCCGGAATTCCAATTTTTACAATTGGTATCGGTGATACGACGCCGATGGTTGATATATCAATCAGTTCCATTGATGTACCAACGGTGGCAATAAAAGGCGATGATCTGACTTTAACCGCCCGCATAGCATCGATTGGACCGGTAGAAAGCCGAGTCAGTATAATGTTAATGCACGATGGTGAGCCAATCGGCTCGCGTTTTATTACCGTTTATGGGCAAAACTCACAGCAGCAGGTGCGATTCCAGTTCACGCCACAAAAGCTGGGGAAAAATAAATACAAACTGGTTGCTTCTTCCGTAGCTGACGAAATTAATATTCAGAATAATCGCCAGGATTTTGAAGTTACGATGCTGAAGGATCGCTATGGAGTTGCCCTGGTAACCGGTGCCCCAAATTATAATACCACACTGATAAAAGATCTGTTGAATAAACAATCACGAATCAGTATACAGCATTTCATTCAGAAAAATGCTGAATTTAGTCCCCCAATTAAGAATTTCTGGGAGACAAAATACGATCTAATAATATTCGATAATTTTCCTACCCAGCAACCGAGTCGACAATGGCAACGGATATTTGCTCGAAAATTGGGCGCTCAGCAATCCTCACTGGCATGGCTGATAGGACCCGATATTGATAATAAGAATGGTCAAACGCTGTTCCCATTTTTTCATTTACGATCGATCGGGGATATTGTTGCTGAAGACAAAACTTACAACTGGTATTTCACGGAAGATTTCATTACCAGTCCGCTGGCGCAGGGATTTAATTCCAATGATTTATCTGCGGCAAGTCAGTTGCCACCGATAACTCCGGGTATTCAGGTGGAGTCATTACTTTCGGATGTGGCACCATTAGCCTATTTATCAGGACCGGTTGAGTTGCCTTTGATTATTTATAACGAGCAGGATGGACTGCGCAGTTTTATTTGGACGGCTCCGGGCTATTACCAGTTGCATTATAAATTAAGCGAAACAAAATCCAGCTTGTTGGCTGAGCAATTATGGACCAGCATTGTTGGCTGGTTGCTTAGAACCAGTGGTGCTGAAAAATTGTATTTTCGATTGAATAAAGAGGTATATCAGCAAGGTGAAATGATTGCAGTAACGGGTAAAATGGCCGAAAAGACAATTGAAAAATCGCCTGATACCAAAGCCTTCATTCGGGTTATGCAAAATGGAACCCAATTATCAACGACTGAACTTGAGTATTCTTCAAAATTTGAACGATGGGAAGGTGAGTTGTGGGCTGCTCAGCCAGGTCAGTATCAATTTGAGATTATGGTTGATGAGGGTAACACCAGCGATTCCCAGACTGGTATATTTTCCGTATCCGAAGGACAGATTGAATTAAACAAGGTTTTTGTGAATCGCAATATGCTCCAACGGGTTGCCGAAAACAGCGCCGGTAGCTATTTTGATTGGAATACTCGTTTCAATCTGAATGAATTATTGGAGCAGGAGTATATTACCACAACTTCTAAACAGATAATCAAATTTGGTGAAGAGTATTTCGTGTTAATAATTTTGCTTTTATTTTTGGTAATTGAGTGGATAATCAGAAGAAGATTTGGTTTGCAATAAGCTTTATTCATATTTCTTCATATTGGCAAATTAATGTAGGTTTAACGCTTAAATATTGTGAGTAAAATGAAAACAATTACGGTTATCGGTACCGGTTATGTCGGGCTAGTTGGCGGCGCCGGACTTTCGGATTTTGGAAATACAGTAATTTGCTGTGATATCGATACAAAAAAAATTGAAAAGCTCAATAATGGTGAGATTCCAATTTATGAGCCCGGGCTGGAAGAAGTATTGGCCCGAAACGTTAATTCGGGACGGTTAAGTTTCACTACGGATCTTGATTTAGCTATCAGTCAATCCGATGTAATTTTTATTGCAGTTGGAACCCCACAGGGTGAACATGGTGAAGCAGACATATCCGCAGTGTTAGCGGTTGCCCGGCAAATCGGGAAAAATCTTCGCGGTTATAAATTGATCTGTACTAAAAGTACTGTACCAATTGGTACGGGCCAGAAAGTTATTGATATTATTAAATCAATTAATAACAACACTGAATTTGATTATGTCTCAAATCCCGAATTTCTTCGCGAAGGCGCTGCTGTGAAAGATTTCTTATGGCCGGATAGAGTAGTAATCGGCGCCGAAAATGAACGGGCATTTGAGGTAATGAAGGATGTTTACCGCCCCCTATACATTAATGAGACTCCGATTGTTCTAACCAACATTGCAACTGCTGAAACAATTAAATACGCTAGTAATGCTTTCCTGGCCTTGAAGATCAGCTTTATTAATGAAATCGCCAATCTTTGTGAAGAAATTGAAGGCGATATTCATCAGGTTGCCCGGGCGATGGGTCTGGATGGCAGAATTAGCCCAAAATTTCTACACCCTGGTCCGGGTTATGGCGGGTCCTGTTTTCCAAAAGATACCAACGCTCTAGTGGCTATGGCTGATAATCAGGGAATCAATATTTCTACTGTCAAAGCGGCTATTTCCGCCAATGATTTACAAAAACAAAGAATGGTAAATAAACTGCGGAATTTGGTGGACGGAAGTTTTGCCGGTAAGCAGATTGCTGTCCTTGGTTTGAGTTTTAAACCCCAAACCGATGATATCCGTGATTCGGCTGCAATAATAATGATTGAGGGATTATTAAAAGGTGGCGCCAATGTACGTGCCTACGATCCAATTGCCGCTGATTCCATGAAAAAAATATTCCCTGACCTGATCTACTGTGATGGTTGGCAACAGGCTGTACAGGATGCTGATGCAGTTGCAATTATGACCGAGTGGAATGAATTCCGCGGGTTGGACCTGGAAGATCTGGGAAAGCGGTTATCAAAAAAGATTATTCTGGATACCCGAAACATTTTCCGACCAGTGGAATTGAAGAGATTAGGTTTTACTTATGAGAATGTTGGTCGGATGTTCGCCGTTTACACAAATCAAACTTAATGTTAACCAATGAAGCAAGTCATTCTTAAACCAATTAGAATTGAATTGAAGCATTTGATTGACATAATAAACTGAACTATGTCACTAATCGACAATTGAGGAAGACATAAATTGTTAAATAAGCGAGAATTATATAAGCAGCATACAAGTAGGTTGAAAAAATGAAATTATTGAATCCATTTCGCCGGAAAATATTTGGAATACATTTATTTTTGTTATTAATCATATCAAATGTCATTCATAGCCAAGAATTTGGTCGTTACCAGTACGAAGAAGCCGATAATCCCGATAATATTTACTATACAATTGGTGAAGAAGAGATTATCTTTGCCCAGGAACAGGTAATTGATCCTGATACTTATATTATAGGACCCGGGGATAAATTTACTCTCAATATATTGACCGCTGAAAATATTAATATGACGCTGCTGGTAAGTCCCACCGGGGAGTTATTGATTCCATCAGTCGGCGTAATAGCTGTTGCCGGAAAACCATTAAGTAATGTTATTACGGAAGTAGAACAGTTTATTATACAGGAAGCCTATTTAAATGCTAAAGTAAATCTTTCCTTGTTGACATTACGGAATTTCAAAATCCAGATTACTGGTGCCGTAAATATACCGGGGTTTTATATAGTGAATCCAACAACTCGTCTTCATGAAATCATTGAATATGCCGATGGTTTTCATCAATTTGCCCGGGAATTTGATATTGTCATTAAACACATGGATGATTCTAATAGTAGTATTGATTTCTTTAATTATTGGTCGGATGGTGACTTGGAGCATAATCCCACTTTTCTGGAAGGGGATGTTATAAGAATACCATTTGGAGACATTAAGAGCGAAGGAATTGTAATCCGCGGATCGGTTGATAATCGTGGGTATGATATCATTAAATCAGGTGAAACACTGGAGAGATATCTATGGCGCCGAACAAAATTCAACGAAAATGCCAGTCTTGACGATATAGTAATCACCAGAAAAGGCAATAATGGACTTGAATTCAACTCGATCTCTTTAGAACAATTCAGTACTACAATTCTTCAGGCTGGTGATATAATTGACATACTGAGCGAGCGCGGTGTAATGGTAAATGGTTTTGTTCAAGCTCCAGGGGGCTACAAATACAATTCTGGGTTTTTGGCTGGTGATTATATTAGTATGGCTGGCGGAAATTCTATAGAAGGCGACCCCGAAAAAGTTTTTACACGTCATCTGGATGGTAGCACTGAGAAGGGTCAGATGGTAGTTGTACAGCGAGGAGATGTAATTATTGTGCCAAGGACTACAAAAAATGTGATTTTCGGCGAAATGAGTCTTTTGCAAGTCATTGCGTCATTAGCTTCGCTTATATTAACCTACATCGCGGCAACCAAATAGAATTAATTATGAAGTTAACTCCTCACGAACAAAAGGTTTTAGAACTGATAAAACAGAATCCGGATATTGTGGAGGACCATGCGGCAAGAGAGAAAATTGCTGAACAACATGGTTATACGGAAAAGACATTGCGCAATCGGATTGGTGATTTGAAGAAGTATGGGGTAATTAACCATAATGATACAATAATTAGTGAAATAGATAATGATGTTACATTATATCATAATTTTAGGTTGGTTTGGCAAAAAAAACGACTGGTATTAATAAATACTCTGTTGATCACAGTATTATCCGTAATAATATCTTTATTATTACCTAATTGGTATTCCTCGACAGCTGTAATTGTAACGTCAGGAAATTCTGCTAATAATTTTCTTTCAATGGTATCGGGTTTACCAATTGGTGATTTTGGTATGTCAAGTTTAAATGTTGATATTTCCACTTATATTGCTATTCTAGAGAGTCGATCAGTAAAAGAAAATATCATTAGAAAATTTGATTTAATTAATAGATATAAAGATAAAGATATCGAATATGCACGAGGAACATTGTCTGATAATACTGAAATAACTGTTAGCGAAGAAGGTACATTAATATTGCGCGTATTTGATAAGGATCCTATTGTTGCAAGAAACATGGCAAATCAATATTTGGTATTATTGGACTCAATTAACCAACAACTTGGAAGGGATAAAGGCAAAAGTAATAGATTGTTTCTTGGAGAAAGACTAAACCAAAATAAAGTAGATTTGAAAAATGCTGAAATAAATTTAAAGATTTTTCAGCAGAAACATGGAGTAATTGATATCCCTACACAAATAATGGCGAATATTGAGGAATATGCTAAAATACACGCAATTAAAGTTGAAACAGAAATTCAGCAACGGATTAATAGTCAATTATTGAGTAAAGATGATCCTAAACTCATACAAAATGAACTATTTATATCAGAACTAAACAACAAACTACAAAAAGTAGTTAATTCAGGAGATAATTATAATGTTTTATTAGCATTTAATGATATACCTGATCTTGCTATGAATTATACAAGACTCATCCGTGAGTTAGAAATTCAGAATAAAATTTTAGAGATTATACTTCCACAATATGAGCAAGCAAGACTCGAAGAAAATAAAAATATACCATCGATTCAAATTATCGATGCACCTGAGATATCATTAAATAAAGCAAAACCGTATAGGAAGATTATAGTTATAATGTCATTGGCTATGGCAATTATTATGTCAATATTATTTATCTTTGGAGTTGAATATGTAAATAAAATAAAGTACTACCTATAGTCTCCATTTTGTGTGAGTAAATATTCAATATCATTATTAGTATTTGCTGAGCTAGGGCTTATCTATGTGGGGGTGACGTACAATCCCTTGTTAATGTGTGCCATCCCTATCGGTCTATTTTTATTTGTGTTGATGATAAATATACCCGCGATCCCTTTAATATTACTAACACTTACTGGTATATATAAAGGTTACCTCTTGTCCGTTTTTCCAATTTTTATTCAAATAGATATAACGGTTTTGTTATTTACTGTTATTCTACTAGGAATATTGAAATATCATTTTGTAAATAAATTGCAATTACCAAAATGGGCTAGGGGTATTGTTATTGTATATATATTAATATGTGCTTATATAGCTTTTTCTATTTTATTTACCTCCTCTCCCAACTATGGTTTTACTAAAGGAGTTAGTTTTATATTATTTGGAACTTTACTGTTTATTGTACCACTACTCACATTTAAATCAGAGAAAGATACTTCTAATGCTTTAAAGCTTTACATTGGATTTATGGCTATACTTACAGTTGGTATGATAGGCCAGATAATCTACCATTATTTTTCGGGGGGTTTTATAACATATCTCATTAGAGTAACATTGTTAGGAGCTAACCCGATTCCAATAAGCAGGAATCTGGCGATTTTTGCTGCTATGATCACTGTATTCATTATTAGGAAAAATACCAGCAAAAAGCGTCAACTACTCACTGTTCTATTTGTAGTATTACTTGCACTAATTTCTACTGGAAGTAGAGGAGCGGTTATAAGTCTTGTAGTTGGTTTATCGATCTATGCAATAGTATTTGAACCCAAGTATAGAATGAAAATGTTTTCTATTGGAATTATTATCGCTGTAATTATTGCTGCATTATTAATAATACTGCCAGAAAGTATCACATCAAGGTATTATCAAGCATTGGAGGGTGAAATCGTATTTACGGCAACAGGAATTAAAAGAATTAGTACTATAGGTACCAGATTAATGTTCTGGGAAATGTCAATTGATTCATTCTTTAGCAGTGTATGTAATGCGATCTTTGGGCTTGGTGCTGGAGGTTTCAGTTCATTATTTGTTTGGCATGATTTTAAATGGTATCCTCATAATATAGTATTTGAAGTTCTTGTTGAATTTGGTCTGGTTGGAATTTTATTATTATTTATGTTTGCATATAAAGTTATAAACATTTTATTTAAGAATATAAGTCAAAATCACCTTAGTTATGAGACATCTGCTTGGATGATTGGTTTATTAGTAATGGCAATCTCATCGCTATTCTCGGGTGATATTGTCAACAATAGACCAATTTTCTTTTTTTTATCTATGACTATGGTTTCATATAAGAACAACGAGCATATTTTATTATTTAAATAAAATGATAATTAAATCTAATAGATTTACTGTTGATTTATTTATAACATTTATAAATAGTATTGCAGTCATATTCGGCGTATTGGTTATCAACTGGTATGTAGCAAAATATTATGGTACTGAAACCCTTGGTCATTATTTATATATAAGAAGATTTTTTACGTCGTTAATAGGTGCAAGTTTAATTGGAATGAACATTGGTTTACCATATTACCTTCCCCGTTCTCAGAGTAATATTATAAAGAATTCTGCATTAACTATTTTCATATTTCTAAGTATTCCAATCATTGTGGTCTTTTCATATTTCATTTCTTTAAGCAATTCATTGGCTGGAAAGGAACTTAGTATTTTCATTTATGTAATGTATGGCATTGGGCTAAATTCACAAGCGATTACATATGCTCAATTCAGGGGCGATATTGAAATGCTCAACGCCAGTATTTTGCAGTTTACTTGTGTGGCATTGATCCCATTTACGATATTTTATATTTCCACAGATTTAGCAAGTATATTGTTATTAATTGGTATTGCAACACTGGTTATATCAAGCATGGGGTGGATTAAAACTGCTATTAATACAACATTCAATTATAAGAGAAAAAGTACATTAGATCTACTGAAATTTGGAGCTGAACGTATTATTGGAAATTTTGGGCAGGCAGCTTTACTTACTGGCATACCTATAATATTGGCCAATTCTATTCATATTAATAATTTAGCATATTTTATTTCGAGCCTTAGTATATTTAGATTCATTTTACTTTTTATAGGCCCGCTCAGCATAATTCTCTTACCAAGAATTTCCAAAGCCATTATTAATGGAATTGACGATAGCATAATTAAAAATTTAGAATTGTTGGTTTATTGGACAATTATTTTATCAGGGGTATTAAGTTTTCCTCTTTTTATTATTGGACCCGAATTTCTCACACTTTGGTTGGGTGGTACTGTTGGTAATAATATCATTGTAATCAGTCGTATATTTTTAATAATACCATTATATGCCATCACGGTTATTCTGAGGAGTCCGATTGATGCTGCGTCGGAACGTGGTTATAATACATTAATATATAGTATTTCAGCTATTATTATGTTTATTAGTTATTTTACTTTAAATAGCTATATTAATAATCATTTGTTTACAGCAGTCATTGCCTTGGCTATCGGCTATTTAGTTGCAGCTATACTAAGTCTGTATTTTGTTAAAGAATTGCTAGGCGTCAGAATACAAATATTAAAAATATTAAAGATACTTGTATCATATTCGATCCTAAGTATATTTATATTTATAATTACAAAATTATTATTTAGTCTAATATTAATTCGGTTATTAGTATATGGAATTATTAGCATATCCCTGGTATTCATATACATGTATCACTCTAGTGATGAATACGTATATCAATTGCGTAAATTGTTATTAAAAATCAGTAATGAATAATATTCTCTATATTCTACCAAAAGCAGATTATTTTCAACGTGGCTGGCGCGGCCGTGTTTCTCATGCTTTAGGAGTAGCTAATGGGTTATCACGAAATAAAGCCAAGGTCATAATTATTTCCGGGAAAGGATTGTCTAATTATAGATCGCATCTTGATAAAGCTATTAATTTAATTGAGGCCATTCCTCAATATTGGAGAAAAAATATATTTACCTTTATTCATTGGCAATTATCTATAATAAAACAACTTAAGGTGATTATTCCCAAATTGAAAAGTGACATTGTAATAATGCGCTATGCAGTTGGTAATGTCCTATTAAGTATAATAATCCCTAAACTTTCACTGGAAAAAACTATTAATGTTTTAGAAGTAAATAGCCTGGCCTATCATCAATATGGAAAGGTACCTAGAAGTGTAAGAAATATAATCATTAAGTTGGAATTATTGATTATTTCAAACTTCAAGACAGTATACGCAGTGTCAGAACAAATTAAAAGCGACATAGAGCTATTTGGATATAGAGGAAAAGTAATTGTTGTACCAAATGCTGCAGAAATTATAAAGATCAATCCATCTTTTGATTCTGGCGAAAATGTCAACACGAGATTAGTCTATTTTGGTCGGTTTCAGCCCTATTATGATTTCAAGAAAGCAATTGATGTATTTAAACTCCTGTCATCCAAATATAATCAACTTCAGTTACATTTTTGGGGCGATGGTAAGCAATTTGCGTGCATGAAAAATTATGCAAGTTTATTTAAAGGTATATATTTTCATGGTGAATATCAACGTCATGATTTATCCAACATTCTATATCAGGATCGTGATATTCTTATTTTACCGTTAACGCCGGATTCTATGGGGACAATTGGTTCCCCAACTAAACTATTTGAATATATGGCTTGTGGACTTCCAATTATTGCTCCAAATCTGGGACAAATAAAAAGCATATTGAGCAATAATGTGAATGGTTTACTATATAACCCACATGATATTATTTCGTTTTATAATGGAATAGAAAAATTGATTAAAAATGAATCTATTCAGAGTCGGTTGGGCGCTAGGGCTCAAAAAGACTATTTGACAAATCATACCTGGGCAGCAAGAATGAAATATTTTATCCAAGCACTGAATCCTCAAATTGACCAATAAAAACCCATTTTACCAGAAACTCAAAATATCATTTTCTTAGTTGGCGTCGGTCGCTCCGGTACATCACTCCTACAAAGTATGCTTAATGCTCATCCCCAAGTTACCTTTATTCCGGAAATAAGTTATATCAGGAGGTTTTTAAAAAGAAATACCATTGTCTCAAAAAAGATGGCTGAAAAGCTAATATTAGCTGATTCGCGACTTAATCGACTGGACGCACATCTAGCTGATATCCTTTCAGATACCCCCGGTGTCGAGATCAATCTCTACCAGTTTTATCTTGATATTCTATCAGATTTCCGTAATAAGCATGGAAAACAAATCATTGGCGACAAAGATCCCCGGAGTATCGAATTCATACCTAGACTATATAAATACTTTCCTACGGCCTACTTAATACAAATTGTACGTGATCCACGGGATGTTATCGTTTCGAAGACCAGGGCCGCCTGGTCCAAAAATCGTTCCATACATAGCTATATATTTGCCAACATGGTTCAGATGCAGCTGGCAGATCAGCATGCTCCGTTATTTGGAGGTAATTATATAACAGTTCAATATGAGAAACTGCTACAAAATCCTGCCGATATACTATCTCAACTATGTCAGAAATTGGAAATTGATTTTAATCCAAGTATGCTTTCGTTCAATAAATCAGCCCAGGAATTAATGGCTCCCGAAGAATATCAATGGAAAAAGGAAACTCTGGAACCATTGATTCAGGATAATATTAATAAGTGGCCAGAAGTGTTAACACCTTTGCAGGTTGGGATAATTGAAGAAGTACTTGATAATATATTTAAGACCTATGGTTATACAAAATCATTTCCAAAGTTGTTTATATATCAGAAGATGTTTATTAAGTTTATAAAACTATTTTACCACGCGCTTGCCATTGTATACCGGTATGGAAGAGATCACATTCAATAAACAATTCAAGGGATATTCAGTCCATTATGTGGATTACGAGGGTAATGGGTACCTTTCGCGCTTTAATCAAGTATTTCAGGTAAATAATGAAGGGCATTTAAAGCTGTTAGCAACCTTTCCTTATACAAAACCAATTTATCGGTATATTAAAAATAATTTAGTTGAGCGATTAACCAGGACTAATATATCCCATATATTGCCATTAAATGATAAATCAATACTAATATTTTTCAACCATAAAATATATAAACTTGATCAGACTGGCTCTTTGAATGAATATTACATAAATACCTGTCGCAGGCCAGTGAATATTTATTATAATAATGTAACGGGAAGAATTTTGTGGGGTGATTACCTGGCAAGTGAGAATAATGTAATTAATATATACGAATCGAAGGATTTGGGCATAAGCTGGGAAATTCTGTATACTTTTCCACGTGGTATGATCAGACATATTCATAATATAGTGTACGATAGTTATCGCCAACTATTTTGGGTTCTGACCGGGGATAGTAATCAAGAATCAGGTATTTGGAAAACACGGGATTTTAAAGATCTTAAGCCGTTTCTTGTAGGTAGTCAGTCCTATCGCGCGATGTCTATTATCCCGACAGAAGACGGTTTATTAATCCCCACCGATACCGCCGATGAAGAAAACTTTATCCAGTTCTATTCATTTGAATCATCTCAGTTAAAGCGAATTAAGAAATTGGATGGTAGTGCATTTTTTGCACAAAGAATTAATAATAAATATCTTGTTAGTACTGTATATGAGCCAAGCGAAACTAACAAATCAAAGTACACAGATTTATGGATTAGTAAAGATTTATATAATTGGGATAGAATCCTTCATTTAAAAGGAGATATTTTTTCGAGTAGGCCGTTTCGTTATCCCAGTATTAAAATACCATATTACTCAAATAACTATTTAAAAGATTACATTTATTTATCAACTAGATCTGTTAAGGGTGGAACCTATACAATGAAGATATCTCTATAGGAATATGGCCATCATGCGATCTTTTGAGCGTCGTCTATACAATCTCATTCGGTTTCATCCTGGACTAAAACGACTATTTGTAAGCTTATATCAGGGAATATTTTCAATAATTCCAGTACCTAAACTTAAGTCAAATCATGAGATTATTATCAGAGAGGGTCATTTTTATGGATTTCACGACAAATGCCCCTGGTCACCGGATAATACAAAATTATTAGCTCATAAATATCCAAATCCCTTAAAAATGCCTGTTGCAAATGACAAAAGCCAGGTGGGTTATTTTACTGCTCCAGATTATGATTTATTTCATCAGATTGGCACTACGAAAACATGGAACTGGCAGATGGGGTCTATGCTGCAATGGTTGGGAAATACTAATAAAATAGTCTTTAACGACTATATTAATAATCAGCATAAAGCAAAGATTGTAGATCTCAATGGCAATATAATTAAGCAGCTTGACCGTCCAGTAGCGACAATCAGTAAGGATTGGAATTGGGCAATCAGCCACAGTTTTATACGCTTGCAAAAATATGCACCTGCCTATGGTTATGCCAATGGAATCGATTCCACCGCAGAAAATGCATGTCCTGGTAATGATGGACTATATCTAATCAATACACAAACTACCGAGATAAATAGTTTATTTTCGTTAAAAGAAATTTCTGAAATTCGTCATACAGACGATATGGATAATTGTTATCATTATTTTACTCATCCATTATTTGCTCCAAACGGAAAAAGATTTGTCTTTTATCATCGCTGGGTTGAAACCAGTGGTCAAACCTGGACCAGAATGTTTTCCTGCAACCGTGACGGATCGGAATTACATTTGTTTGATACTTCGGGTGTAGTAACCCATATCGCATGGTTTGACAATAATACAATTTTAGCTTATGCCTATAAAAAAGGCGTCGGTGATCATTACTATCTTTTTAAGGACAATTCTGATCAATTTGAAATTCTTGGAAAAGAACATTTTTCATCGGATGGTCATCCACAATTTTCCCCCGATAGAAAATATTTTATTACCGATACTTATCCTGATAGAAATAGATTACAAAGATTAATTAGATTTAATATGCGAAACAATAACCGAGAAGATCTAGCGATTCTACGTTCTCCATTCAAATATCATGGTAACCTGCGTTGTGATTTACATCCCCGCTGGAATCGAGATGGAACAGCGGTTTGTTTTGATTCCTCCCATACCGGTAAAAGAGCGCTTTGTATTATGAACTTGAATTAATTTCATTTGTGAGTAAAAGAGTAAATAGCGATAATCCTTTGAAAATTCTTTTTTTGGCACATTTTTATCCTCCTGAAATGGGTGGAGCAGCGGCACGCCTAAGTGGACTAGCACGCTGCATGGTGAATTTCGGTCACGCTGTAACGGTTGTGACAGGAATCCCTAACTATCCTAGTGGTCGGATTTATAAAGGATACCGGAAAAGATTTGTTCATAAAGAGAGACTTGATGGTGTTCCCATTTTCCGTACTTGGGTGTATTTTACACCATTAAAATCTTCTTTTCATCGAATCATGAATTATATTTCGTTCATGATATTCTCCATAATAGTGGGGATAAAACTCAAAAAACAATTTGATGTTGTAATTGTCAGCTCTCCACCTCTTTTTATAGGCTTGTCCGGACTTTTTCTATCAAAAGTTTGGCATATTCCATGGATTTTTGATATTCGCGATATCTGGCCCGATATCGCTGTAGAAGCGGGTGAATTCAAGGTAAATGACCCAATTGTAAAAATCGGTCGAATGATAACAAAACTTATTTATAATACGGCCGATCACTTAACACCAGTTACTATTAGCAAGTGTGAAAAGATTATCGGGCAAGGTATTGATAAAAATAAGATTACCATGATTTCTAATGGGATTGATATGAATTTTATCAATTCTAGTACTTCTATAAACTGGCGTATGGATTTAGATTTGGAAAATAAATGTATTTTTGTTTATGCAGGTTTAATCGGTATTGCTCAGGGTTTGGATATAATCATAGATGTGGCTAATCAACTTAGAGAATCAGAGCAAATTCATTTTTTGATAGTTGGAGATGGAATACAAAAGAATCATTTGGTAGATCGTACCAAACAAATGGAATTATCAAATATAACATTTCTTGGTAGCCAGAAAAGAGATAACATATCATCTTTATTAATAATGGCTGATGCCGCGATTATACCGCTGGCTAATCCGGCCATCACAGATGCTATTCCTTCGAAGCTCATGGAAGCCTGGGGGTGTAAGAAACCTGTCATCTTGGTGGCCAGCGGGGAATCGAATCGATTAGTAAATAAGATCAGCGGTGGCCTGACCGTCGAACCAGGTGATCTGCCCGGTCTGTTAGTAGCGGTAAAATATTTCTATCGAAATGCATCCCGGATCCAGCATTATGGTACTAATGGATATGCCTATATAACCAAATCATTCACCCGCGAAATATTAGCACGACAAATGATTAATTTAATCGATAATATTTGCTCGGCAAGAATCGATTAGATTATTTAAAATATTAATTTTATCTAATCTGTACCTGTTAAATATCAATCTTTATTCCGGTTTCCAGTCTGGTCGATCCTGTTCTGGAATTGTACTCGAGCAGATTGTAAAATTCTACCATCCGCGAAAATTGAAAGTGGTTTTTCAAGCCCGCAATGACCTCAGTATTCTTCGCGCCAAGAAGGTAAGGTGTGTCAAAGTCCAATGATTCATCCCGCAAATCGTAATCGTCGTTGGGATCACTCCCCAGTCCGCTACCGCTTAATTTATAAAGTAGCTCCAGCGAAAGAATTCCCCGGTAGGAATACCACCAGTTTGTTTCCAGATAAACTGTCTGACAATTGGGGCCTGGTGGATATCCCAATCCTAATTCAGCGGAAGTAAAATTATTCAGCGAATCGTTATGGGTATAAACCCAGGGTCTGGCGACGGTGGCTTCAATCTTAATATCCATCGTAGACTTTTGTGTTGTTGGGACCCAGTGTAATCCCAGTTGCAGGACAAATTTATTGCCCCACCAGTCTTTGGAGATTTTGGACCATGATAATTCGTCGATCATTAAGGTTTGATAAAAAGTTAATCCCGGTCGGTATTTGTAATAGGAATCACAGGCCAGCAGGACGTTGTCTCTGTCTCCCAGATTATGTTCCTCAGCCCAGAACCACAGGGTTGGGATCATATAGCTGATTTCTGATGCCCGCTGACCATAGATTAGGAATTCACTGAACCCGACCGTCCATTTTTCATTTACCGCGATTTCCAACCGATGGGCAGCAATTCTTTTTAGCGCTGTGTATGAACTATCGTGAATAGTATTGCTGTTGAATGGCAGCAGCGCCCCGTTAATAAATGAGAAGTTAAGCTTATCGTTGGCATAATTGGCTTTCAAGTGGGCGATTGGCTGAACATTCGCTGACAGCAATGGTGAATGATTTGAACTGAACCCCCAATAGATCGGTGTCTTGCTCCAACCAAATTCAAAATCTTTGGTGCTGTATAACAAACTGGCTTCCGTCTGATACCAGATTGTGGCTTGCGCTTGATCGAAAAATTTACTCGATTCGTTAAAATATACCTGCGACTGCAGGTATTGTTGACTGCTGCCCATAAAACGATTCTGGGTATATTTGGAATAAAAAGATAAACCGCTTTTAGTGAATCCAGCCAGTTGAAATCCATCCTGATAGGCCAGATAATCACCGGCCGTGCCAGTTTGGTGGTTGATAGTTTCAATAAAATCGCCCCAGAATGTGAAATAATTATCGCTAAAACTGAGCAAGTGGGGTTCCGGATGATCAGATTTATATGCCAGTAGCCCAGATTTAGCCGCTGCCAATTTAGGTTGGTCGCTGGTGATAAATTCGTATTTATTAGTAGGGGTGGGATAACCGAACTCCACCTCGAATCTTTGAACCAACAGACGATCGGTTTCCGACAGGTTATTGTTGTTTTTCTTCAGCATTTCCAAAGCCAGATGAATTTGGTTTAGTTGGAATGGTCTTTTGCTGATCAGGCCGGAAGGCAAATTGTTTTTTACAACCTGTTGCGAAATGAATTTGTTAATAGGGTGATTCATCGATACACTAATGGCCTGAGCCCAAATGGATGATGTCAGTGTCAGGAGTATTCCCAGAATCAACCGATTAAATTGCGTTTTTGATATCTTAAACATCGAAATTAATTTACAGAAATATTTGCAAATAGTATTTAGTGAATAAATTCAGTTAAACTTGAATCTTATAAATCGTTTACTGCCGGGTTATGGGACAAATCAGGTCAGGGATTGTCCATTTTTTCAGAAACAGCTATTACTTATTAGTCAGAAGGTTTAACGATAATTTTAATCTGATCCTAACAACTTGCCTTATATAAATAAGTGCAGTAAATTTGCACAACTTTTAGGAGATTTCATTAAAATAAAGCGCTACCAGTAATCAATAACCAAAATAAGGGGACATAGAATGGTTGATCTGGGAAACGCATTTAGTTTATATGCATGTGATGTGAAACATCACATCTGATTCGGATAAGTTTTACACTTCCGCATGACAAATGTCGCTGCACATAAGATCAAGACCAATATGCCACTGTGGGTGGCGGCCTGGTTTGTATTTTTCCTTGACGGTATCGCCAATACTCTGGCTTATAATTCCTGCCTACGGGTAGAAGTCGGCGCTCTTTTACCAGCTTTATCGGAAGAATTACTTTTGGTTATGGGCATCCAGGTGTTCTGGGGGCTGGTTTTTTTCTTCAGCGGACTTTATCCCGGCGAACCGACTACTTCCCGGTTCAATGAAGTGCAACGCTTATTGCGAACCAGTTTTTCCGCAATTGTCTTATTAGTTTTTATTGATGCACTCTTACCACTGGAATATGCGATCCGCGCCGGTGCGTTATTCAAATACTGGATGGTTTTTATTATCCTGGCAATTCCATTACGATTAGGTTTCCGTACATTTCAGAAATATTTACTGAGGATTGGAATCGGTCGTCGTCGCACCGTAATTATTGGACTAAACCAGCGCGGTATCCGAGCTGAGCAGGAAATTCTTGAACATGATCAGCAGGGCTTTGATGTGATCGGTTTTGTCAAAGCTGACGATGATCCTGATGGCGACCTCCCTGATTCCATTAATGTGCTCGGTCAGGAAACCCATATTAAAAAAATTATTTACGATAACCAGGTAAATGATGTTGTTCTGGCACTGGACAAACCAGAACATATCCGCGTAATGTCGGTAATCAACCAGATCAACGGCACACCGGTTTCAATTAAGATTGTACCAGATTTGTATGAAGTCATCAGCGGACTGGCCAGAACTCAGCAATTATATGGCTTGCCATTACTTGACATCAACCTCAATCTCCATACCCTATACTACCGGGTTTTCAAACGGGTCTTTGATATTCTTATAACCATTGTTGGTATGGTGGTCTTGATTCCCATCTGTGCCATCCTGGCAATTATTATCAAATTAGATTCCCGGGGACCCGTTCTTTACAAGCAAGTCCGGGTAGGGCATAACAATAAAGATTTTACAATCTACAAATTTCGATCAATGGTTATAAATGCGGAGGCGTTTACCGGACCGGTTTGGGCTAAAGAAGAAGACAATCGTATTACCCGCGTTGGTAAATGGCTGCGCCGTTTCCGATTGGACGAAATCCCCCAATTGCTGAATGTGCTCAAAGGAGAAATGAGTGTGGTCGGTCCCCGCCCTGAGCGACCGTATTTTGTGGATCAATTATTACAAGTATATCCTTTTTATTATCGGCGTCACAAGGTTCGGCCGGGTGTTTCCGGCTGGTCACAGATCAAGCATCCTTATGACACTGATATCGAGGATGTGCGCCTGAAATTAAAATATGATTTCTTTTATATAGAAAGTTTGAGTTTCACGCTGGATTTAATAATAATTTTTAATACTATATGGGTTGTGATCTCGGGCAAAGGTCGCTGAGCGGTTTAATTAATTTTCGCTGTAATTATTGTTTTCACTGGTTGTAAATCTGAATTTACGACCCTACTTTCCGTTATAAAATTTTAGGGAATTCCAAGTGTTACCAATTACGAAATTCAGAACTGATCCTGAGTTGGTTGCTGCCGGCCTGGTAGCTAAGGGTGAAGCAATCAATATTGATGAGATTATTAAACTCGATGAAAAATACCGTAATCGTGTTACTGAACTGAATGCCATGCGAGCCGAACGTAATCAGACCTCAGAGCAGATTGCTCGGCAAAAACGGGCCGGCGAAGATGCCAGTATCGCAATCAAGGCCATGCGTGAATTGTCCGAAAAAATTAAATGCGTTGAGCTTGAATCCGGTGATATTCTGGACGAGATCAATACCAAGTTGGAATACATACCCAATCTACCCCATGAATCGGTTCCCCGCGGACAGGATGCTACAGATAACGTTATTGTGCGGGAGTGGGGTCAGAAATCGGAATTCGATTTTAAACTACTGGATCATTTGCAACTTGGAACCGATTTGAAATTATTTGATTTTAACCGGGGAGCTAAAATTTCCGGCAGCGGTTTCCCATTGTATACCGGTTTGGGGGCAAAATTGGAACGGGTGCTGATCAATTTTATGTTGGATCAGCATGTGGAAAATTATGGCTTTCTGGAAATATTTCCACCCTTCATGACCCGTCGCGATTCCAGCCGGACAACCGGCCAGTTACCAAAATTTGCCGAGGATATGTATCACACCGACGTGGACGATTTGTTCCTGATACCAACGGCCGAAGTACCGGTTACTAACATTCACCGGGACGAAATACTGCCGGAAGCCGACCTACCAAAATATTATGCTGCCTATTCGGCTTGTTTTCGCCGGGAAGCCGGATCGTATGGCAAAGATACCAGGGGATTTTTACGATTGCATCAATTCAATAAAGTGGAGCTAGTGAAATTCGTCCGGCCTCAAGATTCCTATCAGGAATTGGAAAGTCTCACCGCTCAGGCCGAATCGATTTTGCAGAAACTGGGTCTCCATTACCGGGTCGTTGAATTATGCACTGGTGATTTGAGCTTTGCGGCTGCAAAATGCTATGATCTGGAATTATGGGCACCGGGGGAACAGAAATGGCTGGAAGTTTCCAGTTGCAGTAATTTTGAAGACTTTCAGGCGCGACGTGGTAATATCCGGTATCGGCGTATCGTGGATCGCAAAGTTGATTTTGTTCACACCCTTAACGGCTCCGGAGTGGCAACGCCACGCCTTTTGGTAGCTCTGCTGGAAACCTACCAGACTGAGGACGGCACCATTATCTTACCCCCGGTATTACAGGAATATATGGGGATCCGCGAGATTAAATAGATGCGGTTGATCTGGCTGATAATCAATATTGTTGTTTGGTCTGCAGTTGGCAGTATATTGGTTCTTATTGTGGGACTATTTGACCGTAGCGGTCGCGCTATTCATGTTATTGTGCGCCTGTGGGCGCGGCTTCAATTATGGGCGGCCGGCGTTCCCTATACAATAAGCGGTACTGAAATACTGGACCCGGGTAAAGCATATATTTTTGCCGGCAATCATGAGTCGGCATTTGATATCCCTTTATGCTTTGCGGCCATTCCTAATCACCTGGTATCGTTGGCAAAGATAGAATTGAAACGAATACCCGTATTTGGCTGGGCCATGCTGATGGCGGGACACATTTTTGTGGATCGGAAAAATCGGGAACGGGCAATTAAATCGATGGAAAAAGCCCGGTGGTCCATCGAACGAAATCCCCGATCAATATTAATCTATCCGGAAGGGACTCGTTCCTTGGATGGTGAAATCCATAATTTCAAAAAAGGTGCTGCCGTGCTAGGGATGACCCTGGGTATTCCCATCGTACCAATGGCCATGTGTGGAACCAGTGCAGTGGTTCGCAAAAATTCCTGGGATTTACGTCCTCAACCGATTGAATTGCGGCTGGGGCAACCGATTGAAACGAATAGTTATAATTATGATCAACGCAACCAGTTGACTCGGGAATTACAACAGGCCGTTATCAAACTTAAAAGCGAATGGCAGGCCGAGCAGTCGTAATAATTATGGGAATGATTTATCAAAGGACAGAAGATATTATTTTACCGGATACATTAATAAGTGATAAAGTAAAGGCTGCTGAATCTGACCTGATCAGAGCCTGGGAGAAGATCGATTCTGGTACCCGGATGACAACTACTGACGGGAAATTGGTTATAGTAATTGCGCCTGGGAAGTGCAATAGGCATGCCGGTCCCGATTTTAAAAACGCCTGTATTTATTATGATGGTGATTTTTTGAATGGCGCCGTTGAATGCCATTTGCAGGAACAGGATTGGTTTCAGCATGGCCACGATGGGGATCATAATTATGCTAATGTCATTCTCCATCTAATCGGGAAACCGGTGCGGGGAAACCAAAAATTAAGACTGCCAACAGTGGTTATATCCCCTCGCTGCGTGCAACGAGCCTGCAGTCTAACTACCTCCCAACTTGATCCGGTATACGATCAAATACTGGCAGTACTTGCCCAGCAGCGCTGGCAGGAAAAAATCCAGCGATTCCCACCGGTAATTCCCGTTCCCAAACCACAACATGATAAATTGATTGTACCCTTGCTTGAAGTGCTGGGCTACGGCGGTAACCGGGTTATGTTTGCCAGGTTAGGGGAAAGAATCAGTCATTTTGATTTAGATGGAAAATCGATCAATTTTATATCAAAGTTATTGTTCCGGACAGCCCAGTTAGATAATCCAAATTGGCAGCGCTGTGGAATCCGTCCTGCAGCACATCCGGAGCAGCGTCTGAGATTGGCTGCCCGATTATTATTTTTTATATCTCAATCAGTTTGGCTCCAACGAGGATTGGATCAATTCCATTGGGAATGGAATCGGATGATCCGGCCTTATGCCGGGCAGGGAATCCAAAGCGAACTGTTGGGTAATTATTTTTATCCTTTGTTAGCTACTCAAGCAATTAACAGCGGAGATTCGGCTTTACTGATTCTTATTCATCAAGATTGGCAGAACCTCAGGATTCCCTATGGCTATGGTTTTCTGAATCGGCGATTTGGAGCAGTCCTGCCTCGAAAAACCCTTACTAATTTTGCTGATTTGCAGGGTTTAAAATGGATCAATGAAAATTACTGTAAACCGGGGAATTGTCAGGTTTGTCCCCTGAAAATGATATATGTCCGTAATTGATTGGCAAGCGGCTCTGAAGCAAATCCGGCGCTGGCAGGCGGTCGGTGATTCAATCGTTTTTACCAATGGTTGTTTTGATCTGCTGCATGCTGGCCATATCGAAATATTAACTGCAGCCCGTAACCTGGGTGATCGATTGGTACTTGGTTTGAACAGTGATGCTTCGGTGGCCAGATTAAAAGGAAGTCAACGTCCCATTGTGCCTGTAGCCGACAGAGCTGTAATTCTGGGAGCATTGAGAATGGTCGATCTGGTAGTGATTTTCAACGAAGACACTCCCGCCCGATTAATCGAGTTTTTAACTCCCGATATTTTAGTAAAAGGAGCTGATTATCAGCAGGAAGAGATTGCCGGTGGTGTGCATGTCCTGAAATCCGGTGGTCAAATTAAAACAATCCCGTTGGTACCCGGGTACAGCACCAGCGCAATTATTAATAAAATTCGACGGATAAACGAAGGCGAAAAGTCTTGATAGCGGTTAGTTACGACCGGTAACTTCGCCCGTTTTTTAATTAGCTAAAATGGATATGAGTAGTATTATCGAACGACAGAAAACACTTTTAACGATTGGTAGTTTCCTGCTGCTATTCGCTGGCCTGGCCTGGGGAGGAACAGCAAGCCCCGGAACGAATGCAGGTACTAATGATCCCGGATCCCCCGAACAGGGTGCTGAGGAACTTGCCGTCGCTACTGCTGAAAACCAGGGCGACCGGTTGCCGTTGCTAATGCATGATTTAAAAATTCTGATGGCAGAAGTAATTATAGCCGATGTGCTTGGCGATTCCATGGAAGTAATCTATCAATTGGATCAGATTTTTGATCTACTCGAGGAAGCTGAGCAATTTGGCGATATGACTTCCGAGGATGAGGATGAGTTCAATCGATTTGAATCTGCCCTGATTAATATCTACTCCAGTCAATTGAAAACGATTGATAAATCTCTGGTAGCGGTGGATGCTGATAAAGTCAGCTCGGAAATTGCCGAATTTATCAAACCGGTCGAATTGGAAATCGGCAAAGCTAAATTTACAATTATTGATGATCGTGAGGGGCATATCCCGATTTTGCATAACCAACAGGTTGAAAATGCCATCAAATTTTTCCAGACCCGAGGTCGGGATCAATTTGAAATCTGGTTAAAGAGGTATGTGGTTTATTACGACTTGATTATTGAAATTTTACATGAGTATTCTTTACCGGACGAGCTGGTGTTTCTGGCGTTGATCGAATCAGGAATGAATCCCAAGGCCTATTCACGGGCTAATGCTGTGGGAATGTGGCAATTTGTTTATGCCACTGGCAAACGGTATGGTCTGAATCGTACCTGGTGGATCGATGAACGGCGTGATCCGGTTAAAGCCACCCGAGCGGCTTGCGCCCATCTGGTCGATCTATATGAAATGTTTGATGATTGGTATCTGGCCATGTCAGCTTATAACGCTGGCGCCGGGCGCATTCAGCGTGCCACGAGACTGCATCAGACTAGTGACTACTGGCAATTGTATTCATTACCGCGGGAAACCCGTAATTATATACCGACTTATCTGGCCGCGGCCATGATTTGCCGGGAACCGGCTAAATATGGCTTTGCAATGCCGGCTAACAATCCCCTTAAGTATGATGAAGTACTGCTTGAGAAAAGTGCCGATATCAATGTTCTTGCCCGCAGTGCCGGTGTCACAGCGGTCGAATTGCGCTATCTCAATCCCGAATTACGCCAGTCGGCTACACCGACAATTAATAATTATAGCCTTAAAATCCCCATGGGCAAAGCTGATAAATTTTTGAAGAATTACGCTGCTCTCCCAGAAAGTGAGCGTTTTGCCCCCCAGTACGTGGTTCATAAAGTACGTTATGGCGAGACATTGTGGGACATCTCCAAGCGCTATAAAGTATCGATTCACCAGTTGGCGGCGGTTAACAAGATCAGGAATCGACACAAAATCCGGATTGGCCAAAAGTTGACTATCCCGGTTCCCGGCAAGAAACCTGCTCCAACTTATACCCAGAGTGGTCCATCGGGATCCGACAGGGTAGTGTATGTTGTCAAAAAAGGCGATACTCTGGGGCAAATTGCCGAGGATAATAATACTCGAGCTTCACGAATTAGACGCTGGAATGGTTTACGTTATGGGCAATATATTTATCCTGGCCAAAAGTTAACATTATGGATGCCCAAAGGATAAAAAGACCAAAACCACCACGCAGCACCAATCGCTGGGTCTGGATCGTGATTTCCGTGATCGTGGTAATATTTTTAATCCTGCGTATTGTTGACCTGGCCTCGGGTGATGACGGATTCAGCGTAGGTGATAAAGTTGGCTTGGTACGGATTGAAGGTCCCATCATGTCTTCTCGGATTGTGGTGGAAGACCTTGATGCTTTATCCGAACGAAACGACATTAAAGCGATCCTGGTGCGGATTAACAGTCCCGGGGGCGCCATCGCACCATCTCAGGAAATTTATGAAAAACTACGGTCAGTGCGGGCGATTAAACCGGTAGTTACCTCAATGAGCAGCGTTGCTGCTTCAGGCGGATATTATATTGCTTTGGGATCCAGTGTTATTATGGCTAATAAAGGTACTGTAACCGGCAGTATTGGTGTGATTATGGAATACCCGGTGGCAGTTGAATTATTAGATAAAATCGGTCTCAGTATCGAGACTGTAAAAAGTGGCAAGCTCAAAGATGCCGGGTCTGGTAGCAGGGAAGCTACCGAACAGGATCGGCAGTATTTCCAGGACATAGTTAGCAATTTACATGGACAATTTATCGATGTGGTAGTTGATGAGAGAGCGCTTGATCTTAACACGGTAATGGATCTGGCCGACGGTCGCGTTTATACAGGAACCCAGTCACTGACACTGGGTTTGATTGATAGTCTTGGAACGTTGGAAGATGCCCTAAAACTAGCGGGTCAACTGGGTAATATCATTGGTAAACCGAAAACTTTCGAAATTAAACATCGTCGCACCGGTTTAATGGAATTATTGATGGGGAGTAGCGGGCAATCTGCTGTCAGTTGGTTCAATAGCATGCCAGTTTATCGCTGGCGAGGGAAGTAGGATGACTAAACAGGAAATTATCAACCAGGTAGCAGCAGCTACGGGATTAACCAAGGTTGAAACCGAAACGGTCATGGCCGGTATCATGACAACAATTATTGAAGCTTTAGCCCGTAACGAGCGGGTTGAATTACGTGGTTTTGGAACATTTGGCGTAAAACACCGGCTTCCCAAAACCGCTCGTAACCCGGTGACGGGTGGAGCAATACAATTACCGGAACGTTATGTACCCACTTTTAAGCCGTCCAAGCGGATGCGAACAGTGGTTAATGAAACTATAATGAACAAATAAAGAGGTTATATGCCCTGCGGAAAAAAACGCAAGAAGCGTAAGATTTCGACGCATAAGCGCAAAAAACGCTTGCGTGCAAATCGACATAAGAAAAAGAATCGCTAAAAACAGCCGTCCATGGGACGCTGGATTCTAAATACCTATATTTTCATTTTCCTGGCCATGGGCAATTTTGCTCATGGTTGGGGAAGTGAAGGTCATAAATTAATTAATGGGGCCGCCGCCCGATCGGTAGACGGCGATTTTGGTGTATTCCTGGCGTATTATGCCGATACCCTGGCTGAACATGGTCCCGATCCGGACAATTGGAAAATTGATGATGACAACGAAGGTTATCGTCATTATTTCGATGCTGATCTGTATGGTGATTATCCTTTTGCTGATTTACCTGAAACTGAACAACAATTAGTTGCCAAATTTGGCCAGAAAAATGTCCAACAGCGAGGTATCTGTCCCTATTATATAGTAGAATATTCCGACAAAGTCATCGAATTAATAAAAAATGATCAATGGTCGAATGTTTTAATTCCACTGGCAGCATTGGGACATTATGTGGCAGATTTACATATGCCGCTGCATGTTGTCGAAAACTATAACGGCCAGTTAACCGGGAATAAGGGTGTCCATTTTCATTGGGAAGTTTCCATGGTGGATAAATATATCAAAAAACTCCCTCAGGCTCCTTCTTATCCGGTCATCGATAATCCTCTGGATACTTGTTTCAAGATTATTCGCGAATCATATACTGCCCATGGAATCATTTTAAGGGCTGATTCGGTTGCGCGGGCTGAGCAACCTGTGGAAATTAAAAAGCTGTTGCAAAGCTACGAACCTTTGCCATCGAGCAGTAATTATCTTGAATTGCTGTATCAGGAATCAGGAGAATGCGCTCGGAGTCGGATGGAAGAAGCTACTGTTATGGTTGCCGGGTTCTGGTATTATTGCTGGGATCAGGCTGGCCGTCCCACTCCTCCCAATAGCGGTGATTAATAACAGTACTACCTACAGCGTCAGTGAATTGACGCAACTCATTAAGCAATCCCTCGAGAATCAGTTTCCGTCTGTCTGGGTATCAGGTGAGATTTCCAATTTCATTCATCATCGATCCGGGCACATGTATTTTACACTTAAAGACCAGAAATCAGAGATTAAAGCTGTTATTTTTAAGGGGAATAACCTGTATTTACCATTTCGGCCAGAAAACGGAATGCAGGTTCTGTTGCAGGGACGTTTGGCAGTTTATGAACAGCGTGGCTATTACCAGATAATCGGCACTCGCATGGAGCCGGCTGGAACCGGAACGCTGTATCTGGCTTTCGAAGCGTTGAAAAAGAAATTGTCAGCTGAAGGATTATTTGCTGACGAAATAAAACAGCAAATGCCTCCCTATCCCCGGAAGATCGGGATAATCACCTCACCAACCGGGGCGGCAATCAGAGATATTACCCAGATTTTGCAGCGGCGAGCGCCCTATGTTCAACTGATATTACGTCCGGCAATTGTTCAGGGAACGGCCGCTGCCAGCGATATTGCGGATGCTGTGCAGGATTTTAGCGCATATTCTGATGTTGATCTAATAATTGTTGGCCGCGGTGGCGGATCTCTGGAAGATCTGTGGCCTTTTAATGAGGAATTGGTAGCTCGAGCTGTGGCTGATTGCAAAATCCCGGTTATTGCAGCCGTCGGACATGAAACTGATACTACAATCATCGATTTAGTGGCTGATCTGCGAGCCTCAACTCCATCGGCGGCGGCAGAATTGGCAGCGCCTGCGCTGACTGAGATCGCTGGCAATCTGGATTATTACCAGGAACGGATTATCCGTTCCATGGATCGATCAGTTGAGCGCTATCAGCAGAATCTCGATCATCTGACAGCCCGTTACGGGTTCCGGCAGCCGCGCCAGCTGCTGGATCACTGGCAAGAGCGCTTCGAACGCTTAGAACGAGAATTGGTCAGAACCCCCCTGCTAAAACTGCAGTTGTGGCAGGAACAGGTTAATACTTATTCCCAGCGATTGACGGCACTTAATCCTGGGGCGATTCTAATACGGGGCTATGCCTTGGCCACCAGGAAATCCGATAACCGGATTATTCGAAATCCTGATGACCTAGCTATAGACGAAGAGTTTTCATTACAATTGGCAGCTGGTGCAATTAGTGCTCGCAAAACTGTTGGGGCAGAGGCAAAAAAATAAAATTACCATTACAGGTTCAATATGAGTAAAAAAGCAAAGATCATCCCTTTTGAGGAAGCTTTTAACAAACTGGAAACCATTGTGAGCAAACTTGAAAGCGGTGAGTTGACACTGGATGAAAATATCCAGTTATTTGAAGAAGGGATCGCGCTAACCAAGGGTTGCCGAGATCAGCTTCAGACGGCTGAAGAAAAGATTAAAACGCTGGTTAAAAATAGTACCGGCGAATTTGAACTTGAGGACCTGGAGTAATGCGTCCCAAACGATTTGCAATCTGGGCTAATACCGATAAGCCGGCATTCTGGGAATTATTGCCCGGTATAGTCGCTTGGGCAAAATCAAATGGAATTGAAATATTCCTTACTAAAAAAATTATCACTGATAGTAATCCTAAGCCGGAATACTCCTACCAGGTGATCGGCAGCGCTGATGATTTTTTTAAGGTTGATTTCGTTCTCACCTTGGGGGGCGATGGTACGATCTTATCGGCAGCGCGCGCTGTTGGTGGACGTGAGATTCCAATTTTGGGAATTCATCTCGGTGATCTGGGTTTTCTGGCGGAAGTGACAGTTAAGGAATTTTATCTGCGGTTAGACCAGGTGGCAGCCGGGAGTTTTCAGATCCAGTCGCGCATGATACTCAATTGTTTGGTACAAAACGGTGATCAGGTCCGGCAATTTAGTGCTTTGAATGATATCGTTATCGATAAAGGTAAATCGCATCGAATGATTTCTACCCAATTGGAGGCTGATGGCCGGTTTGTGGCCGCTTACAAAGCTGACGGCTTGATTGTCGCTACTCCTACTGGCTCCACTGCGTATGCCTTAGCTGCTGGCGGACCGATCGTAGTTCCGGGCTTGGGGGCGATTGTAATAGCGCCAATCTGTCCCCATAGTCTTAATTATCGCCCCCTTGTATTAAATGATAATATGGAACTGAAGATCTCTTTTCCAGAAAAAAATACAGAGGAAATGGCTGTTACGGTTGACGGGCAATTAATCGAATATTTAACTGACCAACAGCGGGTAGTAATAAATAAGGCAGAATATAAGATTCAAATGATTGTTTTTGATGACAGTAATTATTTTCAGACCCTGAGAGCCAAAATGGGTTGGGGACGCCGAGGGGATAATTAAGCTGTTGTGAAGTATAATTAACTTAGCAGACCGTCAGATTATGGGAGGGGCTAAAATCTGGTTCGATCAGATTTCACAGGCTGGTGCATAGTCGGGATCGCTTAGGGCTTTATGTTGCCGTAACATACAGTCATCCATTACCACCATCAGTCCGGCATCCTCGGCTTTCTTGGCAGCGTTTTTATCAATAACACCATCCTGTAGCCAGACCGCTTTAGCGCCGATTTCAATTGCTTTATCGATAATTGGTGCCACGTGTTCCGAGCGTCGGAATATGTCAACAACATCAACTTCAAACGGTATTTTATCCAGTTGGGGATAGGATTTCTCACCAAGGATTTCATCCTGACCGGGATTGACCGGAATGATCGTGTAGCCCTGGGCTTTGAGATAAGCGCCCACGTTATTGCTGGGTCGCCCCGGTTTATATGACAATCCGACTATTGCAATATATTTCATTGCTAAGATTTGTTTGATCGTTTCCGGTTCATTCATAGTTGTCTCCAAATACAGTTTTTTAATTGGATATCCAGCGCTTGAACAGGTTACTAATTATATAGCCGGCCATGTTGGGATTTTCCTTAAGCCGCCGAACCGAATAATCAAACCAGGCATCCCCAAATGGTACATAAATTCGGACCGCATACCCTTTTTCCATTAATCTTTCTAACCGCTTTCCCATGGGTACGCCGTGTAATACTTGAAATTCAAAGCGGTCTTTAGGAATATTATTTTGTTCGATCCAGGTGACCAAATCGTCCATAAGTCCTCGATCATGAGTCGCAATTTCGGCAAATCCCTCACCCTTAAGTAACGAATGGGTCATTTTGGTGAAACTATCGTTGATTTCCATACGATCCTGAATAGCAATTTCCGGTGATTCACGATAAATCCCTTTACAAACTCTAACCCGAAAATCAGCAGAATCTAGCGCTTTAATGTCATCGACACTACGATATAAATAGGCCTGTAGAACCATACCCACCTTGTTGAACTCGGCCTGGGCTTGCTGGTAGATTTCAATAGTAATATCAGTATAGGGAGAGTTCTCCATATCTATTGTAACGGGAATAGCTAAATCGCGGGCTGTTCTAACAATTTCCAGAGTATTTTTCAGTGCCAACTCTTGGTCAAGTTCCAAACCCAGGTGCGTTAGTTTGAACGATATAGTGCCGGTTATTCCGGCAGACTTGATGGTTTGAAGCAATTCCAGATAGCTGTCTTTGACTGCAACCGCTTCCGTTTTATCACTCACGTGTTCGCCCAGAATATCCATGGTGACGACGTAGCCCTGCTGATTCAATATTTTGACTTTTTCAATTGCTTCGGTAAGGCTTTCACCGGCGACATAGGGTTTGGCAAATGGTCGGACAAGAAACCGCGGAAAAAATGGTATCACAGTAGCGATGAATTTATTTAGGAGATTCATATGGCACCTGATTTTGTAGTGATTTAGACTGTCCTATTAGATATTTTAGTACAGAATTTAGCCACTGATTGTGATGATATATCAGCTTTTTTCCTATCTATGAAAGGGAAAATTTTACTGTGCTCTACAATTGGAAAAATGTAAAGTGATATCCTTAACTTTGCCTTGACTGGCGGAAAACTCACAGGGTAAATTCTGCTTCATAATTTGAACTAATACTTGTGTATCTCGACTACGGAACAGTACTGGCTTTCACAATCCTGGGTATAATCCTACTCATGGTTGCCCTGTGGCTACAAAAGCTGCTGGCACCATCCAATCCTTCCAAACTCAAGCAGTCTACCTATGAATGTGGCGAAGAACCGGAAGGGTCAGCCTGGGTACAATTCAATATACGATTTTATATTATCGCCCTGGTTTTTTTGATCTTTGATGTGGAAGTAGTCTTTCTGTTTCCCTGGGCGGTCGTCTTCCGGGAACTGGGTTGGTTGGCCATGGTTGAGATGGGAATATTTTTAGTGATATTACTAGTGGGACTGGCCTACGTTTGGCGCAAAGGGGATTTGGATTGGGTAAAACTTAATCTGAAAAACGCCCGGGGGCGATATCGCCGCTTCGCTGAAGACCCAAATTCTGATAGAAATTTCTAATGGATCAACAAACACCCCAAAATTTCGATAATATAATTGTGGGCTCGCTAGATAAACTTATCAGTTGGGCTCGTTCCACTTCGCCCTGGTATTTTCAATTTGGATTAGCCTGTTGCGCCATAGAAATGATGGCAACCGCCGCCAGTCGCCATGATTTGGAACGAATCGGAATGATGCCGCGTTCATCACCACGCCAGGCCGATGTAATGATCGTATCTGGCACCGTAACCCTGAAGATGGCTACCAGAATAAAACGTTTGTATGAACAGATGGCCGATCCCAAATATGTTATTTCCATGGGCAGTTGTGCCACCAGCGGCGGACCCTACTGGCAACATGGTTACCATGTGTTAAAAGGCGTCGACTTAATTATTCCGGTTGATGTATACATTCCCGGTTGTCCGCCACGACCTGAATCCCTGATAGAAGGATTATTGAAACTGCAGGAGAAAATCCGTCACGAAAAACCACTGTCCGCGAAGCTGCAATGACGTTTGAAGAAATTTATCAGTTAATTTCCGCGAAATTCCCGGATCTGGAAATTGGTCAGCCAGAAGAAACAGCAAATGCGTTGATTGTAAAATCCGAGAGCTGGTTACCGGTAGCGGAGTTTATTGCTGCCGCAGATGAACTGAAATTTGATTCTTTACACTGTATTACCGGGGTGGATAATGGACCGGAAAATAATCTTGAGGTGCGTTATAATTTCTTTTCCATGACTCACCGGCATTGGTTGGAGGTCCAGATAATTCTGGAACGCGATCAGCCATCAGTGCCTTCAGTCGAAAAAATCTGGCGAACCGCCGACTGGCTGGAGCGGGAAACCTACGATATGTATGGAATCGTTTTTGAATGGCATCGTGATCTGCGTCGAATTCTACTGGAAGATGACTGGGAAGGCTGGCCGTTGCGTAAAGATTATGTGGAACCGCAATTTTATCGGGACATGCCGGTACCCAAGGATAAGTCGGGATGGGAGTAAGACAGACGGAAGAGATGGTCCTGAATATCGGACCACAACATCCCAGTACCCATGGCGTGCTGCGGTTGAAAGTAAAGACCGACGGTGAAATTGTAACCGCTATTATACCGGTAATCGGCTATTTACATCGCTGTTTTGAGAAACATTGTGAGAATATTACCTACGAACAGATAATTCCATATGTTGATCGCTGCGATTATATCGCATCCATGAACAATGATTTTGGGTACGTCTTGGCAATGGAAGATATGTTGGCGATTGAAGTACCGGAAAAGGTTCAATATATCCGGGTTATTATGGCGGAAATGAACCGGATCGCCAGTCATTTGCTGGCCCTGGGCACGTTTGGATTGGATGTGGGAGCGTTTACTCCATTTCTGTATATGTTTCGTGACCGGGAACGAATTCTGGATTTGTTCGAACTTACCTGCGGTGCCCGTTTACTCTATAATTACATGTGGATCGGCGGGTTATCCCACGATATCCCCCCAGGGTTTGTCGAAAAAACTTATGAATTCCTGGATTATTTTCTACCCCATGTGGATGAGTACAATAATCTGCTAACCTTCAACAAGATTTTTATCGAGCGTACCGCTGATGTGGGAATTCTGACACCGGAAGTAGCAATTAATTATGGTGTTACCGGGCCAAACCTGCGTGGATCTGGTGTAAAGTGGGATTTACGGAAAGACGAGCCCTATTCCATCTACGATCGGTTCGATTTTGAGATTCCAGTGGGAACCGGCATCAAGGGATCGGTTGGTGACTGCTGGGATCGCTACTGGGTGAGAGCCGAAGAAATGCGTGAAAGTGTTAAGATCATCCGTCAAGCATTGGATCAGATGCCCCGTGATGGTGATGTGCGGGGAGCGGTTCCCCGGCGAATCAGACCACCCAAGGGGGCGATTTACTCCCGATCCGAAACACCCCGTGGCGAATTGGGGTTTTATATCATCAGTGATGGTAAACCAAAACCCACACGCATGAAGATGCGCTCGCCGGCCTTTACTGCCTTAAGCGTCCTGAGTGAAATATCCCAGGGCTGGATGATTTCGGACGTACTGGCAATCCTGGGCAGCCTTGACATCGTTTTGGGAGAGATTGACCGATGACGATCAGTTGGCTGATAGACTGGGTAAATAATTCATGGTTGGGGTTTCTGGGTGTTCCCGGGGCATTTATACTGGCAATCATTGTTTCGGGATTGGCGATTTTCGGACTGGTTGCCGTTCATGCTATCGTGGCGGTTTATGTGGAGCGGAAAGTATCGGCATTTATGCAGGATCGAATCGGTCCTATGGGGCAGGGGCCAGGTCTGCATGCCGGAAAATGGGGTGTGCTGCAAACGGTTGCAGATGCGCTGAAATTATTGGTAAAAGAAGACATAATTCCGGCTGCCGCCGATCGCAAATTGTTTATTATGGCTCCCTTTATTCTATTTCTGGGAGCTTTCATCGGTTTTATTGCCCTGCCATTCAGCGAAACCCTGTCGCTGGTGAATTTTAACGTTGGTCTATTTTACATTTTGGCGGTCAGTTCATTTGGCATCGTAGGATTGATCCTGGCGGGTTGGGCATCAAATAACAAATGGTCGCTGTACGGCGCCATGCGTTCGGCAGCTCAGATTATCAGTTATGAAATACCGGCCGCCATATCCCTGATTGCGGTTGTTATGCTGGTTGGCTCCCTCAATATGCAGGATATTACCAGAGCACAGACTGGCACAGTACTGGGATTTTTACCGAACTGGTTCATATTTCAAAATCCATTCACATTTTTGGCTTTCTTTATTTATTTTATTGCGGGAGTAGCCGAAACAAACCGGACACCGTTTGACATTCCGGAAGCTGAATCGGAACTGGTGGCTGGATTCCATACCGAATATTCGGGAATGCGCTGGGCATTCTTCTTCCTCAGCGAATATGCCAATATGTTCATCGTTTGCGCCATCGCCACCGTAGTTTTTCTGGGTGGTTGGCAAAGTCCTTTTGGCGAATTTTTATCCGGCCCATCCTGGGGATTGCTGTGGTTTATGGGGAAAATAATTTTTCTGGTATTGGTGATGATGTGGTTTCGCTGGACTTTCCCGCGCCTGCGGGTTGATCAATTAATGAATGTTAGCTGGAAGTTCTTATTGCCGATTTCATTTTTCAACCTTTTTGGGGTCGGAATCTGGGAATTGTTAACAGGGTAATATGATTCATTATTTTAAAAATATTTTTGAAACGGTAACTACCCTGCTGCAAGGCCTGGGGATTACGTTTATACATTTGTTACGAATCAGAAAAAATAATGTCACCCTGCAATTTCCGGAAGAGCGCTGGCCTCAACCGCAACGGGATATTGGTTTTGATCACAATAGCTATAATGTGATTCGATCCCGGTTGGAGGTCGATATCGATGATTGTATAGGCTGTATGCAATGTGTTCGTGCCTGCCCGGTTGATTGCATTAAAATTGATACGGTGAAGGTGCTAAAAGACACCGATATCGGTACTACTTCCAATGATACTAAAAAGCGTTTGTTGGTCACTCGATTTGATATCGACATGACAGAGTGTTGCTACTGCAACCTGTGTACCTATCCTTGTCCAGAGGATTGTATCTATATGACCGGTGGTCCCAATTCCCGTAAACGTCCGATTGATTACGAATTTTCTACCTATGACCGGAATGATTTGATTTTTCGTTTCGCCAATGTTACCGCAGAACAAGTTGAGCGAATAACCAAACCGGCCCAGCCCGAGGAGCAGACCTATAATGGCTGAAATCACCTTCTGGCTACTGGCATTATTCACCATTGCATCGGCGGTAATTGTGGTTACCAGCAGGCAATTGATTTACTCCGCAGTAGCATTGTTATTCAGCTTTATCGGTGTCGCCGGACTCTATATTTTCCTGTGGGCTGATTTTATCGGCGTGGTACAGATAGTGATTTACATCGGTGGCATAACAATTCTAATCCTGTTTGGAATAATGCTGACCAACAAAATTACCAGCGTTCGAATTTCTCATACCAGTGTTCAGCGGCGAATCGCAGCCGGCGGGTTAACCGTACTATTGGGATTATTGATAACTATGATTATCAAAACACCCTGGTATGTGGTAGCTGCCAGTGAGCCCACCCAAACGGTAGAATCAATCGGCAAAATGCTGTTGATTGACTATCTTTTGCCATTTGAAGTTGTTTCCATTCTATTACTGGGCGCATTGATCGGAGCGGCCACCCTGGCCAGGAAGGGACGCTGATGGATCAATTGCAGACCTATTTGATTATTGGCGCGATCCTGTTTTGTCTGGGATTGTATGGCGTAATTACCCGTCGAAATGCTATCGCAATTCTCATGGGAGTGGAATTGATCCTGAATTCGGCCAATATAAATTTTGTCGCATTTGCACGATTCGGCGGTATGAATATGTCGGGGCAGATTTTTGCACTTTTCGTGATAATCATGGCGGCTGCCGAAGCAGCGGTTGCGCTGGCAATAATTATTAATATTTACAATTTATTCCACAGCATTAACGTTGATGAACCCAGCGAGTTGAAACTATGATTATCGCCAGCCTGTTCATCCTGTTTCTACCGTTACTGGCTTTCTTGATCCAGATATTCTGGGGTCGCCGGTTACCGCGGCAGGGTGATTTTGTTGCCGTAGTAGCCGTTGGTGGAACATTAGTTATTGCGCTGGGAATGCTGCTGGCAATTCTATTGAAATTCGATCCCGGATATCAGCTTGAGGCTGCTTTTGAATGGGTTAATTTAGGGGCTTTTCAGATTAAACTTGGTTTTCTCATCGATAATGTCACCGTAATCATGCTGGTGGTTGTGGCATTGATTTCCACAATGTCCCACATTTATTCCACCCGCTATATGGCCGGTGATCCGCTTTATTCACGGTATTTTGCCTACCTGGGATTATTCACTTTCAGCATGAATGGAATCGTGCTGGCAAATAATTTATTGTCGCTTTACATCTTCTGGGAACTGGTTGGTGTCAGCTCCTATTTGCTAATCGGATTCTGGTTTCAGAAGGATTCGGCTGCCGATGCCGGTAAAAAGGCTTTTTTGACCAATCGTGTTGGCGATCTGGGCTTCTTCATCGGGATCATGTTATTCTTCACAGCCATGGGATCATTCAACTATCAGGATATTTTCAATGGTGTCGCTAACGGCCAACTAAGTGGTTTAATGCTTACACTGGCCGGACTGGGATTATTCTGCGGTGCGGTTGGGAAATCCGCTCAGGTGCCATTACATATTTGGCTACCCGATGCCATGGAAGGTCCCACACCCGTATCAGCTTTAATCCATGCGGCCACTATGGTGGCTGCCGGAGTTTACATGCTGGTGCGTCTGTTCCCGATCATGACTCCAGATGTGCTGGTTATAATTTCCTACATTGGCGGATTTACAGCCTTGTTCGCCGCAACCATCGCAATTACCCAGAATGATATCAAGCGGGTGCTGGCCTATTCGACTTTAAGCCAGTTAGGTTACATGGTAATGGCGGTGGGAACTGGCGCTTACACTGCCGGATTTTTCCATCTTGTGACCCATGCCATGTTCAAAGCCTGTCTTTTTTACGGCGCCGGTAGTGTCATCTATGCCATGCATAACGCACTGCATAAATTAAATGACCACGATACGGACGCTCAAGATATGCGCAATATGGGCGGCTTCAAATCCCGGATGCCCATTACTTACTGGACTATGGTGGTGGCTACTCTGGCCATTTCCGGTGTACCGTTATTATCGGGCTTCATATCTAAGGATGCAATCCTGGCGGGAACGCTGGCGTTTGCCGGTCATTCCCCGCAACATTTTTTAGTGCCGTTTTTTGGTTTTACGGCGGCTTTGATCACGCCTTTTTATATGTTGCGTTTGATTTATCTGACTTTCCATAATGAGCCTCAGCAGACTCATATTTATATAAATATTGTTGAATCTCCCCGGGCTATGACGGTTCCAATGATTGTTCTCAGTAGCCTGACTTTCTTCGCTTTTTATACCTTACCCCAATTCAATCCATTTGCCAACAGTGGTTGGTTCACCAGTTTAGTCACGGCCCAGGACACGCTAGTAACTGGGTTTGTGGTTGTGGGCGCTCATGAATTCGCGGAGCAGGTCCATCATAATCATAAGTTAGCAATGATTCTATCGGTTTCCTTAGCGGGACTGGGAATTTTATTTTCCTGGCTGTTTTATCTCAAAAGAAAATTATCTGCCGAGAATTGGGCTCAGCGCAGTGGATTTATTTATCGCTGGTCATTTCATAAATATTATATCGACGAAATCTACGATCGATTCATTTACCAGCCGTTCTTGCGCTTAACAGATAAGGTCGGCTACACCGACTGGGATTTGTATGATCAAAAATTTATCGATGGTTTTGGGCGAATATCGGAAAAATTTGCACGTCTATCCGGTACGATTGATTGGGATGGTCTGGATAAAATGATCGTTAACGGAATTGGCAGATTTTTTCAGCGTTCAGGACAATCTTTACGGCAGGCACAAACCGGACGTTTGCAAAACTACCTGTTGTTTGCCTTATTGGCAATAATTGTAATTTTAATAATTCAGGTATTGTGATGGGCGGGATACAACAATACTATCAAATATTTTTAAGAGAGGATTGATATGGATTCCCATATCCTGAGTTGGTTAATCTGGTTGCCGGTGATTGGGGCAGCTATAATTTTATTAATCCCAAATCGCCTGAACCAGGCCATCAAGATAACTGCAGCAGTGGCGACAGGTATTCAATTAATTCTAGCGATTGCCCTGTGGTTCATGTTCGATCGCAGTACTGGCTCGTTCCAGTTTATCGAATATGCAGCCTGGATACCATCATTTAATATTCATTATTTCCTGGGTATCGACGGACTCAGCCTGCCCATGATATTGTTGACCGCACTGCTATCTTTTATTGGTATTTTTGTCAGTTGGAAAACCAAAAAGATGGTTAAGGCTTATTTTGCCCTATTCCTGTTGCTGGATACCGGGATGATGGGTGTATTTACAGCGCTGGACTTTTTCCTGTTTTATGTTTTCTGGGAAGTTATGCTGCTGCCAATGTATTTCCTGATTGGGCTTTGGGGCGGTCCCAAGCGCGAATACGCAGCGATCAAATTTTTTATCTACACTTTATTCGGTTCGGTACTGATTTTAGTTGCCATTCTGGCCCTGTATTTTAATTGTGGTTATACTTTTAATATGGTTGAACTGACCGAAATCGCACCAACGGCTTTAAGCGGTGTTGCCTGGTGGGGCATGAGCGCAATAAAAGTTATCTGGATATTATTATTTATCGGATTTGCCATTAAAGTACCGATCTTTCCATTTCATACCTGGCTACCCCTGGCTCATGTGGAAGCCCCGACGGCAGTATCGGTCATCCTGGCCGGTATTCTGCTGAAAATGGGTTTATACGGTATGTTCAGGATTAACTATGCCATTCTACCGGAAGCGGTGTGGTGGTTCGTAGGAGCGCTGGCATTGCTGGGGCTGGTTAATATCATCTGGGGTGCATTGTGCGCCCTGGCTCAAACAGATTTAAAGCGATTGGTAGCCTATTCCAGTATTAATCATATGGGATTTGCTCTGGTGGGAATGTCAGCGATTGTGGCGGCCGGTGTGATGAACGGCTCAAATCTGACATCGGCACAGGCTGGTGTAAGCGGGGCTCTTTTTCAGATGTTTAATCATGGTACGATTTCAGCTATGCTATTTATCTTGGTCGGTGTGATTTATGATCGTGCTCACCATCGTAATATTGATGGATTCGGCGGATTGGCTCAGCGCATGCCGGTTTATTCCGGTATCATGATGATAGCCTTTTTCGCTGGACTGGGATTACCGGGTTTTTCCGGGTTTATCAGCGAAGCTATGTGTTTAATCGGTGGTTTTTCGGTCTTCAAGCTGATCGTAGTCCTGTCTACGCTGGGAATTTTACTCAACGCAGCCTATTTCCTGTGGGCTTACCAGCGGATGTTTTTCGGCCAGCTTAATGAGAAATATACTGATTTACCGGAAATCAGTCGTCTGGAATTGTTTACCGTAGTTCCGCTGGCTCTGATTACCCTGTTCTTTGGGGTATACCCGGCTCCATTCCTGAACGTTATCAGGGAAACGGTCAATTCATTAATCGAACAGGTTGTTACCATTGGTGGTACCACCGGAATCTTTTAATTGATCTGATGAATAGATGATAGATCAAATAATATGACTAATCTAACCAGTCTAAATTACCTGCAACCGGAACTGATTTTAACCGGTACAATCTTATTGATGATTGTGGTGGATTTACTTTATTCGGCCAAAAAATCACGGCGGATAGGATTGTGGGCATTGGCGGGTCTCGTATTGGCATTATTATATTTTATGGTCAATGGATTTCCCATACCGACAGCGCTTTTCCTGGGCTCAATTGCCAGTGACCCCTTCGGAGTATTTTTCAAAGTTCTGATTTTGTTAGCGACCATTTTGACCATTCTGGTATCTTTCCGGGAACGTGATTTAGCAAACCAGCGCGTGGGTGAATATTATATTTTACTGGTAATTGTGACCCTGGGTCTGTTTTTCATGGTTTCGGCCACTGACCTGATTATGGTGTATCTATCGATTGAAGTCGTATCCATAATGTCATTTGTGTTGGCGGGTTATCTGCGAGGCAATCGTCGTAGCAGCGAAGCATCACTTAAATATGTGATTTACGGTGCATTTTCCTCAGGGATCATGTTATTTGGGTTAAGTATATTATTCGGCTTAACCGGTTCTACTAATTTCTTCGATATTCGAACCGGGTTAATGGAATTGCAGGATGGAGCAGATCTGGCATTGATGCTGTCAACAGTTCTGATTTTTGCCGGGTTGGGATACAAGATATCGGCAGTACCATTTCATTACTGGACGCCTGATGTTTACGAAGGTGCGCCAACTTCCATAACCGCCTTTTTATCCGTTGCCCCCAAAGCGGCCGGAATGGCTTTGATTATCAGATTTTTTAATTCGATTCTGGGGGGTGAAGGAGTATTTACCAAGCTTGAGTGGGGTACCTTCTCTGAGATTCCGTGGACTCAACTCCTGGCAGTCTTGGCTGCCGTAACTATGACGGTCGGAAATTTGATTGCCCTGCGCCAGACCAGCGTAAAACGGATGCTGGCCTATTCCAGCATCGCCCATGCCGGCTATATGATGATGGCTTTACCGGTCCTGTCACAGCAGGGTGTTTATGGTATCATGATCTATGCGGTTTTCTATTTGTTAATGAATCTGGGCGCTTTTTATGTAGTCATGATTATTGCCAATGCTACCGGCCAGGAAGATTACGATCAATTCCGGGGACTCGGGCATAAAGCCCCATTATTGGCGATATTGATGACTCTGTTCATGTTCTCGCTGACCGGGATTCCGCCCACGGCCGGCTTTATCGGAAAGTTTTATCTGTTTGCAGCCGTAATAAAAGCCGGACCATCATTTTACTGGTTGGCGATTATCGGCGCTCTTAACAGCGTAATATCATTGTATTATTATATGTATGTGGTTAAAACTATGTTCTTCTCGCAGGATAAAGCGGTAATTGCCCAAATTGAATTCAAAGGCATTTCTGTATTGGTTGTTGTTTTAGCAATACCAACTCTGATTTTTGGTATATACTGGTCTCCAATAGCTGAAATCGTACACAAATCTTTGGCGATATTTATCCGGTAGTAGTATACTATCGGCCTTAAATGGAAACCAAAATTCCTGCCACTGCAAATAGATAGATTAATAAATTTTAGGGAGCCTATTTCCAATCAATTTCCATTCAAAACTCAGCCATGAGAAATATATGAAAATTAAAATACAAAAAGGTCATGATATCCGGATTTCCGGTGTACCAGCCGGAACTGTAAATACGCTGGAATCAGTTACTGAAGTCGGGTTGGTTCCCGATGATTTCAGGAGTATAAAACCAAAATTGCTGGTCAAAGTCGGCGATAAGGTTATGGCCGGCTCCGGATTATTTTTTGATAAAAATCTTCCTCAAGTGGTTTATCCTTCACCGGGCGGAGGAACGATCCAGGATATTATTTTTGGTGAGCGACGTAAAATACGAAAAATAATAGTCGCCATCGACAAAGATGAGAAATTCCAGCAGACCGAACCGCTGAATCCGGATAACAGTACCCGGGAAGAAATCATTGATTTCATATTAAAAGCCAATTTATGGCCGTTAATTACTCAACGTCCGTTTGGTAAAACCGCAAATCCAGCCGATCACCCTAAAGCCATATTTATTTCCGGTCTGGATACCACACCTTTGGCAATCGACCCATTTATGGCGCTGGAAGGCCGGGAGGACGAATTCAGGACTGGTCTGCTTGTATTGACAAAGCTGACGGATGGTAATGTCAACCTGTCAGTGGGATCAGAGGCGCGAGCTGTCGAATTCAATGATGTTAACGGATTAGCAACCCACATTATCACTGGGCCGCATCCCGCGGGTAATGTTGGAATCCAGATTCATCATATTGATCCTATTAATCCCGGTGAAGTTGTTTGGACTATGCAACCACAGCAGGTTGCAACGCTTGGTAAGCTATTCACTACCGGTGAATTTGATCCTACGGTAGTAATTGCCGTTGGTGGACCTGCGGTTACAAATCCCGGTTTTATTAAGACCCGAATTGGCGTTCCGGTATCAGATATGATTAAGGATAATATCAATATTGATGCCCGACGCGTGATTGTTGGTGATGTTTTGACCGGCCGTTTGGCAGATGATAACGACTACCTCGGTTTTTATCACCGGGCAGTAACGATTTTACCGGTTTCCACGGAACGACCGTTTTTAGGTTGGGCCAGAATTGGCAGCAGTTCCCGACAATATACTTTGACCAATGCCTATCTGAAAACCGGTCGCAAGCTGTTCAATTTTTCTTCCAAGAAGAATGGCGCTGAGCGGGCAATCGTTCCAATCGAGGCCTGGGAAGCTGTTCTACCCATGGATATTATGCCAAATCCGTTATTCCGAAGCATTTTGGCCAATGATGTGGAAGAAATGGAAAAACTGGGAATATTGGAATGTGATCCTGATGATTTTGCTCTGGCGACTTTTGCCTGTCCCAGCAAAATAGAATTAGCTGCCGTTATCCGGCAGGGGCTGGAGCTAATGGAGAAGGAAATTTAATCATGAAAATATTGAGAAAGTTCAGTGAAAAAGTGGAACCATCATTCAAGGACGGACCGCTGAAGCTGTTTTATCCGATTTATGAAATGCTGGATACCCTGCTATTCAACACTGAAAAAGAAAATGATACGGCTCCATTTATTCGCGATAGCATTGATTTAAAGCGGGTAATGACGATCGTGATATTTGCCTTACTCCCGGCATTTTTCTTTGGGTTGTTCAATATTGGCTATCAGCAAGCCCTGGCTTTTGGGCTGGAACGGAGTCTACTGGCTAACTTATGGTTTGGCCTCAAAGTGATGCTGCCCATCGTAATTGTTTCTTATGCTACTGGGGGAGTTTGGGAAGTGCTATTTGCTGTGGTTCGTAAGCACGAAGTCGATGAAGGTTTTCTGGTCACCGGGCTACTAATCCCAATGATTGTTCCACCCACCATACCGCTTTGGCAGGTAGTTGTAGCTACATCATTTGGTATGATAATCGCCAAGATGGTTTTTGGTGGTACCGGGATGAATATCTTCAATCCTGCTTTAACGTCCCGAGCGTTCTTGTTTTTCGCTTACCCGGGGAAGATATCCGGTGACAGCGTCTGGAGTCTGGCGCCCGATGGCTTTACCGGAGCGACGCCGCTGGCAGTAACCGCATCGGTAACCGGTGGTAATGCCCGCGCTTTATTGGATGGCGTGACCCAGTTCGATTATTCCTGGTCGAACATGTTTATTGGGTTGGTGCCCGGTTCAATTAGTGAAACCAGCGCCCTGGCCATTCTTTTGGGAGCAATTCTGCTGATAATTACCAAAATCGGATCATGGCGAATAATAGTGGGTGGTGTTTTGGGATTGCTGGGTACAGCACTTTTAACCAATTTATTGAGCGGCGCATCGACCAATACCATGCTGACATTACCACCGCATTATCATCTGGTCATGGGTGGGTTCATGTTTGGGATAACCTTTATGGCTACCGATCCGGTCACGGCTGCCCATACTAATATAGGCCGCTGGATCTACGGTATCATGATCGGAGTAATCACAGTTGTGGTTCGATCATTAAATCCGGCCTACCCGGAAGGTACGATGCTGGCAATTTTATTGATGAATGCTTTTGCACCGTTAATCGATTATTTTGTCGTTCAAGCAAATATTAAGAAAAGGGTGGCCCGCTATGCGCAGTAACAGTTATACCCTTGGTTTCACTGCTTTAGTGACAATAATCCTGGGAATCATGCTTTCAGCCGCAGCCACATCCCTGAAAGACCGTCAGTTATTGAATGAGGAATTGGATATCAAAAAGAATATCCTGGCATCATTAAATATAACCGGAATTTCAGGCTCAAAAGCGAACGCGGAAGAAGTTCAGCAATTATTTACTGACAATATCCGCAGTTTTGTGGTGGACAAAGACGGAAATGTTATAGCTGGACTCAGTCCCGATCAGATTGATCCCAAAACCATGGTTGAGGTCTACCCTGTTTATGAAAAAGTACTGGACGGTGCAACGGCCGGTTTTGCTCTGCCTATTTCCGGCAAAGGATTGTGGTCGTCCTGTTATGGTTACCTGGCCTTGGAATCCGATTGTAATACGGTAATGGGGATCACTTTTTATAAACACGGTGAAACCCCGGGCCTGGGCGGTGAAATCGAAAAAGAATGGTTTACTGCTAATTTTTCGGGTAAGCGGATATTTGACGATAATGGTGATCTGGTCAGCATCCAGGTAGTTAAGGGTGCTGTAAATGAGAACAGCGCGGATGCTTACCATCAGGTTGATGGTATTTCTGGCGCAACACTGACTACCAAGGGATTGAATATTTTTATTAAACAAGATTTGAATAACTACCTGCCGTTCTTGAAACAGGCGCACTAAACGGAGGAAAGTTTGATGGGTTTATTAAGTAAAAAATCACAGCAGGTTCTCAAAGATCCACTAATGAGCAATAATCCGATTGCTTTTCAGGTACTCGGAATTTGTTCAGCATTGGCGGTGACTGTAAAAATGGACACTGCTATCGTGATGACACTGGCGGTGATATTTGTATTGGCAATGTCAAATACGATCATTTCCGCCATGCGGAATTATATTCCCGGCCGCGTCAGAATTATCGTCATGCTGAGTGTTATTGCATCGCTGGTGATTCTTACTGATCAGGTTTTACGGGCGTATGCCTATGATATGAGTAAGCAGTTATCAGTGTTTGTTGGTCTGATTATCACCAATTGTATTGTACTTGGCAGGGCGGAAGCGTTTGCGTTACAAAATACCCCTGGGAAAGCATTTTGGGATGGCGTCGGCAATGCCCTGGGATATGGTATTATCTTGATTGCGGTTTCTTTCTTCCGCGAAATACTGGGCAGCGGTACCCTCATGGGTTTGCAGATTATTCCGGATGCTTTTTACAGTGCTGGCTATGAAAACATGGGGCTGATGGTGCTGTCACCAGGAGCCTTCATTATCCTTGGATTGATAATATGGGTCCAACGCCTGATCACCAAAGTGGAAGAGGAGGCCTGATATGTTGGAGCATTATTTAAGTCTGGCCGTAAAATCAATTTTTGTGGAAAACATCCTACTGGCCTATTTCCTTGGGATGTGTTCCTTCCTGGCAATTTCCAAGAAAGTAGAAACTTCCATTGGTCTGGGACTGGCGGTGGTTTTTGTACTATCCATTACTGCTCCCGTTAACTGGTTCTTACATACTTATCTACTCAGGGAAGGTGCTTTAAGCTGGGCCGGATTGCCCGACCTGGATTTAAGCTATCTGAACTTCATTGTTTTTATTGCCACGATCGCCGCCATGGTCCAACTGGTGGAAATGATAATGGATCGTTTTGCTCCAGCCCTGTACCTTAGCTTGGGCATTTTTCTGCCCCTGATCGCCGTTAATTGTGCGATTCTGGGCGGTTCCCTGTTTCTGGTGGAGCGGAATTATAATCTCGCTGAATCGGTAGTATTTGGTTTTGGTTCCGGGATTGGATTTTTCCTGGCAATCACAACGATGGCGGCCATTCGACACCGGCTGCGTTATTCCAATGTTCCGCCAGCCTTGCGAGGATTGGGCATCACCATGCTGCTGACGGGCTTACTATCAATGACATTCATGGCCTTCTCAGGCATCGATTTATAGGAGGCGATTATGATTACCGCAATATCAGGAGTCATTGTTTTTACCGGAGTAATTATGCTGCTGGTCCTACTACTGAACCTGGCAGAAAAAAAGCTATTGCCCCAGGGAGAAGTAAAAATACTCATCAATGATGATGAGGAAAAAAGTGTCATGGTTCGTCCTGGTGCGACACTTTTATCTGCCTTGGCCGGTCATAAGATATTCATTCCCTCAGCTTGCGGTGGTGGTGGAACCTGTGCCCAATGCAAATGCCAGGTTCTCGATGGCGGTGGCGATATTTTACCAACTGAAACCGGGCATATTAACCGGGCGGAAGCCAAAGATCACTATCGCCTTGCCTGTCAGGTAAAAGTGAAACAGGAAATGAAAATTCAGATTCCCGATGAGATATTCAATATCAAGAAATGGGAATGCACGGTGCGGTCCAATGATAATGTTGCCACATTTATCAAAGAACTGGTGTTGGAATTACCGGCTGGAGAAAACCTCGATTTCAAAGCCGGCGGCTATATTCAGATTGATATTCCTAAATATGAACTTGATTACCAGGAATTTGATATCGCTGAGGAATATCGGGGCGACTGGGATAAATACAATATGTGGCGATATCATGCTCAAAATGATGATGAATTGTTCCGGGCATATAGCATGGCTAATCATCCCGCTGAAGGCAATATCGTAATGCTCAATGTGAGAATTGCCTCTCCGCCGCCCAATTTACCGGATGTTCCCCCGGGGATTGCTTCCTCGTTCATTTTCAATTTGAAACCGGGTGACAAGGTTTTTGTATCCGGGCCTTACGGTGAGTTCTTCGCCAGAGAATCTGAACGGGAAATGATGTATGTTGGTGGCGGTGCCGGAATGGCACCCATGCGAAGTCATATATTCGATTTGTTTAGCACCAAACGTACTACCCGTCCCGTTACTTTCTGGTATGGTGCCCGATCTCGGCGGGAAATGTTTTACGATGAGGATTTCAAAGCGATTGCGGCGGAATTTCCCAACTTCAAATATAACGTGGCTTTGTCGGAACCTCTGCCAGAAGATAACTGGACCGGTCCCACCGGATTTATTCATCAAGTGGTGTACGATGAATACCTGGGTAAGCATGAAGACCCAACCGAAATCGAATACTACATGTGCGGCCCGCCAATGATGATCAGCGCTGTTGATAAAATGCTGTATGATCAGGGAGTGGATAAAGATATGATCGCCTACGACGAATTCTAAACACCGTGAAAATGATAATATTAAAAAGAGCTCAACTGACGTTGGGCTCTTTGTTTATTACCCTGTTATTAATTGGTTGTGAAAAACAGCCCCGGGAGCTATCACTATCGGGATTAACCATGGGGACGACCTATAATATCAAGCTGATTGCGAAATCGGAGGCAACCCTTGACGAATCACGGTTGTCGGGAGCGATTGACAGTTTGTTGGTTGAAGTTAACCGCCAGATGTCAACTTACGACTCTAATAGTGAGATTTCGAGATTTAACCGCAGTTATTCTGACAGTCTTTTTCCGATTTCAACCGGATTTGCTGAAGTTGTCCGGCAGGCAATTGAAATCTCAAAAATAACCAGCAGGGCATTTGATATTACCATAAATCCATTGATTCAACTGTGGGGATTCAGTTCCTGGGATAACCTGGATCTGCCCAGGCCGCCCTCAGCCGTGGCGATTGATTCGGTACTTGGTATTGTTGGTATTGATAAAATCAAGATAATTGATAATCATCTACAGAAGCTGGATCCGCTGGTTACAATCGATTTGAACGCAATTGCTAAAGGTTATGGCATCGATGAAGTGGCTGGGCTGTTGCAGCAAGAGGGATTTACTGATTATCTGGTTGAAATTGGCGGTGAAGTCTACTGCAAGGGACTTAATTCACAGCAACATCCCTGGCGGATTGGAATTGATACTCCGCGATTGGATGCAATTCCGGGGCGGGAATTACGGGGAATAACAGAAATCACTGATCGCGGCCTGGCTACTTCCGGAGATTATCGTAATTATTTTAAATTTGAAGGTAAACTATATTCGCACGTACTTGATCCCCGTACTGGTTACCCGGTTGAAACCAACGTTGCCTCAGCCACCGTTATTGCACCCCTCTGTATGCAGGCTGACGCTCTTGCCACCGCATTAATGGTTTTAGGACCGGATGAGGGTTTGGATTTAATCGAAAGGTTGCCGGATTTTGAAGCAATGCTGATCCTGCGGGAAGGTGAAGACAAATTCCGGACGGTGAAAAGTGCCGGCATGCAGGTTGAGGAGAAGTAGGGGGAAGCGGAGAGCAAAGAGCGGAGAGCGTGGAGCTTGGAGCAAAGAGCGGAGAGCAGGGGTGCCGAGGAGCAAGAACTAAGAACTTAAAACTTTTCAAAATGACTCTTGGTAGGTACTTTATCGTCAATTATATTTTAAAAAGTCACTGTGTACTCAGTGCCACAGCGATAAAACTATTTATTCTGGCAATTATCCGTATCACCTTCACAGGTGGGACAGGTTAAAACTTCCCCTTTTACAGTAATTCTCTGACCACCGCCACAATGACCGGAAATCTGTTCACGTTTAAAAATCACACCAATGGCTAAACCAGCTATTGCCAGTCCCAGAATCGCAATTGTAAGTAGTAACTGCATGTCTGAAATTACAAAATATTTATTGCCCGGTTCCAATAAATCCGGATTATCAGTGATAATGTCAGGTGGCTGACAGTTCAAATAATTGTACTGATTTCCTGATGCTATTTTCTGGAATTAACAACCTGATTTAACTACCTTCGAACAGCCTAATTTTTGTACTTTCAATGTTTGTTAGAACAAGAGAAATAACAATTTTATTTGGTCAACGGATAATGAAACTGAAACGAATATTTACGCTTTTCCTGATTTTGGGAATAATTGGCAGTCCACTGGTTTTATCTGCCGAAACCCAAACGGCGACTCATCCGGACGAATCCGTTCATACGACTGATAACCATCATGCTGCTCCCCACGTTGACGGGACCGATCTTTCAATAATCTGGGCGATTCCTTTTATTGGCATATTATTATCAATTGCAGTATTTCCCTTAGTAGCGCCGCATTTTTGGCATCATCATTTTGGTAAAATTTCTGCTTTCTGGGCGGCAATTCTGATTATTCCCTTTATATTATTTCAGGGATTATCGATTACCATTTATGAACTCCTGCATGTGTCCCTGCTTGAGTATTTCCCTTTCATCATTTTGTTGTTGGCATTATTTACCATCTCCGGTGGTGTGCGTGTTACCGGTAAATTACAGGGATCGCCCATCGTAAATACCGGAATAATATTATTGGGTACAATCCTGGCCAGTTGGATGGGAACCACCGGCGCGGCTATGTTATTAATCAGGCCGTTGATCAGGGCAAATAAATGGCGTCAGAAGAATGTGCATATAATCGTATTTTTCATTTTCCTGGTGGCGAATATTGGTGGATCGTTAACACCTCTTGGTGATCCGCCGCTGTTTTTGGGATTTCTGAAAGGGGTAGACTTTTTCTGGACGACCACAAATATGTTTTTTCCAATGCTGACAGCGGTTGCAATATTGCTAGCGCTCTTTTTTATGATCGACAGTTATTTTTACAATATGGAAAAAATGCCGATTGAAATGCAACGGGAATCACAGGCAACAGGAGTGAAAATTGGGTTGGAAGGAAAATTTAATCTGCTGTTATTACTTGGTGTTATTGGATCAGTATTGCTAAGTGGATTCTGGCATTCCGGTGTGTCATTCAGTATTCATCATGTGGAAGTTGAATTGCAAAACCTGGTTCGTGATTTCTTATTAATCGGTCTGACAATTACCAGTTGGAAGCTGACACCAATGGTGGTTCGTAAGGCAAATGAGTATTCCTGGTTTCCGATCATGGAAGTTGCCAAGCTGTTTGCTGGAATCTTTGTTACAATCATCCCGGCTATTGCCATTTTAAAAGCAGGTGCCAATGGTAGTATGAGTAGTGTAATTAATTCCGTTTCCGATGGTTATGGGAATCCGGTGAATTATATGTATTTCTGGGCCACAGGAATACTATCCAGTTTTCTTGATAATGCTCCTACCTATCTGGTGTTTTTTAATACTGCTGGTGGTGATGCGATTCAATTGATGGGTCCCATGAGTCAAACATTATTGGCCATTTCCATGGGAGCCGTTTTTATGGGAGCCAATACCTATATTGGTAATGCGCCTAATTTTATGGTAAAGTCGATATCAGAAGAGGCTGGTATCAACATGCCCAGCTTTTTTGGCTACATGATCAAGTATTCTCTGCCGATCCTGATCCCCATATTTGTTATTATCAGTTGGATATATTTTTAATGCGGGTCAATAAAGTGACAACCAAAACAGGGGATAAAGGACAGACCCGATTGGGCGATGGGACCAAGACCGGTAAGGATGATATACGAATCCGATGTCTAGGTGGAGTGGATGAATTGAATTCTCAAATTGGGCTTTCCGCCGTTGCTGCAGAACCAGGATCAGTCGGAACCGAATTAGAGTTCATCCAGAACACTTTAATGAATCTTAGCGGTGAATTAAGTATTCCAGCTAAACCGCCCATATTGATTACTCAGGACAATATTTCTTTCCTGGAATCACGTATCACAGTTATGAACGAACAGCTTCCCCCGCTGAAGGAATTCATTCTTCCGGGTGGAAACGAGTTTTCAGCACGTTTGCATGTAGCACGTACGATTTGCCGACGGGTAGAATCACAGATTGTTGAACTTTCCCAATCTCAACTCATCAACCCTAATATCCTGTGCTATCTCAATCGCCTTTCAGACTATTTGTTTGTGCTGGCTCGCTTTATAGGATTGGAAAATGATGTGAAGGAATCATTTTGGGAACATTCTTAATTAAAGGCCAGTTGTTTACCTCTGGTTTGAATATGATATGCTTGGATATCGGAAATTTGGACAATTGGAAAAAATGCAGTATAACCGTACCTATTGGGTCTATTAAATATGATTGATTGGAAATTTGTTCAGCAAATGATAGCAAATGCTGATCGCATTTTATTGACTACGCACGAAAATCCTGATGGCGATGGTATTGGTTGTGCCAGCGCAATGCAGTATTATCTGCAGGATATTGGAAAAGACAGTCGCATTTTATGTACATCGGAATTACCCTATGAATATGGTTTTTTCCAGCACGCTAAAGATTACAGTTTGTACAGCAAAACAAAACATGCTGAGTGGATTGCCGGAGCGGATCTGGCCATTGTTTTTGATATTGGTGATTTTAGCCGTTTGCGTGGGATTGGTGAACAGTTGAAAACCAATGGAATTAAAACGCTTAACATTGATCATCATATTCATACCAGCAATGGTAATTTTACTTATGATTTAATCGATCTGAAGGCCGCCGCAACCGGTGAAATGTTGTATGATTTCTTTAAAACAATTTATCAGGGCCAATTACCCCTGGCTATTGCTGAAGGTATTTACACGGCAATATTGACCGACACGGGATCATTTCGTTATAGCAATACCAATCAACGTTGCCATGCTATTGCAATTGAGTGTATTAATGCGGGCATCAAGCCGCACGATATTTATCAGCAAGTTTATGAATCCAGCTCAATTGCCAGAGTGAAACTTTTAGGGGCGATTCTGAACGATATTAATTTTGATTTTAATGGTGAACTGGCCTGGTTTAAGATTGATCAGGCGATGCTGGACCGATGTTCGGCTACCCGATCGGACGTGGATGGATTTACCGATTTTATCAGGACAATTCGCGGAGTTGAAATTGCCCTAATGATTTTTCAGAATGGTGCTGATTCCTGCCGGATCAATTTCCGATCAAAAGGAAAATACAATATTCATGGTGTGGCTCAGGAGATGGGTGGGGGTGGACATCCATTCGCAGCGGGAGCGGTTGTATCCGGTTCATTAGATGTGGTAACTGAAAAAGTGTTGCAGGCGACAATCAAATCTCTGAACAGTCAGAATGGAAATAAGCAGCAGTGAAAATTATTTTAGCTCAGGATGCCGGTTATTGTTTCGGAGTGCGAAACGCTGTTGAGATTGCCTACAAAACAGCCCGTGACCATGGCGATGTTTACATGTTAGGACATATCGTACATAATGAAAAAGTAGTGGAAGATTTGAGCCGTGCCGGAGCTAAAGTTGTTAAAGATCTGCAATCTGTACCGGAGGGAAAACCGGTTTTATTTCGAGCCCATGGAACTGTCAATCCAATTTGGGAGAATGCCTGGAAAATGAATATGAACATCGTGGATGCCACCTGTCCTTTGGTGCGGGATATTCATGAAGAAGTAAAAAGTCTGGCTAAAGCTGGTTATAGGATTTTTATTATTGGTGATCATGGTCATGATGAAGTGGCGGGAATTGCCAGTCAGGTAGAAAATGCTAAAATTATCGCCACACCGGATGAAGCGCGTAAATTGAGTAAAATCAAACGAGCAGGAGTTGTTTCACAATCAACGCAAACGATTAGTAACGTGCAAGAAATTATCAATGTTCTCATGACGAAGGTTCATGATTTACGATTTATAAACACAATTTGCTTTCCTACAAAGCGTAATCAGGAGCAAATAATTAATCTTGCGAAAACCTGTGATATTGTAATAATTATTGGAAGTTTTACCAGTGCAAATTCCAAACGGTTAGCTCAGTTGGCAGTCCAACGCAATCCCCGATCATATCAAGTAACGGGAGCTAAGGATTTGGATCGGCAATGGTTCATTAATATCAATACAGTGGGTATCTCAGCCGGGGCGTCAACTCCGGATTCAGTTATTGAAGAGGTAACCGAAACTATTGAGAAAATTGCTAAACAGCAAAATCAGGATGTTAGTTATGGATAAAGGATCTTTAAAAGTTAAAATAGGGTTAGCCGAGATGTTAAAAGGGGGAGTTATTATGGATGTAACGAATCCCGAGCAGGCTAAAATTGCTGAGGATGCAGGTGCAGTAGCGGTGATGGCTCTGGAACGCATCCCGGCTGAAATCAGAAAAGACGGTGGAATCGCTCGCATGAGCGACCCGGCTATGGTAAAGGGTATCCAGGATATGGTATCCATTCCGGTAATGGCCAAATGCCGGATCGGCCATTTTGCAGAGGCGCAGATACTGGAAGCACTGGAAGTGGATTTCATTGATGAAAGCGAAGTGTTGACGCCGGCTGATGAGGCAAATCACGTCTGGAAATATGATTTTAAGGTACCTTTCGTTTGCGGATGCCGGAATCTAGGCGAAGCTTTGCGCCGTATTGGCGAAGGCGCAGCCATGATTCGTACCAAAGGTGAAGCAGGTAGCGGCAATATAGTTGAAGCAGTCCGCCATATGCGTCAGGTACAGCGTGAGCTAAAAGAATTAACAATATTGGGAACCGAAGAATTAATGGCTAGAGCCAAAGAATTAGGGGCGCCTTTTGAACAAGTTCAGCAAGTTGCCAAATCGGGCAAATTACCGGTACCTAATTTTGCGGCCGGTGGTATCGCAACACCTGCCGACGCGTCACTGATGATGCAATTAGGCGCTGAAACGGTTTTTGTTGGTTCTGGTATATTCATGAGTGAAGATCCTGCTCGCCGGGCAAAAGCAATCGTTGAAGCCGTGGCCTATTTTAATGATCCTTTGCGACTCGCGGAAATCTCCACTGGTTTAAAAAGTGCTATGAAGGGATTGGACATTTCAGAAATACCGCCTGAACAACGTTTGCAGGAGCGCGGCTGGTAGTGAAAATTGGCTTGTTAGCCCTCCAGGGTGATTACGCCCGACATGAGGACATCATCAGGCAGCTTGGTTGGGAAACGCAACTTGTTCGATATCCGCAACAACTGGATGAACTGGATGGATTGGTTATCCCTGGTGGTGAATCGACCACGATGACCAAACTGATTAAAACCACTGGATTCAGATCTCCAATTTTAGACTTCGCCAGCCATGCTCCGATCCTTGGTACCTGTGCGGGACTAATCATGCTTGGCAATAAGCAGATTAACTCCCAGATTGATACGCTCGAATTGATTGATGCAGAAGTGGAGCGTAATGCTTATGGCCGACAGGTTTTCTCATTCGATGAACAAATTCAAGTTAATGTTGGTGACGAGACGCAGTTAATTACTGCTACATTCATCCGGGCACCCAAAATTACTGCAACCGGTGCAAATGTTGAGATCCTTGCAAGTCATAATGGACTTCCCGCAGCAGTGCGACAGGGTAGACATATTGGTTTAACATTTCATCCGGAACTTGATGATATTACTCTGTTTCATAAATTCGCCTTCGGTGGGCAGGGGATTTGATGGATTATAAAATTCTGTCTCGGATTCACTCCCCGGCGGATTTAAAACCGCTCTCTATTCCTGAACTCAAGCAATTGTGCCAGGAATTACGTGAATTTATCATAACTGTTGTCAATGAAACCGGTGGTCATCTTGCTCCGTCCCTGGGCGCAATCGAGTTGACTGTGGCCATGCACTATGTTTATGACATGCCAGAAGATGAAATCGTCTGGGATGTAGGTCATCAGGCCTATGGCCATAAAATTCTAACCGGCAGGATGGATCGTTTTGCAACTATCAGGCAGTTGGATGGTCTCAGTGGATTTCTTAAAAGATCTGAAAGTGAATATGATTCGTTCGGAGCCGGACACGCATCGACCTCAATATCAGCCGCACTGGGAATAGCAGTCGCCCGCGATCATAATAACCAGAATTTCAAAGTAGCGGCCATTATTGGGGATGGCGCCATGACCGGTGGCCTGGCATTCGAAGCATTAAACAATGCCGGTAGCATTCGAAAGCAGTTGCTGGTTGTTCTTAATGACAATAAAATGTCAATCAGTCCCAATGTGGGAGCTTTGCGGACTTATCTTAATCGTATCCAAACAAATCCTATTTACAATCGCCTTCGCAATGAAATCTGGGATTTAGCCGGGTCGTTACCGGTTGGAAAATCTGCTGTCAGGATGGGGCTGAAGAAGATCGAGGAAAGTCTGAAAAATTTACTCGTTCCAGGAATTATTTTTGATGAGCTGGGATTCAGATATTTAGGTCCTATTGACGGTCACGATCTCGAAGAATTAATTCAAACACTCCAAAATATTAAAAATATTAAAACCCCGGTTCTGTTACATATTAACACTAAAAAGGGCAAGGGACTGGGAGCAGCGGAAGTTGACCCGGTAAAATATCACGGGATAGCAGCAAATAATAAATCTAACGAAACTTCGGAACCGATAGCGAAAGTGCCAAATTTTCAGAATGTATTTGGCGACTTGGTTTGTGAAATAGCCCGTAATCGCTCCGATACTGTTTGTATCACTGCAGCCATGCGGGAAGGCACCGGGTTAGTTGATTTTGCCAAGGAATTTCCTGATCGCTATTATGATGTTGGTATCGCTGAAGGCCATGCCGTGACATTTGCCGCAGGAATGGCCACTAATAAGATTCGTCCGATTGTAGCAATCTATTCTACTTTTTTGCAGCGCGCTTACGATCATATTATTCATGATGTAGCTGTCCAAAATCTGCCGGTAATATTCTGTCTTGACCGTGCTGGTCTGGCGGGAGAGGATGGTCCAACTCACCACGGTAGTCTCGATTTAGCATATTTACAGGTCATACCGGGAATGGTAGTCGCCACGCCGAAAAATGGAAATGAATTGCGACATCTGCTCTACACCGCCCTTAATTATAGCGATGGACCATTCGCGATTCGTTATCCCAAGGCGAGCGCCATAGATTACACACAATCAGGACAGGTGGAACTATTACCGATAGGGAGTTGGTCTACGGAACTACCAGGTAAAGATATTACAATTCTGGCATTAGGTCCAATGGTATATCAGGCTGTGGCAGCTGCTGAAGAATTAGCGAAATCCAATATTTCCTGTGAAGTTGTTAATTGCCGGTTTGTGAAACCACTGGATCATCAATATCTGCGGGCTCTACAAAAGCGATTTAAAAGAGTAATTACAATCGAGGAAGGGGCTTTGCTGGGTGGTTTTGGGAACAATACAGCAAACTGGTTGTACCAGCAAGGCTACAAAGGGACCGTTAACATGCTGGGCTTTCCCGATGAATTTATTCCCCACGGCACCCGGGATGAATTGCTGAAAAAATTGAAGCTGGATACCAGTGGAATTATAGCATCAATTAAGGCATTATTCTAAATTAAATGCTGATTTGATGAATAATCAGATGCAGAGAATGCCTTTCGAAGGAAACTGAATGATTTTGACACTATTGTTACAGCTATCGGGGGACGGCTCTTTCTATACAGAATTAGAAAATCTAGGTCGTTTGGTCTGTAACAATCATTTCACAAGTTTATAGGAAATATCGTGGGCAAAAAAAATCAAACATTTGACGAAGCTTTTGAATTGTGGAAAAGCGAAGTGGAGTCCGCCGGGACTCGGGATTATGATTTCGATACTGTCAGTGGTCAACCGGTAGATCTCCTTTATTTGCCGAACGAGCAATCACCAGAATATCTTGCTAAACTGGGATTTCCCGGACAATATCCCTATACCCGGGGTGTACATCCTAATATGTATCGTGGCAGACTCTGGACGATGCGCCAGTTTTCCGGTTTTGCGACGCCACAGGAAACAAACCGCCGGTATCGTTTTTTGTTAAAGCAGGGACAGACTGGTCTTTCTGTGGCTTACGATATGCCAACCCTTATGGGTTACGATCCGGGTCATACCTTTGCAATCGGTGAAGTTGGCAAATGCGGTGTCAGTGTAGCTTCTCTCCGGGATATGGAAATACTATTCGACCAAATTGATCTGGGTAAAATTTCTGTTTCCCAGACTATCAATGGTCCCGCTGTAATTCTACTGGCATTTTATATTGCCGTTGCCGAACAGCAGGGGGTGGCTTCCAGTCAACTGCGCGGTACGCTTCAGAATGATATATTAAAAGAGTTTATCGCTCAGAAAGAATGGATTTTCCCACCACAGCCATCGATGCGGATTATTACCGATATGATGACTTATTGCACTGAAAATCTGCCTCAGTTCAATACAATCTCGATCAGTGGATATCATATCCGGGAAGCAGGATCGACTGCCGTTCAGGAATTAGCTTTTACATTGGCTGATGGATTTACTTATGTCGAGCATGCAATTAAAGCCGGACAGGATGTTGATCATTTTGCGCCCCGTTTATCATTCTTTTTTAATTCACACGTGGATTTCTTTGAGGAAATTGCCAAATACCGTGCCGCACGGCGTATCTGGGCTCGGCGCATGAAGGAAAAATATGGCGCCAAAGATCCCCGATCTTGGAAATTAAGATTTCACACCCAAACCGCCGGCTGCTCGCTGACTGCCCAGCAACCGGAAATAAATATTGCTCGCACCGGTTTTCAGGCGCTGGCAGGTGTTTTAGGTGGAACTCAGTCCCTACATACTAATTCAATGGACGAAACGCTGGCTTTGCCAACTGCTAAAGCAGTCGAAATTGCATTACGGACTCAGCAACTGGTTGCTTTCGAAACTGGGGCCGCCAACGTGATTGATCCTTTGGGTGGTTCGTGGTATGTAGAACAATTGACCGATAAGTTGGAAGCAGACGCCGAATGCTATTTTGACGAAATTGACAAATTCGGTGGTGTAATACCTGCCATCGAAGATGGTTTTTTCCAGCGTGAAATCGCCTATGCTGCATCTGATTATCAACGGAAAATTGACAGCAAGCGTCGAATTGTCGTCGGTGTAAATGAATTTATTAAAGAAAATGAGAAAATTGAGATTCCATTACTGGAGATTGGTAAGGAATCCGAGCAGGCGCAGCTAGCAGCGATCAAAAAACTTAGAGCTGAGCGGGATGAAGTGCAGGTCAAAGTAGCTTTGCAAGCAGTATCCGCTGCCTGTGCTAGCGATATAAATTTGATGCCGCCGATTATTGCAGCGGCCAAAGCATATGCAACACTGGGGGAAATAGTGATTGCCATGAAAACCATATTTGGTGAATGGCAGGAAACAACCGTCTTTTAGAAAGAGGAAGACCGAATATGAAAAGATCGAAGATTGCAGTGGCGGTAGTGGTAGTGGTCGCATTATTTCTCATGTGGATAACTACGGGAACCCAGGGAAAAGAAGTACCTTTTCTATCTGTGGCAGAATTGCAAAGCGGAGATTATGATCAAAGCCGTTTCCGGTTAGGTGGTAACGTTCAGAGTGGCAGTATTTTGATATCAGAAACCGATCTGCTGGATATGGAATTCATTCTCCAGCAAGGTGAAGCAACTATTAAAGTTCATTATAATAAAACACGTCCCGATTTATTCGAAGATGATTGTGAAGTTATTGTCGAGGGAGAATATCGAAAAAATGAATTTTACGCTGACAATCTGATGACAAAATGTGCATCACGGTATGAGGGGGATTTACGCGATGAAAACTCTTACGATTTAGAAAAAATATGATTAATACTTTCGCGACACTTGGCGCTGTATCTCAGAATCTGGCGCTGGGATTTTCATTATTAACCATCATTTTATTGTCATTGTATTTAAAAAACAATGATAGTCGGTTATTTATCAGTGGTAGAAGAGCAGCCCTGATTTCAGCGGCGCTGGTAGTTATTTCCACCCTGGTACTGGCTCGGGAATTGATTGTGAGCAATTTCAATCTTGAATATGTTGCTCACTATACCAGCCGAGCAACGCCGTTACTATACAAGATTTCCGCCCTGTGGGCCGGACAGGCCGGCTCGTTGCTGTTTTGGGTATTTATTCTGGCAATTTATGTCCTGATTACTATTTATCAGAATTGGAATAGCAATCAAGCGCTCATGCCGTGGGTGATTATAATAGTTATTTCGGTTCAGTTTTTCTTCCTGTTTATGACCAATTTTATTACTAATCCATTTACCCCGGTCGAGGCGGGAATAATCGTAGCCGATGGTAATGGTCTGAATCCATTGCTGCAGAATGTTACAATGGCGATTCATCCGCCAACCCTTTACCTTGGTTATGTAGGGTTCGCAATTCCGTTTGCTTTTGCCATGGCTGCCATGATCACCAAAGATTCCTCCGCTAATTGGATTCGTATCGTCAGACGTTGGACGCTGGTAACTTGGTTGGCTCTTGGTATTGGTATTTTACTTGGTGCCTGGTGGGCCTATCAGGAATTGGGTTGGGGTGGCTATTGGGCCTGGGATCCGGTAGAAAACGCATCTCTGATGCCCTGGCTTACAGCTACTGCTTTTATCCATTCAATTATCATTCAGGAAAAGCGGGATATGTTAAGAGTCTGGAATATGGTTCTGATCATTACAACATTCGCCCTGAGTATTTTTGGTACGTTCCTGACCCGTAGCGGAATAATGTCATCAGTTCATTCATTCGCAACCTCATCACTGGGACCACTCTTTCTGGGATTTGTATTCCTGATATTGGCCGGTTCCTTCCTGCTGCTGATTTATCGATTGCCGATATTGCGTACGACCAACAGAATTGAATCATTCATCTCCCGTGAAAGTGGATTCCTCTTTAATAATGTCGTGTTTATTGTAATGTGTTTTGCCGTTTTCTGGGGAACGATGTTTCCGGTTCTGACGGAAGCGGTACGGGGAACTAAGATAACAGTTGGTGCGCCATTTTTCAATCAAGTCAACATTCCAATTGGTCTGGCATTATTATTATTGACTGGAATCGGTCCTTTGCTGGCTTGGCGTCGCACTTCCAAAGCCCGTTTGATCAAGCAATTTTCCTGGCCTATAATGATCAGTCTGGTAGGCTTGGTTGTCTTACTGTTGATCGGAATGAAAGGGTATATCCTGGTATCTTTCACCTTGGCGATTTTTGTGGCCACAACAATATTACTTGAGTTCTTTGCTGGAATAATGGCCAGAAAACGTAGATTTGGTGAACCTGCACCATTAGCATTTTGGCGAATATTACGAAAAAATCGCCATCGCTATGGCGGATATATTGTCCATTTTAGCATAGTTCTGATGTTTGTTGGATTTACCGGGAAAGCCTTCGACAAAGAAATTGAGATCGCTGTGCGTGCCGGTGATAAATTTCATCTTGCCGGATATGAATTCGAATTGGATAAAATATCCACCATTGAGCGCTCCAATCATTTTGCCTGGATCGCCCATCTCCGGGTTACTGAAATCGGTGCAGGTCCCGTGACCGAACTGTTCCCGGAAAAGCGGATTTATTTTCACCGCGATCCCGATCAACGCAAGCGGCAACCTCATAGCGAATTGGATATTCATACCACTCTGATGCAGGATATATATTCTGTTTTCTCAGGCTATGATTCTCAAACTGAATCAGCTTCATTCAAAATCATGATAAATCCCCTGGTAAACTGGGTATGGATCGGCAGTTATATATTTGTCATCGGTACTCTGTTTGCACTATGGCCGCCAAGGAGGAAACAATAATGGAAATTTTATTAATTTTTATTCTCTTTGCTGGTAGTACAATACTGGTGGCAAAACCCCTATTCAGACCGATAATAAAAGATACCAAAATGACTACAGCCGAGCTAAAAAATCTGGAAGAGCAGAAACTAGCCCTCTACCATCAAATTAAACAGATTGAATTGGAATCTGAATTGGGATTACTGACCGAGGAAGATTATAGCTCGACTCGGAACCGGCTCAAGATCGAAGCCTCCGGTTTAATTGGCCAGATAAATGAATTAAAGAAAAAATAAGACTGTCAGGTCGATTTGTTAACTGTCACTAATCTGCGAAAATCGTTTTATCACCGTCCGGTGCTACATGATCTGAATCTGAAAATTGCAGCCGGTGAAATTATTGCCCTGATGGGAAAAAACGGGGTTGGAAAATCGACCCTGTTGAGAATTTTGGGACGGATATCCACGGCCAACAGCGGCGAAGTGAATTTCGCTGGTAAATCGTTATTCAAAGGTGATTCGGAAAATCGCCGGGGAATTCTTTACCTGGGACATGCACCGGGAATGTACCCGCCACTGTCAGCCAGAGAAAACTTGGGATTATTCAGCCAGTTATACCAGGCACCCGCAACCGGTCCCGGAATTGAAGAAGTTTTAGCGATAGTGGGTTTGACCGAACAGGCCGACGACCCGATCAGGATTTATTCTCAGGGGATGCTACAGCGCTTGAAACTGGCGCTGGCAATGCTGATCGATTGGAAATTACTGTTGTTCGATGAGCCGTTTACCGGTTTGGATGAGCAGGGCCGGGAATTGGTTGAAAAAATATTGCAGCAATGGCAAAGTGCTAACCGAACGATTCTGCTGGTGAGCCATGATTTTGAATGGAGTTGGCAATTTTGTCACCGGTTAATGGTTATCAATCGTGGGATAATCCAGTACAATTTCAATGTCGCCGAAACTGATATAAACTTAGCACGCGATCAATTTAGGCACTTACTGTCCTGATATGCTGACCCATCTGTTAAAAAAAGAATTTTTAGTAGAATTACGTTCCAAAGAAATCAGTGCATCAATGTTGACATTTGGTCTGGCGGTGATATTGATTTTTTCATTTTCTATCAATGTTTCGCCAGCTGTGTTTCATCAATTCGCACCTGGATTGTACTGGATAATGGTATTATTTATCGCCGATCTCGGCTTACACCGTATGTTCAGTCATGAAAAAGAATTTGATACATTCAGTATGATAATTTCGGCACCGTTTGATCGGGGATTAATATTCCTGTCAAAATGGTTGGCCGGGACTGCGTTTTTGATCATTGCGGAATTGCTGATTACCGTTCCATTCTTTTTATTTTTGCAACTGGATATTCCGGTGCAATGGGGGAAGCTGATTGGTATCATAATCCTTGGGAACGCCGGAATTATGGCCATTGGCAGTATTGTATCCGGATTGGCGATGCGCGCCAAAATGAGTGAAGTGCTGCTGCCGATTTTGTTGTTCCCCCTGGTTTCTCCCAACATAATAGCCTGTGTAAAAGCCACAACCGCCATATTTGATAACCAGTTATTTGCCGCATGGCAGACCTGGTTCCAGTTAATGGTTACATTTACAGTTGTATTCGGTTTGGCAGGCTATTTATTTTTTGATTACATAACTGAAGAATGATAATATGTTAATCCCTAATAATAAGATTCGTGTTGGCTATGCAATAATGATATTGCTGATGGTAGCTAACTTGTTGAATATTTTACTCAATAGTCCCATGATTCCGAAACAGGAATGGGCTCAAAAAATATTTTATTACCATGTGCCCAGTGCCTGGGTAGCCTTCCTGTCATTTTTTGTTGTTTTAGTTGCTGGAATAATATTTCTGAAAACCTATAATTATTATTGGGATAGAGTTGGTCTGGCTGCGGCTGAGATTGGTACCTTATTTACCATTCTGGTATTGATTACCGGACCGATCTGGGCCAGCGCAGCCTGGGGAAAGGCTTGGAACTGGGAACCGCGCCTGACTACAACGCTCATATTGTTTCTGATTTATATTGGTTACTTCATGCTGCGGGAATTCGGTGGCGCCCCGGAAAGAGTGGCCCGCTATTCGGCTATTCTGGGAATTATCGCCTTTATCGACGTGCCCATAATATTTATGTCTGTCAGGTTTTGGGCGCCAGAAGTACAATCTCACCCACAAGTTGAAATGGGTACTCAACCGGCGGGGATTATGAGCACCTTTTTCTTTTCATTATTTACTTTCACAGTAATGTATTTCGGAATGCTGTGGTTGCGAACCCGCATTCTCAATTTAAAAGCTGAAAATCAATAGGATAATTATGGAATACAAATTTTTTACTCATTTTATCATCACATATTCGTTAGTTCTGGGAAGTATTATTGGCTGGTTTGTTGTAATGTTTCGCAAAGGAAAATCAATATTAAATCAAAATAAAATCAGAGCGGGAAATAAATAATATGCAACGTAAAATTGTTCATGTAATTGGAACCGGTACAATTGGTGAACCGTTGATCGGATTATTATGTGATTATAAAAATCAGCTGGGAATTGATGAAATAACTTTTCATAAAAATTCACCTTTGAAAAATGATCGTCCGAAAATTCATGGTTTGATGCATCGTGGTGCACGATTGGCTACTGATGAAAACCGTTATACAGAATTCCGAAAATTGGGGATGGATCCTGAATTGGAAACTGAAGAGGCGATTCGGCGGGCTTCGGTTATTATTGATTGTACACCAAAAGGTATCGGTAATTATAACAAACAAGAATTTTATCATCGTTTTGAAGATACGGTCAAGGGGTTTATCGCACAGGGTAGTGAAGATGGGTTTGGTAAAAAATATGCTCGTGGGGTGAATGACCGTGCGTTAGTCTCAGGACGTGATACCTACATACAAATTGTATCTTGCAATACTCATAATCTGGCCTGCATTGCGAAGACCTTAGCCCTTAACAATGATACGGATGCTGATAATCTGTTGGAAGCCCGATTTGTCTGTGTTAGACGCGCAAATGATTTAAGCCAGGTTGGGAATTATATCCCAGCTCCCCAGGTTGGTAAACATGGTTCAGATTTGTATGGCTCACATCATGCTGTCGATGCCGCAGCATTGTTCAAAACTCTTAATATGGATTTAAACCTGTTTTCCTCTGCAATGAAAGTCAACAGTCAGTATATGCACGTTTTGTGGTTCAATTTGAAGGTCAAAGAGTCCGTTACACTGAACGATGTTAAGGATCGCCTCAGAGCAAACCCGTTAGTTGCAATGACGACTAAAGATATGACCAGCACAGTCTTTTCGTTCGGTCGTGATCAGGGACATTATGGTCGGATACTTAATCAGACAGTTGTGGTTGAACAAACCTTAAATGTTCGCAATGATCATGAAATTAGCGGTTTTTGTTTTACACCACAGGATGGTAATTCCCTATTAAGCAGTATTTCAGGCGCAGAATGGTTGATGTTCCCCCATTCATATGAAGATAAAATCCAGTGTCTCGGCGATTTGTTCTTTCAGGAGATTTAGCCATCAAAGTACACAATTTTGTTGTAGGTCCCTTCCAGGAGAACACGTTTTTAGTAGTTGATTCCGATACCCGGCAAGCTCTTTTCATTGATCCCGGTGCGGATCCGGATAAGCTAATTGCAGGCTGCGACGAGCTGCGGATTAAACCGGTGGCAATTTTAAATACCCACGCTCACGTTGATCACGTTGGAGCAGTCAGCGAGTTAGCGCAACGCTATGAAATTCCCTTTTATCTACACCAGAATGAAGAACAAATTCTTAGTCATTATGAATCTGCCTGCATTATGTTTGGTTTACCACCCGGAACCCCACCGGTAGTTAATCATTGGTTTCAAAAAGATGACGAATTGGTGCTTGGACCATTTACTATAACCTGCATTGAGACGCCCGGGCATACTCCCGGGGGTACTTGTTTCCGGATTGGGCACCATGTATTCGTCGGGGATACCCTTTTTTATGGTTCGGTCGGCCGGGTCGATTTACCCGGTGGTAACTGGCACCAATTAGAAGAATCACTGGTAAAATTATTTTCAAATCTCGAACAGGAAGATATCGTTCATTGCGGACATGGACCTGATACCAATCGTGATAATGAATTACAGCAGAATCCCTATATTGGCCCACTTCAAATCAGAATCCGGAATGCTTCATCATTGAATAAATAAATTGAGTAGTTATAGTATTGATCCGTAGAAGACTTAATTATAATGACTGACAGGAAAAACAAAGCAATAAATTTGTATACGAAGTTTGAGCGGAATGTTTGTGAAAACTGGAATTCATTCCAGGATAAACGCGTTTTGCTGGCTGTATCAGGGGGACTTGACTCAGTAGTACTATTTCATTTATTCCTGAAATTGGCCCAAGAGCAGTCGGTTAGTTTCGGCGTAATCCATATCAATCACAATTTAAGACCGGAGGCAGGGCAAGAAGCGGAATTTGTTTTAAAGCTTTGTGAATTAAACAATATAGCCTATTTTTTGGAAACGCTTGATCCCGGATCAATACTTAAGGGGATCAGCATCGAAGCCTGGGGTAGGACCGAGCGCTATGCCGCATTCCAGGAGGTTGCTGATCAGCAAGGATATAATTTTATCGCCACAGCCCATCATCTAAATGACCATGTCGAAACCGTGTTAATGCACATTGGTGATGGTTGCGGAATTGATGGCTTGAAAGGAATTCGAACACAAATTGGTGCTATTGTGCGGCCGCTGTTGCCATTTTCCCAGGCTGAAATACGAGATTTTGCTAGGGAGAATAAGATCGATTGGATGGAGGATCCGTCTAATAATGAGCTTCGATTTCGACGGAATCGCTATCGTCATGAAATAATCGCTCCCTGGCTCGAAGCTGAGAATGGGCTTTTGAAAGCAGTGAATTTTCTCAGCTCGCGAGCAGTTGAAATGGATGAATTGATTGCATTTTCGGCAAAAAAAATAGCAGATCAGGTGATTAGACTAAGTGATGATAATTCTATAACAATAGCCGTTGATTCGATTAAAAGCTTGCCGGTTCTACTGCAAGTAGGCTTAATCAGGAAAATCGTTGACACCAGCGGTCAGCCCTGGCGAAGACATCGCTGGAATAACCTGATTAATTTCATTAAAAATGCCACTACTGGACGATTTCTGGAATTGACGGATGGCTGGGTTATTTTGCGTAATCGTGATGATTTCATTCTCACACTTGATAATACTGATCAATATCAGGTTAAGGTTAAACCTGGGACCGATACCCGCTGTGGCAATTACATCTTGAAATGGCGGGAAGTTCAAGCGGTTAAGCAATTTACCGATACACCTTGGTCAGAGTATATTGATGCTGGCTATTTAAAGGGCAAAACTCTGATTTTGCGCAACTGGCTGCCCGGTGATCATTTCAGACCGCTTGGAATGGGTGGTACAAAAAAAATCAGTGATCTTTTAATTGACGCCCGGGTTGATCGATTTCAGAAGGCTAATCAATTGATTCTCGAAGCCGATAATGAGATAATCTGGGTATGCGGTAGACGATTGAGCGATCTGGTAAAAATAACCAGCGCTACAAAATCATTTGTGGAACTTACAATTGAGCGCTATGTTGGTGAATAATGTTAGAAAATAAATATGATTTGGAATTACTTCTTTCAACCGATCAAATAAATACTCGCGTGCAGGAAATTGCAGCCGAGTTATCAACCCGATTCAAGAATGAGATACCAATCATGGTTGGTATTTTGAACGGCAGCTTTATTTTTCTATCTGATTTAATGCGGGCTATGACCATCGATTGCGAGATGGATTTTATTAAATTATCCAGTTATGCCGGGCAATCCTCAACCGGTACTGTAACCTTGCTGAAAGATATTTCCGCGAATATAACCGGCCGCCAAGTTATTATTGTTGAGGATATTATCGACTCTGGGCTGACAATAAAATTTCTTAAAGATCGTATGAAAGGGGCAACACCTGAATCAGTCACGATAGTGACATTATTAATGAAACCAGAGATGGCCAGGATAGAGTTTCCCATTGATTATGTGGGATTCGAAATACCTCCAGATTTTGTAGTGGGCTATGGCCTTGATTACAACCAAAAATTACGACATTTACCCGCAATTTACCGGGTGAAAGGAACGACATAATTCATGGAAAATAAGAAAAACACATCGCGAAGGAAAAGAGTAATTCCCAAACCGATACCACCGGAGATGCAGAAGAAAAAACCAGAGCCAAAAAAGCCAACTCCGCCGAAATCTGAAGATAAAAAACCGATTGGTAGCACTTTTCAATGGAAACGAGCCGGTAAAACATCGCTGGTATGGGTTCTAATCCTGATGACAGCTATTATTCTATCTGGTTTGTTCACCAATCAGGGTGGGAAAGAAATTGAAATTGAATATTTTCAATATCGTGACTTCCTGACCCAGAAGCTATTTAGAGAAGCTGTGGTTATGGATGATATTTTCCATGGTACACTTGAGATACCCCAGACAATTGTCAAGAGTTACGGCGTAGTTAATGACGTGACCAGAGTTTATCTGAAAATCCCCTATGTTTTACCGGAGACATTAGAGGAATGGGATGATTACAATTTGCGCTATAGTTTTCAAGAGAAAACCATTGATTGGGGGGGCTATATGCTCAATTTTATTCCTTGGCTACTGCTGATTGGTGTGTGGTTGTTTATTATGCGCCGTATGCAAGGTGGTGGCGGTGGAATGAAAGGAATTTTCAGTTTTGGCAAAAGTCGCGCTCGAATATGGACCTCAGACAAACCCAAGGTCACTTTTGACGACGTCGCAGGTTGTATCGAGGCGAAGGAAGAGCTTAAGGAAGTTGTTGATTTTCTCAAACGCCCGAAACGGTATCAAAAATTGGGAGCCAAAATTCCTAAAGGAGCGCTGCTGGTAGGACCTCCCGGAACCGGTAAAACTCTACTGGCACGGGCAGTAGCCGGAGAAGCCAGTGTTGCATTCTTCAGTTTGAGTGGTGCTGATTTTGTCGAAATGTTTGTTGGGGTTGGAGCATCACGGGTGCGCGATTTATTTGAACAGGGTAAGAAGAATTCGCCTTGCATTATATTCATCGATGAGCTCGATGCTGTCGGTCGCCAACGGGGTGCTGGACTGGGAGGTGGCCACGATGAACGCGAGCAAACTTTAAACCAATTGTTGGTTGAAATGGATGGATTCGAGGTAAATCAGCAGGTGATAATATTAGCGGCAACCAATCGTCCGGATGTACTGGATCCGGCGTTATTGCGGCCTGGCCGCTTCGATCGACAAATTGTGGTTGATGCTCCTGATTTACAGGGCCGGCTTGGAATTTTGAAAGTTCATACTAAAAACATTGTGATTAATAAATCACGCGTCAACCTGACCACCTTGGCTAAAGGAACACCGGGACTTGTTGGAGCCGATCTGGCAAATCTGGTCAACGAAGCTGCTTTGCTGGCAGCCCGCAAGCGTAAGAATGCGGTAGACATGACAGATTTCGAAGAGGCTAAAGATAAAGTCATGATGGGGATCCAACGCCGGAGCATGATTTTGTCCGATGAAGAAAAAAATCTGATTGCCTATCATGAAGCCGGACATGCGCTGGTAGCGTCCATGATTTCGGGTGCTGATCCGATTCACAAGGTGACAATAATACCGCGGGGGCGCGCCCTCGGAATAACGACCCAGCTTCCTATCGATGAGAAGCATGGTTATTCTAAAACCTACATTGAGGGTCGATTGGCTATTCTTATGGGCGGACGTAGCGCTGAGGTAATGATATTTGATGAATTGTCCACTGGTGCCGGCAACGATATCGAACAGGCAACTAAGATTGCTCACAAAATGGTTTGTGAGTGGGGGATGAGTGAGCGATTGGGACCAATGGCATTTGGTAAGAAAAATGAAGAGATATTTCTGGGGCGTGAAATTCAACGTCACGCTGATTACAGCGAATCAACGGCGCGGATGATCGACGAAGAAACTGTCCGACTCGTGCGTAATGCCCAAAATCGTGCCGAGCAGATTCTGACTGCTAATATGGAAATATTGAAAAAAATGGCTGAAGTATTGCTGAAGTATGAAACCATTGATGCCGGCGATATTAAAAAAATAATTGCCGGTAAAAATATCAGTCGGCCAACGACACCAGCTCGAAAACCGCGTCGGCGTGCGCCCAGAAAGCCAGCATCCGATCAGAAAAATACCAACCCAAAATCAACCCGGAGTGCACCAAAATAAACTAGTTAGCTGCCATGATCAGTTCTGAATTAATCGCAAAAATCCGGAGTCGGCATACGCCCACGGTCATAATGGGTATCCTGAACGTCACCCCGGATTCGTTCAGTGAAGGCGGCCAGTATTTTCATCAGGATGCGGCCGTAGCCCACGGTATGGATATGGTCAAAGCCGGCGCTGATATTATCGATATTGGCGGCGAGTCGACCCGTCCCGGCGCAAACCCCCTGTCAAATGATGATGAATTGAAGCGCGTCATCCCAGTGATTACAGCATTACGATTGACTACGGATGCTTGTATTTCGATTGATACTTATAAATCGACAGTAGCTCGGGCGGCGCTGGAGAAGGACGCTGATATGATTAATGATATTAGCGGTTTAACATTCGATCCTGAAATGGTTCTGGTCGCCAGCGAATTCAATGTGCCAGTGGTTATTATGCACATCAAAGGTACGCCACTGAACATGCAAACTAACCCTACCTACAGTGATTTAATGGCTGAGCTGGTTGATTATTTTACCAAACGGATCGATTTTGCTTTAGCAGGTGGTGTAAAACCGGAAAACATTATCCTGGATCCCGGTATTGGATTTGGGAAACGGATTAATGATAATTTTGAAATTATTCGTAATTTGAACCAGATTACGGAATTAGGTTTTCCCGTTTTATTAGGTCCATCCCGAAAATCTTTTATCGGTTTGACCTTGAACCTGCCACCGGAAGATCGTGTCGAAGGTACTGCTGCCGCTGTGAGTTGTGGTATCTTGAATGGTGCCAGTATAATTCGGGTACACGACGTTCTCGAAATGAAGCGAGTTGCCGTAATAACTGATCATATTCGTGGAGCACTAATAGAATGATACCATTGTTGCTGATCCAGATTGGGTTCTTGAACATATCCTGGATTGACATTATTGATATTGCTCTGGCTACCTGGATATTTTATAAAATATATGTTTATTTCCGTGATACTCGTGCGGGGCAAATGTTGGTGGGACTTATAATTATCCTGTTTTTATCTTTTCTCTTTAACGCGCTGGGATTCAGTGGGACATCCTGGCTGGTTAATCAATTTCAGACAGTCTGGGTTGTGGCATTTGTGATTTTATTTCAGCCCGAATTGCGTCGTTTGTTAATATACATCGGACAAACGCGGTTCATTCGTACGATTTTTCGAATGGGAACTTCCCGAGTCATTCAATCAATTGCCGAACTGACCAATGAATTGAAAAAACGAGGCTGGGGAGCGCTAATTGTAATCCAGCGGGAGACTGGGTTAAGAAGCTATAAAGAAAGTGGGACCATCCTGAATGCTGAAGTTAATACGGCTTTATTGATTTCAATTTTCAATCCAACTTCACCATTGCATGATGGGGCAGTCATTATTCAAAACGATATCATCGATTCCGCAGGTTGCATTTTACCATTGACAGAAAGTGCAATGGTAGATCCGGAAATGGGTACCAGACACCGAGCCGCACTGGGAATTTCAGAAGAAACGGATGCTATTGTAATTGTCGTGTCCGAAGAAAAAAGGCGCGTTTCAATGGCAGACAGCGGAAAGTTCATCAAAGTCGATATGGATGAAATGGAATTACGCCGCCATCTGAATGAGAAACTGTTTCTATCCTCTGGCGATTAGTCAAATCAAATCTTACTATTTTTGATGCGACAGCTGTTATTAACAATTACACTTTTCATAAGCACGGCCATTTCTCAGGAATACATTGACGCTTTCTTGAAAATTGGCGCTACTCCCCGTTCCATCAGTTTAGGGCAAGCAGTTGTGGCATTACCGCAGAATCCCGGTGGTTATCTTGTAAATCCCGCAGCCAGTGGTTTTAGCACAGGACGAAATATTTCTGGTATGTATATCAATCAATTTGGTATGGCTGATTTTTATTCTGTCACTACCAATTATCAATGGCGCTCAAAATGGCAGGTCGGACTCAATGTCGTCAATCTGTCAATTGATAATATCGCTGAAAAACCGGACCTAAGACAGATCATAGACCTTGAAACCCGTCGTGACTCCATCAGAACGCTGGTTGCCCAGGGTTTTAGCTTGTTTCGTGATAATGAAACCGGAATCTTTGTAAATCTGGCACGGAATTTTTCGGTAAATCTGGATCTGGGGTGGCAAATCACACCGTTTACGGTATTAGTTCCAGTAGGAATAAATATAAAAATTCTGCACAAGGAATTGTATAACCTAATTGGAAATGGTATTGGATTTGATCTTGGCAGCATGCTGAGTTTTCAGTTATCTGAAGCTGTGGGCTATAACTGGTTAGGCGAGTTAACATTGGGTTTTGCTGTAACAGATGTCATTGGCTCAATGGTATATTGGAACAGTGGCAAATATGAGAATATCAGCACAAGACTGGCAACAGGTATCGCCTATCGGCAACAATTCCAGAAAATGCCATTGGATTTAATATTGCTTTTTCAGGATCATTCCATTGAAACCGAACGTCAGATCGGAATCGAAGCTGTGCTCAAAAATTTGGTTGTTCTGCGTATAGGGAATAAATACGGTGAGTATACCGGCGGGCTGGGCTTGAAATTGAAGATTTCCGACATTCCGCTTAGCATCGATTATGGCTTTTCTGATCACGATCTTGGAAATGCTCATAGAATTGGTGGTAGTTTCACGTTTTAGCGATGGGAATGTTGAAAACACACCGACAATTTTGGGTAGGGTTAAGTTATATTCTCAGTCTACCATTATTATTTCTATTGATTCTGATTCTAATTGCCTGTCCTGAGCCGGTCGAAGATCCGGATCCACCCGACCAACCGCGAATAGTAGCCAAATCTCTTCCTGAAGCCTGGAATGAGCGGGGAATCGATGCTGATAATACGGGGAAAAACCAGATCGTTTTAATGTGGCATCCTAATTCAGAAGAAGATTTGGCTGGTTATGCAATATTTCGTGCCGACACCTTGATTACCAACCGTTTTGTAAATATTGCCAATATCGATTTATTTCATACCATAGATGCTGATACCATCTATCGCGATGATAGCCTCAAAACCTACATTGATTATTTCTATTTTATCAGGGCACGTGATAATGCCGGGAATTTGAGCGCTCCTTCGGATACAGTCAGCTATAGATTATTGCAGGCTCCCTATTGTATCGCCCCAATTGATACAACTACCGAAGATAATTTTACTTTTAAGTGGATGGATCGTGCTACACAATACACTTATTCAATCGAATATTTGCTTAGACTTGATAATGTAAATTTGAATCAAACGGTTTGGGTTTGTCGGTTCACTAATACCTGGTATGGTTATGAGAATAATACACCAATTCCATTTCCCTATTTTCCCAGTAAGCAGTCTGGACCGTCTAATTTACTTTATTGTGACAGTCGGTTTCAGCAGTTGCCGGCCGGTGTTTATCGCTGGAAGGTAAAAGCAATCAGCGAAGTGGATAATCATACTACGCTGGATGAGGCCAGTGGAGAATCGGAGTGGGTATTCTTTACAATTGAATGATTATTTTCCAGACTTGAAAATAATAACCTGAAATAGTGAATAATGTAATATTTTAATTGTGTTAACTATGATTTTACCTCGATAAATTTCCACGAATAATTTGTTGAAAAAAATAGTATTCGGCAGAGAAAATCACTATAAAACGGAATTGGTATCGCATCACAAATTCAAATAGCACCCTGCCGGAAAAAATATGAAATAATCAAGGGGAAACCATGAATACGAATAGTAAAGTAATGAATCGCTGGCTAGTGGTAGTTGGCGCAATTATTATACAACTCTGTTTGGGCGCAATCTATGCTTGGTCTGTATTTACGCCCCAATTGAAAGAAGCAGGTTGGACTGCTGCTCAAACTCAGGCTGTTTTTGCCGCCGGATTAGCGTTTTTTGCCATTGTTATGGTAATTGCCGGCAGGCTGATGCCTAAAATAGGTCCGCGGGTGTTAGCCATGGCTGGTGGTGTAGTACTCGGTATAGGATATCTGCTGGCTGGTTTGTTCGGTGGAACAAATTTCTGGGCAATATTTATTTTTATTGGCGTTATCGGTGGTTCAGGTATTGGCCTGGCGTATGTAGTGCCGATTGCGGTGGGAATGCGCTGGTTCCCCGATAAAAAAGGTTTAATAACGGGATTGGCGGTAGCCGGATTTGGTTTTGGTGCTATGCTGTGGGTCAAACTTGCCGGTACCTGGGGAAATTTGATTTTTGATCTTGGATTGAACACTACCTTTACAATTTATGGGATAGTGTTTTTCATTTCAGTTGTTATTGGTGGTATCTGGATGGTATTTCCGCCGGAAGGCTGGAAACCGGAAGGGTGGACACCCCCCGAACCAGCCCAGGGATCAGCGGCATCAGGTACAACCGATTTTACCAGCGGAGAAATGCTGAAGACACCTCAATTCTATATGATTCTGATTACTTTCGCATTTGGCGCAAGTGCCGGTCTGATGAGTATTGGACTAATGAAGTTGTTTCCGATACATGCTTTGACCGCTGCCGGAATTGCCAATGCCAGTGCCGTGGCAGGTACTGCAATGGCTGTTTTCTTCTCGCTGGCTAATGGTATCGGTAGAATTGCCTGGGGCGCAATGAGTGACAAACTAGGTCGTAAAACATCGATTGTTATTATGATGGGCACTCAGGGCATCATAGTAATTCTTTTTCAATGGATGGCTGGAACACCAGCGTTGCTGTACCTCGGTGCTGCACTAATCGGGTTCAATTTTGGAGGTAATTTTGCACTATTCCCAACAATGACAGCGGATACATTTGGGACTAAGTATGTTGGACAAAATTATGGTTGGGTTTTTCTGGCCTACGGAATAGGCGGGATATTTGGTCCGATACTAGGTGGAAGGTTAGGCGACATGGGTAACTTCCCGTTAGCTTTTACTATTTGTGGAGTTTTATGCTTGTCGGCAGCAATACTTATTTACTTTGTTAAACCGCCACAGATAAAAACCGCATAACCAGTTTCGTTTGGGAAATGTATATAAAAGGGGCTGAAGCAACAGCCCCTTTTTTTTATATGACAGGTAGTATTACACGTTAGTAGCAGGGAAAATGCATTATAATGGGTGCTGACAATGGGTTAATTTTTTACAGGATATTAATCCGTAAAGTTGTTTGGCTAATCCATTAACATTTAATTGGCCTAGTCCGGTTAAAGTGTGAGCTTTCTTATTCCGGTTTTTTAGTAGAAGAACTGCATCATTGATATAATGTTTATAACTTGCTAACTCACTGGCAAATTTTGATTTTATTAAATTGATTGTTTTGGGTAAATATCTGAAGGACCTGCTAAACCGAGCACCAAATATCAATTGGTTACAGCTGTGGAAGGTAGTTATTATTTGCTGTTTATAGAATGTTTTCTGTTTCATATTTTATCTACCTACAAAATGTTTTATGGAGATTTTGTAGCTATTGGAATGTATAAAATAATTCTTGATATATACAATATATTTCTGTACTATTTTGCCGAAAAATAAACAGCCAAGGAGATAAATATGTCATTCAAACAAATATTAAGCTTATTATCCGTAGTTCTTTTCTTGAATATTTATATCAGTTCCAGCGACAATGATAACGTTGTCAAGGGTGGAGATAAAGATTCAGTTCAGATAATCGAGGTTACTGTTAATTCAGGTACCGGAGAAAATGATTAAAAACGTAATCGTAGATGTTACAGCTCTAATTCCATTTCCGAATAGAGATATTCCTGAGCCAGATTTAGTCAAAAATAAAGGATTAATAAATCATTTCTCTAGTATCCTTGCTGATATTTTTGATCTAAATGTAATCTCAACAGATCTGGCACTTGACCGATTATTATCTTTGGAGCAATCGAGTGATCCTAATATCAATAGTGTGGTCCTTGCAGGATTAGGTGGGATTCATACATTTGTAGGTAATTATATAAATGCTTTTTCAGCATTTAAAAAGTCGCTCGATTTAGTTGATAATAATGAAGTCCTGGCAATTGTCTATTCGGAGTTATCCACACTATTACGAAAACTTGAATATAAAAATGAAGCAATCGCATTAATTCATGGAGCTCTTGGGAAAACTACTAATGAGACATTAATTTGGAAATTGCGAACTCAGCTTGGTTTATGTTATAAATATTCAGAACCTGAAATTGCCAGAGAATATCTTTTTAGATCGTATAAATATTATGATTCAGTGAATTACCATCCCCGAAAAGCACGAATATTACGACATTTGGGAAGTATCTACGTTTTTGAAAAAGAATATCAAAAGGCAGTTCAGTATATTGATAAAGCTCTAAATACTATAGATGAATTTGATTTACGAACGCTTAAATATGATACTCTCAGTGATAAAGGGTGGGTGTTTATATGTGAAGGATTATATGGTAAGGCGGTAGACATTTATAAGAAATTGTTGCAGTGTAATCTGACCCCTTATCAACGAAGCCTATTTACCCAGAACCTCGGTTACATGGAATATAAACGGGGTAATTTTGAGGATGCGATTAAGCATCATTCCCAGTCCCTGCAGATTACTTCGAAATACGAAATGCGTGACATGGCGTTTGAGGATTACTATAAATTAGGATTGTGCCACGATAAAATTGGAGAGATTGCACTTGCTGATAAGTATTTTGCCTCTGGCTACCTGGATCTGCAACAAGAAATTGAGCTGGGATTACGGATTCTTGGTTATCGCAAATCGTTATTGAATAGTTATATTGAATTTCTGAATCGAAATAAATCAATCCCTGATATTGATATTAATACCGAGGCGTTTGGCTTTGTCATGAACAAAACGATGCAGGAAATTCGAACAATCTTTCATACAAACCTTTTACAACTGCATCTGGATCACACGAAAAATGCCCCGGAATTGTGCAACCTGCTTGAGATTGACCAACGCACGTATTTTATATATCAGAAGAAACTTGGGTTGAAGCGGGGTCCCGGAATACCGTCAGGAATCGAAAATAATCCCTATTTCTCACGTTATATGGATAGTATTTCCGATCTAAACTGGCGTGATGCCAATCGTCAGTTTGAAGTTGATCTATTTTCCCATTTGCTGAAGGAACACCGACATAATAAAAAATCAATCTCACAAGTTTTACAGGTATCATATCAACAAGTATTACTGAAGACGAAGGGCTTAAACTGAATTTCTGGAAAAAGTCCTCATCGAGCAATATAGTTTAATCTAACTTGATATTATTCTGATTCGATTATTTTATGTCTATGGTATTAGATTTGATTAATGCCAGCACCTAGTTTCATTAAAAAATCCATTGTGTGTCATTTATAATGCGAATCATTTTCAAGATTTCATTTGTTGTAATGGTAAATGCAATAATTTTAGCGGCTGAACTAAGCCCGATGAAAATAACCACCAGTATTGCCCCTCAGGCATTTTTTGTAAAACAAATCGGCGGTGATCTGGTTAGTGTTGATTATCTGATTCCAGCCACTGCCTCACCGGCAACTTATGCCCCAACTCCCAAACAAATGGTAAATTTATTGAGCAGTTCAATTTATGTAAAAGTTGGGCACCCTAACTTTATTTTTGAATCGGTTCATATTGATCCTTTGTTAAAAAATTCCAACGATATATCAGTAATAACAATGTGGAATCCGGGTGGTACGGCAACTAGTGGGACGCATAATAAGGAAGAATCAGATGACGATCTTTTCCATAGTGATAGTAGCAATGATCCCCATATTTGGATATCACCGAGCACAGTAAGATTGGTTGTATCGGAGATTGCCAATCAATTAATGCAAATTGATCCGGTGAACACTGATCATTATCGGAATAATTCCAATTTATTTATGAAAAAAATAAATCAGTTGGATCAGGATATTCAAAAATTATTACAGAATATTGAATTTCGAAAATTTATGGTCTATCATCCGGTTTGGGGCTATTTTGCCAGATATTATAATCTGGAACAGGTCGCAATTGAATTAGATGGTAAAGAACCAAGCCCCGTACAGTTAATTAAAATGATTGATTTTGCAAAAGCAAATAATATCAAAGTTATATTAGTGCAGCAGGGATTTTCCCAACGTAGTGCTCGGATTATCGCCCAAGAGACTGGCGGGGAAGTAATTGAATTGAATCCACTGGCCTATGACTGGTTGAACAATATGCGCTTAGTTACCCAAGTTTTTGAAAAGGTATTGAAAAATGAATGACCAAGGCTTGGTTGAGGTTAATAAAGTTTCCTTCAGCTATAATAATCAGATCGTTCTGGAAGATGTCGACCTCACAATTAATCAGCGTGATTATCTGGTATTGATCGGTCCCAACGGTGGTGGGAAAACAACCTTAGTAAAACTGATTCTCGGTATACTTACACCGCAATCGGGTCAAATTGTTTTTAGGCTTCCAGAAGGACGCCGCAGCATTGGATATGTCCCGCAATTCTCGACCTTTGACTGGCAATTCCCGCTACGGGTGACGGAAGTGATCCGGATGGGAAGATTAGGACGGCGTGGTCTGTTGCGACCCTATTCCGAAAACGACAACCAGGCCGTGAACATAATCGCTGAAAAGATCCGAATCGATCATTTATTGGACAGTTTTATCGGTGAATTATCGGGCGGCCAACTACAACGGGTCTTGATAGCACGGGCATTGATATCCGATCCGGAATTATTGATTCTGGATGAGCCAACTGCTTCAATCGATACGGATTCTCGTAATATATTAAATAGTGTGCTCAACGAATTGAATCAACGGATTCCGATCATGCTGATTACCCATGATGCAACCGCCATCACTCCTCAAGCCAAGCAAATTGTCTGTGTTAACCGCCGTGTGTTTATCCATGACTCAGGGGAGGTATCGGAAGAGACTCTCGAAAAGGTTTATGGCTGTCCGGTGGAATTAATTGCCCATGGTATTCCACACCGCGTATTGGAGCGACACGATGATTGAATTGCTCGGATATGACTTTATTCGGAATGCTGTTTATATCGGTATTCTTGCCAGCATTCTGTGCGGTGTACTCGGAACTTTTATTGTTATAAAAAGGCTGGTTTTTATTAGTGGTGGCGTTAGTCATGCCGCTTTTGGTGGAATCGGAGCATTTTATTATTGGGGTTTAAATCCCCTTGCCGGTGGTTTCCTGGTGGCAGGAGTTTTGGCCATTATTCTTGGATTGTCCAACCGTGATAAATTAATTAATCAGGGAGCATTGATCGGAGTTCTGTGGGCTTTGGGTATGGCGATTGGTATCCTATTTATTGCCAGAGCACCTGGGTACACACCCAACTTGATGACTTATATGTTCGGGAATATCTTAGCGGTGTCTGCTTCCGATCTAATACTTGCTGTTACTCTGGATCTAATTGTTCTTGGTACAATTATAGTATTTTATAAGGAATTCGTGGCAATTTCATTTGATGAGGAATTTGCCTTTATTCAGGGAGTTCCGGTGCGAATACTGATGGTGGTTTTTATGCTGTTGGTTTCAATATCGATAGTACTGTTAATTCGCTTGGTCGGCGTAATTCTGGTGATTGCCCTGCTTTCGATTCCACCAATGATCAGCCTGATGCTGGTTAAGCGATTTCTGATGGTGATCCTATTGTCTATGGTTGTTGGCATGATCATGACCCTTGGAGGATTGTATTTTTCTTATCTGCTCGATTTACCTTCAGGTCCGGTGATTATTACCTTAGGCGCTGCAGTATTAGGCCTGAGTTATATATCAAAAAAAATTCAAAGTAAAATGAAAACAGCATTCCAGTAATCAGCTATTTAGTCGTTTGCAATAGCAAAATATTTTATTAATCTCTGGTCAATAAATTTGGTTAAGGATAAGTAAATGAACATACGCTTAAATATATTTCTGATAATGGTAATTATATGGGTTTCTTTGCCATTATTAGGGCAGGATGATGGTGCCCGCTGCCTGGTGTGTCATAAGGAAAAAACGCCAGGTCTATATCTGCAATGGTATGAATCTTCCCATGCCGAGTACGAGGTAACCTGCATCGATTGCCATGGCGCGGAAGAAGATGACGATGATGCTTTTCTGCATGAAGACGTTTATGTTGCAACCCTGGTTACGCCTGATGATTGTGGAATCTGTCACGAAAAAGAGACCGAAGAAGTTGCCGATTCCTACCATGCTACAGCCGGATTAATCCTGGAATCAGCCGATGCCTACCTGGCTAATGTGGTGGGAGGTCATCAAGCGGTTATTACCGGGTGTGAAAGCTGTCATGGAACACGGATCCAAATCGATCCCGAATCACCGAATAAGCTGGCGCGCAAATCCTGGCCTAATTCAGGGATCGGTAGGATAAATCCGGACGGATCAAAAGGTTCCTGTAATGCTTGCCATACCCGTCATGGATTTTCCAAAGCCCAGGCTCGTCAGCCAGAAGCCTGTTCAAAATGCCATCTGGGGCCAGATCATCCCCAGAAAGAGGTCTACGAAGAATCCAAACATGGCAATATTTATTACACTAATATTGATAACATGAATTTGAACTCCTACAGTTGGGTCGTAGGAGAAGATTATTATGAAGCTCCTACCTGCGTTACTTGTCATATGGGTGCAACCCGCCTTCAGGAATCAACTCACGATGTAGGCCAGCGGCTCCAGTGGACGCTTCGTCCTCCGATCTCAAAACTGAAAGACAATTATCAGCAGAAACGTAAGAATATGACCGATGTATGTCAAGCCTGTCATACCACAACTTTTATCAATGGACATTTTTACCAATTTGATGCATTTATAAAAATGTACGATGAGAAATTTGCTAAACCGGCTACAGCATTGATTGAATTAATCAAGACTAAAGGATTATTGGAGAATAAAGCCGCTTTTAGCAATGAGATCGAGTGGATTTATTGGGAGTTGTGGCATCACGAAGGTCGGCAGGCACGCCATGGAGTCGCCATGGCCGGGCCGGATTATGCCTGGTGGCATGGAATGTATGATGTGGCGCATAATTTCTATTTTAAACTGATTCCCGAAGCACAAAAATTGAATGATTCTGAGGTTAATGCCTTTATCGACAATTTATTAACGGAAAATCCCATGCACAATTGGATGAATAAGTCCACAGATGATTTGAAGCAGAGCATTCACAATGGTGAAATGGAAGCAATCTATAAACAGTTTTTTGATACTGAATGAATACACTGTTAAAATATATCAACATTGTCCGGCGATTATCACGGTACTGGACTGGAAAACTTGGTATTATTCTGGTCCTATCATCGCTCGTATCCTTCCTATTTTTTCAAATTCTCCAATTCATTGGATTGTTTGGTAATGCCTATGCCGGATTGATTGCTTATTTGGTTTTCCCAGCCTTATTTATATTGGGGATGATCCTGGTACCCATTGGTTGGTGGCAATACCGGAAAAAAACAGGTAAAACTACCCGGGAATTATTTTCTGAGAGTTTTGATCCGGAAGATTTGAAAGCCCAGATCACTGGTTCCAGAGCATTGTGGATTGTGACCATTATAACAGTTGCCAGCATTGTATTCCTATCTTCAGTAAGCATTAATGCTCTGCATTTCATGGATTCCTCAGAATTTTGCGGAACTGCCTGCCATGATGTTATGGGGCCTGAATGGGCGGCTTATCAACAATCACCTCATGCCCGAGTGGCCTGTGTCGATTGTCATATAGGAGAAGGGGTGGGAGCAGTTGTTGATGCCAAACTGAATGGTGTCTGGCAAATGATTTCCGCTACCTTTGAACTCTATAATCGCCCAATTCCAACGCCGGTTCATAATCTGCGCCCAGCCCGAGAAACCTGTGAAAAATGTCATTGGCCAGATAAATTTTATGGTCGGCGGCTTAAATCAATCGTTCATTATAGATCTGATGAACAATCCAGTCCTCGGTATACAACCCTGTTATTAAAAATTGATGCTGGCCACGGAGCAGAACCATCTGGCATACATTGGCATATTGCTGAGGAAAATGAAGTCCGTTTTGCTGCTGTCACCGAAGAACGTGAAGAAATTGTATGGGTTGAAGTGAAACAGAAAAATGGCGACTTCAAACGATTTGCCAACCGCAATCTGAAGGATATAGAGGTACCGATTGAACAGACCAGAACACTTGACTGTGTGGATTGTCATAATCGAGCAACTCACATATATGAAGAACCGGATGATGCAATTGATGATCGTTTGCTATCAGGATTAATCAGTCGGGATATTCCCTTCATTAAACGGGAAGGTTTAAAAGCGCTAAATAGTGCCGATTTCAATCAAAAAGAGAGGGGAAATGAAAATATTGAATTCATGATCAAATCATTTTATAATCGTCATTACCCCGAGTTCAGTAATGCCAGCGCCGATAAAATCGATCAGGCAATTACTGCTTTACAGGGGATTTATTCCCGCAATATTCATCCTGAAATGGCTATTACCTGGGGTAGCTATCCGAACCATATCGGTCATGAAAATGATCTTGGTTGTTTCCGCTGTCATAATCAGAATTTACGGGATGCCGAAGGCAATAATATTTCTGCCACTTGTACACTATGCCATTCGATTTTAGCGAAGGATTCCGACCAGCCTTTTGAATATATCCAAAATTCTTCAATTGATAGCCGTGAAAGCCTGATGCGGGATTATCTAAGGGATGAGTTTCTAAGATCCTATGAATAGATTGCCGGTACTGCGTCAGATACCTGCAATAATTTAGCTGATTACGATTCTCTCTTGTACTTGCTTGCTATCTGAATCGTTCATCAGACCGCTTTTTCTTTAGCTGGTCAATATATTTTGACAACCAGCCGATCTTATAATCTTCTGTAGCTTCCATTTCAGCCACATACGGTTTAATATCCAGCAGGGGAGTACCGTCGACGACATCCGGATTGGCGATTTCCAGAATATTCCCATTAATTTTCAATAGCCGTACCAACGATAGACCGATAGGATTTGGTCGTCTGGGTGCCCGGGTGGCAAACAGTCCTCTTTGCTGATCATCCAGGAATGGAATCACCTTCAATTCATATGTTTTTGACAGATGGAGGTGATACAGCAGATAGATGTGGGAAAAACCGCTCAGGTCTGTCAGAGCGGGTAGATATTCTTCTTCAATAATCACCTGTCCCTTAAAACCACGAGCGGCCGGTGGTTGGATCGGCATATCCTCCAAACTGGTGAAAGGGGAGTGAATCGTTCCGATCGGCTGGTAAATAATTTGATTCATTTTTTTTATTACCTTTTTTACTACAGATGTTAGGTTGGTCTCAAAATTTTAATTATATCCTACCATTTTGGAATATCCAGTTTTTTACTTTTCCACCTGATCCAACCAGCCATACCTAATCCAAACACCACGCCAGTAAATACGGTCTGGAAAACCGTGACTGATGTGCCCCAGGAAGTAAACAGGTTATTCATCATCCACATAATAATCGGATAAAAAATGGTAAATAATATTCCAAAAACTAAAACGTTCATCCGGAAACTCTGGCAAAAAGGTGGTGGAATGTTCAGACCCATCCTCCACAATAGGCGGTATAGCGGTGGCGCTGCTGTATATCTACCAACACCCTGCTGGTACAGCTTTTCGATATAAGCTTTTACTTCATCTTTTGTTTTCATTCCCTACCTCCCTATTTAATAACATTATTATCTACAAAATATCTTACGAACCTGTATCAAGCTTCTTTCTACCCTCCACTAACGATCCAGCCATTTATCTCGTTATTTTTCATCTTTAATTCTAAATCATTAATATGATCATTTCAAAACGGCGCCTATTATTGCACATACCAGGGCCAGATTCATGGCAGCGATATAGGAAAAGAACCAGACCCCGGGTTTACCAGTTTCTTTTTTGGTGAGTTTATAATACTGATTAATGTATTTGAAGATAAATAGTCTGATCAGCAGAAAGCTGACTTTATGACCTCGACGACTAATATAAGATATCATGATCATCGCCGATACAATTCCCCAGATCACGCCAAGAATTGCGATTCCAAACAGGATATTACTCATAACATTCCTTTCATTTTATATTTCCTTTATTTCTGCTTCGATGAACACGATAATCAAACAGTCCTCTTATTTAATACGGCATTCTCAATTAGGGGATAAATACACTTTAGACATATCTGCTCCTGTGACGCAGTCATGTTTTATGATACTCTCTGGGTCGCCATCACAAACTGACGGATGCGGTCAAAGTCTTTGCGGAAGTCGCCATTCGTTAGCGAATAGTTTGTGTGTGTGAGCGAATCCACTCCCCAAGGCCGCACTACACTGATTGCCCGAGCTACGTTCTCCGGCGACAGCCCCCCCGCTAGAATGACAGGTATCTGTACCTGTTTGACAATCTCGCGGCTAATGTTCCAATCATGGGTTTCGCCTGACGCGCCAATACCCGCAATATCCGGGGTTTGAGTGTCCAGAATCAGATAATCTGCTACTTCCTGGAAGGCCAGGGCAACATCCAGAGCATCTGGCCCAGCAACGGAAACTGCTTGCATAATTGATACATTGGGCAAACGTTTTCGCAGAGCACGCACCGCATCGGGAGGGACTGTGTTCTCGGGTCCGCAGAGATGCAAGATATCTGGACGGACTGCCTGTACCATGGTTTCTATTGCATCTAAATTGGATTCTACCGACAGAGCCACTCTGACAGCTGAATTACCAACCGCATCTACAATCGCTCGTGCTGTGGTAAAGTCCACCTCACCAGGCAGACCTGAATTGCTGGGCGTTATTCCAATATGATCGATACCCAACGAGACCACTGCCTGGGCTTCGTCGATAGTTTGCATAGTATAGATCTGAATTCTCACAGATTGCTCCTTTTCCTATCATATTGATTCTTCACTCTATTCACCCACCCACAGTTGACTTCATGTTTTATTGCAGCTAATGAGCAAATTAACCGGCTCTTTTACAATTTTTTACACCCGTAGCTTCTTGACTATCGTAGTAAAGCGTAGATAGTTAGCGTAGGGTGGCCAATCCCCAGTTTCCAATTCTTCATTGTTCATTCGTAATTCTTAATTGATACCTAGTTCAATTTATCCGGATTTTTAACAAACTTTTTATCATCTGATCTAGCTTTCCGTTCAAGTTTCTTGATATCTTCTTCAGGCGGCAGATCTTCCGGATGTATACCACGTTCAAGTAATAATTTTCGGACGCTTTTATTGTTGGTTATATGTTCCCAAGCAATTTTATTTCCCTGGTGAATGTCTTTGTCTTTAACATTAAATATGGTTATTTCTGTAGCAAAATCTTTTGCTTTGATGGTAATGGTTGGCAGAAAATCAGCCAGAGGCCGGTTTGGTTTTATATTCAGTTTTTGTTTCATTTGTCCGGTTGTAAAACCAAAAAGTGCCTGATCGCCTTTACTGCGGATCATACTAAAATCTCTATCATTGCCAGTTTGTTCAAATATAAGTTCGGATAGATCCTTCTCTGAAAAAGTGAGTTTCTGCCGGGCTTGCAGGCGTTCCCAGTCTTTGATGCGCTGTTCAATAATTTCAAACTTGCGGGTTTGCACAGCAAAATAATTTTGAGCAAATGCGATTTGCTCTTTTTTAGGATCGCCATTCTGGGCTATCAGATAACAGGCAAAGCGGGTAAGCATAAAATCCCTTATTTCACGTTCTGTCCCAGAACCAATTTTGACCATTTTCCCGACGTCGGCAAAATGGTCTGACACCTGATGACCAGTAGTTTCGCAGGATATTTTTGCTTTTGTTATAACTTTTACAAAATTATCCCACTTGGAATAGCCCAGTAAATACTGCAAATCTCGGGCAAACCAGAACTCAATACCATTTCGCGTTTGGTTGGCATTGGATTCAAAATCTTGTGTTAAATGTTTTATGATTTCTTTTTTCATAGGTTCATTCCCCAGGTTATACGGACTTCATTTATAGCCAAGTCTTTATTCAACTATCAATACTCTTCTCCAATATAAAATTCCAATTTTTTTACCACTCGTAGCTATTTAACTATCGTAGCCTTCCTACGCACTAACCATGCTTCGGAAGACAGGCTTTAATGTAGATAGTCAGCGCAGGGTGACCAAATTAATATTCGAATCTACGCCCAGGCTTCGATTGGCAGGCAACATTCAATAACGCCTGCATCAACTGCGATGAACACCTTTGGTAAGCAATCCTCCGGTTCAATTTGATTGTTCCAGGATTTCTTTCCACTTCTTTTGACGGTGACCGTAAAATACGTATGCAAACAGCCATACAAATAATGTCAATATTCCGGCCTTGATTTCGACGGAATCTGTGTATTTAATATTCTTATTATTAAGCACTTCAATTTTTATTAAATGATCCCACACTTTTGTAAGCGTACCACTTTCATTAGTAAGAATTTCTAATTGCTCCTCATCAATATTTATAATTTTGATAGTATGTTTTCCAAGCGGTAAGATTCCGAAAAATGAAATAGTTAATGCATATTCTTGACCCGATTCCCATTTTTCGGGCAATGTAATACCATCTATTGGTTTAAATACTAACATTGGAGAGGCAACCTGCTGTAGAGCTGATATTTTCTGCAATTCAGCCCACATATGCAGGGGATTGGTTTTAATAATAATTGATCGATTGACTTTCATTTTGAGATACCGGCTTGACTAATATGTACAAACTTGGCCGGTTGTTTGTTGATCAAAAATTCCATTTTCTAAAATCTCACATTTCGACCAGTCTTCAAGACGGCAGAAATATTGGCAATGATGCTTTTCACTTAGATCAAGAATTTCCAATGCTAATATTCCATTTCACGATTTGGCCCTCCCGCTATTTGCGTCCGGTGCAGTGGTTGTTAGGTGGTTCACTAAAATTGAAAATCAATAACATGATTCCTAATCTAGAGTTCCTTTAGTTGACAGGTCACAGTACATTACTAGAAGTGCTCCTGAGAGATAGAGATTTTGAAAATATGATTTGAATTTACCAAACTTGAAAGAGGTAGGATTTAATTTCTCTCTAAACTTTGGTACAACTTTTGTGTAGTAGTGATACTCCCAAAGATCCATTAAAATTGGATTTTCAGGATCTCCATAATACCCCATTTCAACATCAGATGTAATTGCATCAATTTGCCATTTCCTTCTTAACTGTGTTCTGTTAACATTCTCAAAATTATCGCGAGTTGGAAAATTCATTAGGTACAACTGAGTGAAAACACCAAGATAGAAAGTTTCTTTGACAAGTTTTTTAATACTAATTGAAAATTCATCCGGAATCTCATTAAGGAGTTGACCATCCAGCAGACGATTAATACACATTGCTTCACTTATCTCAGGGGCAACACCAAAATTATTAGAATCACACGTCACTATATTCTCATACTCTTGAGTGAGTGGTTGAAGGAAACTGAAAACCTGAAGCGTGGTAGATTAATGGCTGCCTGAGGAAGACTGCTCTTTCAC
>CAZIJQ010000003.1:39521-100291 GCA_964539785.1 uncultured bacterium | reverse complement strand
AGTATCACCTTAGCTTTTACATCAAATTAGTCCGGCTGATTAAAAACCCACACACCCTTAGAATATCTCTTTTTGGACAACTCCCTCTCTGAAAGTTATCAGCAGGAGCAGAATTTGCGCAGTCTGACCTCTTACTTCGGTCTGTTGGCAGTTCTAATTGGCTGTCTGGGACTATTCGGGATGTCTTCTTTTGCAGCTACACGCCGAACCAAAGAAATCGGAATTAGAAAAGTGCTGGGAGCAACAGCAAATGAAATTGTACGTTTGCTTTCTAAGGAAATTATTATCCTGATCATGTTATCCAGCGTGCTGGCTTATCCGGTTGCCTGGTATGCTATGAGCAACTGGCTAGAGACATTTGCTTTCAGAGTGCATTTCAACTGGTTCATACCATTGATTGTTACATGCGGCACATCGTTACTGGCCATTGTAACCGTCAGCTATCAATCGATCAAAGCAGCCCTGGCCAACCCGGTTAAATCTTTACGTTATGAATAAATTAAGGAAAGACAATGTTTAAAAACTATTTAACAACAGCATTTCGCAACCTTTTTAAGCATAAAGGCTACTCCTTAATCAATATTATTGGTTTGGCCGTTGGTATAATGGCCTTTATTATGATTATGCTATATGTTCAATATGAATTGAGTTATGATACCTATCATAGCAAATCAGACCGAATATATCGTGTTTCCACCCATGGCTCTCTGGCTGGTAATGATTTCGATATGGCTATATCACCTGCACCAGTTGGGGCTGCCTTTCAACGTGAAATACCCGGTGTGATCGCCTCAGCAAGAACAACTAATTTAGGTTTTCCGGTTATCAGATATGATGAGAAGGTCTTTAGCGAAGAACGCTGGTTTACCGTAGATTCAACATTCTTTGATGTATTTGACGTTGAATTTATCCAGGGTGATCCAAAAACTGCTCTGACCCAACCAATGAGGGTTGTACTGACCAGGTCTACTGCCAAAAGATATTTTGGAAATGATGATCCCATGGGTAAAACCCTGAACTCCGATCACCGCCGTGACTATGTAGTTACAGGTGTAATTGAAGATTGCCCGGAAAATTCTCATTTCCATTATGATTTTTTGGCTTCAGTGTTGTCCTATCCCCAAATGGCTAATAGTCAGTTGTGGGTAAATAATAATTTTTATACTTATTTAGTCCTTGATGAATTCGCAACATCGGAAGAAGTTGAGAGTTTTTTCCCAGGCATGGTAGATAAATATGCCGGACCTCAAGTCCAGCAATTCATGGGTGTATCCTGGGAGAAGCTGACTGAACAAGGCGCTTCATACGGATTTCGCCTCCAGCCATTAACGGACATTCATCTTCATTCTGATCTGGAATACGAACCTGAATCCAACGGGAATGCACTTTATATTCAAATATTTTTAATTATAGCAATTTTTGTGTTAATAATTGCCTGTATCAATTTCATGAATCTAGCAACAGCGCGTTCCGCCAAACGTGCCCGAGAAGTCGGTGTACGGAAAACACTCGGTTCCACTCGTGGCCAGTTAATGCAGCAATTCCTTATCGAAGCTATTCTACTAACAACAATTGCCGTAATTCTAGCAGTGGTCTTGGTAGCCCTCCTATTACAACCATATAACAACCTGTTGGTCACTCAATTATCTTTTAATCTATTGAGTAGTCCATGGACAATACCTACCTTAATCCTCTTAATACTGGCCGTCGGGTTGATATCCGGAAGTTATCCAGCCTTTTATTTAGCCTCCTTTAACCCAGTCAAGGTGCTGAAGGGTTCCGCTCAGGCCAAGAATAGTAAATCCTGGTTACGCAGTGGCTTAGTAATCTTTCAATTCACAATTTCGATTACCCTGTTTACTGGGACGATGATTGTATTTAACCAATTGAATTACATCCAGGATAAGGATTTAGGATACACCAAAAGTGACATTGTGATTGTAGAAAAGACCGATGACATCGGTCAGCAGATTGAAGCTTTTAAGAATGACCTGCGCCAGGATCCGCGGATTTTATCCGTATCTAATTCCACTGGTTTAATCGGACATAATTTTGGTAATTCTACCCACCAGATCCAGGGTGAGCCCGCTGAGAATACAATCCTTCTTTCCAATTTCTTCACCGATGATTACTATGCCAATGCTTATAAATTAAAGCTGAAAGAAGGCCGCTTCTTTTCCCCTGATCGACCAAACGATTCTCTCTCCGTTGTTATCAATGAAACCGCCGCGGAATACATGAATATTGGTGATCCGATTGGCAGATATTTAATGCGCCCGGCCGGACCTAATGGCGAGATGATCAACGTTGAAATCGTCGGAATCGTCAAGGATTTCCATTTCCAATCGATGCACGAAAAAATCCGTCCTTTGACGATTTATCATTTCAATTCCCGAGGCTTTGGACGATATACAGCCGTGCAAATTACCCGGCAGGATATCCCTGGTACCCTTAATTACATTGAAGAAATCTGGAAAAAATATGCCGTTGACCAACCCTTTGAATACACTTTCTTGGATGATGATTTCAACCAATTATATATAGCCGAAGAGCGCACCAAAAATATCGCCACCATCTTTTCCCTGCTGGCAATTCTGATTGCCTGTCTGGGACTGTTTGGTCTGGCTTCCTTCACTGCAGAACAACGGACTAAAGAAATTGGAATCCGTAAAGTACTGGGAGCCTCAGTTTCCAATATTTATACCCTACTATCCGCTGATATTTTGAAGCTAATCCTGATCGCCACCGCATTGTCATGGCCGATTACCTATATGACAATGAGCCGTTGGCTGGAGAATTTCGCCTACCAAATCGAATTCAGTCATCTGACCTTCCTGTTGGCGGGCTTGCTTGCTTTTATAATCGCCCTTGCTACTGTTACCACTCAGGCCGTAAAAGCCGCTACTTCCAACCCGGTGGACGCCCTGAAATACGAATAATTGAATTTGAGGGGACACGAATGATAAGTAATTATTTCAAGATCGCATTTCGGAATATCTGGCGTCACAAGGGCTATTCCTTTATCAATATCTTTGGCTTGGCCATCGGACTGGCCTGCTGCCTGCTAATACTCCTGTGGGTACAGGATGAGCTGGGCTATGATACATTTCATAGCCAGGCAGCCAATCTTTATCGTATCGAGCAGGATCAAGATTATAGCGGACGGCTATACCATGTGAATGTCACCCCCTGGCCCTGTGTGCCAGCCTGGAAAGAAGAAATACCGGAAGTTGTGGATGCTACTCGTTACAGCTGGTGTGGTGGTCGTTCATTTCGATCTGGTGATAAATCATTCATGGAAAATAGTATCCAGGCTGTCGATCCCGCCTTCTTCACAATGTTCGATTATCCCTTGGTAAAAGGCGATCGAAACATTGTAATGGATGATCCCTACTCGGTTGTGATCAATGAAGAAACCGCCGAAAAATATTTTAGTAAAACGAATCCCATCGGACAGGTTTTAACAGTCGATGACAAGTACCAGCTTACAGTTACCGGTGTACTAGGTAAAGCCCCTCGTAATAGCATAATGGATCCCATAATACTGGTATCGATTGAATTTGCCAAAGATCTTGGTAGTTATGACGAGGGCTGGAGTAATAACTCTATTCGTAGCTATGCTTTACTACAGAATGGTGCCGATCTCGCAGAGGTAAATCGTAAATTAACCGAAGCTGTCAATAATCATCGTGAAGAAGCATCCCAGACAGAATTTTCTGCGGCTTCTCTTACCCGGGTGCATCTGCACGGGTATTTCGGCTTCAGCGACAGTGGTCAGGCGATAGTTTATATTTTTATTTTCTCAATCATCGCGGGGTTTGTCTTGCTGATTGCCTGTATAAATTTCATGAATCTCGCTACCGCCCGTTCCGCCAATCGCGCCCGTGAAATCGGCATCCGCAAGGTAGTGGGCGCACAGCGTAAGAACCTGATTTATCAGTTCATCGGCGAATCCTTGATTCTGTCCTTTCTAGCTGCCATTGTCGCCTTGCTTTTTGTCAATCTCCTGCTGCCGGCTTTTAATGATATAGCGAGCAAAGAAATTGATGTATCGGCATTGCTGCAGGGTAATTTTATCCTTGGGCTACTTATCATCATACTGATAACCGGAATAATTGCCGGTAGCTATCCTGCCTTATTCCTTTCGGCTTTCCGTCCAGTAAAAGTACTTAAGGGTCAATTGACCACAGGTCGCAGCCACACTTTACGCAAGGTACTGGTGATTTTCCAGTTCACCCTGTCAATCCTACTGACCGTTGGAACGCTGGTGATTTATCAGCAATTGAATTTCATGCGCTCAAAGGATCTGGGCTTCAATCAGGAACATGTCATTGCCGTTGGTATCCGTGGTGACGTCGGGAACAGCTACGAATCACTGAAAATGGAATTGAGTCAGGTTCCCCAGGTGCTGGGTGTATCGGCTTCATCCCACCGACCTACCAATATTGGCAGTAACTCCAGTGGTGTCGATTGGGACGGCAAAGATCCGGATATGGAACTGGTGGTTGGCATGAGTTCGGTTGATTTTGATTACATAGAAACCATGGGTATCACCATGGTTGAGGGTCGGGCTTTCTCCAAGGAATTTCTCACGGATCTGGCCGTCGACGACAACATCGCCTTTATTGTTAATGAAACACTGGCCCGAATTATGGATATGGAATCAATCATCAATGAAAATTTGCGATTCGTTGGTGATGAAGGACCAATTTTAGGCATAATGAAAGATTTCCATTTTCGGTCTGTCCACAATGAAATTGAACCACTGGCGATTTTTGTCTATCCGGAATGGTTCAGCACCATGCTGATCAGGCTAGCTCCTGGCGATATACCAGCTTCACTTGCTGCTGTTGAGCAAACCTGGAATCGAGTATTACCCAACTCCCCGTTGGATTACCGCTTTCTTGATGAAGATTTCGAATGGATGTACCGAGTTGAGACCGGCATGAGCCAATTGGTTATGTATTTTTCTTTACTGGCAATAATTATTGCTTCTTTGGGTTTGTTTGGGCTGGCATCATTCACCGCCGAGCAGCGCACCAAAGAAATTGGTATCCGCAAGGTTCTAGGAGCCTCGGCCGCAAACCTGGTGATGCTATTATCCAACCAGTTCACCAAATGGGTGCTGATTGCCAATGTTATTGCATTTCTCATAGCCTATCTGATTTTGAGCAAATATCTGGAGAATTATGCCTACCGGATCGAACTGGGCGTTGGGCCGTTTCTATTGGCTGGTATTTTAGCGCTAATTATCGCCCTGATCACTGTCAGTTTCCAGGCGGTAAAGGCCGCCCTGGCTAATCCGGTTGATGCGCTGAAGTATGAGTAAGTTGTGGACGGATACTCATGTAATCCAAAGACTGTCATACTGAACCCGTCGAAGTATGGCGAAAATTTACGACCACCTTTCCCTGCCTGTATACTTCTGAGGGTCGAGGAAAAATTCAGCATGACAATGACATTTTAATTGAATAACCACAGCGAGGGTATAAAATGAGAGAAATAGTATTACAGATACCAACACTGGATACAGAACAGAACATTGATATTGATGTACGCATCAATGGCCGTAAACGCTCAATGAAATACCGGGTAGAGATCATCGATTTTGATGAGGCCGAACCGGATACCAACGATAAAGTGGCCGTGCTGAAAAAGGTCATCAAGGAACATGATAAGGACTGGGAACTGATCCAGATCGGCGCCCCCATAACCAATAATATCCCAATCATGTTTCGCAAGCGCGGGAAAGAATAGGCGAATATTGAATATCGATTAACGAATTTCGAATCAGAAAGTAGCGGTAGGATTTCACTTCAAGATTAATCGTTCCTTGCTCAGGATTCATTATTCGACGCACCCCCATTGCGTGGATCCACTCAAAAGGGGAACAAAACCACACTCTCCCAAATCCCCTCCACGGAGGGATGGACTCTGAAATAGGACGGGGTGGGTTAAAAACATTGAATTTATAAAACCGTTAAAACGGTTATTACTTTGTCATCTATGGATACCCACGACTGAAGTCGTGGGCTATTAAAACAATAACACTGCTGATCGGAATAACAGCCCACGGTCCGTGGGTTTTGAAATGTCAAGAAAATGTAACCGTTTCAACGGTTTGCCATTTGATTTCTAGCGATTGAAACCAGGGACGGTTGTTCTCCAACCCACCACTTTCCATTACCTTACTCCCATTCATGACAGAATATCGGTGCAATAATTCAATTTTGAATGTCATTTCAATGCCGATAAAATCGGGAGAGAACTCTACTTTAGGTTATTATCTATCCTTGGATTTTTGGGCTATCACTAACGATTGCACACAACTTGCGCAGATTCCTCAGTCGTACCTCCATCGGAATCACAATCTCTCATTCTCGTTACAACGCTCCCGCGTTGTAACGAGCTGGACTTCCCCGCTACTTGCTCTATGCTCAATTGTCTTTGCTTTTCAGCGCCCCCGAGTGTAATATACTTACGAGTAACTTACGAGTATTTATGTCACAGCTATTATCCGCCAAACAACAAAAATTTCTGGATTTTGTCCGGCGTTACGCGCTGGAAAACAACGAGCCGCCCACATACGAAGAAATTCGCGACGGCCTGGGATTAACCTCCCTGGGTACCGTGAACTGGTACGTCCAAACCCTCGTCCGGTCCGGCTTCCTGCTGCGGGCCAAGGGTCCCAACGGAAAGCGAGCCCTGCAACTGGCCGGCGAGATCGCTACTCTGACCCAACTACCTCTATTGGGCGTGATCGCCGCCGGTGCCCCCATCGCCGCCGTGGAAAACCCGGAAAATCTGGAAGTCCCGGCCCGCCTGGCCCACCCGGAAAATTACGTACTGCAAGTCCGGGGCGATTCCATGATCGATGACAATATCCAGGACGGCGATTTTGTGGTAATCCGCAAAACGGCTGATGCCCAGACCGGCCAGACCGTAGTGGCTCTGATCAACGGCGATGCCACCCTGAAGCGCTACCAGCCCCGCCTCACCGGCATCGAACTGCATCCCCGTAACCCGGCTTATCCGGTGATCAAGGTTGATTCTACTGACGATTTCCGCATCAACGGCGTGGTGCTGTATGTGTTCAGACAATACTAAAAATGAAACACGGGGACACAGAGAACACCAAGAACACAAAATCTATTTTAAGACTAAAAACCAAAACACTAAGAATAAAAAAATATTTTGGGATAGTTTAATCAATGAAGTTTGAACCTATACCAGATAAATTAAATTGCATCGGTACAAAGATTGTCGATGCGTCCTATCAAGTTCATGAAGAGCTGGGGCCAGGTTTACTGGAATCGGTATATGAAGAATGTCTGGTGCGGGAATTTGAAGAAAATAACCTGTCAGTAAAAAGATAGGTTTCCGTTCCCCTTTTTTATCGTGGTAAAGCCTTGTATTCTCAATTGCGGATTGATCTGCTGGTAAAAAATGCAGTTCTCGTGGAATTAAAGGAGGTGGAAAGCCTGCTACCAGTTCATGAGTCACAATTATTAACCTATTTACGTCTGTCTCAAAAACGTTTGGGCTATCTGATCAATTTCAATGTCCCGGTTATCAAGTCCGGTATCAAACGCATGGTTCTATAACATGTCCGTTTTCCACCACCATTAATTCTCTCTGTGCCATCCGTGTACTTGGTGCCTCCGTGGCAAAATATGAATCGTGCCGTATTTCATATCCGTCTCAAAGACTTTGAGCTCCAGGCCGAGCGCATCCTGGACCCGGCCCTGCGTACGCTCCCGATTGCCATCATTTCCTCCAATCGCCAGGATGGCACCATCGTGGCCCTGTCTAACGAAGCCCGCCAGGAAGGACTATTCCGAGGATTGAATGTATCGCTGGTGCGCAAGATGTCCACCGCCACCCGGCTGCTGCCCTACAATTCATCGCTCTACGCCCGACTGAACGGCTACGTCTATTCCACTGTCACCAATTTTACCCCGGTGGTGGAGCCAGCCGCTTACGGCCAATATTTCCTGGACATGAGTGGCATGGAACGGGTGTATCGCGATCCCAGGCAGACCGGCTTCAACATCACCCGCCAGGTGCAGGATAAGACCAGCTTATCGGGCGTGGTGGGTATCAGTCCCAATAAACTGGTCAGCAGCATCTCCACCGCCGTGGTGCCTGATACCATTCACCGGGTCGCCGCCGGCGAAGAGCCCAAATTCCTGGCGCCTCTGCCCACACCAGTGCTACCTACCAGCCACGAGCGAGCCGTCCGACGGATACTGGACTTTCTGTTTCTGGAGCAGGTTCGCCAGATTCAAGCCGTGGCCGACCGACCTACGGAAGCGATCACCCTGTTCGGTAATTACGCCCGCAAACTGACCAGCGAGGCCCGCGGTCTGGATACTTCCCTGGTTCAGCCACCATCCCTGCGAGAACACATTATAGAGCAGACCGTCCTGCCCAGCGACACCAACGACATTGACCTGCTACGGGCGGTGGTGCGCAATCTGGCTGAGCAAGTGGCTTTCAAATTGCGCAAGCGTGGGCAGATCGCCCGACGCATCGGCGTGGAAGTGCACTACACCGACGGACTGAAAAATAATCGCGTCAGCCGCCTAGGCACCAACGATGACGCCGCCGTTACCGCAACCTGCTTCCGTCTTTTTGACCAAACCAACTACCGGCGTAATCGGATTCGTACAGTATTGATCGATGCCTGTGACCTGCGCTACCACGCCCGGCAGTTGGACCTGTTTGCCGGTGGCGACCCCCGGGACCGCGTCCTGTCCGGCGCCCTGGATAAGGTACGGAAAAAATACGGCTTCGACAGTGTCGGGATTGGTGCCCAGGGCCAATCCGGCGGTAAAAGATTAGAGATTGGAAAACTGGCCGGGCAGCCAGTCACACCGATCAAAGCAGCGTTATGAAGTTATCCGAATTGCCAGCTTATCTTCAACGCACCAAACCTTTTGCACGTACGTTGCGCAAAAACATGACGTCGGCAGAACTCAAGCTTTGGGGATACATTCGCCGCCGACAGTTGAGACACCGTTTCCGGCGACAACTGCCAGTTGGTAATTACATCATCGATTTCGCATCCTTGCAGACCAGCTTGGCAATTGAAATCGACGGTGGACAGCACTACGGCAAAGAACAGCGCAAGAAGGATCAACAGCGAACCCGCTACCTGGAAAGTCTGGGCTTCACGGTAATCCGCTTCAACAATCATGAGGTGCTGAGCAATATTGAGGGAGTGGTGGAGTGCATTGGGGAAGTGCTGGAGAAATTGGAGCGTGGAGCGTAACCCATGGATCGGCCCCCTCTAAATCTCCCCCATTACGGGGGAGACATGGATTGCTGTAACAATAAATACTATTTTACTCCTCCCCCGTGGGGGAGGATATAGGAGGGGGCCGTGCTAGCCCACCTCAACGTCCATTCCCAGTTTTCCGCCATGCGTGGCACCGCCTCCCAGCAGGAATTGCTCACAGCGGCCCGCGCTCAGGGCATGGCCTATCTGGCATTAACTGAAGTCAACGGTCTGTGGGGTTTTATCCGTTTCGTCCAGCACGCCCACGCGGCTGGTATCAAACCAATTGCCGGAGCAAATATAATTGTAGGTGAAGCGGACCTGGTCTTGCTGGTGGAAAATTCAGCCGGCTACTCCAATCTCTGCCGGATCATCTCGGCCATTCACGATAACGAAAATGGCGCCATTGAAGAATTGATCGAACCCCATGCCGGCGGACTTTTTGTGTTGGCACATCGTTATGAGGATCTGGAGAAACTGGTTCCCATCGTGCTCAAATCACATCTATTCGTAGAATTGCGCCCGGGGGTAGCAGAAGCCTCAGCTAAGCGTATGAGCCGTAATCTGGGTCTGGAAATCGTAGCCACCGGCGATATCTATTTCATGCGGCCGGAGGATCAGCCTGCCCACAAAGTGTTGCGGGCCATCAAAAAAAATGCCACCCTGTCACAACTGACCGTGGCCGATTTCAAGCCGGAAGCCCATTATTTCTGCGATGAAAAGGAGCTAATCCGGCGCTTTCCCAACAGTCTGGAAGCCATTAACAACAGTCACTATCTGGCGGAGCGCTGCAAAACCGATTGGAATTTTGTTAACACCATTTTCCCGGGATTGGACTTGAAAAACCAACACCACTCCAATACCCGTCTACGGAAACTGGTGGAAAAAGGCGCCCGAGAGCGCTACGGCACGATCAACAGCGAAGTGCACCAACGGATTGACTACGAACTGGAACTAATCACCCAGAAAGGGTTTGCACCCTATTTCCTGGTGGTGCGTGATATCGTGCAACAGACTAAATCTACCATCGGGCGCGGATCGGCGGCGGCATCGGTGGTTAGCTATTGCCTCTATATCACCCAGGTGGATCCGATTCTGTTTAACCTGCAGTTCGAGCGTTTCATCCATCCCGAGCGGGAAAGCATGCCCGACATCGATGTGGATTTTCCCTGGGATGAGCGGGACGCTATTATCGATTATGTTTTCAAGAAATACGGCAATAAGCGGACGGCCATGGTGGCCAGCCAAGTGTTTCTACGGCCCCGCTCCGCCATTCGGGAAGTGGCCAAGGTCTACGGTCTGTCCAACGAGGAGATAAACGCCATCACCAAGCGGATTGGCTACCAGTGGCGCACTCGCTCGGATCTGGTGAACTGGATCAAGACCGATCCGCGCTTCGCCAACGCCCATCTGGACGACACCCTCCTGGAGGTGATCGCCCGCAGCCAGCAGATCGTTGGTACGTTCCGGAATCCATCGGTGCATCCCGGCGGAGTTGTGATCGTTCCCGATGAAATCCGCAAGCACGTGCCGGTGCTGACTGCTCCCAAGGGCGTTCAGATCACCGAATGGGAAAAGGACCAAGTGGAAGATTCGGGTCTGCTCAAAATCGATCTGCTGGGCAACCGCTCCCTGGCGGTAGTGCGAGACACGATCAAACAGATCAATCTTTACAACCCGAAAAAGGCTCGTTTCGATTACATCGATTACCATAGAATTCAGCCCATCGGCGACCCCAAGACTGAGGCATTGATGCAGGCCGGCCGCACCATGGGCGTGTTCTATATCGAGAGCCCCGCCACCCGCCAGTTGCTGGCCAAGTCAGGGGTTGTGGATTTCGAGCATGTGGTGATCTATTCCTCGATCATCCGGCCGGCAGCCAACCGTTTCACCAACCTGATGCTGGAGCGCATCCACGGCCAGGAATGGAAACCACTGCACACCGATCTGGACTTCCTCAACGAAAGCTATGGCATTATGGTTTACGAGGAACAGGTTTCCCTGGCCGCTCGCGCCCTAGCCGGTTTTGGCTATGCCCAGTCCGATGCCCTGCGCAAGACCATGAGCCGCGATTCTCTGAATCGATTGATTCCCAGTTGGAAAAAGAAATTTTATGCCGGGGCCAGAAAACGAGGCTATGAAAAGGAACTGGTGGACAAAACCTGGGATATGATTGCCTCCTTTGTGGGTTATTCCTTCTGCAAACCCCATTCCGCCTCCTATGCCATGCTGTCGTTCACCTGCGCCTATCTAAAGGCCAACTACCCAGCAGAATTCCTGGCAGCAGTGATCAGCAATCAGGGTGGGTTTTACTCCGCTTATGCTTATCTGAGCGAGGCCCGGCGCTTCGGGATCACCATCCTACCACCCCACATCAACCGCAGCTTCCGGGAGTTCCGGGGCCGGAAGCAGCAGATTCGCATGGGCTTAATGGTGATCAATAAATTGCAGGACAAGGCCATCGAGGCGGTACTGGATGAGCGCAAGGCCGGTGATTTCGTTGATCTGGAAGATTTCATGACCCGAATTGACCTGAATCTGTCCGACGCAATGGCCTTCACCAACGCGGGCTGTTTCGCCGAACTGGAGCCGGAATTGACCCACAAAGAAATCGCCTACCTAATCGCTAATTTTTACCTTTCCGATGGTTCCGGTCACCCGGCGACGGCCCCGGTCAAGGGCAATCCCACAACGACCGAGAAACGGCGAATGGAGATCGAATCATTCGGCTTTCCCATCTCCTGCCACCCGCTGACGGAGTACAATTCATTCCTGAAGGGCAAAGTGAAAAAGGCTCGGGATATTCCTAAATACGTGGGCCACTCGATCCGACTGGCGGGAGTTTATATCACCCGCAAGGTCACATCCACCCGCCGGCACGATCCCATGGAATTCCTCACCCTGGAAGATGAAACCGACATCTATGAATGCGTCCTGTTTCCGGAAACTTACCGGGAATTCGGCGACCTGTTAAACTGGGAACGGTTGTTTCTTCTGCGTGGCAAGGTGGAAGAGGCCTTCGGGGTTTACACGATCACGATCGAAAAACTGGCCAGCCTGCCAGCGCTGATCAGGAAACAGGGAACGGGGATCAGGGGTCAGGAGTCGAGACAAAAAAAACCGCTGGCAACAGCCAGTTATATTTGACCATTGGAAGATCACGGTAAACCATTAAAATGGTTGTGAGATTTTGGACATTCAATAACCCATAGTTAAAACTATGGGCTTGGTGATACCAATTGTATGCAGCCTATATCACACCTGATTTGATTAATTTGTGCGAGAACAACCCCGATCATCCAGCCCACAACACATTCACTTTGCTCAGTGCATGCTTCAGTTGTGGGTTAGCATTGAATCAATAATTTGCCAAACTGTTTCAACGGTTTCTCCCGATGGAAGATTTTCATAACTTCAGGTCATAAATTATGTGCGGACGTAAAACACTGACCGAGGACATGCAGTCCATCATCGAGGAGCTGGCGATCCAGGAATGGGAGGACCCTGATAATTATCTACCCAGTTACAATATCGCTCCGACTCAAACATCGCCAATATTGATCGACGATGGCAGCCGAAGGGTGAAGCCCATGCGCTGGGGACTGATCCCTCACTGGTCAAAGGATATGAGTTTCGGTGCCCGGATGATCAATGCCCGCGCTGAGACTTTGCAGGAGAAACCATCCTTCCGCAATCTGTTGCCTAACAAGCGCTGCATTGTAATTACTGATGGCTATTATGAATGGCGCAAAACCGGCAGCGGGAAGCAACCTTATTATATTCACAAGCCTGGTGATGGTTTATTACCAATGGCCGGTTTGTGGGACCGCTGGGTAGACCAAGAAGGTAAACCGGTTTTTTCATATACGGTGATCACTACAACTCCCCAGCCGGAACTGGCTTTTATCCATGATCGGATGCCGGTAGTTTTAGCGCACGAAAATCTTGATTGCTGGTTGCAGACCTCCAATAATCCAACCCAATCAGTTCTGACATTGCTAAAGCCGTTTAGTGGACTGTTGGAGGCTTTCCCTGTTTCAAATACAGTAAACTCTCCCGCTAATAATGGTCCGATCTGCAACCAACAATTGAGCTAATCAACCTTTGGGCTGATCCGCCGGGAATATCCACGAATCATTCTGGACGTGAACAATAATTAGAGCGCGTTTACCATTGTACATCTTGAGAGCATCAATTATTTACTGTAATAGGCCTGTAAAGGACAAACTGAAATTTCCCCTTTTGATCTAACGGCCCGAATTGCAGCTTGTGCAGCTGATAGCGTAGTAATAAGCGGAATACCATAGCGGATAGCTGCACGCCCGATAGCTTCTTCATCAAAACGAGATCGTTTTCCCAAAGGAGTATTTAATATTATCTGAATTTCATTGTTTTTAATCAGATCGACAACATTGGGACGTCCCTGACCTACCTTATGAATTCTTTTAGCCGGTACTCCATTACGTTGTAATGCTCGGGCCGTTCCTTCCGTTGCAACAATTTTAAAACCCAGTTCAATCCAGTCGCGAGCAATGGGAATAACCGACATTTTATCGTGTTCATTTACCGATATAAATATTGCTCCCTGCTCCGGCAGAGCTTGACCGGAACTTAATAAAGCTCGTAGAAATGCATTCCCAAGTGAATGCGCCAAACCCATCACCTCTCCGGTTGATTTCATCTCCGGACCGAGAAATACCCGTTCATTGGGGAATTTATTAAATGGCAATGCCACTTCCTTAACTGCCACATGACTATAGGTTTCCCAGTCTGGTAATTGAAATTCTGACAATGCTTTACCCGTTGCCAGTTGTGCCGCAATTTTGGCCAGGGGTACGCCTCTAGCTTTACTGACAAATGGCGTTGTGCGGCTGGCCCGGGGATTAACCTCCAGCACATATACAGTTTGATTTTTATAAGCAAATTGGAAGTTGATCAATCCCACTACCTCCAATTCCAATGCTATCTGACGCACAATTCGGTCTATATCTTCCATTGCCTGATCAGTGATCTGGTAAGGTGGCAACACACAAGCCGAATCACCGGAATGGATACCGGCTTCCTCGATATGCTGTAATATTCCACCGATATAAACATCCTTTCCATCACATAGGGCATCAACATCAAATTCAAAAGCATCTTCCAAAAATTTATCAACCAGGATCGGGTGTCCGGCAGTTACATCAGCCGAGCGAGCGATATAATCAATAAGCTGGTCGGTGGTATACACTATTTCCATTGCTCTACCACCGAGAACATAGCTAGGGCGTACCAGCACCGGATAGCCAATCCGCTCTGCCGCACTAACCACTTCATCCAGACTGCGACCGGTACCGTAATCGGGCCGGTTGATTCTCAATCTGTCCAGCAACTGGCCAAATTTTTCACGATCCTCCGCCCAATCAATATTAGCGGCCAACGTCCCCAGAATCGGTACTCCGGCCGTTGTCAGGGCCTGCGATATTTTCAGCGGTGTTTGACCACCAAACTGAATCAGAACACCATCTGGTTGCTCAAAATCAATTATATTGAGGACATCTTCTAAAGTTATAGGCTCAAAATACAGTCGATCAACCAAGTCAAAATCGGTGGATACAGTTTCCGGATTACAGTTGATCATTATGGTTTTAAAACCCAATTCCTGCAAGCCAAAAACCGCTTGCACGCAACAATAATCGAATTCAATACCCTGGCCAATTCGATTTGGACCACCACCCAGAATGATAACCTTTTTACCGGGTAAAGGTTGAATTTCATTTTCTTCTTCGTAAGTACCGTAACAATAAGGCGTACGAGCATCAAATTCGGCGGAACAGGTATCCACCGCTTTATACACAGGTAATATGCCTTGCTCTTTACGGTAATGACGGATGGCCAATTCAGTTTTTTTAAATTGGCGTGCCAGTTGCCGATCAGAAAATCCTTCGCGCTTCAGATATCGAATATTTTGCACATTATATTCCGCCGGTTGAACATCAGCTAATTGCTTCAGCTGATGCAAGAACCAGGGATCGATCCGGGTCTGAACATAAATACTGTCAATTGTTTTTCCAGCCTTAAAAGCCTGCCAGATTTTCAATAGGCGGAAAGCGGTGGGAAAACGTAGTTTATTCAAATCCAGATCGCGGGCACGACTGGCCTCCGGATCACCCCCGGCCGGTGGTTTTGGTTCAAATCCGTCTAACCCTACTTCCAATGATCGCAGTGCCTTTTGCAGGGATTCCCGGAATGTCCGGCCAATCGCCATCACTTCGCCGATGGATTGCATCTGCACTCCCAGCACACCGGAAGATGAGGGGAATTTTTCAAAATCAAAACGGGGTATTTTAGTAACAACATAATCGATAGCTGGTTCGAATGCGGCCAGCGTTTCACCGGTGATATCGTTTGGTAATTCATCCAGGGTATAACCGACTGCCAGCTTAGCAGCAATTTTTGCAATTGGAAATCCGGTAGCTTTGGATGCCAGTGCCGAACTCCGGCTGACCCGGGGATTCATTTCTACTATTACAATCCGGCCGGTTTTCGGGTGAACCGCAAATTGCACATTGGAGCCGCCGGTTTCTACGCCTACAACCCGCAGGCAAGTCAGAGCCCAATCGCGCATCCGCTGATATTCACGATCTGAAAGCGTCATGGCCGGCGCCACCGTAACCGAATCACCGGTATGAACACCCATGGGATCAATGTTTTCGATTGAACAAACCACGATAGCATTATCAGCTTTATCGCGGATCACTTCCAGTTCATATTCTTTCCAGCCCAAGAGAGATTCTTCGATAAGGACCTCGCCCACCGGGCTGGCATCAATGGCTATTCTAACCAGCTCACCATACTCTTCGTGGTTATAAGCAATGCCGCCTCCGGAGCCTCCAAGGGTAAATGAAGGTCGTAGAATGACCGGAAATTTGATTTGCTCCAGCAGTTGCTCGGCCTCAATCGTGGATTTCACCAATCCACCATCCGCCATGGGTATACCGGCTTCATCCATAATTTGCTTAAACTGCTCACGATCTTCACCGCGATCAATGGCAGCGCTATTGGCGCCTATCAATTCTACTCCGTAACGCTCCAACACACCGCTGCGATCAAGTTCCTGGGCCAGGTTGAGAGCTACTTGTCCACCCATAGTTGGCAGGATGGCGTCCGGTCGCTCCTGAACAATGATGGCTTCGCAATATTCTACAGTGACTGGCTCAATATAGGTCCGGTCAGCCAAATCCGGGTCAGTCATTATTGTAGCCGGGTTGGAGTTTATCAGGATTACGCGGTAACCTTCCTCTTTCAGGGCCCGTACGGCCTGGGTGCCGGAATAATCGAATTCACAACCCTGACCGATTACGATCGGACCGGCGCCAATAATCAGAATTGTTTCCAGGTCAGTGCGTTTCGGCATAAGATTATTTCCCGTTCCGAAATTGTTGCATCGAATCGATAAACCGATCAAATAAGTAGCGGGAGTCATGGGGTCCCGGTCCTGCCTCAGGATGGTATTGGACCGAAAAAGCCGGAATATCCCGGGCTACGATTCCTTCCACTGTCCCGTCATTCAAATTCAAATGGGTGATTTCAACTGTCTCCGGCAGCGAATCGCTGGCAACAGCAAAGCCGTGATTCTGGCTGGTAATTTCCACTCGTCCGGTACGCAGATCTTTTACCGGATGGTTACTGCCCCGGTGACCAAACTTCAGTTTATAAGTCTTGCCGTCCAATGCCAGTGCTAAAATCTGGTGCCCGAGACAAATGCCAAATAAGGGTACTTTGCCTAATAATCTGCCAACTGTTTGCACGGCATAATCGACCGCGGCAGGATCGCCAGGCCCATTAGATAAGAGCACTCCAGCAGGATTTCGGGCCAGTATATCCTGCGCTGATGTTTGAGCCGGAATGATCTCGATTTCACAACCCCGTTCCGCTAGCAACCGTAAAATATTTCTTTTTATGCCGAAATCCAGGGCAACAACCCTGAATCGCTGCTCCTGTTCAACAGCCGTTTCAGTCCAATGATAAGCTGCGCGGCAGGTAACGGCTTGAGCCAGATCCTGCCCGGTCATGGCAGGAATTAATTCCAGCTTTTTTTTCAGTACCGCTGGATCCGAATCGACAGTAGAGATAATACCATTCATTGCTCCTCGATCACGAATATGCCGGGTCAGGGCGCGGGTATCAATTCCCTGGATACCAACAATATTTTCCGAACGCAGGTAATCGCCAATGGAAGTGATCGAACGCCAATTCGAAGGAAGTATGGTTTCTTCACGGATTATCATTCCCGCCACTTGAATCCCATCTGATTCAACATCTTCTAAATTGATTCCGTAATTACCAATATGGGGGGAAGTGAGGGTGACAATTTGACGATAATAGGAGGGATCGGTTAATATTTCCTGGTAACCGCAGAAGCCTGTATTAAAACAAACTTCGCCGGTAGTTTCACCGGTGGCGCCAAAGGAAAATCCGGTAAAAGATCGGCCATCCTCAAGCAATAAAATGGCCGGTGGGGAATTAATCACTATTGATTAATTCCGTTATAACTGAGAAGTGGGGAATAAAATCCGCAAAGGATCTCTGCGAGATTGAACAACATGTATTTGGGGCCGATAACATCCATCAGTATCGGGATCGAATTTACCGTGCTGTTAATATCTAATTAAAGAGCTAATATTCAGTTTTTTATCAGATTTATCAAACAAAATTGAATCAAATCTAAAAAGGCTTCTGCCACCTCATCTTTGCCAGTAGTTTAATACAATTATTTTAATAGTACAATTTTATGGTATAGAATTACGCCATTCGCTTCGAGGCGAATCAGGTAGATTCCGGTAGCCTGATGATTGGCAGTCCAAGTCAGGGCATGCTCTCCGGCCTGGCGATAATCATTAACCAACGTTGACACATGGCGTCCCCGTAAATCCATGATTGTCATTTGGACAAACCCGGGTTGTTCCAGAGTATAGCCCAATTGTACAGTAGCATTAAACGGATTGGGATAGGCCGGTAATAGTTTAATTGAAGCCGGTATCATCCGCTCGGGAGTAATAACAACCGTTGGTAAATCAATTCCGCTAAAATTAAATGTCCCATTGGATATTGCAATACTATGTGGTATTGGAAAATTGGCTTTTAAAAATGATCCGTTGAAAGTGCCACCTATTGTATCTGACGAAATGGTGCCCAAAGTAATTGAGCCACTAACACCAAAATAACTATAGATCGCTATTTCATTAATTAGTTGTCCGAGCAATGATTCCAGATCCGGAATACCGCCGGTCGTGTCGGCAACTAGATTTAATAGGCTGGCTACAAAAACCGAATCGATGCCAGGCATAAAGGCTGCTAAAGCCTGTAAATCAGCAATATCGCCGGGCAGGGTTAATGTCCAGGTTTGCGGTTCGACGCCACCACCGTCATCGCGCAGATAGATGATGAATACGTCGTAAGTCGAATCAGTAATCTGTTGATAGGCCGGCATCAGAATATGGGTAGTATCATTATTTGACATAAGAATACTACCGGCAAAACTGGTCGGAATGGTAAGCGTGTCCGGTGGATTGGAGGTCGCTCCAATAAAATTTCCACTTATAGTGCCAAAATAATCAAATGACAATTGCCCCAAATACGTAGCAGGCTCCATCTGTGCCGAAACAATTGCCATTATAAATATAACTGAGACTATGAATTTTTTATTTCGCATTGTGCACTTCCTTATACCGGTTAAATATTTAAAACCGGGTTTATAATCTACATTTTCCAGGATAACAAATAAACAAGTAAATGGAAAATCCGATTAGTTCATAATCGGATTTTCCCATATTACCCCTAACGCTTTTCTACTGATGAACCGCCTGACGTCCGAATATCCAGCTGGCTCACGTCACCATAATAGATTACTTTAGCCGCTCCGGTTGCGTTACCGCCAAGATAACCACCGCTCATGGTTAGTTCGGCAGTCACGGCTCCTGCTAAATAGACATTGGCATTTGTAACAGCGCATTCGATTAAATCAACATCAGCTGATCCCGTACAACTCAAATCCAGATCAGTAAAAGTACAATTTTGCCCAACTACTTGACCTGATCCTTTTACATCAATCCTGAAATCATTTTCTGAGAAATCGCTGAGGTAAACCCTGGAATTACCTACCGTGGAAATTTCTTCAAGCCTTGGTAGTGTAATTTCCAAATCAAGCTTTGATCCACTGCTACGCCTGAATTTACTCTCACTCAGATAGAGACTATTACCAACAATATGCGAACGTACTCGTTTGACACGATCTTCAGGGCCGACAATCTCGACATTGAAACTAGCACCTTTAACAATTTCCGCTTTCCAGGAACCGCGTAGATCAATTTCTGTAAAATCCTGAAAATCTAATTTCTCAGTTATTGTTTCTTTGGAGTAATCCAAATAATCCTGATCTGATTCAACGAAATCGCTGCTAATTAAAACACGAAAATAAATCACAATTACCAAAATGATAATAAATGGCACCATAACCACAGCACCCAACAATTGATTTGATTTTTTCATCATCTTCTTCATTTGTCGCTCGTTTGATATTGGTTATACAGTTTTTTTAAATCATCAATTGCTATTCCCAGTATATCCAAGGTTCTGAATACTCGGGGTAAGTCATTACTGATAAAATCATCCTGTTTCATTTTTCTGGTTATCGCCAGACCCTCGGTTGCCACAAAATAGCCAATCCCACGGCGGTTAAATATAATTTTCTTGTCTTGCAAGTATGCATAAGTCCGCATGACCGTATTGGGGTTTACCTCAATATCAACTGCCAATTCCCGGATTGAAGGAATCTTGGTCCCCGCTGCCCATTGCTCGGTAAGAATCATCTCGCAGATATAGTCGGCAATCTGCAGATAAATGGCCAGATCGGTCCGAAATTCCATATCAGGCCTCCGTTTCTTTCAACCGGAAATAACTGACCAGCCACAGAACCGGCGCCAAAACCCAATAAAACAGGAATTTCATAAATTGTGCAAAACCCCAAAAGAAATTTTCCAACTGTTGTTCAACTGCTATAGAGGGCAGTTTTATATCATCGAAGTTGAATTGCCATCCTTCAAAATAGCCGATAAATACCAGTTTCACCAAAATAACCACAAACAGGGCTAATGCAATTTGCACTATAAATAGAAAAAGATTGATTTTTATAAATGCATGTTTACGAAAATAGACCGCCCCTACCATGAAAATGGATTGGGTAATCAAATAGACACCGATTGTAATCCAGATAATCCGATCAAAGGGGTTAAACAAGGGGTGACTTTCTTGGAAAATAATAAGATTGACTATGGACATTAAGACCGAAAACAGGAAGTACAATATTAAAGTACCCAACACATAACCAACTGTTGTAAGAATCAGTTTGCTGAGAAATTTCTCCAGATTCGACGCTGGCAACGTCAGATAAACATAGCTGCGTTGGGGATGGTGCAAATCGCTGAACGACATACTGGTTATTAAATATCCGCCAATAAATAAAATCAATGGGTAAAAAACCAGTGCTACCGCAGGTTCTCTGTTGCTCAGCATTGATATGAAATTGATAAAGAGCAAGATACCAAGTGCAGCACCGGCTGCTGTCAATAATGTCCGATAATTAGTAACCACATCGTTTTTTATAAGATGCCAAAATCGATTGAAATTGAATTGTAGGTTAAGCTGCATGACTTGCCTCCCGACCAAATATTTCCCCAATTTTTGCACGGTTATTGATTACCGCATTAAACAGCAATTCCAGGTCAATTTTGGTTTCTGCTTCGGCTGCGTTTTCCTTCATTACCGCATATCCACCCAATACTTTCTCATAGTAAAGGACATCAGTTTCATCAGGAATTTCGCTTTGCAGGGTCACCGCAAGACGACGTGACACTGTATCCATGCTGGCGTTGAAAATTATTGAACCTTCTTCAAGAATAATAATCGGATCAATAAGATTTTCCATATCGCGGACCTGGTGCGTGGAGATTAAAAAAGTGCGATCAGCGCTTAAGGATCCCGCCAACAATTTGCGAAATTGACTTTTAGTAGGAATATCAAGACCGTTGGTGGGCTCATCCAGAATTAATAATTTGCAGTCGGTAGCCAGACCAAAAGCCAATAAAAATTTCTTTTTTTGCCCATACGACAGATTTGACAATCGCGAAATTTCCGGTAATTGGAAGCCGGTGAGGTAATCTTTCAATCGGGTCAGATCAAAGCGTGGATAAAATGGCGCATGGGAGCTGATATAATCAGTAATCCTGATTGGCGGCAGGTAAAATTCCTCCGGAATGAAATACAGTTCCCTTAACATTTCTGGTCTGCGAAATTCCGATTTATAATCCATTACTTCGCAAGTTCCACGACGTGTGAACAACAATCCTGCGATCAATTTCAGTAAAGTGGTTTTTCCGGCTCCGTTTTTACCTAACAATCCATAGACATTACCAGAGGGAATTTCCAGATCCAGTTTTTCAAAAAGGTTTTGTCCTTTGGAATATTCAAAAAACAGCTGGTTAATTTTAATCATTTATTCCTCAATATTAGTGTACTACTACATTAGTGCACTAATATATTACATAGCCTGGGCAATGATGTTAACAAATATTATTATTTCAATTTTGATGATTTTCTATCAATCGGCCACTGATTAATTTCTTTTAAACAATATTCGGAGATATTATGATCAAACGCAGTCTGTTAGTCTTATTAATCTCCAGTCTGGTATTCGCATCAGAACAATTCTGGGCTGAACTTGGTGATTTCAATTTGGAGAACGGTGAAACAATAATCGACTGTAAAATTGGATACCGTACTTATGGTGAGCCAAATCCTGGGCGTTCCAATATTATTCTTTTTCCAACTTGGTTTGGCGGAATCAGTGCTCACCTGGGGAATTTAATCGGTCCCACAAAAATGCTGGACAGCAGTAAGTATTATATAATCGCCATCGATGCTCTGGGCAACGGAATTTCCACTTCGCCAGCTAACAGTAAATCGCAACCGGGGCCTGAATTTCCCAATTTCACAATTCTTGACATGGTGAATTCGCAATACCGCGCTTTAACGGAAAAGCTGAACATTCAGCATCTCCATGCCATTGTTGGCGGCTCCATGGGAGGAATGCAAGCCTTCCAATGGATTGTAACTTACCCTGATTTTATGGACAAAGCGCTTCCCTACGTCGGCGCTCCCTGGCAAACCGCATATGGACGCCTGGTTTGGGAGACTGAATTATTGGCAATTGAATCAGGATTGAAATACAATGTACCTCTGTCAGTGATCACTGAACAAGTAGCGTTGGTTCAGGTAATGAATGCCTATACTCCGGCATATCGCAATCGGAAATCAAATCCGACCGAAATTGGAGAATTTCGAGCTGATTATCTGGAACGATTCAGCAAGAATTTCCAAATCGATAACTGGGCTGCCCAATTGAAAGCAATGATGGCTCATGACATCACCCAAAATTATGGGAACAACCAAGAAACAACCGTTGCAGCGATCCGAGCTGAGCTGTTCATAATTGTTTCAGCACAGGACCACCTGGTAAATCCCGGTCCGGCACTCAAAGTGGCTGCTTTAAAAGGATCGGGTAAACTGATCTTGGACAATGATTGCGGACATCTGGCACCCGGTTGTGACAGGGAACTTTTCTATCAGGCTATTCACCAATTTTTGGACAATTAATTGTGGTCTTTAAAATTTGAGTATAATTGGAATTCGCAAAAACCAGCAATTCATGCGTAAAATGATTACCAAGTAAACTGACCAATGGGCATATTTTTACAACCAATTAAAAAAATAATTCCGGTAATCCTTTATATTATAATTACCGTTAATTCACTATATGGTCAGTTACAAATAGTAGCTTACCAACCGGGTGTGTTGATAATAGAATTCAACATTGACAGTCTCTGGATCAAGGATAATTCTACCATTGCAACTTCACCGTTATTACCGGTAAATCTTGCTGCCGGGTTCCCTCAATTACCGCACTATAACGAGGTGATTATAGGTATTCCCGAATCGGCTGCATATGAAATTTATCCGGGGCAACTACAATACATTGCAAGCTTTCAACCTGAAATTACACAATCGGAAAAAGCCAAAGGTATTGACTACACCGAGGAAACCCCGCAGTGGAGTGGAGAAACCTATCCCACAAACACAGCTATATTGACACCAATTGGTAAAATACGGGGCCATGCGAGTAGCGCGCTAAAAATTAATCCGGTGATAGTAGTTAATGGGGGATTGAACTGGTATAAATCAATAACTGTTCAAATCATCTGGAATCATACCACTAATCTGGCACCAAAATTTTTATCCGACACTAAATTATCCCAATTACCGTTAAATAGAACACCAATTCCTTTAGGCCGGCAAAATATAATTCCTGATTATCAATATTCGGAAAGCATTGCCCGTATCAGCCTTGATTCTACCGGATGGTATCAAGTGACTTATTCTACTCTTATCGATAGTGGTCTGGCTGTTACTGGAATAAATCCTAAGACTTTCCGGCTATGGAATCATGAGCAGGAAATACGGTTGTATATTGATGGTGAAGATGATCAAAATTTTAATTCCGGTGACCAACTTATCTTTTACGGCGAAAAAAATAAAGCGCCTGCTGGAGCACCATATATAAACAATTTTTATACTGCTGAAAATGTCTATTGGCTGACCTGGGGCAGCGTTTATGGCTTGAGGTATGTCTCCGAAAGTGCTTATCCCGCCTTACCACCGGATGAGGTGCTACGACCAACTAGCTATCGTTATACGGAGCATTTTGAACGAGATGAATATTTTGCAAGATTAGGCAATATGCATACTCACGATCAATGGGATTCCTTTGATCATTTTTTTATAGAACCGCCAATCAATGGTGGTACATCGGAGATATTTGAAATACCGATAACTTATCCGGTTGCGTCAACTGCTTTGCGATTTACAATATCAATGGAATTGCAAGGAATTACTACCGGCAACCATAGCCTACAGGCTTTTATCAACAGTTACAAAATAACTGATGGTACCTGGGATGGTCAGGACTCGCAGGTCATATCAAGCGGTTCTCAGCAAATACTGCAAAACGATTTCCTCTCACATGGCCCAAACCAACTTCTGATTACTTTAGATGGCAGTGACCCCACCAATCGCTATGATCAAGTGTATTTAAACTGGGTTGAAATTGAATATGCCCGTCAGTATCAAGCTCACAACGATTACATTGAATTTACCCAGGATAGCGAATTACCTATGATAACGCAGTTCGAGGTTGGGGGATTTACCAGTGAATCAATTCTGGTTTTTAAAGAGGGTATTTCACGTTTGCAAGATTTCCTGATTGTTGGGGAAAATACCAATCAATTTAGAATTATTTTACAAGATCAAGCTGATTCGCCTAATACCATCTATCATGCTATTGTAATGGACAGTCTGCTGACAACAGTATCAATTGCTCCTGCGGAACCATTAGCAGGTATACTCCAAAATATTAATACCGATTACCTGATTATAGCCCCGGATTCTTTTACGACTATTCTTGAACCACTGGCAACATTTCACAATGGCACACAAATAAATATCGATGATATTTACCGCTATTACAATGGCGGAGTTCTCTCGCCTTATGCGATCAAAGACTTTTTGTTCGATGCATATCATAATTTGGATTCACCTCCCTCAGAAGTATTAATTGCCATGCAAGGTGGGGTGTTTGGTTGGGCCGGGGGCTACAATAATCCCAATTCGTTTATTCCTTCAATGAAAATCCAAACTTATGGCTGGGGCGCTGCTTCATCAGATTTCTGGTATACTTTAGTAGCTGGTGACGATTTGATCCCGGAATTCAACATCGGACGTTTACCAGCCAGAGATCAGGCCGAATTAGAGCTGATGGTGCAGAAAACGCTGAGCCTGGTAAATGATGATCCTAAAAACTGGCACAATCAACTTTTAATGATCGCTGGTTATGAAGAGGCTTTCAAAAATCAATCAGAATCGCTGATTAATAATATTATTCAAGAAGGAGTATTTCCAACGCGATTGAATATTGATAAGTATTCCGAGGGAGGACCATTTTATGGTTCAACAGATACATTGTTGAATCATTTTAGCAGAGGATTGACTTATATAAATTTTTTAGGTCATGGCGGAGGTGCCGTATGGGGCGATCGTTCATTGTTTACTCTGGGCGATATTAACAATTTATATAATCCCGGACGTACTCCTTTCGTTACCAGCATGACCTGTTTCACCGGTGACGTAACTAACCCTAATGCTCTCGGCCGTCGATTGATGGGATATGATCAGGGCGGAGTAGCGGCCTGGTTTGGCAGTGCCGGCGTGGGTTGGATAATCAACGATTTTTTATTGCTACAACCCCTTCATGAAAATTTATTCAATACAGAAACATTATCAATTGGTGAAATTATTAGCCAGGCCAAAATTCAGTATTACGTTAGAAATAGCAGCTATCCGGATATCGCCATCTCTCAAATTTACCAATTCAATCTATCCGGAGATCCTGGACTTAAATTGCCGTTTCCAGCAAAATTTGCCATCAATATCAATCCTCCCGATCCTGAACCAGGAGAAACTGTTACTTTGACACTTCCTCACGTGAATAGCGACTCTTTGAAGGTACAATTATTTACACCGGATCAGATACCCCTCACAAAAATCCCACAACTTGTTTCGGGAAATAATAATAATTATCAACTACCAATTTCGGATACGCTGGCAACTGGCAACTATAGTTTGGTCGCATCATGGAAATCAAATGGAGACCTATTTAGATCCAATTCATTGCTATCAATCGCTGGCGCAAATGCGATTATTCACGACATTATTCCTTCAAACCCGAATTATCTGGATAGTATTCTAATTGTCGCCAAAATATCAGCTCAACAGGGAATCGATACTGTACAACTTTATGTCAATAATAATTATTTCGCCGAAATGCATCCCGCTGGCAGTGATATTTATCAATCAACCAGTAGGATCCCCCCACAACATGCCGGAGCATTACTTAGAGTCTATTGTCGAGTGGTTGATGGCGCTGGCAATGTCACTTTTGGACCGGAAAAACAGGTCCTGATCAGAAATATTCCGGTGTTTTCGGTCAATGGGCTGAAAATGGAAACCGACCCAGATCTGAGACTGATGTGTACGATTATTAATTCAACCTCTGGTAGTGGAGATGCTCGAATTTTATTCCAAAGAAAATTGGCCACCGGCTGGTATGACATAGGCAGTGATACTATTAATTTTTACGGTCGCGGAGATTTGAATGGATACATCACCTGTGCCCTTCCCTCCGGGATTCATGATTACCGGGCGATCGTATCGGCCGAGAATCCCATTTCCATTCCGGATACGTTTACTACCATAATTGTCACCAACGCTTTCTGGGTAACCCCGGAACTGGGTACAACTGATAACCTTAACAACCACAGCCTAGTCACTGTCAATGATTTTCAGGTTGAGATTATGCCTGGCCTAGCAAGCGAACCAATGGTAATGGAAATACTATTTGCTGATGATCCTGCCGTCACCAGCCAACCTGACTTCAATTACATCCAGCTAGCTCCAGAAAAGATGGCTGTTAGCATTGAAACCCCCAATCCACTGCCCTTTTCCGGCACCTGGCATTTGCCAGTGCCAATTCCGGACTCACTGTTTTTAGCTCAATATTTTCATGAAAATGACTTGTGGCTGCCAGTCAAGAATATCAGTATCATAGATTCCACGATAAACTTTTCGGCAACCACACACAGCCAGTTTGCCTTCATCTATTCGACCGATAATACGGCACCCAAACTTGAGGCAACTATCAATGGTCAACGGTTTTTGCGGAACAGCTATCTCAATAACAATCCCATTATTTCACTTATAGCTCAAGATAAAAATGGAATTGATCATCGTATCAATGGTTTCCAGATATGGATAAATGATCAACTAATTACTAATCCACAACTTGATATAATGTCTGGAAAAACCAGTACGGTAGGTATTCGATACACTCCTGTACTCACCGGCAATGATACAACTATGGCTATCATCGCCACTGATGCCGCCGGGAATCAATCTGATACTCTTGCTCTGAAATTTATTGTGAGCGAAAAATTACAGTTGATCGACTATGGTAATTTTCCTAATCCCTTTACTGACCAAACCCGCTTTGCCTATGAACTCACCGAGACAGTTGAAGAATTCAGTCTCGACATTTATACTGTTGATGGCCGGAAAATCCGCCATATGACACGCGGTTCCACATTAACCGATCTTGATCCGACGATTGGTGCTTATCACGAGATCATCTGGGATGGCCGGGATAAAAACGGTGACTTTGTCGCCAATGGTGTCTATTTCTACCGGATAAAAGTTAAAAATGGTAAAACAGTCATTGAAAAACGTGGCAAAATTGCCAAAGCCCGTTAATTATATTGGAGTGTTTTCGATCTCCAGGCGATCGGAAACCAGCAACTGCAATCAAACCGATTCCTGCCCTGGAAATGGTTTAGTTTCTCAATATGGTTCAATTCCCGGAGTGGTGGTTTCAATCCAGATTTAAAACAAAGTCACTAATAAGCAGTTATTTAGGAACATTGCAATCACCAAGGCAGTTTGACTCATATTAAGTAATTCAAACTCCCAATTTTTATTGTAAATTAATCTGGCTAATGGGTTGCTAATTTAGCCGGGGTAAGTATGCAGAATCTAATTCATGAATTAAGACGTCGTAAGGTGTTTCGTGTGGCAGGCATGTATGCCCTTGTCTCATGGATTATTATGCAAATTGGCGAGGTTACCTTTCCCGCCCTGTTATTACCGGATTGGGCACTGACACTGGTAATCGTTTTATTAATAATTGGTTTTCCGATTGCAATTTTATTGTCTTGGGCTTTTGATATCACACCAAGTGGCATTAAACGAGACGCGGTCGATAGCGATAAAACCGCCGAAATGCCAGCCCAAGCTACCCCTCTTCTGGCGGGCAAATCCGCACCAATCCAACCTAAATATTTTAAAATGGGAATGATTTTACTGGGGATCATCGGCATTGCTGTAATTGGCTGGCTGACATTGCCTTCGATGGGTTTGTTCGGCCTCCAGACCTCTATTGAATCAAACTCCCTGGCCGTCCTAAATTTTGAAAATCTCCGGGATTTGGATGACAAAGATCGCTTGGGACAAATTTTACAGGAATTGATAATTACTGATTTATCAGAATCCCAGTCATTTAAGATAATCAGCAGTCAGCGCCTATATGATATTCAAAATCAGCTCGGTCAATCGGACAGCCGTTCCATTGATCCTTCCGTCGCTTTGGAAGTAGCATGTAGGGCTGGGGCGTCTACCATGCTCACCGGCAATATTATCCAAACTGGCAATAAAATTATCCTGACCTCGCGCCTTATTGAAGTTGCACGAGGCACCATAATCAAGTCACAGCGTGTTGAAGGAAATGATGTGTACGCCATGGTCGATGACTTGACCGAGCTGGTCCGAGGGGACCTGAACCTGGGTGGCAAGGACGTGCAGGATATTGAGATACCCGTCATCGAAAAAACGACCGGATCAATGACAGCTTACCAGCATTATCTTGAAGGTATGGACTTGTTCAATGAACAGCATTTTATTGAAGCCATTGACCACTTCCAGACAGCGATTGCAATCGACAGTAATTTTTCCGATGTTTATTATACCATGGCTCTTGCTCAATGGTGGGCTCAATCACTTTCATCAGAAATCAGTTCGGAACAGGCTTTAGCATCTCTGGACTATATCCTGGCAGATGAAAATTATAAAACAACCAAAGAAAAATTGCTGGCCGAAAGCGCCCGGGTATTGATCAGCCAAAATTTCTCGAAGGCTACCGAATTATATACACAAGTAGTCAATTTTCTACCGGATGAAAAAGATGGCTGGTATGGCCTGGGCGAAGCCCTATTTCACGGTTCCGGCGACTTTGAAGGCGCCTTACTGGCATTTGAAAAAGTCATTGAACTGGACCCTAATTATAAGCTGGCTTACCGTCATATTTTTGATATTTACGCAGCAAAAGAACAATATAATGAAGGAAAAATGAAGGCTGTGCAATTTATTTCATTTTTCCCGGATAGCCCCTGGGGTTCATTTTATCTTGCTCTAATGACCGAAGGTGCTGGCGATTATGAAAAAGCCGGCGAATTATATCTGGAGGCTCTAAAAACTGACCCGACTATGAGCCCAGCCCAAAAAAGCCTGACTGGACTTTGCTACAACCACCTTCCACCTGATGTGGGTATTGGCCTGGCAAACCAGTTTTTGACTTTCCATCCTGATCAAGCGGCACCATATAAATTTATTGGGGCACTATATCAGAATATTGGCGATTTTTCCGAAGCTCTAAAAGCTTTTGAAAATGGCTTGCTGATTGACCCCTACGATTTTGGATTTACTACCCGCGTTGGGTACACTTATCAGTTGATGGGCTTATACGAGACAGCTCATAGTAAATTCTCTGAATTGGTGGTCGGCGATAAAAGCGAAAAGTGGCAAAGTTCGGGGCGTAACCATTTAATATCCCTGTATGATGAACAAGGACAAATCAGTCAGTCATTGCCCTTGATAGATGAAATGCTCGGCAACAAGGCAATGCAGCATAACACCAATCAAATATCTGCCAGTTTATTAGGAAAAGCTTTTCACTATTTCCTGTTATCGGATTACGAAATGGCTCACAAACAATTAAATGATGCACTGTCGAAAAAGCCTAACAAAGAACTCAAATTAAATATATATTTAATAAAAAGCCTGATTCACAGTTATCTGGATGAACCCGAACAAATTTCCCAACTGGTTGATTTAGTCTCCAATATTGTAGCAATGGATTCCACTGATAAATCTAATATGCTTGACATTTTTCAGCCTGCCATTCTTTTCCAGCATTATTATACCCAGGAAGATTATCCTGGGGCTTTGGCTGAATGGGAAAAGCTCGACAAACGTGTTGAAGTCCAGCATTATTTTCTATATCAAAAGGCAATGATTCATTACTTATCCGGCGACTATACATCCGCTTTAACAGTAACCGATGAAATGCAGAAAGCCAGCCTCTCCCGTAGTGCCCGTGCTTTTGTATATCCACAATCTTTTTACCTACGGGGAATTATCTATGAAACAATGGGTAATAAATCACTGGCCCGGCAAAACCTGCAAAAACTGGTTTCGATCTGGAAAACCGCCGATGAAGAAATGTTTAATCGGCGGGATGCGCTTAATCGCCTATCACGTTTAAACAGCGAAATCGGCTGATACCAGAAAAAATTATTCCAATTCGCTAATTGTTCTTTCTATCAAATCCACCGACTCTTCCAGAACTCCAGTCTCAAATGTAAATTTCGCACCGGCTTGATTAAATAATTCCGGTAGCGATCTGGTTGCACCAAGCGCCAGACAACTGCGATAGTCTGCCAAGGCCTTTTTATGATCTTTGAGAGAATTAGCCCAGATTTGAGCTGCTCCAAGCTGAGCAATACCATATTCGATATAATAAAAAGGTATAACATGTATGTGCAATTTTTGGTGCCAGCCGGTTTCCTTTATATTCTCCAGCCCGGACCAATCCACTCCGGGTATGAACCTATCCCATAAAGCTGACCACTGTCTATCACAGTTTTCTGCAGCGCGGGCCAGTGTCGGATTTTCATAGGCCCAGTGCTGGAACGAATCAACTACTGACATGTAGGGCCAGAATAATATCAATTTCTCTAGATGTTCAATTCGTGCCCGTGCTGCCTCCTCCGGTGAATAAAATCCACCCTGGGTTTCAACCAGATTAGGCGCCGCCAGCAATTCCATTGACATTGACGCCACCTCGGCGATTTCCATGCTGTACTCGCGTTGCTGATTATAGGGCAGATGAGCACATTCAAAATTATGAAAAGCGTGCCCAGCCTCATGTAATAACGTTTGGACATCTTCATGTATTCCAACCGCATTCATAAATATAAAGGGCAACTTGGTTACTGAAAAATAGTCACAGTAGCCCCCGGGACCTTTCCCCTTCCGGCTGTCAAGATCAAGGCAATTCTCTTGATCAAGTGTAGCAAAGTACTTACCCAACTCAGGGTCAATCCGATTGAAGATATTTCCGGTGCTTGCGATTAGTTCATTTACATCAGTAAAAGGCTGCAAGGGTTTTCGATTTCGGGTGTCTACATCGAGGTCCCATGGTCGCAATTCCGTAACCCCCAGTGATTTGCGACGCTTCTCATATATTCGCTGGGCGGCTGGTACAACTACAGCCTCAATGGCTTTATGAAAATTGTTGCAATCTGCAGGAGAATAGTCAAATCGGCCCAGTTGTCGCCAGCGATATTCCCGATATTTTTCATAGCCGGCATTGCCGGCAATTTTCGTTCGCAAATCATAAAATTTCGCCCAAAGCTCATTGATTTTCTCACGATCCTCCTGCCAACGGGCCATTTCCAGCCGCCAGACTTGTTCGCGCTTTGTGCGATTCTCATTCAAGTACTCAATTTTCAATTGATGCAGAGTCACTTCCTGCCCTTCCCATTCAACTGCCTGGGTGCCGACTATCCTATCATATTCCGAGCAAAATTTTTCCTCTTCAATCAACAACGGTAAATTTGCTTCCCGAAATATTTCTGAATCAACCCGTAATCTGTGCAATTGGACAGAAAAATCATGCGGTTCCAATTCACTATTCAGTAATTTCTGTTTTAGCTTTTGCTCGGCTGCTCTACTTGGCGAAAATATATTTTCCAGAAAATCGTGAAAGCGTTTTTCGGTGGCTGTATCACGTGTGTCCAGGGTGGTGGCAATATAATAACGAACGTATAATTCCATTATTAAATCCCGTAAATCGCTCCAACCGGACATCCAGTCATTTAGATTATCTGCAGCCAAGGGAAAATCAGTCAATTCATTAAATTTTAATTCAAATTTTGACCATGACCAATCCATGGCTTTTGAAATATTTTCCGGTATTTTTACTGACATTCTTAACTCCAATTAGGTTAAAGCAATCAATCTATCTGATAAAATTAACATTCTATTTTGAACTTATTTTAAAAAATGTTGTTGAATCCCTATTACAAAATCCACTTAGCAAAATAAATTACAAAACATTTTATTTAGGTTCGGCGATTTTATACAGATTTAACTATTAATTGTATGGGAAACACTTATTCTCCAAATTGTAAAGATTTGTATACAATTAGCGTTTTACAATTTCATCTGGTTGCTCCTTAGATTTTATATCAGATTTATCAAAACCGATTCAGTCTGGTCCAACATCGAATCATCAAAGTCAAGATGGGTAACCAACCGAATTGTCTGGCGATCCATATCTATTGCCAGGATATCGTTTTCAGCCAATTTATTAACAATTAATTCTTCAGATATTTTTTCATCCACCCTGAAGATGACAATATTTGTGTCAACAGGCAGAACTTCACTTACGTAACTAACCGACTTAAGAATTTCGCCTAATTTTAATGCCCGGCCGTGGTCATCGGCAATCCGTTCGATATTATTATCCAGAGCATATATCGCAGCCGCAGCCAGATAACCAGCTTGGCGCATACCACCGCCAAAAACCTTGCGAACACGGCGAGCGCTATCAATAAATTTCCGATTCCCCAGCAAAACTGACCCCACTGGAGCGCCCAGTCCTTTTGAAAAACAAATCGAAATTGAATCAAATATTTTTCCGTAGTCAACTGCCTGTTGGCCAGTTGCAATAAGGGCATTAAAAATCCGAGCACCATCAAGATGAAATTTCAGATTATTATCCGCACACACCTGGCTAATCTCTCTGAGCACCGAATAATCCCAACAACTCCCCCCGCCTTTGTTGCAGGTATTTTCTGCTACTACCAGGCGCGTTACTGGAAAATGAATATCATCCGGATTAATATTATTAACAACCTCTGCTGCCGCAAACCGCCCCCGGTCGCCAGCTAATAAACGAACCGATACACCGGAATTGCGAGCGATACCGCCTCCTTCATAATGATACACATGACTCAAACGGTCACAAATAACCTCATCGCCGGGTCGGGTATGCACATTGATGGCGATTTGATTGGTCATTGTACCGGATGGACAAAATATACCGGCTTCCAAGCCAAATATTTCCGCCAACCGCGATTCCAGCCGATTGACCGTCGTATCTTCTGAAAAAACGTCATCACCTACAGCAGCAGCCATCATGGCTTGCAGCATCCCTGCTGAAGGTTTTGTCACAGTGTCACTACGTAAATCAATCATATCATTATCCTTTAAATATTACAGCTCTGTCCTTTTCAAACGGCAAAACCAATAATTTCGCTCCGAAATCTTTGTAAATAATTCAATTTTATCAAAATATAACATTTTTTTCTTTTTTTTGCTTGCGCCATAACAACTTAATGTGTAAACTGATTTTAATTATATTGTTAAGGAGAACAATATGAAAACTGTCACATACACAAAAAAAGATATTGTCCAGCGTGTAGCCAAGGCTGTCAACGCGCCGGATTTGCAAACAAGAGCATTTGTTGATAATACTTTTAAAGTAATGGCCCAGATGCTGATCGAGGATCATGGACATGGCCGCCTTCGAATTGAAGTTCGCAATTTCGGGGTACTGGAAGTCAAACCGACCAAAGCCAAGCCCAAAGCTCGGAATCCCCGCACCAACGAAATCGTCTATGTCCCAGCCCACCGCAAAACACATTTTAAAGCTGGTAAAATTATCCGCGAAGAATTACGTAAACCTCTAAAGTAATTCCCAGACATACCACCTAATCAGGCTGTAATTGCTGCCAACCGAGCGCAATCTCCGTCCTATTCCCGTGAATAGGACGGCATCAATAAAATTTGTAACCTGTTACTGCCAATTGGATCAAACATTTGATATATGCTAATTATCTACGGAAATATTAAATGACAATTACAAAAACAGCCCACATTAAACTGGAAGAATTACTCGGGAGACCTCAGAACGAAGGTAAATTGCTGCGAGTTATCAGCAATGGTTTCGGCTGAGGCGGTCCCAGGTTGGACATTGCTCTGGATGAGCAACAGAAAAATGACAGTACAATCGATATCAATGGCATTAAAGTAATATTCGAATCTCACCTTGAGATGTTTACCCGTTCAATAAAACTAGATTTCCTTGATGATCCCCTCTGGGGTAGGGGTTTTCAAATCGGCACTGATTACGGTTGTTGATATTTAAAAGGGTTTGAACATCAAACCCTTTTTTTTTATTTATATTGCTAAAATAAATACCCTGTTAAATAATATTATGGTTTTTAATATTGAATCATGTCGTATGATGTAATAATCGCCGGAGCGGGTCCGGCTGGGACCGCCGCCGCTATCACACTGCTTAATCGGGGTAGAAAAGTCTTGTTGGTAGATCGCCAATCCTTTCCCCGTGATAAAGTCTGTGGTGATGGGGTATTACCCGGAGCTTCGGCCTTATTGGCTCAACTTGGATTGGAAGATCAAATGCAGTCTGCCAATTTTTATCCAATCCACGGCGCTAGAATTTATTCTCCCAATGGCAGCAAGGTTGACTGGTTTGTGCGGCCAATAAATCCTATTCACAAATTTTATATCGCACCGCGCTCCAAATTTGACAATTTACTATATCAACACGCCAAACAGCTGGGAGCAATCACCATTACTGCCCAGGTTACTGGAGTACTAAGAACCGGCAGGGTGGTTACCGGAATAAAAATATTGAAAAATAACCGGAAAGAAAAACTGGTCGCTCCTGTCGTTATCGGTGCTGATGGAGCTACTTCGGCCATATATCGCTCGCTGGTGACACAGCAACACAGGATCAATCCGGAGGTAATTGCTATCCGAGTATATTTGAAAAATTTTAAAATTATTCCTAACCACATCGAAGCATTCGCTTTAAAGTCACTTTTTCCAAATGGCGCATGGATTTTTCCTACCGGTCCGAATTCTGCAAATGTCGGTTTCGGTATTGACATTATCCGGTATCAGTCGCAAAATCTTTCAATGAAAGAACTACTACAGCAATTTCTGAATGACCCCCGTATCAAACACCGAATTGGTCTTGATCCAAATCCCAGAGATATAAAAACTTGGCCCTATACGCTATCAACTTCTCGATCGAATCAAGTTGCCTACGATGGGGCTGTTCTGGTTGGAGATGCTGCCGCCTTAATGGATCCCTTCACCGGGGAAGGGATAAAAAATGCTTTATTATCCGGAATTATAGCTGGTGAAACAATAAGTGACGCTCTCAGAGCCCATGATACTTCTAAAACATTTCTAACTAAATATGAACACCGCTGTGAGCAAGAAATCAAAACTACTATTCGGCGCTCTATAAAACTGAAAAACAGTTTGGTATTAACACCACAAACCTTAAATACCGGCATTAAGCTTATGAATCGGTTTAAATCACCGACCGCCAAATTATTTAATCGTCTTTCAACTAATTTTGAATTTCTGTCTCAGTAATACAGACAAGGTTGGAAATTAATATGGAAACAATCTTTCTCATTTTAGGGATTGGGCTAATCTCAACCGTCATTTTTGCCTATCGAATAATTGAAACTAAATACGGTTATGTTCAGGCCGAGCGATTGCGGATTTTACAGTCTTTGCTTTTCATATTGATAATAATTGTTCATGGGTCAATCACCCTCGGCATTGCCTACATTGCAATATTTATTTGCATCAGTTTCTTTATCAGTGGGTTATTTGAAATAATCGGGGTAAACACAGGTTACATTTTTGGTTCTTATAAATATACTGATCGTGCCTGTCCATTGCCCTCCATATTGGGGGTTCCTCTGTGCTATCCTCTGGCTTGGGTTGGATTGACCTATGTCGGTTTTTGGACTGGTCTATTGTTATTCAAGAATGTCCCAACTACTATAATCCATTTTGATTGGCAGCTTATCCTTGGGATATCAGTACTGGTCACTCTACTGGATGTTATCAGTGATCCAATTGCCGTGCACGAAGGCCGCTGGACCTGGCATCGCCCGGGAAAATTCTATAATGTTCCCTTAACAAATTTTATTGGCTGGCTGTTCACGGCTTTAGTGATATTAACCATATTCAAATATTGTGCTCCACAGATGAATCCGGTCGCAGCGTCACCAATATTGACTTATCTGCCGGTTTTGGGATATATCATTTTTGCCGGAGCTGGCGCAAGGGTATGCTTTGAACGCCGACTCAAAATACCTGCTTACATTGGTGTAATCACCGCTGTAGTAATTCTGGCTGTGAGTTTACTCAAATTATATTTTTGAAACCTAATGATCAGTATTAATTTTTAATTATGTCATCAAGTCCGGGAGAAAGATAATGTCGCGAATATTCTGTATTGGTCGGAATTATCTTAAGCATATTGAAGAATTGTCCAATCCAAGACCGGCTGAGCCGGTTATATTTATGAAGCCCAGCAGTTGTTTGGGCACTGTTGGTTCACCAATAACTTACCCGGCCCATGGTAATGATTTACAACACGAAGTGGAAATAGTCTACCGGATTGGTAAAGCCGGGCAGTTTGACAGCTCCTTGGAACTTAACGAATATCTTGATGGTGTCACCATCGGCCTCGATCTGACACTGCGGGATGTACAGTCTGGTCTAAAAAAGAAAGGTTTACCCTGGGAAAAAGCCAAAGCATTTGACGGTAGCGCTCCAATCGGTATATTTACACCAGTGGATAAGTCAACCAGATTCGATAATTTGAATTTCGGTTGCCGGGTCAATGGAATCGAGCGTCAATCCGGTAATTCCGGCCTGATGATTTTTGATATTACCAAACTGCTAACGGCAATCAGCAAAATCTGGGAGCTGATATCAGGTGATCTGATTTTCACCGGCACTCCGGCTGGTGTAGATTCCTTAGAGATTGGTGATGAAATTGAGATATTCAGCGATTTCACTGATCCATTTCAATGGACAATCGTGGAATAAAAAATCAGGTCGGTTATATATCTAACGGAGATTAAATTCAGGGGAAAATATGAAGCCATTACTATTATTGCATTCCTCAGAAGTTCATATAAAATTTTCCGACAATGAATTTTTAGTCAATTACGGAGACAATAAAATCAATATTAGTCTGGATGAGCAAAATCAATGTGAAGTGAGTTTAATTGATCAGCGTGTATCTTATAAAGCGCGATTGCTGGGCAGTAATATTTTGGATGTTAAAAAGACCGGTGAAATCGATTTTGAAAAATATTTCTTAATTGACTGGGAAGCCTACAGTTCCGTTCCCGAATTGATTTTCAGGCAAAAACCGGTTGAAATACACCGGAATTATTCCAAGGGACAAAAAATTGAATTGGGAATCGAGGAAGTAGCCCGTTATCATGTAGTGTACGACGACATGGTAACCGCCGATTTTGTACGCACAGGTCCCGAATCATATAATTTTGAATTCAGCACCAATTTTAATGGAAGTATCCGCAAAGAAGCCGATGGATCACACACGATCAATTTTAAAGGTCTCCGCCTCGATGCCGACGAGGATGGCTATAACTCAGAATCTAAATTCATAATTTCCAGATCAAAATATACTGATAACCTGGTTTTAATTTTACAGGACGGCGCTACTGTATTCCTGATATATGATTAATTTATTTCAATAATATTTATACCATAATTGCCATTACTTTGATGGTCGATATTTGTCTAATCAACAAAAAATATTTAACCAAGGCTCCCAGCCCTTGTAGGGGTGGCTGCCTCAAAATTATAAATTTTCGATAATTGCCGAAGCATATTCCGATGTTTTTAATGGTTCCACATTGTTCATCAAGCGGGCCAGATCGTAAGTTACTTTTTTCTGCCGGATGGTCTTGCCCACTGCCGCCGCCACCGCGTCGGCCGCTTCCTGCCAGCCTAGATGCTCAAGCATCATCACGCCCGAAAGTAAAACCGAGCTGGGATTCACCTTATCCTGGTTGGCATATTTAGGGGCGGTGCCGTGGGTAGCCTCAAACAGGGCTACTTTATCACCAATATTCGCACCCGGTGCCAAGCCAAGACCACCAACCTGAGCAGCGCAGGCATCAGAAAGATAATCGCCGTTTAGATTGGGAGTGGCAATTACATCGTATTCATCGGTGCGGGTCAGAATTTGCTGCAACATGGAATCGGCGATCCGGTCCTTGATCACGATTTTTCCAGCGGGAATTTGTCCATCATATTTTGACCACAACTCATCTTCGGTGATCGTCTGATCGGCGAATTCTTCCCGCGCAACCTCATAACCCCAATCACGAAAGGCGCCTTCGGTAAATTTCATAATATTGCCTTTATGCACTATTGTAACCGATGCTCGGTTATTATTGATGGCATACTGGATCGCCATCCGCACCAGTCGCTTGGTGCCAGTAATACTGATCGGTTTGATGCCGATTCCCGAATCACTGCGAATCTTGCTGCCAAATGTGTCATTCAGAAAATTGATCACTTTTTCAGCTTCCGCTGAACCCTCAGTCCACTCGATTCCGGCATAAACATCTTCAGTGTTTTCCCGAAAAATTACCACATCCATTTTATCCGGTTCCCGCACCGGTGAAGGCACGCCAGCGAAGTAAGCTACCGGCCGGACACAAGCATAAAGGTCCATTAACTGGCGCAAAGTAACATTCAGGCTGCGGAAACCACCACCGACTGGCGTTGTCAAAGGACCCTTCAAAGCCACATGATAATATTCGATTGCTGCCACGGTCTCATCTGGTAAAAAATTACCGTCATATTTTTCACCGGCGATCTCGCCGGCATATACATCCATCCAGGCAATCTTTTTATCACCGCCAAAAGTTTTTTCCACCACCGCATCAAGAACCCGGCGAGTGGCTTTCATAATATCGGAACCAATACCATCACCTTCAATCACCGGAATGATAGGATGATTTGGGATGATGAGATTATCACCTTCCCAAGTGATGCGTTGTCCATCTTTAGGAATTTCTATCTTGTCAAATTTTTTCATGATTTAAACCTAAGTATTATTGGCAATAAAATTCAAAGCACTGCCGGCCCTGAACCATTCAATCTGCCGTTCATTGTAAGTGTGATTAAGTTTGATATTCTCAGTTGTGCCTTTAGTGTGATTGACTTTGAGAATCAATTGAGTACCAGGGGAAAACTTTGTAAGTCCTTTGATGCTAACCTTATCGTCGGAGCGAATCCGGTCATAATCAGCAGGATTGGAAAAAGCCAAAGCCAGCATACCCTGTTTTTTCAGATTGGTCTCATGGATCCGGGCAAAACTTTTGACAATAATCGCGCGGCCGCCCAAATGCCGTGGCTCCATAGCGGCATGCTCGCGGCTTGATCCTTCACCGTAGTTTTCTTCTCCAATGACAATCCATTCCACATTGTTTTCTTTGTAGCTCCGAGCTACAGTGGAGATACTATTATATTCACCGGTTAAATTATTGTGAGTTTTTCCAGCGTCACCAGTTTCGGCATTGACTGCACCCAGAAACATATTATCGGAAATATTATCCAAATGACCCCGGAAGCGCAACCACGGTCCAGCCATTGATATGTGATCGGTTGTGCATTTACCCTGTACTTTGACCAGGATTTGCAAGTCATTCAAATTTTGTCCATCCCAAGCGGAGAAAGGAGTAAGTACCTGCAGTCGTTTGCTGTAAGCACCAATTGGAACCGCTGAATCGCTACCATCAGCCGGCGGACGAATCAATCCGTTGGCACCACGGTCGAATCCTTCCAATGGCAATTCATCACCAACCGGTGGCTTTAACATGACTTTATCACCAACCGAATTTTCAATTTTATCAGTGATAGGATTGAAAGAGAGTTTGCCCGCTATGGCCAGAGCAGTTACCAGTTCGGGGCTGCTGACAAAAGCCAGTGTATTGGGATTGCCGTCATTACGGCGAGCAAAATTACGGTTGTAGGAAGTGACAATTGTGTTGCGCTCCTGATTTTCAGCGCCAACCCGGTTCCACATTCCGATGCAGGGACCACAGGCATTGGCCAGCACGATTCCGCCGAATTTCTGCAGAATTTCCGTGTGACCATATTTTTCCATTGTGGCACGAATCTGCTCCGAACCGGGAGTAATATAAAATTCTGTTTTGGCCTTCAGCCCCATATCCAAAGCCTGCTTGACTAAGCTGACAACGCGCTCAATATCTTCGTAACTGGAATTAGTGCAGCTTCCAATCAGTCCTGCGCTGACCTGATCAGGGAAATCTTCGGTTTCAACGGCAGCCTTGATTTCCAATACCGGCCAGGCCCGGTCGGGAGTAAAGGGACCATTCAGGTGGGGCTCCAACTGGTCAAGATCAATCTCGATCACCTTGTCATAATACCTATCAGGATAGTCCAGCACTTCCGGATCGGCGGTTAGATAATCCTGCATATTAGCTGTGATCTCTGCAATCTGGTTGCGGTCAGTGGCCTTAAGGTAAGCTTCCATCCGCTCATCATAGGGAAATACCGAAGTGGTAGCGCCGATTTCGGCGCCCATATTGCAAATCGTTCCTTTACCGGTAGCTGAAATCGATTCGGCACCAGCGCCGAAATACTCAACGATATAGCCAGTGCCGCCTTTGGCGGAGATCAGTCCTGCCAGCTTTAAAATTACATCTTTGGGGGAAGTCCAACCAGACAGTTTGCCGTTCAGTTTGACCCCCATTACCTTAGGCCACAGCAATTCCCAGGGCATGCCTACCATTACATCAACAGCATCGGCGCCACCCACACCAATAGCCAGCATTCCCAATCCACCACCATTGACCGTGTGCGAGTCGGTGCCAACTACCAGAGCACCGGGGAAAGCATAATTTTCCAGCACTACCTGATGGATAATTCCAGCACCTGGTTTCCAGAAATCGATTCCATATTTTCGAGAGACGCTTTCCAAAAACTGATAGACTTCGCTATTCTGGTTCAGAGCTTCCTGCAGGTCACCGTCAGCGCCGACTTTGGCTTGGATCAAATGATCACAATGTACCGATGAAGGTACGGCAACCTGAGTTCGACCAGCCATCATGAATTGAAGCAGTGCCATCTGGGCAGTGGCATCCTGCATGGCAACCCGGTCGGGTCGCAACTCGGCATAATCCTGTCCCCGTCCCAGATCACTGCTAAATTCCACAAATAAATGTGTGTACATTATCTTTTCACTGAGGGTCAATGGACGCTTGAGTAATTTGCGTACATCGTTCAGTTTATATTTAAATTTTTCGTAAAACTGTTGGTTCATGGCTGCCCCCATCTGCGAGGACTTAAAGTCCCGCTTGATTTTTGAATTATCGGTTACCCCCGATTTACTATAAAAATCTACCCAACATGACTCACAGATTTAAAGAATTCAGCCATCTTTTTATCGATCGTACTCACATGAGTAGTAAAATGATCAACCAGTAATTGTTTTACTAAAATCACCAGCCGGGTGGTACCGCCCTTTTCTTTGTATTCATCGCGTAATGCGCAGCAATTATCTTTAAACTCTAAATGCTGCCGCTTATGCTCATCATAATCAGGATAATTGTATTTATCCATGTAGTGTTCTTCAAGCGACAGATGTTTATCTACATAATTTTCAAGGAAACCAAACAATTCCATTATATTATGGTCGGCTTTACCAGTATGATAAGCTTCAATTAATTTCTGCAATTGTTCGACCATTGCTTTATGGTCGTTATCAATTTCAAAGATACCCACTGACAAACTCTCATCCCAACGCAGGACCAGACTTTCCAGATATTCGGTTGTAACGGATTTTGGTCTTTCCAATGAAGCACCCAGTAGACGAGCCCAGACATACCATGCCAGCACACCCTGGGCGCGGGAAACGCCGAATAAAACCGTATAAAAATCGAATTCCTTGATATCATAATGATATAAAACACTTCCAGAATGAGCATCTACATTGGGCCAGGGATTCTTTGCCTTGCCATGGATACGCAGAATATCCGGTACAACCTCGTATAAATCGGATACGATCTTGAACAATTCGTCGTCAGGAAAATGTTCGAGCGCGAATTCCCGTAGTGCTGTGTAACGAGGATCGGTTTTACGCAAAACGGCATGTCCGAAACCGGGTATCAATCTTCCGCTATTCAGCGTTTTCCATACATATTTTTCTATCTCTTCTTTGGTCGGACTACTATTACCTATTTCCTTGCGCATATTGTCGATCCATTGCAGTACCTGCTGATTCGCCATACCGTGCAATGGTCCGGCCAGCCCATTCATCCCGGCAGACAGGGCATAGAAAGGATCGGACAAAGTCGAACCAACCAATTGTACTGTATGGGCAGTAACATTTCCACCTTCATGGTCAGCATGGAGAAACATGAATAGACGTATAATTTCATGAACTTCTTTATTATCAAAACCCATCATATGGGCCAGGTTGCCAGCCCAATCTAAATTCGGATTGGGTTCGATACGTTTGCTATCTTTGAATGATCGACGATAAATATATGCAGCAATTGCTGGTAGTTTAGCCAGAATACTCAAACTATCCTCAAGAGCTGGTTCCCACAAATCCTTCCGCGCCATGCCCTTGCGAAATTGATTGGAGAATTCTGAGGTACCTTGCATTGCCAACAATCCCATTGATAATTGAGTCATTGGTGAAAGATCTTTCGGCAGGGCATCCAACGCGGTAAATACATATTCAGGTACCTGGTTGCGTTGTTGTAATTCTTTACTGATATCCTGGATATCAGTTTCCTTGGGAATATTCCCAGTGATTAATAAATAAAATAATCCTTCCGCTAATGGTTGTTGCCCACCATCGGCTCGGGGTAGTAATTCAATTAATTCCGGTAAACTATAGCCTCGATATCGAATACCTTCATTGGGATCAAGCATGGAAGTTTCGCATATCATACTTTTTACACCCCGCGTCCCACCGTATATCTGTGCAATTGTGACATCCGAAACTTTTTCATCGCCGTAATTGGTGATCAAATGATTAATCCGATTTTTCATTGGATCAACTAACCGAGTTACTTTCTCTTTAAATGTAGACATATTTTCTCCCTATCTATAGTATTTGGATTACTTTAGAGCCAAACTGGTTACAAATGATTTCAGCATATTCCCCCATTAATATGCTACACAGAAATTACAAATTTAATGGCTGAAATAATACCACATTCCAATATTAAATTAAACTTCTGTTTAATTTAATCTTGAATTCAACTCTTAAGTGCAACTCAATGACTGGTTGCAGAAAAAGCGGAGCTGCTGTAGGCTTCGTACATTTCTCACAGTCAAATAAGAGGTGCACAAATGAAACGCTACAGCCAGCTCACGCTGGAACAAAGGTACGGAATATATTCGTTGCTTAAAACAGGACATGATCAATCAGAAATAGCCGCAGTACTTGGAGTCCAGGAATTAAATTTACAGTAGTAACAAGAGTATTGCTATTGCAGCAAACCAATTTAACTAACTGATGAAATTTCAAAAAATAAAATACCAGGGGCAGCATTTTTATTCGACTGGGGCTGGAGTCTCAATAATTAAAGTTAAATCCATAGTCGCAACATTTATTTCATTAGGTATCATCACAATAACCAGTGGTTCAATTGCGGCCGATAATTTGGCATTAAACAAAATTCCGATCAGACATTATATTAGTTTTGAAAATGTCAATACACCGGATTCTGACACGCCAATGGGATTTCTTGGTCTATATTATCTGGTAGATATCACAAATTGGCTTAATGCGGGGATGGTCAGTTATAGCGCGATAACGGGTAACCAAGGCGGTCTGTTTACCCTAGGCTTGATTACCTCCACGCGTTTACCGATTTCACAAAAACTTGTGCTTGATGCGGGTCTATCTTTGGGCGGAGGTGGTGGTAATATTTGGACTGGCAATGGTTCACTCTTACGGTACCATAGTGGATTAATTTACCAATTTAAGCGGTTTAATTTGGGGATGTATATCAGCAAGGTTACTTTTCCCGATAGCAGGATCAACAATAAACAATTAGGCCTGGCGGTGGAACTTCCATCAAGTATATTGATCGCTCAGCCAGGCAATATCAATCACACGGAAATCAGGCTGCCAAAAATCATCAATGGAGGTAATTTACACATTAGATTCAGTCAGAATCAATTTTCCCTGATTCAACAGAATTATTTTCAAAAGATCGGCACTGCTAGCATCGACAACGCCCGTCAGGATAACATAATTCGCCTGGTGGGTTTTGAACTAATACATTCATTCCGCCCCGGGTTGTTTTTACTAGTAAAGACTGCTGGTGCATATGGTGGAATTCGCCATGGTTATATGGATATAATGGCTGGCGTCGGATTTAGTAAAACAATTCCGGATAGTAAAGTGAATTATTTCGCGAAATTGAGCGTGGGTGCCGGAGGCGGTGCTCGGGTTGAAACTGCCGGTGGCTTACTGCTTGATTTGCGGGCAGGGCTTGGTTTCAAAATATTGCCGAACCTGTCGCTAGATTTAGCCGGTGGTTATCTCGGTTCGCAATCAGGTAACTTGCAAGCTTTGACGACCACCTCCAGGATATCATATCATTTGAAGAATGCCGGGTTATCTGAATACTCGGTTTTTGAATCCAAGAATAGTACTTATAAATATAAAGCCTGGTCGGTGCGAATATTCGATCAAGTTTATCAAAACCCGAAACGCCTGAACCGGACCGTCAATGATAATGTTCGACTGCTGGGTATTAAAATCGATCACCTGTTGACCCGGTGGATGTTCATTTCCGGCCAGGGAATGTTTGCCTATTCCGGCGAGCATGTGGGAGGTCTAGCTGTCGGCTTGCTGGGAGTTGGTTTACAGCATCCGCCAATATTTAATAAACACATTAAAATGCATCTGGAGCTGGCAGGAGGTGCGGCAGGTGGTGGGCACTTGGCTTTGGGTGAGGGTGCAATATTCCAACCTTCAACTGGTATTACATTTTATTTGAACCAATATCTTGGGATTCAGTATTCCATTGGACAGATTAGAGCAGTGGGTCATGAGCTGAAAACCAGCGTCCATGATATCAGTTTAACTTTAAATTTTACGACATTGGTAAAAATTATTGAATAAAGGAAATACCAACGAATTGTTTAGAAATTAGAAAATTATTTCAAATACTTCCTTCACCGATTTTACGCCATGAACTTTGATTTTTTGAGGGGTTGAATTTAGACGGCGGACACTACCCTGCGGGGCAATTACATCCTTGAAACCAAGTGCCTGAGCTTCAATAATACGTTTTTCCAATTGGCTCACAGACCGAACCTCGCCGGCCAGACCTACTTCACCTACTAATGCAGTCGAGGACTTAATAATTTTATCCAACGTCCCTGAAGCAATTGCGCCAACAACCGCCAGATCAGCGGCTGGATCGCTCACTTTTAAACCGCCAACCAGATTGACAAAAACATCGCGTGTACCAAGAACCAACCCCTGTCTTCTTTCTAAAACCGCCAACAGCATTGCCAGCCGACGATAATCAAAACCATTTACATTGCGCTGGGGAGTTCCAAAACTTGCCGCTGATACCAAAGCCTGTATTTCCAGCAAGATCGGACGACTGCCTTCCAAAGCCGGATAAATCGCTGAACCGGAAATCCCATCTGTGCGTTCAGCTAAAAATAATTCCGATGGATTTTCAACCGGCTGCATTCCATTTACTTCCATCCTAAAAATGCCTACTTCGTTAGTGGCGCCAAAGCGATTCTTTACTGACCGTAAAATACGCTGATCATAGCGGTCATCACCATCAAGATAAAGAACGGTGTCGACCATATGCTCCAGCATTTTAGGACCAGCAATGGTACCGTCTTTAGTGACATGCCCAATAATAATTACTGTGACACCAGACTGCTTACAAGCCTGCAACAATTGCTGACCGCATTCCCTGATTTGACTGACTGATCCGGGGAGTGAGTCAATTTCGCCACTGAAAACGGTTTGGATCGAATCAATAACCACCAGATTGGTTTTCAGAATACTGATTTCATCAAGAATATTCTCAATTTGATTCTCGCCCGATATATGCATTGATCCGGTTTTTAGGCCTAGACGGTGGGCGCGTAGGGCTATTTGCTCTCCGGATTCTTCTGCTGATATATAAAGGACTGGCAGGTCTACATTGGCAACAATTTGCAATGCCAGCGTTGATTTACCAATTCCGGGGCTCCCCCCTAACAAAATCAATGATCCCTGAAGTAAACCACCTCCTAGAACACGATCTACTTCACCAATCCTGGAAGAAATCCGTTCCGCAGCTGTTGTATTTAGTAATGTTGATAAAGCTGTAGCCGTTCGTTTTTCCCGGTCTGGGCGCTTTCCCGAACGTTTTTTAATTTTAAATTCGCTGAGGGTTCCCCATTCGTTGCAGGCTGGACATCGTCCGTTCCATTTAGGGAAATCTGCCCCACAATTTGAGCACAGATAAACCATCTTAGTTGCTGTTCTATTCATCGATAATCAATAGAATAATATTACAGGGGAATTAAGCAGATCAATGGTATACGATTACCAATCAGCGCCCAGCGAGAGATAGTATTGAGGTTTGGAGGTACCATCATTTTGGATATCCCAAGCGCTATCCAGTCGCAACAGGAAATAGCCCAGATTAATTTTCACACCATATCCAAAACTGCTGATAACCGGATTTAATGGATCAACTGTTTTATACTTTTCTTTCATTAATAAGGGATTACTTAACTCACTCCAGTCATCCCAAGCGGCACCAACATCATAAAACACGTGACCGCGGATATTAGCGAATATCATTTTAAACGGAAAGCCGAGGGCAAAATAATTAATAAACGGAAAGCGCAATTCCAGATTGAGTAGGGCAACATTGGTACCGTAACGTTCATAATAACGCGTTCCCCGTACGGGCATGGCAAACACTGAAAAATAGGCATCTTTCAATGTATTTGTTTTGCTAGAGTCTGTGGAATCGTCGCTTGTTAGAATATTTTGACGATAGCTACCGTTATCTTTGGAACCATCGGTTTCACCATAGCCAAATACCCAATTGGGTAATCCACCCAACATAAATTTCTGGGCATCATTTCCAAAGCTTGTTCCCAATAATAGTCTTCCCGCCAGCGAATATTCTCTCTTGAACCTGAAATATTTACGTGAATCAAGGGTAACGGTACTGAAGTTTATTCCATCATCACTGATTTTAGGACTAATAACGAAACGTAAATTCTGCCGGGAACCATCGACCGGGCCGGTATAACCGTAAACCGTATTATCCTTAACCCAGCTTAGAGCAGGCAGAATCGTGTTTAAATGTAGTTCACCAATGGTAATAAGCTGATTGGAGTATGGGTTTTCAGGATCACGAGTCATAATAGAATATTGAATCTGACTCCAGGTTAATTCTGCATCAAACCGATTGAACCGGCTGGTTGGCAGGGAAATACCGGCACTGACACCATAATTCCTTAAACGGCTCACATAGGTGTAGCCATTTCCAAAAAGATTAGCGGTGTGGAACCCGGTTATATAAAAATCTGCTCTGCGCTTTAAATAAGCATAAGTAAAGAAATAATCGCTATTCTTGAGTGTCAGAACTAATTCGGTCCCAAATAAAATTAGATGATCACCCAGAATGTCGCTAAATAGGAATACTGTCGTGCCGGAATATCCGAAAACGGTATTATACATTGCCTGACCATTTACTACATCGAGAGTGAAACGCGTTTTATAGTCATTGGATATGTATTCACCATCAACAGTTTTGGTACTATCATCAGACAGGGCAACAACTGGGTCGTTCTGATCAAAGACAACATTATTATATTGGTCATATTCTTCTGAAAAAATAAAACTGGAGAAATCATTTGGGATATTGTCAGTTGCCCCGCTTTTTTTATGACTGCTGACACGCATATCTTCAAATGGTATAGTAGTAGAATTTCGGATCTGGTAAAAATTGGTGGGTTCGACGTTTGTTGGATCCAAATCCAACGGATTGGCAATAGAATATAAATCCCAGCCCCATTCTTCATAGCCGGAAATTACCAGAGTCTGATCATCCTCAGATAGACTAAGCTGTTGAATACCGGTCAATACATTGGTGATCGGATAAAACTTATTTTGATCAAATTCATAGAAATGCAAATTCCAGACCCCATTATAATCAGCGGAATAGAGCAATTTATTCTGAGTATGAGCCCAAATGGGATAGTTTTCATTGTAATCGGTGTTAGTAATGGCTGTGATATTTCCGGTCTCTACTGCAACTGTGAAAATATCGGTCTGGTAATAATCATGGTAATCCAATTCATTTTTAGCAATTTTAACAGTAACACTCCTTCGATCAGATACAAAAGCGATCTCACGTCCATCCGGACTCCAGGAAGGTTCTGAATCAGAATACTCATCATTAGTTAAATTGACCAATTCCTTACTTTCCATGTCATATACATATATATCACTGGCACGCCCCACCATCCCAACAAAAGCAATTTTATTTGGATCAGGGGACCAAACAGCGGTAAATAGACCGTCCATATCAAAGTGCAGTTTTTTCCTTTTTCCGGTTTTTACATCGATGATATATAATACATCGTTCTTTCCGGCTTTGGCTGCAAATAATATCTTTTCACCATCCGGCGACCAGGAAACTCCTGGCTGCAGCCATTTTAATTCTTCAAAATCGACTGATCGATTTCCTTTGACCACAGTCTTTATATATTCGCCACTGATGGCATCAATCAATTCAATGTTGGCGTAGCCTGTCCGATCTGTCAACAAAGCAATCTTACTACCGTCCGGTGACAGAGCCGGAGATATGTTATAAAAATTCCTGAGTTTTTTATGGTTGGTAATTCGCTTGGCAATATCCTCTAATTCACTGCGATCAGCAACTTCTGGCCAATATTCTTTTTTTAGATACTTGTGCCATTTATCAGTTAGAATTTCATAATCAATTCCAAGCGCCTTCTTGAACCCGGCTTCAGCATTTTGACTATGCTTCATATTTAAAAATATTTCGCCAACTTTTTCGCGACCATATTTTTCCCCAATGAAACGCCAGATCGACTGACCTCCCTTATAGGCAAAATAATAATTCAGTTCCTGCACGGTTGGTATATATTCATGAATAGCCAGATCACGGAGCATCATGTCAGCTTTGGTATCCCAGTTCGATGACAGGTATTCTGCCAATCCCTCGTTAACCCACAGCGGGATATTCAATTTTACCCGCCCTGAAACTACTGACTGGATATTTCCTCCGTAAATCATATCATTGACTACCGCATGTACCAGCTCGTGGTGAATCACATGCCGAAATTGCGTATATGATCCTTCGAAAGGAACTACTACACGATTTTTAAATAATTCAGTTACGCCACCAATGCCCTCGCTCATATAGGACATAACTACGTTTGTCTGCTGAAAATCATTATGGGAATTATAAACGATTACCGATACGCGTTTATTCAGCTCCCAGCGTAAATGCTTTGATACCTGGTCATAAGCTTTCTCAATGGCTCCAGCCGTAAATTCAGCTAATTCTTTCTCGTTATTATAATAGTAAATATCAAAATGAGCCGATTCAATATATGACCAATCAAAATCTTTATATTGTACCTTGTTCTGGCCGAAGGACTGACCCATGACCAGATTAATCGACGCCAATAACGTAATAATCAGTAATCGCTTCATACCTAACCTAACAAAATCAATTTAATATCGGTTCCCTATAAAGGGATGCCTGTTGAGAAGATAGCATAATAATATTATACAAGCAACAAACACTCTGTGAAAGGCTGACAATTTAATTGCTAAACCGGCATTAAATACATTAGTTTCCATGCTAATGGACTTACCACTGTTTTTCATTTCCGACATCCACTTGATGCTGCATCCCCAGGGCAGGGAGAACATCAAGCAGGAAAAATTATTTCATTTCTTCGATCATGTTGTCAAATCAAAGGGCACTTTGTTCATTGTTGGCGACCTGTTCGATTTCTGGTTTGAATATCAGCACGTTATGCCCAAAGTATATTTTCCCTTCCTGGCAAAGCTTCATCAGATTCGTCAAGCAGGGATTGAAGTCCATTTCCTGCTGGGTAATCATGATTACTGGGTTATGGATTTCATAACCGATACTCTGATGACTAAAACCTATTTTAACGATACTACTTTTGAATCAAATGGTAGAAAATTTTACCTCACCCATGGTGATGGACTTCTATCATGGGATAGCGCCTATCGAATATTGAAAAAAATCATCAGAAATCGCTGGTTTATCAAATGCTTTCGTAGCCTGCACCCCAATATCGGTTATCGTTTTGCAAACTGGATCTCAAAGAAAGGGCAGCATTACGTTCACACCGATGAATACAATAATCGGATTGTTGAAGACTTGATGGTATTTGCTCAGCATAAATTCGACAACAGCTATAATTATGTTATTACGGGGCATTATCACCAGACCCGCACGGTTGATCGGGACAATAATAAGCTCATCATCTTAGGCGACTGGATTAATTACTATTCATATGCAATTTTTGATGGTAATGATCTGGTCCTTAAAACCTGGAGTGACAAGTGAGGCATATTAGAACCATAATCTATTTATTGGCCACAATAGTATTTTTTAACAGCTGTTCCCTGCTGGGTATTTTTAAGAAAAAAGATCGGTTTTCCGGGTACGACACTGTTGAACAATTACGACTTTCATATCAAAGTGGAAATATTGAGTCGCTGGATCAGCTCATTTCAGTATATCTTGACGAAAGCCAACCTGCTGAAGTAAGAATAGCCGCCGGGCGCGCCTTGGCTGAATCACACCACCCAACCGCCCTGGAAGCCATAGCTCATGTGGTTGGTACAGCCAATGGAATGAATCTTAGCTTTATGGAAGAATCGATCGATATTCTGGCCGGATTCACCGATGACCCCCTGGCAGCAGAGGCTATAATCCAGGCAATGCACCAAATCGAGACCAAAACCAACCAGTTGCATTTGCGACTGGTAAAAACCCTGGGTAAACTTCGCACGGAAGACCAAATTCTATCTTTGCTGGATTTATATGAAATCAGCAAGGCAAATCTAATGCGCACCGAAAATCTGCTGGCCGAAACACTTGGTTCTTTGGGTAATGATCAAGTCATTCCGGTCCTTATGTCCATCGCCCGCGACCCCACTGTTAATATTGCTGTGAGAAACCGGGCCGTGGAAATCCTAGGTAAAAAGGAAACCTCTGACGTCGTTGGCGCATTTACCGAATTACTTGGTGATCCCGCCAGCGGTACCGAAGTCCGGGATTTCGCGCTGAATACAATGGCTGGTGTAAGAGAGGAAAAGCTGATACTGGCATTGCTGGAAACTTATCAGGCCGGGAAAACTGAGTACTACAGCCTGCTCAACACGCTGCTGGACGCGCTGGGTGAATTCGATGATCCGGAAATAAAATCAGCAGTTATAGAAATTATTATGAATGAGGAATATCCTATTTCTCTACGAGAAAAAGCCCTGCAAGGCCTGGTAAGATTTAATGATCCCAGCCTGGTACCCCAAATAATTGTGCTGCTGGAAGATCTAAAAAACTATCATTTATACAGCGCCATTTCAGAAATGGTAAATCATTTTGATCAGGACGGTAAATACGGAGAAACTTTGCGTCGTATGGCTTTTAAAGCCCACAGTGGGGAAACCGCTAATGAATAAATTGCTAATCATTGCCCTGGCCGGGACAGTAATTATTTCGGCTCAATCCACAGATCAGGATAGCGTCGGTGAAACATTACCGGCTATCAGACCGGAATCTTCTGCCCAACCAACAGGCGAATCGCCGCCGTTTTATGATTACCAGAATACCTTTCAGGCGCTCCAGCGGCAGATAGACTCGCTAAAAACCGTTGTATCCATTTATGAACGAACAAATACTCTGCCGCCCGTGGATAAAAAATTACTGGAACTGATCCCGATACCGGAAAACCAGCAACGAATCATCCTCCAGAATGGTACTGTGGTGGTTGGAACAATTACCGGTGAGTCTCCCAGTGAAATCAGTTTGCAGACCAGTCTCGGTAGATTGGTGATACGAAAAAATCTGGTCGTGCGGGTGGACGAAAATTATGGCGTAACCGCTGAAGTCGAAATAATCGGCGAACCGCAGATTACGGTTTATCCCGATCGGGAAGTCGTAACCGGACAGGTAAAAAATACCGGTCAGAAAAGAGCCGATTTCGTGCGGGTGATTGCTGATTTATGGACCAGCACCACAACCTCTGCCGGCCAGGATTCGGCTTTTGTAAAAAGTAAATTAATGAAATATGAGTCCGGTGTGATTACCGATACCGCCTTGGACCCTGGACAGATAGCCACGTTTAAGGTGATCGTCGCCATAAATCCGGGTAGCGAGGTCGAATACCGTACTCAAGCTGTCCGCTGGACAGAAACCAAGTAAGCTTCTATTCTATTCCCATTATTTTAAGCATAATCGCGTTTTGTGCGTGCATCCGGTTTTCCGCTTCATCAAAAACAATCGAGTTTTTTGATTCCAATACCGAATCGGTTGTTTCGACTCCACGTTCGGCCGGCAAACAGTGCATAAAATAGGTATCTTTACCGGTAGCAGCCATGAGATCGTCATTAACCTGAAAACCCTGGAAGCGTTTAATTCTTTCATCCCGTTCATCTTTCTGACCCATGGATGCCCACACATCGGTGTAAATCACATCGGCATTTTTTACAGCGGTCTTCGGATCATGGGAAATACTGACAGAACTCAGACCCGCTTCGTTAGCAAGCTTGATAGCGGCTGAATCAGGACTATATCCTTCAGGGCAAACACACACGAATTCGAAGGGAAAACGCGCAGCCAGATGCAGCCAAGAATGCACAATATTATTCCCGTCACCAACATAAACAATTTTTAAATCGTCCAGATTTCCCCGGTGTTCCCAGATAGTGAGGATATCAGCCATTATCTGACAGGGATGGTTGTAATCGGTCAAGCCATTAACCACCGGTACGGTAGCGTGTTCGGCCAGTTCCGTCATATGCCGGTGTTCAAACAGGCGCGCCATTATAATATCATTATAATGACTTACAACCCGGGCGATGTCCTTTACCGCTTCGCGTTTACCAATACCAATGTCATTGGGTCCCAGATACAGGGCATGACCTCCCAACCGGAAAAATCCGGTTTCAAAAGAAATTCGTGTACGGGCGGATGGCTTGGCAAAGATCATTGACATACTGTGATCCTTGAAAGGTATATAATCTTCCCGGTTTTTCAGCTTCGCCTTAACCTCCCGCGCCAGATGCAGGGTATCCCAGATTTCCGCAGTAGTGAAATCAGTTATATGAATAAAGTCGCGTTTCATTATTTCTCCCAAAAAAAGGCCTCCGGAGAGGCCATTTATTAACATTTTTACGATCTCGGAACCGGGCTGAAATTACACTAATATTTCCGGGAGATTCAATCCGCTTAGAGGATATAACGGCTTAAATCCTGATCTTCGGCAATCCCTTCCAATTGTTCATCAACCATAGCCTTGGTGATGGTGATCTTAGTATCCTTGCCGGTGGGTTGTTCAAAGAGGATATCATCCAGCAGGGTTGTCATAATCGTGTGTAGCCGTCGGGCTCCGATATTTTCCATTTTAGCATTCACATCGGTCGCATATTTTGCAATTGCATTAATGGCTGGTTTCTGAAAAGTCATGGTAACATTTTCAGCCCCCAGCAAAGCCATATATTGCTTGATCAACGCCGAACGGGGATGGGTCAGGATTTTAACAAAATCCTTCTGGGTCAGTTTATCCATTTCAACCCGAATCGGAAACCGGCCCTGTAATTCGGGAATCATATCAGCCGGCGCAGCAGTATGAAATGCGCCCGCGGCGATGAATAAAACATGATCCGATTGTATCATTCCATAGCGGGTGGGAACCGTTGATCCTTCAACAATTGGCAGCAAGTCCCGTTGAACACCTTCCCTGCTTACATCCGGTCCGGCAGAGCCATCATTGCCGATAATTTTATCAATTTCATCCAGAAATACTATGCCATTATTCTCTACACGCTCTTTGGCCAACCGGATCACTTCATCCTGATCAACCAGTTTATGCGCTTCGGAATCGATGAGATGTTCGCGGGCATCCACAACTTTCATGTGTCGTTTTTTCTTGGATTGGGGCAATATATTGGACATCATGTCCTTTAAATTCATTCCAATATCTTCCATCCCCATGGGGCCAAATACCTGCATCATGGGCATGCTGTCTTCCGTAATATCGACTTCGATCTCGTGATCTTCATATTCGCCATTGCGCAGTTTTTTCCGCAATCGATTGCGGGTCCGCTCATGGCGCTCCTGGGCTTCCTTGGAACGTTTGCTCCCGGTTTTTAAATCATCGGGAAAAAGAATATCAAGGATGCGTTCTTCAGCCAGTCGTTCGGCTAATTCGATTACCTCATCCTCTTTTTCCTGTCGCACCATATTCACCGCAATATCGGTAAGATCACGAATTATCGATTCAACGTCGCGCCCCACGTAGCCTACTTCGGTAAATTTACTGGCTTCCACTTTCATAAAAGGCGCATTGGCCAGGTTGGCCAATCGACGGGCTATTTCGGTTTTACCGACGCCGGTAGGACCAATCAGGATAATATTATTAGGAACAATCTCATCCCGCATGGCAGCAGCAACCTGCTGTCGTCGCCAGCGATTACGCAGGGCAATAGCCACAGAGCGTTTGGCATCATCCTGGGCAACGATGTATTTATCCAGTTCCTTGACGATCTGTTTGGGTGTTAATTCTTTCATTTTATTTCCATCACCGTTATCGAGTCATTAGTGTAAATACATAACTCAGAGGCAATCTTTAAGGATTTTTCCACAATGGGCGCCGCAGCCAGTTTAGTACTTTTAATATAGGCTGTGGCGGCAGCTTGGGCAAACCCACCGCCGGAACCGATGGCAATTATGGGTCCGTCAGGTTCAATCACATTGCCGTCGCCGGAAACGATGAAACTGTACTTCTTATCCATCAAAGCCAGCAGTGCTTCCAGATGACGAAGATATTTGTCAGTCCGCCAATCTTTGGCCAGTTCAACAACTGCTCTCCGAAGATCACCGCCATGCTCTTCCAGTTTCTTTTCAAATTTTTCGAAGAGAGTCAATGCATCGGCGGCAGCCCCGGCAAACCCGCCAATAACTTCGCCTGATTCGATTTCAAATTTGCGGACTTTAACCGCTTTCTGTTTCAATGCCATATCACCGAAGGTCACCTGACCGTCACCACCTATGGCAACCGTACCCCGGGTGCGAACCCCCAAAATTGTTGTCGATTTGAATAGTTTCTCCATCATCATTCCTGAATATTTAATTTTATAATAATTTTGCCGGACGCCATCCCAAAAAGGATGGCATCCGGTTAGCTATAGGTTTAGTCGGTTATTTTCCGGTTTCCAACAATTTGAATAATTTGGAATCAGCCGGTAAAACAACCGTCGTTTTTTCATCAATAATTGATTTGTATGCTTCGAGAGTACGCAGGAATTCATAAAAATCCGGGGCGGAAGAAAAAGCGCGAGCATAGATATCGATGGCCTTGGCATCGCCTTCACCACGTAATTCCTGGGACGTTTTATAAGCGTCAGCTAGAATAATTGTACGATCCCTATTGGTGGCGGCACGAATTTTCTGTGCTTCTTCTTCACCTTCGGATCGGAACTTGTTGGCCTGGCGCTTTCGTTCAGCATCCATGCGGGCATAAATCGATTTTTCATTTTCCCGTGGTAAATCCACCCGGCGAATGCGAACATCAACTACTTTGATGCCGTAAGTTTGAGTCGCTTTATTGCTGCCTCTGGTAACGACATCCATGATCAATTCCCGGTTTTCGGTTATGATTTCGGACATGTTATGAGTACCAAGTTCCCGGCGTAATTCCGAGTACACAATGTCATCGAGTCGAGTTATAGCCGTAGGAATTGCCTGCACGGTCTGCAGGAACAATAGCGGATCAGAAATTCTCCAGCGAACGTAATTATCAACAATCAGGGTTTTTTTATCCTGACTAAGAACTTCTTCCGGCGGTGAATCATATTCCAGCAGCCGATCATCAAATACCACTAATTGCTGAATCGGGTTAGGGATTTTCAAGTGCAAACCGGGGTCAGTAATTACGCGAACAGGTTTACCAAATTGTAATATTACAACCTGTTCTTTTTCGTCCACGGTAAATATGCCGGTTATCAAAATCAACAGGGCAACAACAATTAAACCAATTAGAATTTTCTTCATTTGACACCTCCACCCTGATTACTCAGGTTTAAGAGGTTGATCAGGTTTCCTCCATCTTTATCGGGAATAATATATTTCTGAATCCCCGGGAGGATTTCTTCCATTGCTTCGAGATAAAGCCGCGTTTCGGTAACCCCTTGGGCTTTCCGATATTCTTTAAGTACTGCCGTAAATTTTGCGGCATCACCTTCGGCGCGCTTTATGCGGGCTTCCATGTAACCCTGGGCTTCTTCGATCTGAGCCTGAGCTTCACCACGGGCTTTGGGAATCACATCGTTGCGATAGCCTTCGGCCTGGTTAATCATACGATTTTTATCTTCCTTGGCCGATGCCACATCCTTAAAGGCCGCCACAACCTGTTGCGGTGGACCCACAGCCTGTAGCTGAACGGCCACCACATGGATGCCAGTATCATAGCGATCAAGCGTCACTTGAAGCAATTCCTTAGCTTCTTCCTGAATAATAAATTTGCCATCCGTGAGAGCCTCATCAATCCCGTGCTGACCGATTGTAGTACGTAAACTGGCTTCAGCCGCTTCACGCACAGTTGCTTCTGGTTTGACAAAATTAAACAGATAGGGCTGGGGATCTTTAATTTTGTACTGAACGATCAATTCAGCATCCACAATATTTTCATCACCGGTGAGCATCAGACTCTCTTTATCAAATTTCCGATAACCTTGTTTACCAACATTGCGAAAACCAATTTCGATCCGTTTCACTTCGGTCACTTTGGGTGTATCCGCTACCTGAATCGGATAGGGAAAATGCCAATTCAATCCCGATTGGGCAATTCTGGTGGATTCACCAAAGGTCCGGATTACGCCAACTTCATCGGGACCGACCACAAAAATTCCGGTGGCCAGCCACAACCCTATGGCAATAATGATGATTGGAATGATACCAAGGGCAAACAATTTATCCGGTATCCGAACTTCCTTGTCGCCAATGATAATTTTACGATACGCCATGTTATCCTCTCCTTTCAGTAGGGGACATTATTTACAATAATTAGTTAAATTTTTCGTCGCAATCGTGCGACCGGAATTTTTAATTGTTCCCGGTATTTCGCCACTGTGCGGCGCGCAACCGGGTAACCGCTCTGAGCTAGTAAACCCACTATCTGCTCATCGTTATAAGGTGTGTTGCTGTCTTCCCCATCAATAATTTCACGCAAAGCATCCTTAATTATCTGATTACTGATTTCCCGCCCATCCTGTAAAGCAATTCCTTCGGTAAAAAAGGATTTCAACTCAAATATTCCAAATGGTGCATCCACATATTTACCCCGTGTAGCCCGGGAGATTGTGGAAATATCCATTTTTATTTCGTCGGCAATATCCTGCAATTTCATTGGTAGTAACTGGCGTATGTCCGAATTGAAAAAATCCTGTTGACGATCAATGATCGCCTGCATAACGGCCGCCATTGTGCGGCGTCTTTGCTGGATTGCCTGGATAAACCAACTGGCTGAATCAATTTTCTGCTTCACATACTGCAGAACCTCAGGATTATGCTTTTCCTTCAGCATCAGCTTGTAGGAATGATTGACATGTAATTCGGGTAACCAGTTATCATTGGAAACGATTAACCATTCCCCTTCATGCTCGCGAATTGTAATGTCGGGAACAACAACCTGATTGGCAACCGATCGCCGACCCTCGCCCGGTCGGGGATTGAGGGCCGTGATAATTTCAGTGGCTGCGGTCAGCTCCTCGCTGGTACAGCTTAACGACCGCATTATAGCCGGAAAACGCCGGTTGGCAAAATCATCAAAACATTCAGTAATAATTTTATAAGCCAATGATTCCGGTTTATCCTCAAGTTGAATTGTCAGACACTCCTGAAGTGATCGGGCAGCAATACCTTTGGGATCCAGCCTTTGAACCAGTTTAAGCAGCACTTCAATTTTTTCCAGAGGCGTTTCGAAGCGATCGGCGATCAGGATTATATCAGTGCCAAGATAGCCACGTTCATCAAGATTCCAGATAATTTCTTCGGTAACAGTACGCTCCCAATCGCTCAGATCGTATAAATCCAGTTGTTTGATCAGGTCTTCCAGAAAATCACTCTGCTGAGCGATGGGCATGTCAATTTCTTCTTTGCTGGCGTCATAAGTGTTGGGAGCCGTGTAATGATCCGGATCATTCAATATGCTGTCCCAGTCGATTTCATCTTCGGCCGGCTCACTGGTTTCTTCTGATTCCGGCTCATTTTTTTCCGGTTCTGTTACTTCTAAAACCGGATTGATTTCTAATTCTTCTACGATTTTTTGTTCCAGGTTAGCCATTGGCAATTGGAGCAGGGAAGCCTGCAAAATCTGCTGGGGAGCCAGAATCTGTTTTTGTTCGAGCCGCTGTTCCAACCGAGGCATTAGTCTAACCGGAAACTTTCACCAAGATATAATTTTCGAGCCTCCTGGTCGTTGGCAAGAAATTGAGAATCACCGGATTTCAATATTCTGCCCTCAAATAACAAATATGAACGATCGGTAATTGCCAGTGTTTCTCTCACATTGTGATCTGTGATTAACACGCCGATGTCCCGGTCTTTCAACGAATGGATAATTGACTGAATATCTTCCACCGCGATGGGATCAACGCCAGCAAACGGTTCATCCAGCAAGATAAAATCGGGATCCATGGCCAGAGCCCGGCAGATCTCGACCCTGCGCCGCTCGCCACCGGACAGATTATAGCCACGATTCTTCCGAATACGTTCAATTGATAAATCCTGTAATAATCCGTCAATTTTTTTCTGACGCTCAGCCTTGGTAAGGGTAGTCATTTCCAGCACCAGGTTGAGATTATCCTCAACTGATAATTTACCAAAAATCGATGGCTCCTGGCTAAGATAGCCAATTCCGCTACGGGCTCGTTTATACATGGCGTAATTGGTAATTTGCTGGTTATTGAGATAAACATCACCCCGGGTCGGTTTGATCATCCCGGTAATCATGTAAAAGGTCGTGGTTTTCCCAGCCCCGTTGGGACCCAATAAACCGACAATTTCCCCTTTATGAAGCTTGATATCGACGTTGCTTACCACCGTTCGCTTGCCATATTTTTTATATAATCCCTCAGCACGCAGGATCTGGCGGGAATTATTCATCTTGACCTCGATCCGTCACGCCGGTGGGTTTTATAACTTTCCAATGATCAAGCCCGGCATCGGATTCAAAACCGGTTCCGTATAGGGTATCACTATGCTCAGTAGTAATCATAACCGGATTATCGGTGTAGATCAGTTCAAGCTCCGAATTCCAATCGAGAGTATCCGTATACAGGGTAACGCCGCTGTCCGATACGACAACTACATTTCCCATGGCCGTCATGTAATTGGACTTTTCATCGATCTCAGCCTTGAGGGCAGATAACAATGAAGTGTGTGCCTCATTTTCATCATAGAAATCGATATAGACACTGTCATCCAGTAAGGTAAACTGACGGTCGTTATATTTTTCCAGATGACCGGCCTGGATCACGGCCTGTTTCAGCCCGGTTTTGGTAAGAGTTATGGTAACTTCCCAGCTTTCCTGATCTGGAAGCCCTACGCGGCTTGCTCCGTTTTGGACGTCGTCGGGTCCACTACAACCGGATATCAGCATTAAAATAATCAACAACCTGGATATTTGACTCAGATTCATGACAATTGAATTATAAGATCCCACTTTTCAAAATATCATGGATATGAACCAGCCCGATTGGAATATTTTCCCCGGGACTGTTGTGAACAAACAGGCTGGTAATGCTGTAGGTTTCCATTACTTCAAGCGCTTCGGACACCAGCATATCCTGGTCGACCCAGCGTGGGGTGCTGGTCATTAATATTTCAGCCGGTTTTTCGAATATTTTCTCCGAGCCGGTTTCAAACCCGCGACGAATATCACCATCGGTAATAATTCCGATCATCTCCCCGTTATCGTTGACTACACCGGTAACGCCAAGTCCTTTGGCAGAGATTGCAAACAGCGCATCACGCACGTTGGTTGCCCGGGTAACGGTAGGAAGTTCATCGCCGGTATGCATAATATGCTTTACTTTCAGCAATAATTTCTTTCCCAGGGTACCACTGGGGTGGAGGGATGCAAAGTCAGAATGTTTGAATTTCCGGGCTTCCAGCAGTGCAACTGCCAACGCGTCTCCCATTGCCAGCATGGCGGTTGTACTGGCGGTGGGTACCAGATTCAGGCTGCC
>CAZIJQ010000003.1:33645-39421 GCA_964539785.1 uncultured bacterium | reverse complement strand
ACGCCATCTACATCACAGATCAGCATTTTAATTTTTACAATTTTGGTCAGTAAGCTTTGGTCTATCATATTTGACATTGTCTGCTCTATCTCAAATTTTATTCCACTTGTTCTTTTGCGTCAAACTGACACACAACTGATCGCAATTGTTTAAGCTCGCTTAAAAATCGCTCGAGCTGACTCAGCGGCCACTGGGTAGCGGCATCGGATAACGCAGCAGTCGGATTATCATGTACTTCAAGAAAAACACCATCACAACCAGCAGCAACAGCCCCCCGGGCAACATGGGGAATATACTGGCGCAGACCAGCGGTTGCGGAACCCATCCCGCCCGGTAATTGTGCGCTGTGGGTAGCATCGAAAATCACCGGATAACCAGTGGCTTGCATGATGGGTATCGAACGTAAATCAGTAACCAGATTATTATAGCCGAACTGAACGCCACGCTCGGTAATTAAAATTTGATTCGATCCGGTTTGTTCGATTTTGCGAACGGCATTATTCATATCGGAAGGTGCCAGAAACTGACCTTTTTTTATGTTAACCGGTCTACCGGTTTCAGCGGCCGCGATCAACAAATCGGTCTGCCGGCACAAGAACGCCGGAATCTGAATCGCGTCTGCCACTTCAGCCACCAGGGCGGCTTGATCAGGAAGATGGATATCTATAATGACTGGAATATTAAATTGACTTTTTACCTCAGCCATGATTTGCAAACCCTGATCGATGCCCGGTCCGCGAAAAGCCGTGCCAGCCGTACGATTTGCCTTATCAAATGATGCCTTGAAAATGAAAGGAATTTCAAGCTTGCCGGCAATTTTTTGGATTGATTCAGCCATCATTAAAACATGATCACGGCTTTCAATAACACAGGGTCCGGCAATTATTGGCAGAGTAGCAGCGCCAAATTCCACCGATTCGATTTTTACCTGCCGAGAACTCATCTTTGGGTAGCCTCGCTGTTCAAATGCTCTACCGCTGCCGCTACAAAATCCCGAAAGAGCGGGTGTGCACGATTTATTCGGCTCTTTAATTCCGGATGAAATTGACTGCCAACAAACCAGGGATGGTCCGGTAATTCGATTATCTCAACCAGGTTCAGATCCAGATTGGTGCCGGAAATTTTCAGGCCATTCTTTTCCAGGCGCTGACGGTAGCGATTATTTACTTCCCAGCGATGGCGATGGCGCTCGGAAATTTTGTGGGTACGATAGGCTTTAAAAGCTTTAGATCCTGCCGTTAGCTGGCATTCATAAGCCCCCAATCGCATCGTGCCGCCCTTGGCTTTAATCGCCCTTTGCGACTCCATTAAATCGATCACCGGATATTTTGCATCAGAATCAAATTCGGTGCTGTTGGCGCCGATCAAGCCACAAACATGCCTAGCAAAATCAATCACTGCACACTGCAATCCCAGACAAATCCCGAGAAATGGGATATTATTTTCCCGAGCGAATTTGCTGGCCAGAATCTTACCTTCGGTGCCCCGGGAACCAAATCCCGGTAAAATTAAAATACCGTTAACATTGTTAAAAATCCTGGCAGCAGCCTCATCGGATTGGATTCCTTCGGTCTGAATCCATTGAATATTAACCCGAGCGCTATTTTCGACTCCGGCATGAATAAAAGATTCCAACACACTTTTATAGGCGTCGGGTAATTCAGTGTATTTACCGCAGAGCGCGATGGTAACATCGCATTCGGGATTCCGATAGCGATCAATAAATTGCTCGAGATCGGTTATATCAATTTTCTGCTTAAGCTTCAATCGCTGGCCAATGATTTCACCAATATTTTGTTTATTGAAGACCAGCGGAACTTCATAAATACTTTTTACTTCGGTACCCTCAATCACATGATCCGCTGCTACATTACAGAACAAGGCGATCTTATCACGTGTCGCACGATCAATTTTCAAATCCGAGCGGCATAAAATTATATCCGGAAACAGACCAATTTCACGCAGACGCATGACCGAATGCTGGGTTGGCTTGGTTTTTAATTCTTCGCTGGCCTTGACGTAGGGTACTAAGGTCACATGCATAATCATGTAGTTATGATAGCCAACTTCAACCGAAAGCTGACGAATCGCCTCCAGAAACGGCAGGCTTTCGATATCACCGACGGTGCCACCGACCTCGCAGATAACTATATCAAAGCGTTTGGGAGTATTTACAGCTTTGATCCGGTCAATAATTTCGTTGGTTATGTGGGGAATAACCTGAATTGTTGCTCCCAAATAATCCCCGGCACGCTCGCGCCCGATCACTGAGCTATAGATCTGTCCAGTGGTTGCGTTATTGTGTTTGCCCATGTTTATGTCGATAAACCGCTCATAATGACCCAAGTCCAGATCTGTTTCCGATCCGTCATCCAAAACGAATACTTCGCCATGCTGGTAAGGATTCATTGTACCGGGATCAACATTCAAATACGGATCCAATTTGAGAATCGTAACTCGAAGCCCGGCATGTTTCAGCAGATATCCAATTGAAGCGGCTGCGATACCTTTACCCAGCCCGGAAATGACCCCTCCCAGGACGAAAATATATTTAGTGGGCCGAACCGGCGTCATTGCAATTGTCCTCCCCGATTATAATTAAAATTGGATGGTTTCGGTATTGAGTAGGTAGAGATTTTTGTGGGTGTAATCAGCATATAATCCGTCAAAGTCCTATAATTTCGGCGATTAATTCAAGGTCTTCGGGCGTATCAACTCCAAGGGAAACATAGTCCGTGAGCAGCATGCGAATTGGAATCCCATTATCCAGAGCCCGGAGTTGTTCTAAATGATGCTTTTTTTCGTTAACGCTAGGAGGCAGTTTGGTAAACCGCAACAGCACCTCCCGGCGAAAAGCATAAATTCCAATATGTCGGTAACAACCGCCCATAATATTATCGGGAATTACCCTGCGAAATTCGCTGGCTTCGAACGCATGATTCAGGAAAACCTTAACCACATTGGGATTTAATAAATCGGGTACGGGTAAATTGCGGCTGGCAGCAGATGCCATCATTACAGATCTATCATCAAACAGGCTGATCAAGGAATTGATCAACGCTGGTTCGATCAGGGGCTCGTCGCCCTGAATATTCACCACAATATCGGCATCAATAGCAGTAACAGCCTCGGCAACCCGGTCAGTTCCTGACTGGTGATTTTCGGCAGTCATTACTACTTCTGCACCGAATTGTTCGAGAACAGTTTTTACTTCCAGGTTATCAACTGCGATTATGACCTTATCAAGTCGGGTCGATTTGCGAGCCTGTTCATAGGCGTGTAAAACCATTGGTTTGCCAGCCAGTGCTGCCATGATTTTCCCCGGGAAACGAGTAGAATTCAAGCGGGCCGGTATGACGCCAATATTCATTAGCAGATATAACCTGAAATCAATTTTACCGGTAAAAATCCCCTATGACAAAGACAGACTGTCGTCAAATCGTTTTTCTTGTCGTGGTCACGTACCAAAGAAAAGCGTCCTTTTTACAATTTCCGTGCCAAGGTGGCTGTTAGCATACAAAAATTTATCACATCAAGGGCGTGCGTCCAAGAAAAAGGACGCCTATATTATAAAATTAAATTCAGTGATTAATTAACTATACTTTATCAATCATAATGCAATGATTCAATTGGATCCAGCCCCGCAGCGCGATAGGCCGGGTAACTGCCGAAGCCAATCCCGATCAACGAACAAACCAGCAATCCATAGAAAGCCCAATCCAGGGGGATAACCGCTGGAATATTAAAGATCATTGAAACGGCATTGCCGCCCAGTACCCCGAGAATTACACCAGCAATTCCACCAAACTCACTCAGGAATACCGCCTCAGTTAAAAACTGAATCAGAATATCCCGGCGATTGGCACCCACAGCTTTGCGAATACCGATTTCTTTAATCCGCTCAGAAACCGAGACCAGCATGATATTCATGATTCCAATCCCGGCTACGACCAGGGCAATGATGCTGATAGCAAATGCAAACAGCTTCACACCGCCGGTGAATTGACCAAAGGTATCAATCAATTCATCGTTGGACGCCACTTCAAAGTCGTTATCATCACCCGGGGCGACTTTACGAATTGTGCGCATAATCCCCACTACTTCGTCCTGTGTCTTGTCATACAGCTCTACGGATTCGGCTTCGATGGTAATCGACAAGGATGTCCAGCGACTACTAAACTGGCGCAAGTAGTTGGAGATGGGAATTAAAATGAAATCATCCTGGCTCTGACCAAATAGATTACCCTGTCGTTCGGTGATTCCGATAACACGATATTTCAAACCATTCACAACAATAGATTTCCCTAAAGGATCCTCAAAAGGAAATAATTGATCGACAATATCCATTCCAAGGATCACCACACTGCGCGAAAAATCAACGTCCTGTTTAGTCAGATCCCGGCCATCGGCGATATAAGTCTTTAGACTCTGTAGGGCGCCTTCGTCACCGCCATTTACTGCCGCGCTTATTTTCGCCTGTTTATCCTTGTATTTGATACTCTTGCCCCCGGTGCCATCAATCACGCTAACCCTGACTGGCAATTGAGCCCGGTCTTTTAGTTCCTCATACTGCCGGTAAGTGATATTTCTACGATTACGGTATTTGTGACGGGTATGGCCACCCATTTGAATAAGGGGATATTTCTGAATTAAAAAGGTATTACTGCCAAAAATGCTCAAACCCGAATTGATCGATGATTCCAAAGTCCGAATGGCAGTCATGGCACCGATTACCGAGAATACACCAATCGTAATGCCCAATAAAGTCAGCGAAGCACGTAATTTATTGCTGCGAATTGCTTCTATGGACATGCGCATACTCTCACGCAAGGTGAATCCCAGATGTCCGCGGCGGCCTTTACTCATAACGCAAAGCCTCTATGGGATCCAGTTTAGCCGCCCGGTAGGATGGCGCCAGACCGGCCACCAGACCAACAGCAATGCTCAGAATTATGGAAAAAATGGCCAGCCAGAGTGGCATGGCCGAGGGAAATACAAATTTATTGATCAACAAACTACCGCCATAGGACAAGGTCAATCCAACCAACCCGCCAAAACTACAAATAATAATTGCCTCAAGAATAAATTGTCCCAGAATCATTGATCTGGTGGCGCCAATGGCTTTGCGGATACCAATCTCGCGTGTCCGTTCGCGCACGGTGACAAACATTATATTCATGATCCCAATACCACCTACAACCAGCGATAAAACAGTAATGAACACTCCCGTTCCGCCAATCGCCAGTTTGATCATATTATATTGGCTGCGAAAGGCGTCCTGTTGATTGATGGCAAAATCATCTTCTTCCCCCGGTTTCAAACCACGAATGCGACGCATGATACCGGTCAATTCATCTTTAGCATCATCGATATGTTCGCCGTCAACCTTCACCAGGATCTGAGACCAGCCGCGTCGGGAGAACAGGCGCTCGAACGTTCCCAAAGGAATCCCGACCCAATTATCCATGCTGATCATGCCCAGAAATTTTCCCTGCTTTTCCATAACTCCGATCACCCGGAAAGAATAATTGCCCAGTTTTAATTTCTTCCCAATGGGATCCTCATTAATAAATAATTCTTGAGCCACATCATAGCCGATAACGGCCACCCGTGAACCGGAGCGTATTTCACCCTGAGTTAGAAAGCGGCCTGTTTCAACATTTGCCGTCGATGTTTGCAAAAACTCGACTGTGGTTGCTTCCAGCTCAACGCCCATTAGACTGTTCTTATCTCTGACCACTGTCACCCGCCGGGACACACTGGGAGTCACCGCTTT
>CAZIJQ010000003.1:0-33545 GCA_964539785.1 uncultured bacterium | reverse complement strand
ATATACAATACATCCCGGCCCAGAAAATCCATGCTCTTATCAAAAGAACGATCCAAACCGGAAATCAGCGTACCCATGAGAGTCACTGCTAAAATACCAATCACGATGCCCAGCAGAGTCAGGAATGAGCGCACTTTGCTTGCGATAATGGCTTCCAGGGCAATACGGAAATCTTCGATGAATAAGCTAAACATTATACACCTTGAATATCAAACACCGAACATCCCAAGACGATTTTCGAAGTATTCTCACCAAATCCATAAATTCATAAATTCATAAATCAACATTCGTTAATCGATGTTCATTATTCAGCTTCAATTCAGGTTTTATGATTCGTGATATCATCGGTTATTCGTCCATCAAACAGATGAATCGTACGATGAGCATGCTCGGCAATGTACTGTTCGTGTGTAACAATGATAATCGTATTCCCGGCAGCATGCAGACTGTTGAGAATTTTCATAATTTCCTCGCCGCTCTTCGAATCCAAATTACCGGTAGGTTCGTCGGCCAGAATTATTGATGGATTGGTCACCAGGGCACGGGCAATTGCCACCCGCTGACGCTGTCCACCGGAAAGCTCATTGGGTTTATGGGTTATCCGATCAGCCAGACCAACCTTTTCCAGTGAATTTTCCGCCATTTCCTGGCGCTCCGAGCGGGGGATGTTGGCATAAATCAATGGTAATTCCACATTCCGCAAGGCGGTTGCTTTAGGCAGTAAATTGAAGGTTTGAAATACAAAACCAATTTTCCGGTTCCTGATGGAAGCCAATTGGTTATCATCCATTTCATGCACCAGCTCACCCTCAAATTCATAGCGTCCGGTTGAAGGCGTGTCAAGACAACCAATTATATTCATCAGCGTCGATTTTCCTGATCCTGACGGCCCCATAATTGACATATAATCATTAGGCTTAATTTCCAGATCAACTTCCAGTAAAGCCCGTACTTCCACCGTTCCCACCTGGTAAATTCTTGAAATATCATGCAGTGATATCAACTGCTCCACGCTTCCTCCAATTCAAATATTACCAAAGATTGATAAAAATTGTAATTCCACAAAAAATATGTTTAATCACTATTTATTTCGATATTGAAAGGCATCGCCGACTTTCACTTCTGAATTATGCTTCAGTTCTCTACTGATAGCACGATAACTACCAACTACAATTTCTTCACCTTCGGACAATCCGTTCAGCACCTCATAATGAGTATCACTGGAGATGCCTACAGTAACTGGCCGAATTTGGGCATAACGAATGTCTTTCTTCTTCTTGTGATGTCGATCGTCTTCACCAGCCAAGGTATCAGCAACAACAAACACAACTTCCAGCATCTGCTTCTTTTCCGGCTTTTTTTCCGGTGTTTCTACATTCGAAGTGTCATTTTCTGCCTGCTCAGCCTTTTTCCGGTCCGAACGACGATCACGCCGCTTATCCGATTTCAGTGGCTTATCGTAACCCTCCTGGCGAATTGTTAAACACTGGATCGGTATTGCCAGCACACTATCGCGGGTATCAGTAATAATATCCGCGGTGGCGCTCATCCCGGGGCGAATATGCTCGGGCACTTCCAGCATACGCACTCGCACTTCAAAATTAGTTACTTGCTCTTGAGTTCCCAATCCTGTTGTTTGAGCCAGATGGGCGATTTCGCTGACCAGTCCCTTGAATAATGTATCCTGAAAAGCATCGATTTCGATTTCAACCGTATCACTGAGAGAGACATCGACCACATCATTCTCATTGACATCAACAACCACTTCCATCCGATTCAAATCGGCCACCATCATCAGGACATCGGCCTGGAACATGGAACCGAGTGCCATCTCACCTACTTCTTTATTGATCATGGTTACAAGTCCTGACTGAGGAGATAGAATCCGCGTCTTGGAAAGTTCATCCTCGCGCGTTACCAGGGCGGCCTGTGCTTGCTCCACTTGACTTTCGGCTAATTCATGCTCAGCAATTACCGCCTCCAACTCTTGACTGGAGATTAAATTTTGGCTAAATAATGTTTCCGAGCGATTTTTCTGGGCTTTCACCTGCTTCAGTCGGGCCGTAGCAGATTTAACCGACGAGCGCGATTGATCTAACATGGCCCGATATTGCTTTTCATCCAGCGATATGAGGTGCTGCCCTTTTTCAACCCAATCGCCTTGCTTGACAGTAATTTCGGTAACATAGGCCGAAATATTGGCACTGATTTTGACCTCTACCTCAGGCTGAATTTTCCCACTGGCATTAACCTTATGAATCACCTTTTGGCGCTGAATTTTATCTATTTCTACTCCCAGCGCATCAGATTTATTCTGCTGCAAACTGATCAGAATTATAGCCCCCAATACAACGACAATTAAAATAATAATTATTAATCGCTTTTTCTTGGACATTTTTTTTGCCACAATCAAATCCTTCCGGAATACTTAAAAATTCCCTGCTATTTTATTATTATACGTGGTTATCAATACTGGCTATCAAGGACACCGGTAAGAGCCAGGAGGGCGGCAGCTTGAATCTGGGCGTTATATTTAGCTGAAACCAGCGATGACCGTGCCTGGGTAACGGATAACTGGGCATCCAAGACTTCCAGGATCGTAACCGAACCAAGTGCATAACGCTCCTGGACCAGTTTCAGATCTTCTTCTGCCGATGTCAGCACTTCCTCATTGATTGGAATCGTTTCCTGATAATTTCGCAATATTTCCAATAGAACTTCCAACTGCACCCGTAAATCATACATCTGAGTAATGAATTCATTTTCCTCTTTGGAAATGTTCAATTTCGCCTGCTGTGTCTTGGTGTGCAGGTCAAACCCGGTAAATAGCGGCACTGAAAAATTTAATGAGAATGTCGAACTCCAGTCATCATCACCAAGCAGACCGGTGGCATCGGCTCCCTGAAATCTATAGTTCCAACCAAGATCAACGCTCGGCAGGCGGCTGCCACGAACAATTTTGTGGTTCAATTCGGCCCCCCTGATCTGTGCTTTCTTGGCCAAAATACTGGGATTATTATTTTCCATATCCGTGAGAGCAGTAACTAATTCAGGGATTGTGTATTCCGTGCTGGAGGCTTCATCAACCATCAACGGGTCGATATTACCCATCAATCCCATGGTATTTCGCAAGACCCTTACGGCATTCTGGAATTCGGCATCGCTGGTAATAACCTCAACTTGTGCTTGTCCCCTTAAAACATTTACCTTCAACAAATCGGTTTTAGCAGCAGCACCGATTTCGAATTGATTGGTCACCAGTTCTACTTGCTGGTTGGCCAGCATCAGGTTCATCCGAGCCACATCCAGCAATTGCTGTGATTTAAGCAGGCTGTAGTAGGCCTCAATCACATAGTAAACCACATTGATTTTGACCTGTCGTTCAAGTTGCTGGCTGATTATATAATTATTTTTAGCATCGGCAATCATATTCCACCAGGCACCGCCATCGTAAATATTCTGGGACAATTGCAGGCCCCAGCTATTACTGCTTGACGAATTATAAAAAGTGTATGTGCTATCTTGATTTAGTTTGACTCGTTCCTGGAATGTTGACGAAGAATAACCAGCCCCAGCTCCGAAAGATGGTAAAATATTTGACAGTGATCCCCGCTTACCATATTTGGCACTTTTAACATCCAAGGCTGCTGATTTTACAGTTTCCTTGTTTTTCAAAGCCAATTCAATGCATTGATCCAACGACAACATTTGACCAGTTGCTGGAATACTAAGCAACAGAAACGATGTAGTAATTACTATTATTTTTTTCATATTATACGAATGCAGCTCCTAGACCTGCGCTAATTGCTAATATAATGATCCATACCACTGTAACGGCTATCAGGAATGTTCCAGTAGATTTTTTGTAAATCACACTCATGCCAATGGCGAAAAGAATCACCCGCCAAAAGGCAAAAATATCGACACCCGCAAGGAAATGATACATGAAATCTCCAAATTCCCCAATACCCAATAATCCCAGACCGGTAGATACTTCCATATCCCATTTGCTCAGCATCAACGGAATTTTGACAATTAGCTCCAGAATATTAATCAGGTATACGTAGCCGCTCAGGATCAATAGATCAAGATATTTTGCTTCCCCCCCAAAAATAAAATTACCGATCATGAATACAACCAACGCGAAAAATATTGCCCTGACCGGAGTAGCTAATATTGCCGTCACATAACCAAAAACCACTGTAAAAGCTGACGGATTTACAATTTTTTCGTACCGCTGATTAAGAAATTCTGCTTTTTGCTCTGCCGGTATCCGATTACTATTTTCAATTACCCGCTCCAAGTTATCTAGCTTGTAATCGATTATTAAGTCTTCCAGAATTACCGAAGCCACCAGCCCGACCAGAGCCAATATAATTAAAGTAATCCAAAGGTCTTTCCAATCCCGCCGTGCAACAATTGCTTCAAATGTTTCGGAGGGTGCATAAAACACATTTAATAAACGCTTGACGAATGACATCCTGTCTCCTTGTGATAAGTAATCAGATCTTGATCTGATTTGACTGCGACTGGTGTAAAAAAGTTGTCAGAATATTTCCCGTCAATCATGACCAAGAACTGTAAGTTACATAATCTTTTGAAATTCTTTTTCAATTATACTAAATAATAGTCGATTAGGCTGTCCACTATATTACAAAAATCTAATGAAATTATAGATAATCAGATTTTATTCGATCAAGATATTCCCGGGCGGCTTCATAAGTGTTATCGATTTCACCGGCAAGGATCGCTTCTTCAATTGCCGATTTTAGCTGCCCAACCTGCCGGCCTTCCTTCAATCCGTATATTTTCATGATTTCATCACCACGAACTGGCGATTGAAATTCGCGCATGGCATCACGTTCAACCACATCCTGCATCAATAATTCTACTCGAGCGAAATTTCCCATGTAACGTTTGACCAAACTCGGATTTTTGGTTGTGATATCAGCACGACAGAGGATCAACAGATCATCAATATCTTCCCCAACAGCAAGCATTAAACGGCGAATTGCCGAATCAGTTATACCCTGTTTGGCCAGAGCGATGGGACGCAAGTGCAGGCGCGTCATTTTCTGAAGGTAATCCCGCATTTCATTGGAGAGCTTCATCCGGCGGGCGATCTTATACAGCATTCTGCCCCCGATTTCATCGTGTCCATGGAACGATACTCCCTTTACTGGGTCAATCCGGCGCGTAATTGGCTTGGCTATATCATGAACCAGTGCCGCGAATCGCAATTCCATTTTCTCTGATAATTCAGCGGCGTTATCCACGACCTGCAGAGTATGTTGAAATACGTCTTTGTGATGCCACTCGCTCGGTTGCTGCATGCCACGCATAACGGCGATTTCGGGAAAAACATACTCCAACAAACCAACGTCCTGGAGGATAGTGAATCCAACCGAGGGTTGGGGTGCCTGTAATATTTTGATAATCTCAGCGGCTATGCGCTCCCATGAGACTATTTTTATACGTTCAGCCTGTCGTTTCATGGCTTCCAGGCATTCATCGGTGATAATACACCCAAGATTGGCAGCAAAATAAGCCGCCCGCAGCATGCGCAACGGATCTTCAGCAAACGTCTCATCGGGATCCAGGGGTGTAATCAAAAGTCTCTGCTCTATATCCTGAACGCCGCCAAACGGATCATGAAGTGTGCCAAATCGCTCCGGCAATAGATCAATCGCCATGGCATTAATTGTGAAATCCCGACGAATCAAATCACCTTTCAGATTGGTGTACTTGATTTGGGCTGGTTTTCGGGAGTCGGATTTGTAGGATTCCGTCCGCGCTGAAGCAACTTCCACCGGTATCTGTTTATAGGGAATCTGGGCGGTGCCAAACGTGCGGAACGGAACGATTTTACGAACCCCAAGTTTTTCGGCCAGTAATCGCGCAAACTTAATACCGTCACCTACCACCATCAGATCAATTTCTTTCAGGGGTCTGTTGATCATAATATCGCGCACTACCCCCCCCACAACATACAATTCCAGCTCCTGTTCAGCCGCAAGCTGACCCGCCGAAGTCAGGGTATTGTAGACTAATGGATTCTTTTTCAATATTTCAGTAAGATTTGTCACAACCAAAATTACATATTACTAGGTCAATCATGCACGGTTGGATGATACTATCCACCAATCATTCTCCTTGCCGAAACTGCGGTAAAGTAACTATCTTTCAGCATAATGGGAATCAAAATTATTTACCGGATTACATTATTTCTGCTGTTATATTCAATGTTATCAGCGCAATTTGGGGAAACAACCATTACCGTAGACACCCGTCTCCTTAAAGCCAATGATCGACAACAAATTCAAACTCTGGAAGATGAAATTGGTCGATTTTTTATCAATATGCCCTGGGAAGGTGATTATTCCGATCTATCAATTCCGATTCACATCCAACTGATAATCCAAGGTACAGCCAGCAAAGGTGCCGAAACGATTTTCCTCTCACAAATACTATTTTCCAATGCTGGTGATCAGCGTTATTTTGATAAATCATTTCAATTCACCTATAATTCCGCCGGGGGAATAAACTACAATCCCGGGTTTTTTGAGCCATTGGCCGGATTTTTAGCTTATGCCGGCTATTTGATCCTGGCCGGTGAAGCCGATACCTATGAACCTAATGGCGGTACCTTTTTCTATGAAATTGGCCGGGATATTGCCATGAGAGGCAATATTTCTGAATATTCCAAAGGTTGGGCGGAGCGCCTGCGTTTGATCAATGAATTAGGGGTAAACTTCGGACTTCGTAAAGCCCGTTTTGCTTTTTATTATGGTCAGGAACTGTTCCAAAAAGGCAATCTGGACGAGGCTCTGGTACAGTTAAATGATCTGATCGCCAGCCTGGAAATTGTCTACGAGGCCTACGGACGCGAACACCAGACCGGTATATTTATGAAAGCGAATGCCAAGGAAATTGGGCGTATGTTAGGGATGCTGGGACAGAAAAAATTATTATGGGACCTGGTGGAATTGGATCCTGACAATGAACAGCTATATCAGGAAATAATCGAAAGTTTCTAATCGATTATTAATATCTGAAATTATTACTGACCGGATTTTCCAACCATTTACGCAAGGGTTGCGCGACTTCATCTTTTGCTGATAACACCGGCTTCTCCACCGGCCATTTAATCCCAACTTCAGGATCATTCCACAATATACCCGATTCACAATCACTATTATAAGTGCCGGTGCATTTATACTGGATGTCTACAATATCACTTAGAGCACAGAAGCCCCGGGCAAACCCAGCCGGCGCCCAGACCTGGCGTTTGTCGTCCTCGGATACTTCGATTCCGATCCACTGACCCAGATTTGGTGAATTCTTACGGATATCTACTGCTACCAGAAAAGCTTTACCTCGGGTTACCCGCATCAATTTTCCCATGGCAGGTTCCCACTGAAAATGTAATCCCCGTATTGTGCCGTACTGTGAGCGGGAATGATTATCCTGTACAAAATCGAGATCCAGACCCATATCGCGAAAAAGATCGCGGCGATGGACTTCCATAAAAAAACCCCGTTCGTCTTCAAAAACCTTTGTTTGAATGATTAACACATCTATCAGACTGGTTTTTTCAATTTTCATGAATGATCAGCGTCCTTATTAAATATTTTTTTAAACACCCGAATATTATAATAATTATCTTGATCAAAATTGAAATCAGGTGGAAATTTTTCTGCCAGTTCATCCACAATCGCCTCTACCGAACCATGGAACCGGGCACCTAAAATGGCCTGCGCTTTCTGAGCGCTTACTTTATAATTCCGGAAATCCTGAACATTATTTATTTCCAGATCAATATCCAGATCAAATTTTGCCGTTAATTTTTTCCAGACTATGTCGGCCACATCGCCAACCGTATAATTGCCGGAAGCCACATTGAAGATACCAGAAATCGACTGGTCGGCCTGGATGGCGCGAATATAGGCTCCGACAGCATCTTCGATGGCCAGAATAGGTCGCCAGATTGAGGGATTGTTTACGGTAATGCGCTGTTTACCAAGGGCTGTCATGTACATGGTGTTCACAATCAAATCGAAGCGCATTCTGGGGCTGACGCCCGACACGGTGCCCTGCCGCAGACAGATTACCGAAAAATCATCATCGGCTAATTGCATTGCTCCGAATTCACCCTGGAGTTTTGATATCCCGTACGGATAAGCACAGGTTACTGGCGATTCTTCATCGTAAAGCTGGTTGATGGTATAACCATAGACCGAACAGGAATCGGCGAAAATATAACGTTTTACTGCGGCGCGTTTGGCGATATAGGCCAGATAAGCCGGAGCGGCAGCATTTGAAATAAAATTCATGGCCGGTGAAAATTCCGCCATGGGATCATTCGATAGTCCGGCCAGGAAAATCACCTGATCAAATCCACGAAGAAACGTTTCATCGATATCAAAAACATCTTTTTTAACCACCTTGACATTTGCCGGCAACTGGTTTCCGAACCACAGCAAATCAAGAACGGTAATTTCATAATTATGCACCAACAGATCCGGAATCAATCGGGATCCGATATAACCGGCCCCGCCTACTACTAATATTTTCATAGCTACTCCTGGGCTAAAATGTTTTTCAATTTTTTTAAATCAAGTGACGTGTCAGCCGGTACATCAAATGTTACATCAGATCGCTTGAGATCACCAACACCGGTCTTACCCAATTTCTGGGCCAGCTCCTTTACGGTTTTGCGTTTGGTGCCCACATGCACCACACCAAATAGATCAGCTTGCTGAGCCAGTTTTACTATTAATGGGGCAATAACGGTAACCGAATCACGGGAGGTAAATTGATCAACAAAGGCTTTATCATATGGAAAAATTGGCTCGCAGAAGCTGGTTCTGATAATCAGCGCCCGGGAATACATGTGCACTGCACTTTCGCCTCCCAGCTTTGACCAAGCATAGCGATTTTGCGGTAATAATTCATCGTCCTCGGAATACTGGCCTCGATCACCTTTAAAAACATAGTCAGTGGAAATATAAACCAGCCGAATGGCCTGCTCAATACAAAGATTTACCAGATTGGCAGTCCCAATGATATTGGCGCGAATCGCCAAAGGGGGATCGGCATCGACTTTGGGTGGGGAGGTGAAAGCCGCAGCGTGAATAATTGTAGTAATTTTGAGATCCTGCAGGAATTTCGTCATTTGATTATAATCAGTAACATCAAAATCCTGGCGCGGTGGGGCCAGAATATTCGGGACTAACCGGCGAATTTCACTGCCCAGCAATCCACTGCCTCCCGTCAATAATAATTGCTGGCCTGTTATTTCCATAACCGATCAAATGTTAATTTTTTTCCAAGAAAATAATCGATGGCCACGCTGCGATGATACATGAATTTATCCAGTGCCTGATCGGAAACAACCCGATTGCGCTGTACTGCCCGGCGCTTACGTAAAATCATTGGCAGATTGTCAAACAACCAGCCGTGCGCCTGCACGATGGCGCTGATTTTCAGCGTATCAAATACCAATGCTGATTTTACTACCACGAGAATATCCAACAGCAATCTGACAGTAAGCATTACGACCAACCGTTGGGATGAATAATTTTTCATCATCATGAAAATGCTATTGCGGTGATTCCAGTATTCCTTCTTGAAACTCCAGGCTTTGATGGTACCGCCGGCGTAGTGATAAATGACCGAATCGGTACGGATACGTAAACGGTAGCCCTGTAAAAGTATCCGCCAGCATAAATCAATTTCCTCCATGTGATGGACGAAATCATTATCCAGTAAACCGGATTTATCCAGCACGTCTTTGCGAATTGCCATGGCGGCTCCGGACGTCCAGAACAAGTCGATATTTGTATCGTATTGACCAAGGTCTTTTTCGATTGTGTAGAACACCCGGCCGCGCATGAAGGGGAAGCCAAAAATATCGATCATTCCACCAGCCGCACCGGCATATTCGAAGGAATCACGCTCAAGCATGTGCCGTATTTTTGGTTGCACTGCGGCAATGCTGGGGTCCGATTCAAATTCTTCTATAATCGGTTCCAACCACCCTGGTGTTACTTCGATATCATTGTTCAACAGCAACACGTATTTTCCGGTAGCCTCGGCAATTCCCGCATTATTGCCTGCGCTGTAACCGATATTGCCACCGCTGTTCACAACCTTAACTTGGGGATAATTCTGTTGAATATACTCCACACTGTCATCGGTGGAAGCGTTGTCCACCATCAGCAATTCCACCTGCTGGTAAGTGGATGCCAACAGCGAATCAAAACATTCCTTCAGGAAATGTTTGCCATTATAATTCAGGACAATAATCGAAATGAGCGGCTGTTTAATCATTGGTATGAAATACGTTTTTTCAGAATTATTCCCCTAACTTCTATTCAATGACTGCCGCGGCTTTCTGCTTTTGGATTTCCTCCAGCATCTTACGCGCCTGGTTGTCCTGCGGAGCACCATCGAGCCAGGTCAACAGCACGCCTTCCGCCTCGGAATACAGCTCCATCTGTCGGTAAACCTGCAGTAACATCCCAACTACTTTAGGGTTTTTCGAATCCAGTTGGTAAAGTTCTTCAAAGACTTCTTTTCCCCGCTCGAATTCACCCAATTCAAGATAGGTTGCCGCGTAGTCCGCCTTATCCTTAATCGTGAGACCCGGTCGTAAGAATAAGTCGTCGATAATAGCGCGCATCCGTTCATTTTCACCGATTGCGCCAAATAGACGACTGTACTGGAAATACAATTCCTTGGATGTCATGGGAATAGTGCTGATTGGGATTTTCTCATCCATGCGATTCAGAACTTTCAAAACTTCACCGCGCAGAACTTCTTTTTGCAATGAGTCGGCATTAGCTCCGGACATATCGATATATTCAAAATATTTAGCGACCGCTAATTGCATAAAAGCGCTGCGATAATTCTGAAGCAATTTGACGATATTCGGATTATAATAAACATCCGGATTGTCCAGATTGCGGTATTGATAGCCAGCCTGGTAATCACGACTGAAATCATCAATATCAGTCATGAGATTTTTTTCCATGCTTTTAATATTCACATTATCAGCTTTATGGGATATCAGTCTGAACGTCAGTCCTTCCATTTCAAGATATTTATCCAATCCGATCCGGTTGGATGGCGAAACAGTGACAGCAAAATAAATTGGAGACCGCCAGGCATTATCATTAATAATCCGAATTATCATCAAATCCTGGACTTTAATGGCCGCATTCATGTAGGTGGGCTTTACTGTCCATTCGATAAATCCATCCTTATTAATCGGATCGTTATTGACCGGGATTTTAATTTTCTGACTCTTCCAGCCCCGCACCGCCAGATTATCTATGGCGTTATCAGTCATATTTACAAAGCGTAAATTGGGTGGTCGCCGGTCCCGCATTTGCTTGATATACCAGGGTGTATTCAGCAAACTGAGATTCACAATGCTCACATCCTTGCGAAGATTCTCAACTTCCTGTAAATACCATAGGGGAAACGTGTCGTTATCACCATTGGTGAAAATTATCCCGTTTGGTTCACAGGATTGCAGAAGATTATAACTATAATCCCAGGCCACGGTATTTCCGGCCCGGCTGTGGGATTCATAACTAGCCGTCAACATAACACCCGGAATCAACAATAGCAGGACGACCATTGCCGCAATCGAAAGTCTGGGCCCCAATTCTTTTTCTTTGAAATATTCCTGAATTCGCTCACTGATGGCAGCCGCGCCCACACCAATCCAGACAGCGAAAACAAAGAAGCTGCCAACGTAAGAATAATCCCGTTCCCGCGGCTGAGGATTATCCTGATTGATATATAATATGATCGCTAAACCCGCCATGAAGAACAGGGTCAAAAAAGAAAATGCCTCCTTCCGATCACGGGCAAAATGATGAAACATGCCAGCTAATCCCAGAATCAATGCCAGGGGTAATCCGAACTGGAACCAGTCGACGCCATCCTCGCTGGAATTAGCTCCGAAGGCCGTTACACCGGGATCGGTGGAAGGTCCCCGGCCGGCATATTGCCACAGGAAATAGCGCCAATACATTTTGTAAACCTGATAATTCCAAAAATATTTCCATTGTTCCGGCAGATCGTAGAGCATGTAATTGCGATCCTGGGTAGAAGAAAAATTGCGGCCATCCTGAGGCATACCAACTACTTCCTGCTTGGATGGTAATGTTTTATAGCGACGCGGCAAGAAAAAGAATGCCCCATATTGTTCCCGCTCGAGATACGAAATTGCCCCTTCAACCGTCTCAGGGTCGTTCTCATCAATACCGGGATTCTGGTTGGAACGGATAAAGATCAGGCTATAGGTAGAATAACCAACCAGAATCAGGATTACCGAAGTCAACGCCAGCGAAGAAATCCGGTGGCGATTCTGGATCGCCCATACGGTTCCCACAACAACAGCGCCAATAATAACGGCAATACTGATCAGGCCGAAACTGCCGGCGATCCTTGGCAAACCCTTGATAATGCCGTTGTGAATAATCAGGAAGGTTATTCCGGTTATGGCAACCGTGACGATAAATGATTTCCAGTCGAATTCCTGTTTGCGAAAATATATAATCAACGCGATAAACGGCAGGGCTAACAAATTCAATAAGTGTAGGCCGGTAGCCAGGCCAATCATGTAGGCGATAATCAAAATATAACGTTCATTCCCCGCCTTATCAGCCCGTTCGGACCAGTGCAAAACTAACCAGACAACGATTGCGGTGAAGAAAGTACTCAGGGCGTAGACTTCAGCTTCAACAGCGTTGAACCAATGACTGTCACTGAACGCAAATGTCAGGGCACCGATCATTGCAGCACCGAAAGCGGTGATGGCATCGCTGGTATTTCTCACTTCTCCGCGCCAATGGGTGATAACTTTAACCACAATCAAATACAACAGCATCACGGCAATCGCGCTGAAAAGTACCGAAGTCACATTGATGCGGTAGGCTACATCGGGATTGAAGGGTACCATTGAAAAAATGCGTCCCAACAATAAATAAAGCGGGCTACCGGGAGGATGGGGCACGCCAAGCGTGTGGGAAACGGCAACGAATTCACCACAATCCCAAAATGACACAGTGCGTGCCATGGTGGCATAATAGATAATAAATGATACAACCAGAGAAACCCCGGCCATAATTCGATTCCAGCGGATATACTCTTTACTTACCACGATCATTTTCCTCGGATTTGTCTACAGATTTTTCGGTTTGGCCTGGGGCAGCAGATTCCACTATTGTTTCATCTTTTTCAGATTCAACAACATAATTCATTCTTAATTCGTGCAAAGCCTTTTTAAGATATTCCAACTCCCATTCAGCTATATCAGTGACTCGCTCACTTAGCATTTCCAACATATCGATCGAAAATTGCGCTTGCTGTAAATTGCGCTGAATTTCACCGGTAACCGGATTTTTCATCTTCCCCAATCCAATCCAGGCTCCGGTAGAATAGGATGAAATCAGTTGCAGGAACAAATGCTCGTTTTTAGTTGGCTCTTCCTTTGACATACTTTGCTTATGGATTAAACGGATTCACGGAATATTGTTTCACAGATATTTAAGGTTCTAAAATTAACTACACCGCAACCTTTAAACGTACTGAATAATCCGCCGATTTTACGATATTTATTCAGGGTATCAGGCTGGCAAATTCTTCGATTGTCAGTGTTTCCGGACGCCTGGTCATTTTAATGTTTTGCAATCCTTCCGCTGCTAGTTGAAAGCCAGCCAGGGAATTGCGCAACATCTTGCGCCGTTTGGAAAAGGCGGCACCCACCAGTTTTTCAAAGCGTTCGAATTTAGCGTCCGACACGATGGGCTGATCCAATTTATGCAAAGCGATTATAGCCGAATCCACCTTAGGCCGGGGCTGAAAGACCGTAGGTGGAATCGTAAAACAATATTCCACTTTCAAAAATGCGCCCACCATCACTGTTAAGCGCCCATAAGCCTTGGTTCCAACTTTGCCAGTAAGGCGTTCGGCCACTTCACGCTGAACCATAAGAAAAGCATCGGTCCAGTACTGGCGCTGTTCAATTAGCCAGAATAGAATCGGCGATGTGATATTATACGGAATGTTCCCCATGACCCGCACCGGTGTTGGAATCGGAAGATTGGCCAACTCCTGCCAGAGAACATCACCGTGAATAAAGTTGCAATCCTTGAGATGCTCCAGTGATTTTAAATATTCTACTAATCGGGGATCGATCTCGATGGCTGCCAGATCTTTCACTGCCGGCAGTAGCAGCTCGGTGAGAGCGCCTTCACCGGGACCGATTTCCAGCACATTATCGGTGGGTTGCGGATTGATGGTACGAACAATCCGCTTCAACAGATTGGTGTCCGCCAGAAAATTCTGGCCCCATTTTTTCTTGGCGAAATGTTTAATTGCCATCTACTTGCATTATCATCTGGTAAAATTTACGACAAATACTAAACGATGTATGACAAACATCTTGTACGTCCATTACCTGGCTATTCAACTAATACTGATAATATTGTATAATAACTTGTAACTGATTATATTACATTTAGAAATGGGGTGAATATCAATAAAATAAGTCCGTTAATAATCTTGAGATTTTTTGCGGACCTGCGTAGGCGCTGGACATGGAGGAGAGATGATGATGCAAAATGATTCTTATAGTACAATTAAGAAACTCTTGGCGAGCGAAAAGTTGGAAGACTTGCGACAAGGGTTAAAGCTTGTGAGAAATGAAGTTATCAGAATTGGTTCCAGTGAAGCACAACCGCTGTTTGAAATTGTTACAACAATCTTCTACATTGATCCATTAGATAGACCTGATCTGGCACCTATATTGGATGAAGCCATCAGTCTAATTGTTGGTTTCGGCGAGTGGGTCATTCCAGTTTTGGTAGATAATCTGGATGCTGGGGATATTAAAGCCCAGTTCGCCATAGCCCATACCTTGGGCCGCATCGGTTCAGATGCCATCAAACCACTCATGGCCGAATATGAAATGTCGTCTGACCCCACTTATCGCTCATTTATCCTGTACGCCCTGGGAAAGATAAAGTCGCCGAAGATCGTCCAGGCCGCCCAGTTGGTTCTTGAAGCTGCGCAATCAGATGCCCTTGAACTCCGCGATACTGCAGTGCGCGCAATTGGTAAATTTGCTGAATCTATCCCACCATCGAATCTGACAGAGAAACAGCAGCAAGTATTCATTGAACAATTGCATGCCAACCTAGCCGATACAAACCCTGGGATTCGTGCTAAGGCAGTGCGCAGTTTAGGTAAAATGACCAAATATGGTCATCTCACAAAACCAGAACGACAGAAACTTAAGAAATTATGTCAGCTAATTTTGGGCACAGATGATAATTTTGAGTGGGACCGGGCTTATATTGTCCGCAAGGAAGCTGAAGAAGCGCTCAGGTATTTTTAAGCGGTTTTTAGTGAAAGTACTGCATAGACAATAACTCAAAAGATTCACAAATTTGGAAATATAAATATTCAAATTGTCTCATAACATAGTCTGCAAAAACGCCATCCCAACCCTACACCCTAAACAACTCTTCCGTATTTTGTCGGGTCATGGCTGCCAGTTCCTCAAAATCCAGGCCCTTGATGGCGGCCAACTTCATAGCTACATAACGGGTACGTCCCGGTTCATTAAGTTTACCACGAAAAGGCACCGGACTCAGAAAAGGAGCATCGGTTTCCACCAGTAGGCGGTTCAAAGGAATTTCCTGAGCTACGATTGGCAGATCACTATTTTTATAGGTAAGGTTGCCGGCAAATGAAATATAAAATCCCAGATCCATAAACTGCTCGGCCTGGGCGATCCCTCCGGAAAAACAGTGGGCCACCCCTGCTTTTATCCCGGATTCCCGCAAAATCGCCATCACGTCGCTATCAGCATCGCGGTTGTGAATGATCGTCGGCAAGTCCAGTTCCAACGCCAATTCAAGCTGCTGATGAAATATTTCCTGCTGGCGCAGGGGCGGACAATAATCGCGGTAGTAATCCAGGCCGATCTCGCCGATGGCGTCCACTTTTTCTTCGCTAGCAAGCGATCGCAAGCGGTCTAAATAATCCCCTGGTAAATCATTGGAATAATTGGGATGGATACCCACAGCAGCGAATACCGGTTCATGGTTTGCGGCAATCTCTGCGCTCTTTTCGCTGGTTTCCAGATTGATGCCGGGACAAATTGCCCCGGTCACGCCCTGGTCGGCAGCCCGCTCCAGTACGGCTGGCAGGTTGGCGTCCAGGTCTTTCAGGTACAGGTGGCAATGGGAGTCGATCAGCATTTTTACCCTCCCAGAATCCGGTACAACTCCAGATTAAGATAATAGTGATGGCCTTCCATTGTACGTTTTTCCAGTATTCTCAATTCGCATAACTGATTTAAATAATTACGTGCGGTATTTTCAGCATATATCTTTTTACCAGTAAAGTGTACTACTTTACTGAATGGTTGTGTGAAAAGTAAGTCAACTAATGCTTCCGGTCGACGAATACTGGTCTCGGCAATTACAGTTTTCAGAATTGAATCCTTCACCGCTAAAATATCATTAATTTTGTGATAGGTGTTATTAGCAGTAACCTCCACCGCTTTAAGCATATATTTTATCCATGGTATCCAATCACCGATTTGTGAAACATTATCAAGCAAACTATAATATTCCCTTTTGTTATCCATTATATAACGACTTAAAAATAGTACTGGCCAATCCAACAAGCCTTTTTTCACCAGATAATGAATATTGAAAATCCGGCCTGTTCGGCCATTGCCATCCCGAAATGGATGAATTGCCTCGAATTGAAAATGCCCAATTGCCATTTTAAGAACCGGGTCGATATCCAGCTCATCGTCATTCATAAAATTCAACAGATTATCCAATTTCTCTTCAATTATTCCAGCACCCCGAGGAGGAGTATATACAATATGTTCCCGGCCTGATTCAATCTCCACCCGTTTAATGACAATCGGTGAAAATGGGGGGCGAATTTCATCAGTAGTTTGCTTAATCTGGTGAAAAACTTCAATAAAGTACTTCAAATCAAATTTCAGCTTGTCTTGAATTAATTCATATCCGCTCCATAGCGCCTCCCGATAACGTAGTACTTCTTTTGCAGCACCCAACATTAGCTCCGAAATGCCATCGCTGTAAGCTTTGTACAAATCATCGTCAGTAGTCAAAATGTTTTCAATCGCGCTGGAGGCTTTGGCTTCCTGTAAGCTAATCGTATTAATCAACATTCCCGGATTGGGAATAGCAACACTTCTACCCTGTAGCCGACCTAAAGCAGCTTTAGCGACACCTAATTGTTCCAGTATTTCAAGCTGGTAGTACAATTCCTTTTCAATCGGCAAAGTTGGTAAAGAATTCCAAGGGATACTACGATTAGGGTTTACTTGATATTTTAGACCAGACATTAATACACCTATTTTTTAATATCTACTGCGATTCAACAGTCAAAATTAAGCAGAAAATCATAGCAAACATTAATTATTTTTAATATTATGGTTTGTTTATATGCTTGCCATCAATATTAATGCCTGTCTTTCAACAAACATTAATTAATTCAATTTATGAGGCGTATTGAAGAACAATAGGGAATTAACACGCTGATTACAATTTAATCCGTTCCAGTTTCTTCATTACTTCAGCAATTATTTTTACCTGAAACTTAGCTAGTTCGGCAGGAGTTGGTTGAGTCTTCCGCCACTTCCACAATTTTTTGGTCGTTTTCTTAAATACCCATTTCTGGATATTGTCAGTCTGTTTTTGCACCTCTTCCAACCTGCTGGCATTGATGTATTTAGAGCGGGATGAATCGGAATATACATAAGCTTTCAATTCCTGAAACAACAGGTTCAAGGGTGCACCGTCAGCCCCATCCATTTCGTCCGGTACTTCACCGGCCAGTACCCATAATGGCACCGCCACCGATACCGCTGGTTCACCCAGGGTGATCCAATATGTAGTGAGTTGTGAATTTTCACCAGGTAGGGCGCTCTCAAAAATTGAACTGGATACGGTACGATGACGATTCACCGTACTGCCGGTGTAAAACAAGGTAGTGTCAGGCGCAGTGGGGTCAATTGTAGAAATATCTCGGGTAACTTGAGTAATCAGGTATCCCGGCGACAGTATATTCACTCTGGCACGGGCGTTGGCCAGGTCAACGGCATTCTGATAGCGGTCATGACCGTAGGCCTCGTCGTTGTAGCCATTTTCGGCGAAGTTGGCGCGGGCAATAAATGCTGTGGAACAAATCTGGCTATCGCCGGCATTGAAGCGAAAATATTCGTGATTACCGGTCTCGAAAAAAGCGGCAACACCATGGGCATCAATAACACCAAAATTACTGGTAACCCCTCGGCCCACTGAATTGGTCTGTTGCAATAGCAATTCAAAATCAGCTACCGATTTACAACTCAAGAGGGCCGCCTTCATGAAATAGCCTTCTTCATCGTACACAGTTTTTTCTTCCGGGAACGCCATATCCCGCGCTTCAGCATTCATGATAGCAAAACCAAAATTGTTTACACCAGCCCAGATCTGAGTGGTGTCATCGGCATTAATAACCCCGATCAGCTTGAATTCGCCATGATCCAAATAAACGACTTCGTTGTTCCGATGGCTGGAGTCGCGGTTTTTCCATAGCAAACAACGGCCGTCACTCGTGGCTCCGCCAGCAGCCAGACCGGTCGTGCAAGCCTCGATCGGTAAGGAAAATAAAATCAACGCTGCCGTTAATACTATAGACAACCTTGGTATGAATTGAAGCATTCTATTCAACATTCCAGTGAATCCTCTTTTCTGCAAGTCAATCTGGTAAAGTAATCAACCAACGAATACTGCCAACAGCAAGTATTGATATCATGCCAACCAGTTCAGGCTTGAACCGAGTTGATAAATAATAAATGCCAATAGCCAGGCCAGACTAAGTGAGTACACAACCGAAAAAGCCGTATAACCCCAACTGCCGGTTTCCCGTTTGATAACCGCAACGGTGGCCAGACAGGGGGTGTAAAGTAATGTAAAGACCAGAAATGCCAATGCTACCAGGGGCGACATACCGGATTTTCGCAGATTCTCGATGATACCAACATTTTCTTCGGTTGCCTCCGAACCGACTCCGAACAACACGCCATAAGTAGAGACTACGATTTCCTTAGCGACAAATCCTGTGATCAAAGCAACGCTTTCACGCCAGGAAAAACCCAGGGGCGCCAGTACCGGCTCGATCGTTTTTCCCAGTCGGCCAATCCATTTCTGTTCCATTGTTTCTGCCATTTGCTCGAAATGCAGATCAGCAATTACCGAATCCCGTGCTGCAGACGCTTCCATTTGCAGAGAATTCCGCTGGCTAGCCAGAATCTGGTAGCCCCGGCTATCTTCAAATGGAACCAGTTTGGATGAATACAATTCTTTCTCAATTTCTACAGATTCTGCAAAACGCTGATCAATCTGGTCACTGAGCAGCTGCCAATCATCTGAAGCCTGAATTTCAATCACTGTAAAATCTTTGGAAAGTTGAACTTCCCGGGGGAAATATCCCAACGCCCAGATCAATATTGAACCAGCCAAGATTATGGTTCCCATTTTCTTAATGAAGATAATCCCCCGCTCACCAGTATGCAGCATTAATGATCGAACTGTCGGCATCTGATAAGGAGGAAGTTCCATCACGAACGGGCGTGACATTCCGGAAAGTATTGTGCGGCTGAACAATTTCCCTGAGGCAATTGCCACAAATATACCAAGCGCATACAAAGAAAAAATCACCGTCCCGGCCTGCTGTGGGAAAAATGCTCCCACCACCAGCACGTACACAGGAAACCTGGCGGAACAGCTCATGAACGGATTAATCAGAATCGATAATATGCGATCCCGGCGGGATTCTAGAATCCGGGTTCCCATGATTGCCGGTACATTGCACCCAAACCCCATAACCATAGGTACAAAGGCTTTTCCATGAAGGCCGATTGAGTGCATGATACGATCCATAATGAAGGCAACCCGGGCCATATAACCACTGTCTTCAAATAAGGCAATTACAAAAAATAATATGAAAATGTTCGGTAAAAAAACGGCAATTGCGCCAACACCGCCTACTGCTCCATCAATAATCAAACTTGAAAGCATGCCAGCAGGCAATATACTGTCTAACAGGGACATCAACCCAGCGACACCTGAATCTATCCAATCCATGGGGTAGGCGCCGATAGTATAGGTCAATTGAAACATCAACCATAGCATTCCAGCAAATACCGGTAACCCCAACCATTTATTGGTTAGAACTTTGTCGATTTCCCTGCTGTAATCAAATGGCGTTGCATTGGTCTCCCTGACGCATTCCCGAAGAGCACCTTGGATGAAACCATAACGGGCATGACTGATTATGGCGCGACTGGTATCTTTATAGATGTCTTCCACCCGGCGGATAGCGCTGTCGATATTGGCTAACAGGGAACCGGTATTCTCCCGAGCCTTAATTTTTTCGGTCGATGTCTTATCACGCTCCAATAATTTCACTGCTCGCCACCGCAGTCGATCCCGGGCAATTTTAAGCCGGGCTAGCTCATTCGTCAGCTCAACAATCTCCGCTTCCAATTCCCGTGGATAGGGTATCTGGACATCATGAGAAACCGGTCCTTTCTCGACTGCCAGTGCGATGGCTTGTTTCAGCTCTTCAACCCCTGAGCCAGTACGTCCCACCACTTTTACAACCGGAGCACCCAGCAAGATGCTGAGCGTTTCGGTGTCGATTTCCAATCCTTTTTCGGTGGCCATATCCATCATATTCAACACAATAATCAAAGGAATGCCCAGTTCAATTAACTGAGTAGTTAAAAACAGGTTACGCGTTAGATTAGCAGCATCTACAATATTTATTACTACATCGGGGTGCTCGTCAATTAGATAACCCCTGGCAATGGTTTCTTCAATGGAATAAGATGCCAGTGAATAAGTGCCCGGTAAGTCGATTACATTATAGGATATCTGCTTATACGAAAGTCGTCCTTCTTTCCGCTCAACGGTTACTCCGGGCCAGTTACCTACATGCTGGCGAGCACCGGTGAGAGCATTAAAAATCGTAGTTTTCCCACTATTGGGATTACCGGCAATCGCAATATTTTTTCCTGAATCATTCAATCTTTCAAATATTCCACAATTATTTTTTCGGAATCACGTACGCGCAGAGCCAAGTGATAACCCTTAACAATAATCTCCATGGGATCCTGCAGCGGGGCATATTTGCTGACCTCAATAATATCGCCGACTAAAATACCCATTTCCATCAATCGAATTCGAAAATGCTCGCTACCACCGATAGCAATCACACGAACCCGTTCACCAGCCTGAAGATCACTGAGAAAAAGTTCCTTACCGGATAAATCCAAGCGATGGCGGCGTTTGCGATTATGCCTTCGCCCAAAACCAAATTGAAAGAGTTTACGACCCATTACCGTTTATCAACCAATATTAAAGATCAACGATCAGAATATGCTTTTTACCGGCACGCATTATCTCTACGCTGATCCGCTGGCCGACTTTAAACTCCGACAAACGATGCATATATTCATAAATATCACCCACCGGTTTACCTTCCATGGCGACAATAATATCGCCTTTTTTCATCCCGGCGATAGCTGCCGGCCGCTCAGGAATGGTTAGATCAACCCGTAAACCGGTAATGCCTTCGGCGGCATGATCGGGCATTATTCCAAGAGTGACTTTGAAGCGACGACGATAATTTGTCCGGGTTTTGGGACCCGCCTCCTGAAACACTAATTCATCGCGATTGTTTGCCAGTTCCTGAACCAAGTTCGCCAGATTATCAATTATCAATTCTTCACCGGTAATATTTAAGTATTCCACATCATCAAAAGGTGTATGGTAGCGATCATGGGCACCTGTAAAAAAGAATAAGACCGGTAAATCCGAACCGTAAAAAGAAGCGTGATCAGATGGTCCGTAGCCTTCCGGTGACTGACTGACTGACAGTTGTGCCGTTTCAGACCAACCGGTAATAATGTCCGCCAGGCCAATTGCGGTTCCGGTCCCGCCAATTGACAGGCTGGTTGAGTCGGGATAATAATTACCAAGCATGTCAAGATTAACCATCATGACTGCATCCGCCAGATCAATTACCGGCTCTGATACATAATGCTTTGATCCCAGTAAGCCCATTTCTTCCGCGCCAAAACTGATAAACAGGATGTTCTTCGTCAGTTGGTCACGTCTGGCGCTCAATAACTCTGCCAACCGGATTAAACCGGCGGTACCGGAAGCGTTGTCATCAGCTCCATTGTGAATTGCCAGAGTATCGGGCCGTCGCGATCCAGAGCCAACACCGCCCATACCAAGATGATCATAATGGGCGCCAATAATGATATATTCTTCATTTTCCGGATTTGCTGATAGCAGACCGATTATATTACGGGTTTGAGCCTTGGTTTTTGAAATTTCAACCGCTGCCGTAACATTCATACTTATTGATATGGGCTGAAAGTCCTGGTCCTGATTTAGTTTCTGTTCCAAATCAGCTACGGTTCTACCAGAATTTAGAAGCAAACTATCAGCCACACTGCGCAGGACTTGAATAACCGGAATCGCGGCTGATTTCAGGCCCCCTTCGTAATGCAAATCGATAAGATCATCCTGCTTATCAAATTCCGGACCAGATACGAATATTACGCCGGCAGCGTCATTATCAACAGCCGTGATAACCTTGCTGCGTAATGAGCTGAAAGGGAGAAAGGGGCTATTGGGATCGTCCAGTTCCGGGTCACCACGAAATACCAGGACCCAGGAATTTTTGACAACTGCATTTTTGTAATCGTTATGGCTGAGGCTGTCTGTAGTGAATTCAATTCCGTATCCAACACACACAACCGGGGCGCTCAATTCACTGCTGGCTGAAAACGATAGCGGTATGAAATCCTCGGCAACAGTTCCTTTAAAATCGGAGAATTCTAAGCGATTATTCTGGCCTGCCTCAACATCTGTAATAACAGAAAATTGCTGAAAACCGTCTTCAGCCAGTAAAATAAGCCCATATTGCCGGAACTGATCCCGAATGTATTCAGCAGCCAGCATTCCACCTTCGGTTCCTGGTTTGCGGCCGGTCAACTCATCACTGGCAAGATACACAATATGTTTCCCCAGATTTGTTGAGGATGGTTTTTCGGAAAGTAGTTCTGGCTTTACTGTACAATTCCAAAACAGTAAAATTGTGAAAACAAAAATTATTGTATTCTTCATAATCCGTTTATTGGTAGTGTTTCTGGTAATTCAGGTAACGTTTTTTAACGGCCAAACAGAATGATAATTTAGCTGGTACCATCCTAATGTTCAATTATAAATGAGACCTATTAACATTACGACTCGTATTGAAATTAAACCGGATAATTCTATCCAGCAATCCTTTTCTGTGCTCGATAGGCAATATGCAAAATTAAGCACCAGTATCTAAGCTGGTTTGATTGATGCCAGCAATTTATCCCAAATGAGAAATCAGGATTCGCAAACCAATGCCTATCAGAATGATCCCCCCAACCATTTCAAATCGCTTGCCCAAAAAATGTCCAGTTCGCCGTCCAATGTATACCCCGACAACTGAAAAAAATAGAGCTACCGATCCGATCACAACGCTGGGATACCAGATTTTTACCTGTATCACAGAAAGACTCAAGCCAATTGCCAGGGCATCAATACTGGTGGCAATCGATAACCCGATCAGCGACCAGCCCCGGGTAATATCGCGAGTGAATGGTTTAACGGGCTGAAAAGATTCCCAAATCATTTTACCACCAATCAACGTCAGCAGGATAAAAGCAATCCAGTGATCAAATGCTTCCAGATAATCTATCACGATATTTCCTGCTGCCCAACCAATTATGGGCATCATAAACTGAAACAACCCAAAATGCCACGCTAATCGAAATACATGTCGATAGGTAATTGGTTTTATCGTTGCCCCGGCTACCAGTGAAACAGCAAAAGCGTCCATTGCCAGGCTTATGGCGATCCCGATTATGGTAATATGATTCATGGTCAGCTGATATTTACAATTTCCAGCATTTGCTGGTATTCAGCCATAAAACGTTTTCGGATTGCCTGGTTTTGCGGGTTACGCAAATGGGGATCATCGGTAACCAGCTCAAACGCAGCCTGTCGGGCCTGCCTGATCAATGGACCGTCGGAAAGCATATTGGCGATTTTATACTGTACATATCCACTCTGGCGGGCACCGTAAAATTCACCCGGTCCACGCATTTTTAAATCCTCGTCAGCAATCTCAAATCCATCGCCGGTGCGTTCCATAATTGCCAATCGCCGATCTGCCTGATCGGTCAGCTTGCGCCGTACCAGAATACAATAACTTTTTTCTCTGCCACGGCCCACTCTCCCCCGCAATTGATGAAGCTGAGTCAAGCCAAACCGCTCGGCATGTTCCACCAGCATAATCGTGGCGTTGGGAACATCGATCCCTACTTCAATTACTGTTGTTGCCACCAGAATTTTAATTTCATTAGCGGCAAATGCCGCCATTATCTCATCTTTTTCAGCAGGTTTCAATCGACCGTGTAACAACCCAACATCTTGATCACGGAACTCGCTGTTTGTCAACTGGTCATAAGCCTCGCTGGCGGCAGCCAGATCGGATTTGGCAGTCTCTTCTACCAGTGGATATACAACCATACATTGTCGTCCCTGGGCAACTTCTTCGCGGATAAAACGGTAAACCCGGTCCAAACGTTCTGCTTCCACAACCTTGGTAATTATCGGTTGGCGATTAGCCGGCATCTCATCAATGATTGATAAATCCATGTCGCCGTGGTAGGTAATAGCCAGCGTTCGAGGAATTGGGGTGGCGGTCATGGCCAGAAAATGGGGGTTCAAGCCTTTGGCTACCAGGTCGCCACGCTGGATAACGCCAAAACGGTGTTGTTCATCTACAATAACTAATCCCAGTTTACTAAAATCGACGGATTCCTGAATCAAAGCATGGGTACCAACGACAATTTGAACCCGTCCATCGGCTAAAGCATCTAAAACCTGACGCCGTTCAGCCACCTTCTGATTCCCCACGAGTAAGGCACAAGTCAGGTGGACTGCTTCGGCGTAACGATTAAAGGCTTGATAGTGCTGCTGTGCCAGGATTTCAGTCGGCGCCATTACTGCGACCTGCAACCCATTGCCAACTACAATTGCAGCCGTGAGCAAGGCCACGATCGTTTTACCGGACCCTACATCACCCTGCAGTAGCCGGTTCATGGCTACTCCCTGCCCCAAATCATTCCTGATTTCTTTCAATACTTTTTTCTGAGCAGTGGTCAAATCAAAATCAAGTTGTTCGTAAATTTTGACAAAACGGATTCCACTGGCTTTTATAATCGGCGCTCCGGTTTTTTTTGCACTTGCTTTTCGTAGCGCCATTAATAATTGCAAAAAGAAATGCTCATCGAATTTAAGCCGCCGCACAGCACTGCTCAGAATCTGCTCATCGGTAGCATAGTGGATATTTCTTAAGGCCTGATCCAGCGGAATTAACTCCTGTTGACTCAAAAAAGAATCTGTAAACAAGTCCGGTATTTGTTCAAGATTCTCCAGTACCGAGTGAATCATAAGTCGGAGTCCGCGGTTGTCGATCCGAGCCTTTTTAAAATCCTGGTTAATAGAGTATAATGGAATTACCGCGCCAGTATTAATGGGATCATCATCAGAATCCAATATATCAAATTCGGGGTGTATTATCTGATGTCCGTGAAAATAGTCAATTTTACCATTTACAGCCAGCCGCTGATCTTTTTTTACAATCCGACTAATATACTTGGCGCCATTGAACCAGATTAAAGTTAGCAGGCCGGTACCATCAGAAATTGTAGCCTGGAAAAAATTGCGTTTTCGGGTTTTTCGCTCGCCACAAACCTGAACCGTGCCAATTGCCGTCACAATTGTATCACGCTGAATAGCCCTCAACTCAGTAACCGATGTACGGTTTAAGTGTCGGCGGGGAAAGTAATACAGCAGATCACTGACGCTTTTAATGCCAGTGTCCGCCAAAGCCCGGGTTCGGGCAGGTCCAATTCCTTTCAGGAACTGGATCGAAGCATGAATATCAATCGTCGGTCCGGATTTCAATCAGCAATTAATTCCAGGCTTTGCGGTAGGTATAGGTAACGCGGATTGATTCACCGGCGGGTATTGTCAACGGAAAATAAATAGTGCTGGCGCTCTCTTTGATGTACATCGAGGATTCGTCCCGGATCACCCAGTCGCCGCTGATGTTTTCGATCAGCTTGACGGAAATTTCCTTATCACGCTTATTCGTAACTGAGATTTCGATTGTCGCCTGTTCACTTTTTCGCTGACGATCATAATTCAAAACTTTTCGCTTACCAATAACATCAAAAGCCCTGCCCGCTTCCAGGGTGACTTCTTCCCCTCGGGGCACCTGTCCAATATTATCCTCTCCAGCAAATTCAATACTGCCACGGCTGGTGGTCTGATAAATTTCTACCTTGCCACGGGGTAATGGTTTATTAAGCTGGTTTTCCTCGGAATTAATAAATTTGTATTGGACACTTAACGGTTCATCGCGCTGACTGCGCTCTGAATTCTGGAATAAGTAAGTCTTAACAAAATTAATTCGGGATGGATTATATAGCCGAACAGTCACGCTCTCGTTTCCAATAAAATCAATCTTTTCCGGCAGATAATAAATATGATAATCGCCAAGACTCTCATGGGTTGGCGGTGGCGGTGCAGTTCTAGTAGCCATTGATTCGAGCGCCAGGTTCTGTCCACCACGTTTGCTGTAATCATAACCAGACCTGACCCGGCGGAGATTTCCTTCAATCAATTGCAATTCCAAGTTTGTGAAATCTATATTGCTGTTATTCACAATTCTGGCCTCGGTTACCAGTTCAGCTTGAGTTGTGTCAGCATCAAGTACCAACCGATAAATTGCGTTCCAGGTATAGCCTCTACTCAGGTAAATCAATTCACCGTCAGCAGATTTATCGGACCGGGAATAAACATCCCAGCTAAGATAGGGCTGAAGCTGTTGATCTGGAACCAATCCGGTAATGGCAAACCACTCAATATCTTTACGATTAAACAATTTGATAGTGTTCTTTTGCTGTATAACAATTTGCTGTGGCGAAAACGAAACTAAAATTCCTTCTTCCTCTTCGCCACTGATCGTGCGAAGTTCAACTTCTTCACCGACCTGTTCGGCATAGTACTTTTCCCAGGTGAATATATTGCGATTCAACCGCTGATATCCAACACGCACACCATCCAGAGAAAGAAAAGGAGAATCGTCCACCAAGCCTTTGGGAAGAACATCAAAAGTTACCCGGTTTATCCCGGTTTTAACCGGCCAGTTGACGGGTTGCTTTACCAGGGCTGTACCATCTTTATAAACTGTCATTGTGGCATCGTTTGATTGGGCCGACAGCTGGACAATTATTAATGATAATAATGTCAGTACCCAAATACTGCTTCGGGCCGATCCCAAATTGCATTTTAGTAAATAATTCATACTGTTTCCTATTTTACGCTAACATTTCCAGATTGGATTTTATTTTCTCCAGCTCCGAATTGAAATCAGCCACTTTTTGCCGCTCGCGGGCAACTACTTGTTCAGGTGCACGATCAATAAAATTCTGATTAACCAGTTTTTTCTGAACCCCGTCTAAATGTCCATTCAATTCGGAATACCGTTTTTCCAACCGCTTTCTTTCGAGCTCCAAATCTATCAAACCGGCCAAAGGTATGAACAGTTCCATATTTCCCACAACCGCCGTCGCTGAATGAGCCGGCTTGGCTAAATCAGTACCGGAATTTACACTTTCCAGTCGTGCTAACGATTTGATAACGGCCACATGCTGATTGATTTTATTTGTGGCGGTTTCCGAACCTCGGACAACCAGATCAGCTCGTTTGGCCGGGGGAACATTCATCCTGCTGCGAATGGTACGAACAGCAGTGATCACTTCCTGCAGGAGCTTCATATCTTCTTCGATATCACTATTAATCAGCTTTGATTGTAGCTCCGGCCATTGGGCTACAATCAGATCGGTATTATCTTCACCACGGAAATGATGCCATAATTCTTCGGTAATAAACGGTGCATAGGGATGGAGCAATTTTAAGATTCCCTTTAACACATGCACTGCCACAATTCTGGCAGTCTGCGCCAATTCGGGATCGGAACCATAAAACCGGGTCTTGGCGATTTCAATATACCAGTCACAAAAATCATTCCAGGTAAAATCATAGATTATTTTGGCGCCTTCATTGAAATGGAAATTGGCAAGCCGTCGTTCAAAACGTTCAATCGTGTGATTCAGTCGACTCAATATCCAGCGTTCGGGCATGGCCAGCCGATCAACCAGAGAATCATCCAATACTGGGATCGGCTTTTCTCCGAGATTCAACTGAACAAACCGGGCGGCGTTCCAGAGCTTGTTCATGAAATTACGCCCCACTTCCAAACGGGAGGATGAAAACAGAACATCCAGACCCTGGGGTGCCATTAGCATGATACCGAATCTGACGGCATCGGTGCCATATTGCTCAAATAAGGTAAATGGGTCCGGTGAATTTCCCAGTGATTTACTGAACTTGCGGCCGGTTTCATCCCGCAGGATACTAGTGAAATACACATCTCTGAAAGGGACTTCATCGAAAAATTCTTTGCCGGCAATAATCATTCTGGCTACCCAGAAAAAGATAATGTCCGGGCCGGTAATTAATGTATTTGTCGGATAATAATATGACAATTCCTCTGATTCCTCCGGCCAGGATTGGACGGCAAACGGCCACAGCCAAGAACTGGCCCAAGTATCCAGCACATCCTGATCCTGGGTCCAGTTTCCCGGATCGGCGGGCGGGTCAACAGCCACATGCAATTCACCCGTCTCTTTGTGAGTCCAAACCGGAATCCGGTGCCCCCACCAGAGCTGGCGACTGATACACCAGTCTTTGATATTGCTCAGCCAGTGGTCATAGGTTTTAGTCCAGTGGGCGGGATGGAATTTTATTTCTCCTGACTCTACGGCTTCGACAGCCGGCTTGACCAGTTCAGCCATTTTCAGAAACCATTGCTCAGAAATATAGCTTTCGATTGGGACATTGCCCCGTTCGGAATAACCGACTTTGTTAACATAATCCTCGATTTTTTCCACCAGCTGCAAAGCCTGCAAATCAGCGATCACGGCTTTTCTAGCAGCTTCCCGAGTCAGTCCGCGATATTTTTCCGGAACATTATCATTAAGGGTAGCATCCTCATGCATAATATTTATGAATTCCAGCCCATGCTTTTCCCCAATGGCAAAATCATTGGGGTCGTGGGCCGGGGTAACTTTTACGCAACCGGTGCCAAATTCCGGGTCAACGAAACTGTCACCGATTACCGGAATTTCGCGACTAACCAGAGGCAGTTCGATTGTCTTACCGATCAGATGGTTGAAACGATCATCATCAGGATTAACGGCTACGGCAGTATCCCCCAGCATGGTTTCCGGACGCGTGGTGGCAACGGTTACAAATTCGGTACTGCTACCGGTAATCGGGTATTTGAAATACCATAATTTCCCATTCACCTCACGGTACAATACTTCTTCATCAGAAATTGCCGAACGGGAAACCGGACACCAGTTTACCATTCGATGTCCGCGATAGATCAACCCCTTTTTATATAATCGAACAAAAGCTTCCAGTACTGCCCGGGAATAACCCTCGTCCATGGTGAAACGTTCCCGTTCCCAATCACAGGAGCAGCCCAGTTTTTTCAACTGCTGAATAATTATTCCACCGAATTTCTTTTTCCACTCCCAGGCATGCTTCAAAAATTCATCGCGAGTCAGATCATCTTTAGAAATGCCCTGCTCCTGCAACATATTAACTACCTTAGATTCAGTGGCGATGGAGGCGTGATCGGTTCCCGGTATCCAGCAGGCTTCTTTTCCTTCCATGCGGGCTTTACGAATCAGAATATCCTGCATCGTATTATTGAGAACATGCCCCATTGTAAGCATGCCGGTCACATTGGGCGGCGGGATTACGATAGTATAGGGCACCTTATCCGGATCCGGTTCGCTGTGAAAATAATTTTTATTAATCCAATATTCATACCAGCGATCCTCGACCTGTTGCGGATCGTATGTTTTCTCTAATTGCGTCGTCATAGTAATAATAGGTATTTCAGATTTTTCGAATTCAGCGTTCCAGAACCAAACTAAAAGCAGTGGTCAGTTTTAAGACATTGCGATTAGCTTTTACCAGATTACCACATAAAATACAACACATATTGCGCATGACTTTATAACCGGTTTCCGGGTATTTATCACAAATCCTAAACAAATCCTTTTTTGAAATTTTTGCCAGCACACATTCAGTCAGTGCTTTAACACTGGCCGTGCGGCGGTCATCTTCGTGAAAAAGAGACATTTCACCAAACATAGGATGGATTTCTGCTGATAATTTGATGATCGATTTTTCACGGGTATCAGCGCTACCCTTACCAACTGGCAGGGTCAGTGCCTGATTGATTTCCACCTGGCCTTCCAATAAAAAAAATATGGAATCGCCAATTTCGCCTTCAGTGATAAATTTTTCACCAGCCGGTACGGAAATCTTCCTGATTACAGAATGGAAGTGCGCGATTTCCTCAACGCCCAGCTCACTAAAAAGAGTGAATATTTGTAGTTCTTTTATATCCATAATTAACTCAAGGAATAATTATTGCCCGTTCGTTGGGATTGATGAGATAGTCGCGGCTGGGATTGATCACAACCGAGACCCGGCTCTCATCTTGCAGGGAAATCCCGCCTTCTTTAAGTTTCCGCTCGATGAAAGCATCCAGCGCCGACGAATCGGCTGATAGAATTTCGCCAATACCTAGATTTTCTTCTTCGGAGTATACTCCGATCAGAATCCAGCCTTTTTTCTCGCGAAAATAATTAAACAATTCGTCGAATGATTTATTTATATAACCCTGAGGAATATCAACTCGCCGGAAGTGGGTAGACGCCTTACTGTCCAGCAGCGTATTGACGGCCTGAGGAATACCGGGGTCCATCACATGGGCTGCAACCATAAACGCGCCGAAGTCATCGCTTAAAACAACTTCATCAGCATTGGCCCGTTTGATATGAGTCAGATTCTCACGATTGTTGAGATAGGCAACTACCTTAATATTGGGTGACATGGACTTGATAGTCAGGGTGGCAAAAATGGTTTTCTCGTCCGGACTACCACCGACATCATCTTTGGTCTGATTGGGTATTATCATAACCGTTGTCGCTTCCTGAAGATTGGCACGCTCCAGGATCGGCTCGCTGGAGAAATCGCCGGCTACAAAATATAAATCGATCTTAGTATAGCGATTTTTTAAACGATTTATTTCATCTTCACCGAGATCATTGATTAATACCAGTTCATGGTGCTGATTGTCAGACAGATTTTGAACAGCATCCACAATCTGCTCGCCGGTTTTATTCCAGCCACAAAGTATGATATGATCACTGAGATTTAATTTTTCCAAACCTTTATCCTCCCGAATTTTACGGGCCACAAATATTGATGAAATCGTAGCGGTCAGCAGAGCGGTGAGAGAAATCCCGGCGAACATCACCACAATGGCGAATAATCGTCCGGTAGCTGTCGCTGGGTAATAATCACCGTAACCAACGGTGGTCATGGTCACAATCGCCCACCAGAAAGGATTGCCACCTTCGGCTATTTCACCGGGTTCCAACAGACGTAAAATCAATCCTCCGGCCATCATTACCAAAAATATACCGCCCACAACCTGGATAAATCGATTTCGAATTATATATTTAAACCATTTCCGCATCATTAAAAATTTACGACGTAATTCACTAATAATATATGAATGAGTTTCAGGGTTTGATACACAAAGCAATCAAACTACTGATCGGTATTCCTGCTAAATACTTCAGAATATCAATTATCCGATTTACTTCCGCTTGTTCTATCTGGTGAAAACCGCCACTGTTTCGATATGGGGCGTGTGGGGAAACATATCCACCATGGTCATTTTTTCCAATTGGTATCCACCATCCAACAAATAGCGTGCATCCCGTGCCTGGGTGGTTGGGTTGCAGGATACATAAACAATTCGGTCGGCGCCCATTTCAGGTAGTTGTCGGGCCAGTTTTTCATGGATACCCATCCGGGGAGGGTCTATTATCACAACATCCGGAACTGGTAATTTCTTCAAGACATCACTTTTACTGAAATAATAATCCAAATTTGCATAATAGAAACGAGCGTTGGTTATCATATTGGACAAAGCATTCCGGGTGGCATCTTCGATGGAAGAGCGAACCAGCTCGAAGCCGTAAACTTCCTTAGCTTGTTGTGCCAGAAATAGGGAAATCGAACCAGTGCCACAAAATAAATCGTAAACAATTTCCTTACCGGTAAGGGCTGCTCCATCCAAAGCAATTGAGTAGAGTTTTTCAGCCTGCCTGGTATTGGTCTGGAAAAAGGAATTGGCAGATATTTCAAAAGTTAAATTATGCAGGTGTTCTTCAATCGTTGGCGTCCCGTGTAACAAGATTTCCTTTTCGCCGTAAGACGCATCACCCCGACGAGTATTAATATTGTTGACGATCGAAATGATTTCAGGAAATTTCTCAGTCAGTGCAGCAACTATGGGCTCCAGGCCTTCGGAATTATCCCAGGCGGTAACGATATTCACCATCACTTTTTCGGCCCCATCAGTAAACCGCAGCGCCAGATAACGCAAGAACCCGTTATGGGTTTTGGGATCATAAGGCTTCAGATCATGCTCTAGGGCGAGCGTGCGTGCCAATCCGATTATTTCATTGCCGATCTGTGGCTGAAGGTGGCATTCTTCAATATCCAGGATTTTATCATAGCGACCGGGAATATGTAGACCCAAAGCAAAATCGGGGTTGGCTGGGTCCGGCTCTCCTTTATTCCGCCAACGACGATTGGAAATTGTGAATTCCATTTTGTTACGGTAATTATAAATTTGTTCAGCCGGAAAGACAGCGTCAATAGTAAAATCAGTCAGACCCGCCTGTCGTTGAAAAGCTGCAATTACCTGCTCTTTTTTCTGCTCGACCTGTTGATCATAGCCCAATTGTTGAACCTTGCAACCACCGCAGGTAGGAAAATGCTGGCAGGGCGGATCGACCGCATGGGGCGATTCTTCGATTACTGCCAGCGCTCGGGCTTCGGCATAACCACTTTTTTTCCGGTATACCAAGGCTTTGACTTTCTGACCGGGGATAGCTTTTTTGACAAATACTACCAGATCATCAACACGGGCAACGCCGCGTCCGCCATAGGCCAGTGATTCAATAGTCAGTTCGAGTTCGTCACCTTTACGAACCTGGGATTTTTCGTGCTCATTCATAGCGCGAGTTTACGATTTAAATACAGAGAAAACGATTGACTAACTACAGCAATATCCTATCAGGAAGTACTTCCTTATTTTCTATTAGGAAGTATTTCCGGTTAGTTTTTTTCAAGTTAAGGAAGCTA
>CAZIJQ010000002.1:0-102785 GCA_964539785.1 uncultured bacterium | reverse complement strand
CCCGGGTTTACCCGGGGGTATCTATTCATTAAAATAATATGCACAACGGGTTAATCTATTGAACAATTAAGTCAAGTAGATATAGATCACCTTAATTATACATAGCTAGGGTTTATTAGGCGGCTGATAGTATTTTGCTGTTCGCCAGGCGCCGTAGATCTCACCGAAATAAAAAATCGTTGTGGCCGATAAATATATACCACCAACAGTGTTATGATCGTTTCGGTAACTTGATTGGGTAACAGTGCCCAGAAAAGCTACCATTAAGAATCCCATCAGGCTGTCCCAGGGTCGACCGGCATAGGCACGACCGCTACCGGGTAAAATGATTGAAAATGAGGCAGCGAGCAGGGGCGATTTATGGGAATTAATCGCAGGTTGAACCGGCACGACCCGGTCAACCAAGCGACCATCGGTTGGATTAAATTCACCGTGCATCTGCTGGTGATAATGCCAGGCAAACGGATTGCAGCGTACGATCCGATCGGCGGTTAGAACTGAACCGGCAATCAATCCATGTTGACCAATGGCCTGGCTACCGTAATTACTGCAACTGGGAGAAAACTGGCAGCCTATTCCGGGTACATTGTAGGATAACCTTTGCCAGAGCGCAATCGGCAAGACGCCGGCCTTCTTAACTATATTCAGTGAGTCAGACGTAAGCAACGTGTCGGCAGGGTAACGGGACTGGGCACTCATTAGATTACCCGTAATTAATACGATAAACATGATTGCTGAAATAGAAAAATTGTTCTTCAATCTAAGTACATTTGCCCGTCGTACTTGTCTGGCAAGCGGATGGTAATAAAGGGCATTCTGCATATAAATATGCTTCGACTGGCTCAGCATGACATGTACTTATTCCATATTTCCTAATATCTGTTCCCTGTGTTCCTGTACTTGTTACTTATCACTTTTTACTCGTCACTTCTTTAAAAAAAGACTGAAGATTGCGCGTCAAAACCGCCAGCAGAATCAGACCCAGGCCGCCCAGCAGCATTACTTTTTGGCCGGGGAAAAACACATTAGACACAGCCTGAATAAATCCGACAGTACCCTCGCCACCGAGAATGGCGGCGGCGATTACAATTCCGGTTAATGTTGCGGCGGGACCTTTACGATTTACCGTGATGGCCAGTAACCCGCCGATCGCAATCAGCAACGCTAAATTAATTCCCAGGAAAAGCCCGATACCAAATGGCATCAGGTGGAGAAAGGATAATCGGTTTTTAAAACGTAATCCTTCGATGGCCAAGGCGACTACCAGTCCCGCCAAAAATATAAAGGGATGGGCCAATCCCATCAGATTATTCATTACGATCTGAGCCTGGGGTGCAGGGAAATTGGTTGTGAACAGGTGATCGGCAATTTCAGCGCTTTGCAATACTACCACCATCAGCGGTACTGCCAATGATACTGCAATTGCGGCAATCAAATCGATCCGGATAATCTTGCGATAGTCGGTGCCCACAATTTCCGCTGACCGGTAATCATGGCCAATATCACCGGCGATGGCAGTGGCCATGGCGATTGAAAATGTCAATAAATAACGGGATTCGAGCGAAATATTCAGATTAAATATTCCAAAGATAAAAACGATCAACAGGGTTGCCAGCAGGCCGAACTGCTCTAAAGGATCAATGTTAGTTACACCGGTCATCCGACTCGCCAGATTCACTGCGATAAAAGTGAGCACCAGGCCCAGTGCTGCCGCCCAGATTGGTACGCCTGCCAGCGTCAAAATCAGGAAATTGGTAAGTGCTAACCCCCAGGTCCAGGGCTGCTGTTGCAGCCAGATACCGCGAAAACCAGCCTTCAACCGGCTGTGAAACAGGATGTAGCCGATGCCTGAGCCGATTACCAGTCCCATACCCACATTCTGCAAAATCGGATTCGAGTTTTCAGCAAATTCCGGCAATAATCCGGGAATGACAAATAATCCGATTAGCGATAATAACCCACCAGCTCCCCAGGAAAGGGAATTAGCCGGACCGAGGATCAGTCCGGTAGCAATCACCATGGGCATAATCAGGATCAGTACCGGCATCCCTGCAACTGTGCCAAGTGTTACAAAATCGAAACCAAGCGCATCTCTGACCAGGGTAAACAATGCAGTGGCAGTCCCAAAAATGATGATATATTTAAAACGCTGGTCGCCTTCAAATCCGGCCTTGATAATTTCACCGCCAGCCCGTCCCGCCGGAAAGGACAGATTTTGGCGGATAACATATTCTTCCCGCAAGGGGATTGATAAACCGATGCCCAGGGCAGCACTGGAGCCGGCCAATAATGTCAGCCACAGCAGCGAAACCTGATCGGGATTGGTAAGAATCAATCCTGGTAGAGTAAAAATAACGGCTGCGGCCATTAAGCCGCCGATGGAACCGCCGGCCTGGGCGGTATTCACAGAATGGGAGTTTAAGTGTCCGGTTAATTTTAATATCCCGGATGCCGTAATTATTGAAAATATTATTGGCCAGGGTAGAGCGCCCATGCGCAAAGCGATGTAAGCGCTGGTAAAAAACAGGAAAATCGCGATAAAGACAGCGGTAATTGCGGTTTTGATCATGAACAAAACTAATAACATTGAAAATAATAAGTAAGTACCGGATCAGCGCGATTGTAATTTTAATGGGTAGTCGAATTGCCAGTTTGAATTTCAATGACGTATCTCAGATCACTGACTGAGTAATTTTTAAAATGTTAGCCTACAATTATGGAAAATCCTGTTTATATTCAATCGATCTGATAAACAAAGATGAGTACTATGCCGCGCAATATTATTGTTGTAATGCTGATGATATTCAACCTGGTTTTCGGGACTGACCGGAACCTGTATATTTTGCACACCAACAACACCAATGGAGCTTTGGAAAATTGTTATTGTGCTGATCACCCCTACGGAGCAATTGAAAAGCGCGCCGCTTTCATAAAAACCTGGCTGGAAAACCATCCCAATACCATAATCGTAGACAGCGGTGATATCATTTCCCTGACCGGGAAGACTGTCAAAGACAGCCTGGCCAGCATTGCCTACAGCCATATTCCATACGATGCCATCCTGTTGGGCGACCAGGAACTGATCCATGGTGCTGACTATATTGCTGATATGATCAAGCGGATTGATGCTCCGATCGTTAATACCAACGTCAGCAGCCCTCGCATTAAAAAATCGCGACCGCATCTAATTGTTGAACGCAATGGCATCAAAATTGCAATTCTGGGAGTTGTAGGACCAGTGGCGATAAAATATTATCCCGAGTCTGTTAAATCAGCCATTGACCTGCAGGATTTAAACGAAATTGTGACGCAGCAAATAAAAGATTTGGAACAAAAGGCTGATATCATTTTATTGCTGACCCACCAGGGCTACGATCGTGATCTAAAACTGGCGGCAAATCTGCCAGGGATTGATATCATCATCGGTGCCCATAGTCAAACCAGTTTGCGGTCCGCCCAGGAGATCAATAATGTACTGATTGCTCAAGCGGGGAAAGAAGGGTATTATGTGGGAATTATTAAAATCCAGGTGGATGCTAATAATCAGATCGTCAAAAAATCCGGGTATCTGGAAGCGATGACGCTGGAAATGCCGGATCATCCGCTGGTGATGGAACTAATTGAGGAATATGAACAAAAAACGGGAATCATTAACCGAAGGAAAAATAAATAAATGTTAGGACAATTAATCGAAACTCTGACTTCCAATCCTGTCTATCTCGCCGGTGCAGTGGTTCTGGCTCTGATAATCGTGATTGGATTAGTAAAAAAACTGGTAAAACTGGCCGTTTTCGTAATAGCAATTTTCGTGCTGTTTATCGGTTATCTGGTTTACACCGGACAGGAAGTACCAACCAGTCTTGATGATATTAAGAAATCGGTACAAGAGGGAGTAATCGAACCGGGGAAGGATATGCTAAAGGAAAAGGCTGAAGAGGCTAAGGAAAAAGCGGCGGAAAAAGTAAAGGAAGAAGTCGATAAGGCAGTAGACGAAGTCCTCGATTAGGGTACATCTAAAAACTTAATTTTTCCCCGGTTCTTCGTTGAAATCGGTATGTGCTGAATTATGATCCGGACAATTAACCGGAGAATATGCTCTTACATGAATCCCCCGTATTCGTTCATTAATTCATTAATGGCTTCGCCGGCGGTAAGGGCAATTATGATAACAACTGCGAACAGAATTACCGTCATCAATAACAGGATACCGTTATAAAGCAGGTATTGTCGTATCTGATTTAGACCCTCAACAAAACTTTCGGAATCTTTCTGGTATAACCCATAACGGAAATGGGCAGTGGCGGAATTGAGTTTGGTACCCATCAGGATCATTATAACTCCCACTACCACGATTGGGATAGCCATCACAAAAATCGTAAGACAGTTAATAATTCCAAATATGATATTGATGATTGCCACTACCTTACTCCAGGTCGCCAGTTTTTCCAGCATCCACTGGTTATCCATAGTTAGTTCTAATTCGAGAACATCTTTCTGTGGTACAGCTTCGATTGTTTCGCTCATAGTTTTCCTGTTATAATAAATTACTTGCCAGTTCTGCCAGTGCCGAGCGTTCGCCTTTTTCAAGGGTAATATGAGCGTAGGCACTTTGACCTTTCATGCGGTTAATTAAATAGCTTAAGCCGTTTGATAATGTGTCAAGATAGGGTTGATCAATCTGATAAATATCACCGGTAAATACGAATTTTGTACCTTCACCGGCCCGGGTGATAATGGTTTTTACTTCATGGGGAGTGAGATTCTGGGCTTCGTCAACGATGAAAAACACCTTCTGAAAACTGCGGCCGCGAATATAGGCCAGAGGTGTTATCAGCAATTTCTCATTTTCCATCATTTCATTGATTTTGTTGGCATGGCTGTCATTTTCTTTGAACTGGTGGCGAATAACCGAGAGATTGTCAAACAATGGTTGCATGTAGGGGTCGATCTTGGATTTAATATCGCCGGGTAAAAACCCCAAGTCACGATTGCTGAGGGGTACAATCGGCCGCGCCAGGAAAATCTGACGATAATTCTTACAACATGCCAAAGCGCCGGCCAGCGCTAGCAGAGTTTTACCGGTACCAGCTTTACCGGAGAGCGATACCAATGGTATTTTATCATTGGTAACAGCCTGCAAGGCAAAGGTCTGTTCGGCATTACGCGGAGTTATTCCAAAGGCCGGAGTCTTGTTGACTCTGACAATCACATTTTCGGTTTCATTGTAGGTGACCAGTACCGATTTTTGGCCGTTTCGCAGAATAAAATTTTCATTTGCAACCATGTTTTCCAATGTTGGAATCTGGTCAGCAGGGATTTGAAAGGGGGGTTGGTATAGCGTATCAATTATTTCCGGGGAAATGTTCTCAAACAGACGTTTGCCGGTAAAAATTTTATCAATGCTCTCAATTTTATCGGTTGTGTAATCCTGGGCCGGTAATCCCAGCGATTTTGCCTTAAGCCGTAAATTAGTGTCTTTTGAAACTAGGATTGTCTGGTGCTGTGGTTCATTTTGTGAAACAGTATAAAGTGCGCTCAAAATTCGGTTGTCGGGAGTATCTTCAAAAAATATTTCCTGAAAGCTGGGATGATTTTCCTGGCCGACGATTATCCGTAACTTACCGAGATTTTCTCCGAGTGCTGCCCCTTCCTCAAATAAAACATCGCCAGTAATCTCGTCAATCTGGCGCAGGAAATCGCGAGCATGAAAGTTAATTAATTCATTACCACGTTTAAAATTGTCGAGCTCTTCCAATACGGTAATCGGAATTGCGATATCGTTCTCCTGAAAATTGCGCAGACAACGGGAATCGTGTAATATTACATTGGTATCTAAAATAAATAATTTGGGCTTGTTTTGTTTTTTGGTTTTGGTCATGATCTGTATTCTTTGATAGATTTCACCGATTGATTTGTTACCCTTTACAGTTGAATTTACTCTTCGATGGTACCTTACACAAGACGATGAAACAATGAACAAATATAATAATACGGTCAGCGAGCTGCTGGAAATTCGCCCAGGAAGACAGATATCAATTCTAACCTGTGGGTCAGATTCTGAAACCATGATACTGCTTATTCATGGAGCCGGTGGCCGCGGTGAGCAATGGCATTATCAGATATCCGAATTGCAGAAGAAATATTTTGTGGTAGTTCCGGATTTGTTGGGTCATGGCAACAGTCCGGTTCCCCGAACGGGCTATACATTTTCTGAATTGGCGGCTGATATGGAAGCTGTATTCAGCCGCTATCAGCGGCGGCGAAATGTAGTAATCGGACATTCCTATGGTATGGCTTTCACGTTGTGGTTGGCCGGCCAATTTAAAAGCGAAATTGAGCGGGCAGTCCTGATCGGAGCAGCTCCATTGCGTACCCCTTCCACCAGTAGTATCTGGAACCTACCAAATCTCGTTTTACGTTTGCTTCGTCCCCTGCTGAGTAAAAATTTTGCCGCTGGAGCCTTCCACCCGGATACAGACCCGGAATTTGTAAAAAAGGAACGGGCCAGCAGTGATATAAATCCCATGTGGATGATGAAGGTATTGTTTAAAGGGATGCGCTATGACGGCGAGAAAAATATGGCCAGTCTGACTATACCGATCAGGATAATAAATGGTGAGGCCGATAAATTTACGACGGTAGCCCTGGGACAGATACTGGCCAAAGAATTACCAAAGGGTGATTTTGTTGAAGTAAAACAGGCTTCCCACCTGGTTATGATGGAGCAACCCGAACAGGTAAATCGATTGATTCTTGAATTTACTGACTAGGAACCAAAGGCGAAAATTAGCATGGCAACCAGGAAAATGACGATGGACAGAATTCTGATGATAAAACTGGAATTAATATAGTTGGTTTTCAATTCTTCCACGGTTTCTTCCAAATGGTATTTTTTCCGGTTGTAAGCCATCAGCCTGAGACTGAATATCAGCAATCCGACTATTAATAATAGGGCACCAATTACCGTCAACTTATTCATGGGTAATTATACATCAGACAGGGATTTGGAACAAGTAAGGAAAAATGGGCCGTAAATTAATCAATCATATTTTTCCAATAAAAGGAGTTAGTAATGTTTAAAGTGGATCTATTGAGCGGGAAGACATTTTTAATCACCGGAGGAGGTTCCGGTCTGGGGAAATCCATGGCCAGGCGTTTTGGGGAACTGGGAGCTAATCTGGTAATCATGAGTCGCAAGCTGGATGTTCTCGAACAGGCGGCCAGCGAACTCAGGAAAACTGGCGCAGAAGTACTGCCGTTGGAATGTGACGTACGTAAGCCCGCCCAGATTCACTCAACAGTACAAAGCGCAGTTGAAAAATTCGGCCAGATCGACGGTTTGGTTAATAATGCCGCCGGTAATTTTATCAGTCCAACTGAGCTATTATCCGAGGGTGGGTTTAAGGTAATCGTCGATATTGTTTTGAATGGTACATTTAATGTAACCCAGGCCGTGGGCAAGGAAATGATAAAGGTTAAAGGAGGGACAATTCTGAACATCGTTACTACTTACGCCTGGACCGGCTCCGGTTATGTGGTTCCCTCAGCCTGTGCCAAGGCTGGTGTGCTGGCACTGACGCGCTCACTGGCGGTGGAATGGGCTAAATATGGAATCCGAACCAATGCCATCGCGCCGGGACCTTTCCCGACGGAGGGAGCCTGGAACCGACTTGTGCCACCCGGGTTGGGCATCGAAAAAACCATGAAAAAACGAATCCCACTTAAGCGATTTGGTGAACATATCGAACTGGCAAATCTGGCAGCTTATTTAATGGCTGACGGTTCCGGTTATATTAACGGTGAAGTGGTTACCATCGATGGCGGTGAATGGCTGAAGGGTGCCGGTGAATTCAACGATCTGGAAAAAATTCCCAAGGCAGTGTGGAAAGGGTTAAGTGCTATCAGAAAAGGGAAGAAATAGATATCCAGAAAATATGAACTTTCTTGCTCATTTGTTTTTAAGTCGACATAGTGATGACCTGATGATCGGTAATTATCTGGGTGACTTTGTGAAAGGAGATTTCAACGGTCAGTTTTCGCCCTCAATAACGAGTGGCATTCGTTTACATCGGCAGATCGATTCATTTACCGATAACCACCCCATCCGGATTGAGCAGCGCAAATTGTTCAGCAAAAAACGGCGCCGTTATGCCGGTGTCATACTGGATGTGGCCTACGACCATTTTCTTTCACGAAACTGGGCTGAATTCACTTCTGAATCACGAGTGCGTTTTATCAAAATGGTCTATCAGGTACTGGATAATCACAGCATAGTTTTTCCTGACCGAGCCAGATTTTTTCTCGATTGGATGCTAACGGCGGATGTACTGAATAGATACCATCATCTGGGGGGAATTGAAAACACTTTTAATTTGATGTCTCGAAGAGGGCGAACCCATGCTCCATTGATTGGTGCCAGTTCGGAAATCAGGGAGAATTACGAATTAATCAAAGCTGGGTTTCTGGTATTTTTCCCGGAGTTAATTGACCAGGTTTTGGTTTGGGAAAAACCCTAACGCCCGATCCACCAGGTTAGTTTAATGGCTAACACTTGATCCTTTGCGGTTCCAAACAGATCATTGATATCCCGGTTTAATCTGAAATTACCGGGATGATCATCATTTTCCGAATTGAGGGTCCAGACTACGTATAGAATCGATCCGGGCCGAAATTCCCAGCGTAGTACGGCACTGCTGACCAATGACTTGTCATTGAAATCATTATCGATCTGATGTTCCACCGGTAAACTGGAAGGGACAACAGAATATTCATCATTAGCTTCATCATAACGGATTTCCAAACCCGCCTCATCATAGTGAATATAATCCAGTGAGCGAGGTCGGGCGAATTCCTTATAATCACTGTATTCACCGACAGCCAACAAAGCCTGTAAATAGACTTGCAAGGTCAGTGTGGGGGTCATGGTGTAATCAAAGCGCAAGGATGACTCGAATGTTTTACGATCCAATTGAGCCAGGATATAGCGTTTACCGTACATGGTGGTTGCGGCAGGATCTGTGATACACATTATGTACTGGGCCAGAGAATGGCTGGCCGAATACTCGGGATTAATCCGCAAATTCAACTTGGTTCCCAATTTGATTTGCATAGAAGGATCAAATTCATACTGCCAATAACCATTTTCACCACTGCTGGTTTTTACATCAAAATCGAAGGAAACATTTTTCCGTCCATCAGTATGGAAACCGAATTCACCCCAGGAGCCTGCTGGTGAAGCAACCAGGGGACCGCCGCGCAGTTTTGTGTCGCCCAATGTTCGGGGACCAATGCCACCGATGAACCAGAATCCCCAGTAATTCAATAATTGGAGGTTACCTGAGAGGAATACCATTTTATTGATAATATCACCACCGAAGTTGTGATTAGTCATTTGGGCTGTCCAGATGCTGGCAGATCGATAGAATTTGCCGGGATCAAACCAGTTGTAACCCACCAGTAGATGCTGGTTGATCTGATCAGTCCGGAAATTTATTCCCATGTCATTGGATTCAAATCCCGGTGATGTGATGCCCAGAGATGTATTGACTCGAACCCGGCCTTTTTCCTTGTTCAGAAATAAACGTCCAGCCCAGCCTTCCATGGTGGTCAGATTGGGATCCACTTTTAAATAATCGATATCAGGCTTTTGATAGTAATGATTATAGGCTTCTTGAATATCCTGCAAGCGATCAGCAGAACCGCTAACTCGGGTATAACCGCCCCACCAGGCTAATCCCCACTGACGTGCCTCAGTGAAAAAAGTCCAGCCATCAATGCCTATTCCCAGAGCATTGTCTGCGAGGTTCTTGCGCAGGTCACGATCATCAAAATTTCGAGACAGGACTGAAACCAGCCCGCCGATACCGTGGAGCCCTTCCTGATATTCTTTCTGGGTCCGCACCAGATTATAGCTGGTCAGTGGCTCGACTTCCACTTCACGGTTGACTGTATCCTCGTCTACTTGAGCAAATTCACGTCTAGTGAGGGCTGAAAGTCCTCCCACTGATATATTCCTTGGCAATTTACCGCTAATCTTGGCTGCGCCCAGAATTCTGGTAGCTGATGGTGAATCCACCCAGCCATCACTTTCCACGTCACGCTGGGGTGGTCGGCCAATCCGGCGACTGTAGAAGAAATCCGGTGCACCATAATTAAAATTGGAGCGATTGGTGGGGCCGCCGCTTCCAAATGCGAAAATACTGGAGCCTTCCACAAAGAAAGGGCGTTTCTCATCATAATAAGTTTCGTAGGCCGAAAGATTGATTACCGATGGATCGACTTCAACCTGTCCGAAATCGGGGATTATAGTAGCATCAATAGTAAGATTATTTCCAATACCAAGCTTCAGGTCGGTGCCAATACCAATATTGTTGGCATGACCGTGGTAAAACGGATTGTCTTTTTCAGAAGGCAAGGAAGCAGTATTTGCCGTAATGTAGGGAATTATTTCGATCCGTTTTGGTGGCTGGATATTGCGTATTCCAATTAAGTCGCCGAACCGGGAGACGATTCCCGATTCACCGCGGGGTGTGAGAAATGATAGATCATGCTCATTATTGCGCTTGATCACCCGGCCCAGACCGATGCCCATAATTATTTCGTCCTGTATATTGAAGCGCAACTGTGAGAATGGAATCCGCATTTCAACCGTCCAACCCTGATCGTCGATTCGAGCCGCACGATCCCAGATACCATCCCAGGTTTCATCGAACCAACCGTCGTTAGCAATCGTGCCGTCTTGGATTGAACCAGCTGGATTTACGATGAAATAGAAGCCCGACCGGTTATCATTATAGGAATCGATTGCAAATTGGATTTCATCGGAATTGAAATTGCCGTCCCGACGTCCCATACGTGATACGATCGCATTAGGCTGACTGTCCCCTAGTCGCCAGCCCACATAGATGGCTTCATCGTCAAAACCAACCCAGACCTCAGTATTCTCGGTTGGTAGTGCACCATTATCGGGATCAGTCTGGATAAAATAATTAAAAGCCGTTTTTGAATAGATCGACTCAGTCAGTTGGCCATCTATCTTCAGTGGATTATTGAGACGATATGCGGTTACATCAGATTGGGAGGCTGTCACAGAAGTGAACATTGCTAATATAATAAGCTGCAAACGAATGTAAAAATTGGACTGATCAATCAAACAGACTCCCTTTCATAGTTGAAACGTAAACTGCCCGGTTGATTTTTGGAATCAACAAAGCAGTTTGAATTTAAGTAAGAAAAGATTAGATATTCAGCAGATAGCTCAATTTCAACATCAGGATATTTTCCGCGTCGAGCTTGATCATATTGCCAACATCCTTCGCAAAATTCATTTCCCCCTCTCCTTCAATATAGTCGGATAAACCATTAGTCCAGACCAGGTAGAGGGTCGAACCGGGTAAGTATTCCCAGCGAACAACCAGATTTGAATTGAATTGCTTGTAATTAAAATCATGATTGCCCAAGGTATAATTTGTTGTGCCGTCCATATCAGAATCAATCAACCACTGATCATTTTCAGCATCATAAACACTTTCGCCGTTAACGTATTCTTCGTAGCGGTCATCCCAGTTATCGGCATGGGCGTCCTTTACCAATTTGTAATTAAAATAATTCCCGGCTGTAACATAAGGTGATCCATAGAACTGAACTGACAGAGTTGGTGACAGCGTAAAGTCCAGTCGCAGGGTAGCCGACAATGTTTTCTGAAGAATGTCAGACATGAGGAAATCACCATCGGAGTCGGGATTCTGTTCATCGATGACGACGTCGTAATCACTCCAGGTAGACCAATTATCGTCTAATACTCGGTAAGATAAATACAACCGCATGGAAAAATTATTGGTTGGACGCCAGGTCATGTTAGGATTGAGGCCATAAAAACGGGAGCCCGAAACCTGTCCACCATAATAACCCTGGAAATTGGCGGTAATATCTTTGCGGCTATCGCTGTTAATCCATAACCAACTATTCAAATTCGTGTCCATCCGTAAGCTGGGGCCACCCCATAATGCATAACGGTGCCAGGCCGGACCACCGATGTTTAATCCACCGCCAACACGCCAGTAATTCTTCAGGGTTAGGTTACCATTAATATTTCCGCCATAATTTGCTGATTCATCACCGAAAGAACTACCCTGCCAGGTATTGAAATTAACACTCCAACGTTGGTAGTAATCGCCAGGGGAATCTTCACGATACTGAGCCCAGAAGAAGCATGAAACATTATCGGCTTCGCGATTGAATCCAATATCATTCGGTTCGAAACCGGGAGAGGTAGTCTGCTCCCCGATCATGTAACGCCAGTGTTCACCGCCGAATTTCCCAAAAGCAAATTTATGAGCATAACCAGTCAAATTTGTCCGGGATGGGTCTACCGAAAGATGAGAAGCGTCGGGACGCTGGTAATAGTGGGCTGAACTGGTTTGGGTCTCAAGCAATGCTTCCGGGGTTCCGATAACATCGGTGAAAGCGATTGCAGCTTCGACTTGGTATTTACCATCCATGAAACGATGATTTATATCAAGTCCACCACCGTAGGCATCAGAGTGGAGCCAGTCCAAATCTGGGGAAGTGATATTCCGGTTGGTAGCGGTGAACATACCGCCAATTGCGGTGTTACCTTCCCTGAAATCCTTTTGCAGGCGGGTCACAAAATAATTGGTTATTGGTTCGATGACCTCGGTATAAGAACTGTCGCCTTCGAAATCAACACGGCCGGTTTCTTCAGCGGCCAAGGCATTCATGACACCAATTGACCAGCCGGAACTGGTTTTGCCGCTCAATTTACCCGCAGATAGAATTGTAGTTGCTGACGGATTAGTTTCATAACCATCATCGTGGCTGGCATAATTATGGGGTGCACGACCGATACGTCGAGTATAAAACAAACCAGTGTTAGCACCGTCTCCATCTCCGATGCCCAGGCTGAAATTATAGATATTTCCACCTTCGATGAAGAAGGGTCGTTTTTCCGAGAAATAGGATTCGAAAGCTCCCAGATTTAATTCGGCCGGATCTGCTTCCACTTGACCAAAATCAGGATTGATAGACAAGTCCAGGGTCAGGTTTCCGGTTACACCGATTTTTATATCTGCGCCCACATTATTAGCCAGATTAAAGGAGCGGTCGTGAACTGGATTTCTCAAATAATTAGCTTTACTGTATTGACCAGTTATGTAGGGACTGATATAAAAGCGACGCTGCGGGGGAATATTTTTGAGGCCATTCAATTCACCATACTGGCTGACCCAACCCGATTCCTCTTTGGAGATATGAGTCCAGTAGATATCCTCATTTTTCTCAGCGATGAAGCGATTAACCTGAAAACCCCAGGTCTGGCTATTCTTGTTGTCGAAACGTAATTCCCGAAAGGGTATCATAAATTCTGCTGACCAACCGTTGGTTGTACGGGCGGTTTTTCCTTCCCAAAGAGCGTCCCAGTTTGAGTCGTGGTTTTCATCATCGAAGCGTCGCAAATCGTGTTTTACTCCTGCTGGATTGAGCCCAAATTCAAAAGCAGTGCGGTTATCGTTATAGCTATCAATGGAAACATAGAGCCAATCACTGGGAGTTTCTTCATCGCGTCTGCTCATGATTCCGCGAATCGATTTGGGATCGCTGGCATAGGCTTTGATTCCGATATATAAATATTCGTTATCGTATAGAATCGCAAATTCGGTTTTTTCAGTGGCGGGATCACCATCAACCGGATCGCGTTGTACAAAATTGGAATAGTAGGCTGCTGATTCCCAGATATTTTCGTCGAGATGACCATCAATTACAATAGCGCTGGTTGGAACTCGCAGCGCTTTAAGCGATTTTGGGATGTCCGGCTTCTGCTTGTCAGCAAATAATCCAAAATTCATGAAAATTATTAGTGCGATTGTAAGTAGTTTAAAATTTCTCATATCTAGCCCTATGGTCAGTGGTTTAACAATATAAGGAATATGACCAACCGAATCTGAATTGGTTGTCAACTATTTCAGTCATAAGGCAATTACTGATTGAATATTGAGGCTATTGGGGCTCCAATTACTAAATAAATGGCAGTTGCAATAGGGAAGGCAACCAGAAAGAATAAAATTGGTGTTACGCGAAACTTGTTGGCGTATTTATTATCGCGCTGAAGATGATTATAAATTTGTTCCAAATATTTCAGAAGATAATGGGTAATTCCGGAGGCAACTAAAAAACAAAAAATAATTACCAGATGATCAATTCCGGTGAGCGAATTAAGCCATTTCCCGAATCGCATGATTTACAGCAGAGCTGCTCCAAACACACCGGCGGAATCGCCCAATCGGTTTTTCAAAACCGGGGTATCACGGCAATCGCTGAAAATATACTTCTGTATCGCTACACTGCCATCACTATATAACAAATCAATATTGGACACACCGCCTCCGAGGATAACGGCATCCGGATCGAGAATATTAATTACGTTGGCCAGGCCTAAGCCGAAATTATTGAGGAATTGAGATTTCCAAACTGAAAAACCGGGAGTATCCACTGCTTTATCAGCTAATTCCACAATTTCTTTTAATGGTAAATATTCACCGGCAATTTTATGCCAGGATTCTTCCAGTGCCGGTCCGCTGATAAAAGTTTCCACACAACCTCGATGGCCACAATAACATAGTGGACCATCCCGGGAGATTTTATGATGTCCCCATTCACCGGCTATATTTAATCGACCCTGAATAATCTTGCCATCCATTACGATTCCACCGCCTACCCCAGTACCCATTATCACACCAAAAACCACATCATAACCGATCCCTGCACCAAGTGTTGCTTCAGCGATGGCAAAGCAATTAGCATCATTTTCCATGGCAACCGGCACCATAATTTTGCTTTCCAGATCCTGTTGTAAGGGCTGACCGATCAGGCAGGTTGTATTACTGTTTTTAATAGTACCCGTGGACCTGGAAATTGTACCCGGTGTGCAGATGCCAACGGAATATTCATTGCCGGCTGATTTTCCCAACTGCAATATCAATTCGGCAATTCGATTGACAATTGCCTGGTAGCCATCTTCTTGGTTAGTGGCGATTCTGCGCCTTTCTAATACCGAATTATCCGGGCCGAGCAGGATTCCTTCAATCTTAGTGCCACCCAGATCTATGCCAATTCGATTCATGTTAATTCAGATTCCAGGTTTAATAATAATTGTCTGAATTCAGCCAGAATCATTGCGGTTGCGCCCCATACCTCACATTCGCTAAACCGGAAAAACGGAACCATAACTTCATATCCGCGGATAATCCGTGTCTCATTGGCAAGACTATTATTGTCCAGTAGATTTTGAATTCCTATGGAATAAAGTTTTTTAACTTCACGCGGTTCGGTATTGATTGCATGACCGGAATTTATCCATCCCACAAACGGGTGGATTCTGAATCCTGTAATCGGTACATATAAACTCGTTAATGCGGTTATTATTTTTATTTTTTCCGCGTCAATACCGATCTCTTCCCAGGTTTCCCGCCGGGCAGTGTCGGGCAGGCTTTCATTTTTTTCCTGCACTCCACCGGGTAGCGAAATCTGTCCTTTGTGATGTTCAACTGAATCTGTTCTTTCCGTCAGATAGAATTCAACACCAGTGGCGGTTCTATGCAACAGAATCAGGACTGCCGCCGGAATTGCAGGTTCAGGAGAATTCGGGAAATTTATCGGCTTCCGGGGCCGGGCCAGCATTTGTAGCTGTGCGTCATAGCCCGGTAGGTCGGATTCTATAATAGGCGTTAGCAGTTCTACATATTTTTCCAGCTTCATGGGTGATCGAAACTATTTTCAATCTGATTAACAAAACTATCGCTTTTTTCATTATTCTATCCGATTATTGCGCCCGGAATAATATATGTATAAGCACATTATGTGGGATTGGAACGGCACGCTGTTGAACGATGTTGATCTTTCATTGACAGCAATCAATATCGTTCTTAAGCGCTATAATTTACCTGCCCTGGAACGTGCACGCTATCTGGAAATATTTACATTTCCGGTTATCGAATACTATCGCGAACTGGGTTTTGATTTTACTCAAACACCCTTTTCCATCGTCGGTACCGAATTTATTGACGAATATACAGCCCGCATGTTTCAGGTTGATCTGCATGAAGGTGTTGAAAAATTTTTGAAAATCGTCAACGGTAGCGGTCTGACCCAATCGATGCTCTCGGCGGCAAAAGTACCAATGCTGGAAACGTTAACCAGGCATCACAACTTGAGCCACTATTTCATTCGACTGGTTGGTTTGGACAATCATTATGCCAGTAGCAAATTGGAAGTGGGACGGGATTGGATCAGAGAATTACCATATAAAACGAATGAAATTTTATATATTGGTGATACGGAGCATGATATCGATGTTGCCCGGGAGCTGGGAGTGGACATTGTGTTGCTGGCGCTGGGTCACACCAGTTATGAACGACTGGTGAAGTCTGGAAAACGGATCTTTATGGATTTTTCCGAACTGACTTGCTGGTTTGAATCTTTGAAATACTCAGGGTAAATCAGAAGTATTTTAGTAAAATAATTTATCTCCTGACAAATTTTCACGAGTTGAACCTTGCGAAGGTTTATAACCATCGCAAGGTAGGTAATAGCTAAATAATTTTCTTTACTGACAACTTTTTCAACTATAGTTGGTCTATTTTATAATCATTACATTATCTACGTCAGAATTAATCAGCAGGGAAGGTTTCGCAAGCGAAATGAAGAAACTAAACAGTATTTTAATTATCAGTGTTCTTACCGTATTAATATTATTTACCGGATGCGGTAAGAAGAATGGGTCGGATGAAGAGGCTGAAAAAGAAGAAAAAACACTGATTCCGATTGAGGTTGCTACAGTCAGTAAAGGCGCTATCGCTGCCTATTTCAATGGGACTGCTACGCTCGCAGCCGAGGAAGATGCCCAGGTCGTTGCCAAGGTCAGTGGTGTAGTACAGGAAATACTGATTGAGGAAGGTGATCGTATACAAGCAGGCGCTATTCTTGCCCGCTTAGATGGAGAAATACTGACCGTCGAACTGGCCCAATCGGAAGCCCGGTTCCAGCGATTGAAAGAAGATTTTAAGCGCAAGGAAACTTTATTCCAGAAAGATGCCATCAGCGTTGAAATTTATCAGCAGGCAAAATTTGAATTGGAATCACAGCAAGCCGCTCGAGATCTGGTCAATTTGAATCTGGGTTATACTGAAATTCGCTCTCCGATAGGGGGGATCATTACCGAACGGCACATTAAAGTGGGTAATATGGTTTTAACTAATGCCACAGCTTTCAGAGTAACTGATTTTGAACCGTTGCTGGCTGTGCTGTACGTTCCTGAGCGTGAAATTGGCAAACTGGCAGTCGGACAGAAAGCGCTGCTTACAGTCGATGCTCTGACTGAGACCACTTTCGACGGAAGAATTGATCGAATTAGTCCGATTGTTGATCCCCGAACCGGTACGGTGAAGGTTACAATCGTTGTTAATGATGAACTGGGACTGTTAAAAGTTGGGATGTTTTCCCGTGTTAGTATCATTTATGACATACATGAGAATATTTTAATGGTACCCCGGGAAGCCATTCTTTTGGAGGACGATGAATCATTAGTTTTTGTCGTCCGGGATAGCATGGTTTTCCGCGAAAAAGTTGTTACTGGTTATGTCAATACTTCTCACCTGGAAATACTCTCCGGTCTGACAATCTCGGATACGGTTGTTGTAATGGGGCAGGGTAGTTTAAAAGACAGTGCTCTAATTGACATCATTGACAATTAAACCGCAGGGGTAGGCTTTCAATGAAAATTATTGATCTTTCGATCCGTCGGAGAGTTACAATAGCCATGTTTACCGTGGCAGTACTGCTTTTTGGCATGGTATCGTTCAGCCGGCTAAAAGTCAATTTATTGCCGGACCTGACTTACCCGACGCTCACAATTCGAACTAATTATATCGGCGCCGCCCCGGCGGAAGTGGAAAATTTGATTACCAAGCCGGTGGAAGAAGCGCTGGGGGTAGTGAAAAATGTTCAGCAGGTCCGATCCATTTCACGCTCGGGTCAATCGGATGTAGTCCTGGAATTTGCCTGGGGTACAAAAATGGATTTCGCCAGCATGGATGTGCGGGAAAAACTTGATGCCCTGCTGCTTCCATTAGATGTTACCCGGCCGGTAGTGTTGCGTTTTGATCCTTCTCTGGACCCCATCATCCGGTTTGGATTGACAGCGAAAAAAACTGCCATTGATTCATCGAATAGCCAACTGGCTGAGGCTGAAATTGGGTTCGATGAGGAAAAACTGAAATATTTGCGCCGTTTTGCCGATGAGGAAATAAAAGAAGAACTGGAATCAGCGCTCGGTGTAGCAGCCGTTAAGGTCAGTGGCGGACTTGAAGATGAAATTCAGGTTCTGGTTGATCAAGCACGGTTAGCTCAATTGAATTTTCCTATCGGAAGGGTCATCGATTTATTGGGAGCTGAGAATGTGAATTTATCCGGTGGCCGCCTGGCCGAAGGGACCCAGCAATATTTGGTGCGCACACTAAACCAGTTTCAGACTGTCGGCGAAATCGGCGATGTGATATTGACCAGTGACAATAACAAACCGGTGTATCTCAGAGATGTTGCAACAGTACGGCACGGTTTCAAAGAACGGGAGGCCATCACCCGCATTGATGGACGGGAAGCGGTAGAAATTGCAATTTATAAAGAAGGCGATGCCAATACGGTAGCTGTCGCCGGCGAAGTGGAGAAAAGGTTGGGCCGGGTCCGGAAAATGCTGGGCGATAATATAGAATTAGTTAAAATCTATGACCAGTCGACGTTTATTTCACAGGCCGTGCGGGAAGTCATAAATGCCGGTTTGATTGGTGGTTTTCTGGCGATATTAATTCTGTATTTATTCCTACGCAATATCTGGGCGACCCTGATTATATCCATGTCTATCCCGGTTTCTGTTATTGCTACTTTCAATCTCATGTATGGCGCCGATCTGACGCTGAATATCATGTCGTTGGGGGGGATAGCCCTGGGTATTGGAATGCTGCTCGATAATTCAATAGTCGTTTTGGAAAACATCAGCCGTCATCGGGAAATGGGCAAGGATATCCTTACTTCCGCCCAAGATGGTGCAGGCGAAGTCAGTATGGCTGTGGTTGCCTCAACGCTGACCACTGTGGCAGTATTTTTTCCACTGGTATTTGTTAAAGGAATTGCCGGTCAATTATTTCGGGATCAAGCGCTCACCGTAACATTTGCTTTATTAGCATCCCTGCTGGTTGCGGTGACCTTGATCCCAATGTTAGCATCGATTGGAAAAACTAAAACAGTATCAATTGATAGCGTTGAATTGAAAACACCCCGGACCAAAGTTGGGCGCGTACTTCGAAAAATCAGACTTGTCCTTTTCAATACTATTCCGGTCTTTATTGCACACTGGTTGGGGCGGTTTTTCAAGCTGATTGGACGGCTGATGAATTTAATTATTCGTCCGTTAGTAATAATATTCAACCGAATTTACGATGCACTGTCCGACCGTTATCCGCCACTTCTGCGGTGGGCGCTGGTGCACCGGGCGCTGGTATTTGGGATTGCATTAATAATGTTTCTCGGATCATTGCTGCTGCTGCCTATGATTGGGATGGAATTGATTCCCCAATTGTCACAGGGGGAATTCAATGTTGAATTCAAGATGCCACCGGGCACGCCACTGGAACAGACCGACCGGATTATATCCGGTATTCAAATGGCTGCTGGTAAGATTGAAAATGTTCGCACTTCCTTTGCTGTCTCCGGAACCGGTAATCGAATGGATGCCAATCCGGAGGAAGGTGGAGAAAACTGGGGTGAGATGATCGTCAGCATGTCTGATAAATCGCTGCGAAATGGTGATGAATTGATTATCTCCGATTTGCGGAATCATTTGGGACAAGTGCCGGATTTGCAGTATAAATTTTCCCAGCCCACCCTGTTTTCATTCCGTACTCCGGTCGAAATTGAGGTGGCCGGTTACGATTTGGATAAATTAAAGCAGGTGAGTAATGATATTGCCCGCCGATTATCGACAAATGACCGGTTTGCCGATGTGAAATCGACCATGGAAAGTGGTCATCCGGAAATCCAGATTTATTTTGATCGGGAACGGGCTGCCGCTCTGGGCTTACCGGTATATCAAATTGCCAATCGAATTGTAAAGAAGGTCCGTGGCGAAGTTGCAACCCGCTATTCCTGGCGTGATCGAAAAATTGATGTACTGGTTAGGGCTCGGGATGAAGATCGGAATTCGGTGAAATTGATCAAAAACATGATCATCAATCCGGACAGTGATCGGCCGGTACCGCTAACGGCAGTTGCTGATGTGATTGTGGAGACTGGCCCAGGAGAAATCCGCCGGACCGGCCAGGAGCGGGTAGCTCAGGTTACTGCAAATTTGAATTATGGTGATCTGAACGCGGCGGCAGAGGAAATAGCTGTTATATTACAGGATGTTACTGTTCCTGAAGAGCTGTCAGTCCGTCTGGCCGGGCAGAATGAAGAAATGGACATCGCTTTCAAATCACTGCGATTTGCGTTGTTATTGGCAGTTTTTCTGGTCTACCTGGTGATGGCTTCCCAATTCGAATCCCTGCTGCACCCGTTTATCATCCTGTTCACAATTCCGTTGGCTTTGATTGGCGCGATCTGGGCTTTGTTTATCACCGGATCTTCCCTGAGTGTGGTGGTCTTTATCGGATTGATATTACTGGCCGGGATTGTGGTCAATAATGCAATTGTTCTTATTGATTTGATCAATCAATTACGGCGCCGTGGTATGTCAAAATTTGATGCAATTATCGATGCTGGTCGATCCCGATTACGTCCTATTGTTATGACCACCCTGACCACGGCTCTGGGATTGCTGCCCTTGGCAATGGGATTTGGTGAAGGGTCTGAAGTGCGTGCACCCATGGCAATTACGGTAATTGGCGGCCTGTTGGTTTCCACCCTGCTGACGCTTATTGTAATTCCTGTTGTTTATTCGCTCGTTGATAGAAAAACAATTGTCCCCGAAAAGACCGGTTAATCAGTGAATCTTACCGAATTCTCACTCCGGCGACCGATTACAGTCATCATGATTTTCACTTGTTTGATTGTAATCGGCATGATATCCACGCGTCTGATTCCCATCGAATATTTTCCCGAGGTTCAGGGACCGCAGATCTGGATAGAAATTCCTTATCTCGGTTCCACTCCGGAAGAGAATGAACGACAGATTACACGCCCGGCTGAAGAAGTGTTGGGCACAATTACCGGTGTTAAGCGAATAATGTCTAATTCCCATGCTGGAGGTGCCTGGGTTCAACTGGAATTTAACTGGGGCGAAAACACAGCTATTAAAGCTATGGAAGCCCAGGAAAAGCTTAATGGAATTCGCCATCTGTGGCCTGCTGATTTAGAGCGCTTTTTTGTCAATAAATGGTCTTCCAGTGATTGGGAAATTCTGAATCTGCGAATTTCCAGTGAGCGTGATTTGTCCAGTGCTTATGATATGTTGAATCGGAATATTAAACGACGCCTGGAGCGGATTAACGGTATATCCCGGGTCGAATTATATGGCATCGAGAAAAAGCAGATTCGCATCGAATTATTATTAGATCGCATAAAAGCCCACAACATCGATTTGAACCAATTATCGCAAATTTTGACCCAATCTAATTTTTCGGTATCTGCTGGCCGGATCACTGACGGCAAACACCGTTTTGTAGTGCGGCCCATGGGGGAATTGAAATCAGCCGCAGATTATGAAAATTTAATAATCAGTTCGTATGGCTTGCGGCTCAGAGATGTTGCCAATGTAACCTATGAGCATCCGGTGCTGGATTATGGCCGGCACCTGGATCGTCAATACGCAATTGGGCTTGATGTTTTCAAAGAATCCGGGGCCAATACAATTGAAGTAACCGATGCCGTCCTGGCCGAAATCGATGAGATCAGTCTGCTGCCAGAGATGGCCGGGATATCAATTTTCTACATGAATAATCAGGCTGAGGGAATCCTGTCCTCCATGGAAGAATTGCTCAAGTCTGGTTTATTGGGGGCTTTCTTCGCCATCGCCCTGCTGTTCTATTTCTTACGCAAATTCCAGACCACCATGATGGTGATCCTAGCGGTGCCTTTTTCACTGCTGGTGACAATTGCCCTGCTGTATTTCTTCGGTTTATCACTGAACATTCTGACAATGATGGGCTTGATGTTGTCGGTAGGGATGCTGGTCGACAACGGGGTAGTTGTGACCGAAAGTATTTATCGCCATCGCCAGAATAATCAAACCGGGAAAGGCGCTGCAATCAGAACCGGGGTCAAGGAAGTCGCACTGGCAATTACGGCCGGTACAATTACGACGGCAATTGTTTTCTTGCCGAATATTATCAATGACAGAAACGAAGTATCAATGTATCTCAAGCATGTGGGGTTGACGATTGTATTTGCGCTGGTTGCCTCACTGTTAATCGCTCAAACCATAATTCCGCTGATTGCCCGCCATGTACAATTACGCCTGACCAACCCAAAGCCTACTTCAGTGGACAAAATGGTTAGCGGATATACACGGATTCTGGCCTGGTTGATAAGTCATCATAAAATCAGTTTATTGATTGTATTCCTGATGTTGGCCTCGGTTGCGATTCCCATGAAATTTGTTTCCAAAGATATGTTCCCACCTCAGGAAGATCGCCGTATCCGATTGCGTTATGAGATCAATGGTAATTATAAGCTGGAAAAGATTGAACATGCAGTTGATGTTATCGAGGAATATCTCTTCGCAAATCAAGATGAGTTTGAGATAAAATCGATTTATACATATTACACTACCAATTACGCCCAATCCACAATCATTCTAAAAGATAAAGAAGATTCCCAGAAATCTTTGGATCAGATTAAAGAGGAAATTCGTGCCAATTTACCAAAACTGGCGATCGCTCAACCGACCTTTGAGCGTCATAATCGTCAGGGCAGCGGGGAAGGGGTGCGAGTTCAATTGGTTGGTAAATCCAGCGAACGACTGGTAGTATTGGCGGAAGAAATTGCCTGGGTGTTAGCACAAATTCCCGGGTTTACAGACGTGAGGTCGGAGGCGGAAACCGGCAGTCAGGAGGTTCAGGTCGTTATTAATCGTGATCGAGCCCGGCAGTACGGTTTTTCTGCCCGGGAAATTGCCCAAACGATTTCCATTTCCATGCGTGGTATGAATTTACGGCGTTTGCGTGGGGAAGACGGGGAAATTGATGTGCGGATAATGATCCAGAAAGAAGAGGATCGCACCCTGGATAATCTGAAAGATATATCCTTGTTTACCGAAAACGGTGATGTAGTCAAATTAGCATCGTTGGCTGATTTCAGATTCCGGAGCGGACCACGGCGTATTTTCCGGGAAAATCGCACCACAATCATGGGGATTTCCCTGGATCTGGATGGGGTGACAGTTGATGAGGCCCGGGGTAAAATCAGGGAAGTTTTGGATGGTTATAATTTCCCCACCGGCTATTCCTATAATTTCGGCCGGACTTTCGACTATGAAGACGAGACCTCGCAAATGATGATGTTGAATACATTGATGGCGCTGGCGTTGATCTACTTTGTCATGGCAGCCTTGTTTGAGTCACTAATTTTGCCGGCGGCAATCTGGTCATCAATCATTTTTGCCATTGTCGGAGTCTTCTGGTTCTTTTTCATTACCGGAACCAATTTTGATTTGATGGCCTGGACGGGTGTGTTAATCCTGATAGGTGTGGTGGTAAATAATGGAATTGTACTAATCGATTATGTTAACCAATTGCGCGAACGGGGTATGGCGCGCCGGGAAGCCATCCTGCAAGCCGGTCAATACCGGTTGCGCCCAATCCTGATGACTGCCGGTACGACAATCCTTGGATTGATACCATTGACTATGGGACGCACCCTGATTGGCGGTGATGGACCGCCCTATTTCCCAATGGCTCGGGCAATTGTGGGTGGGTTAGCTTTTTCGACTATCGTTACCCTGATAATCCTGCCGACTATCTACATTACGCTGGATGACCTGCGCAACTGGTCGACCCGTGTTCTACATCTGGCAAATAAAAAATAATATTTCTTTTTGGTATTAAAGCAGGGTCAATCGAGGTAATTGATTACTTCCTGGGCCTCGCGCCGTACAAGATAAGCATAATCCCAGTGCTGTTCTTCATTCAACCCCAAAATATCGTTTATCTGGGAGCGTAGATGTTCCTTCTGAGAATTATCGGTAAATCCAAAACGCACTAATTTTCCCAAACTTCGGACTGCCTTTGACCTGATTACATCATTGGGATTGGTTAGTTTTTTGATCAGGGTATAAAATATATCATCGATTATTTCAGTATCGATATCGACCGGATCAATCGATTCGCAAATTTTACCTAGCGCCCGCACAGCCGTGTCTTCCAATTCCCGGCTGGGACTTTTTACCGCTTGCAGAACAGTGGGCAGAACAGCTATAATTTTAGGAGAACGAATTTTCCCAAAGGCATATAGGGCGAAGGATCGAGAAACAGCTTCGGGCCGGTCATTATAAGCTTTGAGCAATGGCTCGATGGCCACCTCACCCATCATGCCGCAGGTTTGAGCCAACACTAGCTCGGCTTTCAGGTCAGTGTGCTCCAGGCGACTCATGATCAATGGGATTGCTCGGGGACCCATTTGCGCGATTACTTCCTGAGCTTGATTACGCACTTCACGCAAATCCGGCCGGTCGAACGTGTCGATGTAAAACAGACTGGATAAAGCATCAAACATCAGCGCCATATTCTCTTCACTGACTTCCGATTTTAGCTCTATGGCGATTTCAGCTATGCCCCGAGCGACGATTTTTGGATCAGATGATGATAATTGCTTGAAATGCTGTTCCATAGTAACCTCCCAATGTTACAAAAATAATTGATGCTTAACTTTATTTGTACCAATTGAAATTGTTCCATCTAATAGTGCTATAGCCTGATCTAATTTGGCGGGATCCGAATTAAAGCAGCGAATCAGGGTATCTCCCTGCGTGACCTCTGAACCGATTTTATGTACGAACTCCATCCCTGCAGTAGGATCCACGGCGTCGTCAGTTTTCAATCTGCCGCAGCCCAGGCTGACGGTTGCCAGACCGACTTTGTAAGTATCCATTGCCTCGATATAACCGGTCGCAGGTGCAACAAAATCTCTGGTGTACAGCGGCTTGTGCTCTTGTTTGGGATTAGTAAAAACCTCTATGTCGCCATCCTGGGAATCTACCATTTCTAAAAATTTATTCCAAGCCTGTCCGTCAGCGATCAGTGACTGTTGAAGAGAAATCGCTGCCTCCTCCGAATCAGCAATACCGGCTTGGATCAGCAAACGCGCCCCCAACTTATAGGTCACCGCCATTGTATCGTCCGGTCCACCACCGTGGAGGCAATTGATGGATTCAAGTATTTCGCACCAAAGGCCAGCATAGTCACCCAGGGGTTGATTCATACTGGTGAACACGGTATCGGTCTTAACCTCAAAATCGACTCCAATTCTGGTCAGGTGGTCAGCCAGATCCCGGGCTTGCGCCTGCGTTTTCATAAATGCGCCGTTGCCGGTTTTAACATCCAAAACCAGGCCCTGAATACCTTCGGCAATTTTCTTGCTCATGATCGATCCGCAAATGAGGGGAATCGACTGGATGGTGCCGGTTACATCACGCAGGGCATAGATTTTTTTATCGGCAGGACAGATTTCTCCGGTTTGACCAATCATTGCAATGCCGGTTTTCTCTACGGCCTCCCGGAATTCTTGCAGGGACAATTCGGTGCGAAATCCAGGAATTGTTTCAAGTTTATCAAGTGTGCCGCCGGTGTGCCCCAGACCCCGGCCGCTGATCATTGGTATGGCCAACCCGGCCGCTGCCATGAGCGGTCCCAGGATGATGGACACCTTATCACCAACACCACCGGTGCTGTGTTTGTCGGCAACATAGGTATCGAGATATGAAAAATCCATTCGTTTTCCGGAATCAATCATCAATTCCGTAAGAACCGATATTTCTTGGAATTCCATCCCCTTGAAAAAGATTGCCATCAACAGCGCTGACATCTGGTAATCCGGCAAACTGCCAGTGGTATAGCCATTGATAAAAAATTGCATTTCATCAGATGTCAAGACTTTACCATCTCTTTTTCGTTGAATTATTTCAGCTGGAATCATGTTTTTTCCTAAGCAATAATTTAGGTAATCGCCAGTTAATGCGCAGAGGGGCACGTTCGCGCACGGTATGTAGTGTAAGATAGAGTGCAATAATCAATAATATTAAATTGGGTAGCCACATGGCGACATAGGGTTGCAATATGTTCCGATCGGCAATTTCTTCGCCGCCGATCAGCATGATATAATAAACCAGAAAAAAGCCAAAACTCATGCTCATTCCAACGACAAAGCCGCCTTTTTTGGCCAGTACTCCCAATGGTGCACCGACCAGTACAAATAGCAGACAGGCAAATGGCAGAGAGAATTTTTTATGGATTTCCACACCATATTTATTCATACTCTTATGATAACTATAAATCAGATTATATTCATTTTTTGCCTGTCGTTCAAGGCTACGGGCACGGCGGTCGTTAACCCGGAATTGTGCATCGGTCAGGGTCGTGTCAGTTTTTAACTGGGCCCGGTACAGGCTGATAATCTCAGTTGCTGTTTCCAGATTGGGAGGAACTATACTGTCACCAATAGCGCGATCAAATGATTTCGCCAGCCGTGATTTAACGGTGGTAATGCGCTCGGAGTAGGTCTTTTGTTTTTTGATCATCATTGGGACGGTCATTTCACGATCGGTTCGGGATGATTTATCGCGCCGTTTAAGCAGTAGATCGTCGGCCGGTATAATGATTCTATGCCGTTCAAACTTTATCCGGCGGAAATTTCCGTAATCGAGCAGATCAAGTTCGTGGATTTCACCATCGTACAGGGTTAATACGATTGCATCATCGATGGTGCTCAATTTTCCTTGCTTGGCAAATATGGTAGTTTGTGTTTCCTTATTATCCTTGCTGAAGATGCGAACATCCTGCATCATTTCATTATCCTGGCCACCGATAATCAAGCTGTAATTGGGAATATCTTCTACAAAATATCCCGGTTCAATGCTCAGACCGGGGCGTTTTCGATATATATCACCGGAAAGAATCCGTGCCCGGTGGTTCATGTGAGGTAATACAAAATTATTGAAGTAAACCAGTGTACCGCCGACAATTAATCCAAAAAATAAAGCTGGTCGGATGATGGTCAGAAAGCTGATTCCTGATGTCCGCATTGCGGTTATTTCATTGTCTTCCGAAAGGCGGCCAAATGCCATCAAGGCTGCAATCAGAACCGCCATTGGCACAGCCAGGGCAATAATCCAGGCCAGATTTAAGACCAGATATTCCAAAATCGTCCAGACATCGATTCCTTTACCAAGGAACCGGTCGATTGCCCGCAATAAAAAATTAGTGAAAAGGAGAAATACAATTATCAGCAGGGAAAAAATAAAAGGCAGGAATAATTCCTTTATTATGTAGCGGGATAGAAGTCGCATGGCGGAAATTACATCAGTTATGATTTATATGTGAGTGTAAGTAATTGGCTATTATCATTGAAATGATCCGTGATTTATGTTAGTAAGTCAGGTTGTTGTTACTGAATTTGATAGCGGATTTCGATGAATATTCCGGCTTGTTTACGGCGCTAAATCCTACTAATTTCGCCTGCCTCATTTGAGGCCGTTTGGTGGGCGTAGCTCAGCAGGTTAGAGCATCTGGTTGTGGCCCAGAAGGCCGTGGGTTCAAGTCCCATCGCTCACCCCGACTTCGTTCCGATTGAAATAGGAACTATGGCGCGGCTTCGCCCGACGACTGTGTTTTCTGGTATTAAAATTTGGAGTGTAGCGTCCGCCTACCTCCGTTGGTACGGAATACGGCGGACAGGCAGCCCGGTTAGCGCATCCCGATTAGATTGGGAGGGTCGGGCATTTCTACCACGAAACGATATTTGACAACATTTTCGGAGTGTAGCGCAGCCCGGTTAGCGCATCCCGATTGGATCGGGAGGGTCGGGCATTTCTACCACGAAACGATATTTGACAACATTTTCGGAGTGTAGCGCAGCCCGGTTAGCGCACCTGCTTTGGGAGCAGGGGGTCGGGAGTTCAAATCTCCCCACTCCGACATTATGTTTTATACCTATATCCTATTCAGTGCCAAGATCGATCGATATTATATTGGGCACACTAATAATTTAGATGACCGTTTACACCGTCATAATTCCGGGTATTCCAAATCGATAAAAATGTTCCTTTTGAACAGTTGTTAATGTTATCGTCCTGGACGCTTGGAGCGTCCGGGACGGTCAGAATTAAATGGTAGCCAATAGCCCATAGTTTCAACTATGGGTTACAAATTAAGAAAAACCGAAACCGTTTAAACGGTTTACATAAATGTCTGATCAGTTACCCACGGTTGAAACCGTGGCTGATTACATGTATACTTATATTTATTTCAGACGCTGTCAGGCATTCATCGCATATGAATCGGTCAAGGCGTAAACCTGCTGATCCAAAACACGCTGGAACCGATCCTGGTCGGTGACCGGCTTTCGGATCATTCGGCGGCAGAAAAATTTCTGACGGGCTGTGCTGCTGGTTTTGGAGTACAGAACTAAAGCGTACTGGGAGAAATCGCGGACCATGAAATCAAAGATCTGATCCAACAGGTCAAGGTCCATATTATCATGTTGTGCCTTTTCAATAATTAATTGTCCGTAAACCACCAGCGTGAATAATTCGCCCAGGTTCAGCAGGAAATCGAAGTCCTTGATCTGCTCACTGTTGGGCTTTGCCAGCAGGAGAAATTTCTTCAGAGTTTTAATCTGTTTTTTGAAGATGTCAACGTTGGGCAAATCAACACTATTGTAGACCGGTCGATAATCATGGAATTTAATCTTGCCCAAGCCTTTTGTATGACCCTGGTTGAACAGGAAATCATCATTGACGGCTTCAGCTCGAAGATGCACCGGGGGATAGGAGGCGGGACGGAAGAAATAATTAGCCATGAATTTGATAATCAGGGCCATGTTCACGTGTACGGTTCCCTCCAGCTTGGGTAGAGCCCGGATATCGCGGGCAGCCATTTCAAAGATCATATCCTTTTCGAAGCCTTTGGCGGCGATCACATCCCATAGCAGGTTAATTACGGTCTCTCCCTGGGTTGTGACCTTCATTTTCACCATGGGATTATAGAGCAGGTAGCGCCGGTCTTCGGTCGAGGCTGAGCGCAGGTAGTCGGAGGCCCGCAGTGCAAACAGCTTCATGGCAGCCAGTCGGGTGTAGGCATCAACAAAAGACTGTTTGATATGGACGAAATCGGTGACAGTGTGATCGAATAGATGTCGGTGAGCGGCGTGATTCAGGGCTTCGTAAAAGGCGTGGGTACAGATGCCGATCGAGGCCCAGCCGAGATTATATTTACCGACATTGACCGTATTCAGAGACATATCCCAGGCCTCCCGGCCTGTAGCAAGCAGTTCAGCGTCAGTCAACGGATAATCATGTAGGGCGTACTCGGCCACATAATTCTGTGAATTGCAGATATTCTTAATGCATTCGAATTTTTTATGCTGGGAATCGACGACGAAAAAGACATAATCATTGGAATCCGACAGGACACCGAAGGTTGAAACCAGGGCAGCCTGGTTGGCATTGCCGATATAATATTTATCACCATCCGCCAGATATGTGCCATCCGATTGTGGCTTAAGCTGCATGTCGGAGGAATAGATGTCGGCCCCGTGTTCTTTTTCAGATAGGCCGAAAGCGAAAATAGCGCCTTCCATCAGGAGCTGAGCTGTTTTCTTTTGCACCGGCTGATTAGCGCTCATCCAGATCGGTCCCAATCCCAGGATCGTTACCTGCCAGGTGTACCAATATGCCAGACCATAAAAACCCAGGACTTCATTCAGGGCGCAGTTGCGATAGGTATCCCAGCGCTGATTAGCACTGCCGAACTGGCTGGGCGTTAGGAAGGTTGCAAACAATTGCTCTTGTTTAACAAATTCCAGGAAATCATCATACCAGACCCGTTCGTGGTCATCGTGCTTGATACTGGCTTTACCTTTGTTCTCGAACCACTGGACAGTCTTACGCAGTAGTTTGGCTGTTTCTGGGTCAAGGTGATCGAAAGTGGCGGTTTTGGGATTGATTAGCAGCACTTACCCCTCCTGTGCAGTTGCATTTATTATTTCAGACTAACCGATGTTACGAACCATTTGTATGAAAATGCAGCACTAATCCAGTACATATAGAAATTAGAAAAGCAGATAAATTCCTTTTATAGTTTATGGGCATATGCTTAATATTATCCATGAAAAATAAGCGGAACAGAGCGGGAAGACCCCTTCACTGTCGGTGGGTTGAGCATGAACCAAACATTACTTTGTTCAAACCCCAAGGCCGGCCAGTAGGCAGTTTGGAGCAAATTGATCTGACTATTGATGAACTCGAGGCAATCCGTTTGGCGGATTTAGAGGGTTTCTATCAGGAAAAAGCCGCTGAGAATATGAATATCTCGCGGCAAACGTTTGGCAGAATCATTACTTCTGCCCATAAAAAAGTGGCTGATGCTCTGATTAATGGTAAAGCAATTTTTATTGGAGGAGGCGAATTTATGCCTATTAATAAATCACAAAGGATGGGTGCCGGTGGCTATTGTTTTTGTCCCAAGTGTAAAACAAAAATACCTCATCAGCAGGGTATCCCCTGCCAGGAAGAGCGTTGTCCAAAATGTGATAGTAAAATGATGCGGGAAGATTCCTACCACCACGATCTGCTAAAACAAAAACAAAACCAGAAGGAAATGTGAGATGAAAGTATGTATGCCCACAATGAGCAACATGGGATTGAAAGATATGATCGGCGAACATTTTGGTCGTGTGCCGACCTATACAATTATTGACTCTGAATCGAATGAATTTGAAGTAATTGAAAATACCAGTGAACATATGGGCGGTAAAGGTTACCCGCCGGAAATAATGCAGATGGCGGGGGTTGAAGTAATGATTTGCTCGGGTCTTGGCCGTCGGGCAGTTCAGATGTTCGAGCATATGGGAATCATGGTTTATGTGGGTGCTAGCGGCAGTGTTCAAAATGCATTGGACCTGTGGAAAAATGGTCACCTTCAGGCAGCCACCGATGAAAATGCCTGCAGGCAGCATGCATTTCATAAGAATGATAATGGTCATAAAGGCTGCTAATAACAAATTGCTCAAAATATCAGGAAAGGAAAAAATTATGCCTGGAAGAAATCGAACCGATCCGGATGGTGTTGGTTCACTGACCGGCCGTAGAATGGGTAACTACGCGAGCGGCAATCAATTGGAATACAATTTAGCGCCCGGTGGTTATGGAAGAAACAGCGGCCGCAGTTTTGGTCGCGGCCGGTGTCTTGGGTTCCGACGTGGTTTCGGCCCTGTTAGCGAGATTAACTTTTCGGACACACCCGGAAAAGATGACCTCGAAAATGAAATTACCATTTTAAAACAGCGATTAGCCGAACTAGATCGGCAGCTTTCGAAAACTAAAAAAGATGACTAATGTCGGAATCACTCTGGTGTTAGAATAACTGTTAGAAAATTGGTGTAAATATAACCTGCTTCCAGAAGTAGTAATGATAGCTGGTTGAATGTATTGAACGGTAGAATACGGAATATGGAAAGATGAAAATTGCGATTGCCAGTGGAAAAGGCGGTACTGGAAAAACCACTTTAGCCACTAACCTGGCCAGTTATTTGGCGGAGAAAAACCCGGTGGTTCTGGTCGATCTTGACGTGGAAGAGCCCAACTCGGGTTTATTTTTCAGCGGTAAAGCTTTACATACTGAAGAAAAATTTAAGATGATTCCATCCTGGAGTGGTTCCTGCTCATTGTGCGGTCTTTGCCAGGATGTTTGCAATTTTAATGCTGTGCTTCAATTAGGGCAACAAATTATAATTTTCCCGGATTTATGCCACAGTTGCTATGCCTGCTCGGAGCTGTGTCCCGATTCAGCCCTGCCAATGCAGCCCCAAAAAATGGGGGAATTAAACCATTTCCAATTTGGTAATCTTTCATTTGTTGAGAGCCGTCTGGAGATTGGACAGGAGCATGCGGTTCCTTTAATCAATCAGACAAAACAATATATTGACGAAAAGTTTTCCAGTGAGTTGCTGCAAATTTATGATTCACCTCCCGGCACTTCCTGCCCGGTAATTGAAGCAGTGAAGGATGCCGATTTCGTAATCCTGGTTACTGAACCAACCCCCTTCGGACTCCACGATCTGAAGCTGGCAGTGGAATTGATCAGGAAGTTAGGAAAACAATTCGGAATCGTTCTCAACCGATTTGGTATTGGGGATGATGCTGTTCTCAGTTATTGTCAGGAGAACAATATCCCACTACTGGCAAAAATTCCTAATGATCGACTTATTGCCGAAATGTATTCAAGGGGAGAATTGATTTACCGAAATATACCTGCGGTAAAACGGGAATTGGAAACGATCAGCCAGGTACTTAATCAATTGATTGAAGGTGAATCGGCATGAAAGAGATTGTTATAATTTCCGGTAAAGGTGGTACGGGGAAAACATCCCTCACTGGCGCTTTCGCTTATCTGGGAGGTCAGGATATAGTTACCGCCGATTGTGATGTGGATGCGGCTGATTTACATCTGCTGCTGCAACCGAACTTTCATCAAAGCGAAGATTTTTACAGTGGTGAACTGGCTGAAATTGATCAAAGCCTGTGCAACCAATGCGGCCGTTGTGAAGAGGTCTGCCGCTTTGATGCTGTTAAATTTCAAAACGACTGCTTTACAATAGATCAGTTAAGCTGTGAAGGTTGTGGTTATTGTGCTCATGTTTGCCCGACCGCTGCTATCAGGATGTCTGAGAACAATGTTGGTGAATGGTATATATCAACTACCAAAACCGGTGGTACCATGGTCCATGCCAGACTGGGTATTGGTGCTGAAAATTCCGGTAAACTAGTAACTAAAGTGAAAAATGAAGCCCGACAGCTCGCCGAAGAAAATGGACTGCAATTTGTTTTAGTGGATGGATCACCCGGAGTGGGCTGCCCGGTAGTGTCCTCGCTTTCAGGAGCTCATTTTGTAATTCTAGTTACCGAACCGACTGTATCGGGGCTTCATGATTTGAAAAGGGTCAATCAACTGGTAAAAAAATTTGGTCTATTGACTGGCTGCATAATCAACAAAGCCGATTTAAACGGGCAGCTTACTGCTGAGATTAAAAATTATTTGATAGAAGAGGGAATTACGCACATTGTTGATTTGCCTTATGATGATGTTTTTACTACTGCAATGATCAATGGTCAGACAATTGTCGAATACAGCCCAGAGACCATGGGTTCAATCATTGGCGCTTGCTGGGAAACAATTAAACAAATAACTATAAGAGGAAAAAAAGGATGAATATTGCTTTCACTGCCAAAGGAAAAGAGTGGGATTCTAATATCGATCCGCGTTTTGGAAGAGCGGAGTATATTTTGATATATAATGATACCAACGATGAATTTACTCATTTTGATAATCGACTGATAAGCGAACAGGCTCACGGCGCAGGACCGCAAAGCGCCCGGAAATTGTTCGAATTAAAAGCCGATGTATTGATCACCGGTAACGGACCCGGTGGAAATGCTGCCGATGTGTTGAGCAAATTTGGCCTCAAGATATTCATTGGAGCCGGTGAAATGACTGTGAAGCAGGCTTTCGAAGCCTTCCAGGAAAACCAATTGACAGAGTTTATTAATCAGTAGTTACCGGTTATAAGGAATGACCTGATCAAATTATTAGGATCAGGTCCTGTGCTAATATTTTCTGATTTGTAGGGCAGCTTAAATCATCAATTCGCATGATAATTGCCTAATCTGGTATTATTGATTCAGGGTAGTGGTTATCAGCTAAATCAGCGAGAATTTTAATAAGTTCTATCCGGTTTTTATTGCTCGGCATTTAAGGGGCGGACTAATTTCAATTACGACCAGTCTCATGGTTATTTTGATCAACGATTAAGGACAACTATGGCACCAGTATATACCGTAGGACCCAAGGGGGTTAAACCGCGTTCAGACGTTCGTGTTATTTATACCCCCCAGACTACACCACTAACCATTAAAATTCAAAGTAAAGTCGGTGGTCTTTTCGGCAAAAGCATCGATGAACTAACCCAGTCGGTTTGCACCCAATTGGGTATCAAAACCGGAATATTAGAAATTGAAGATTTTGGCGCCGTTCCGTTTGTAATGATGGCCCGGATCGAGGCCGCCATAAAAAAAGCTTATCCAGATATACCAGTTGAAGTGTTACCGGAAATGAAAGAATTCTGTAGATATTCCTCTACACGGGACAGATTCCGCCGCAGCCGGCTATACCTGCCTGGTAATCAGCCCAAATTGGCTTTGAATGCTGGTATCCACAAACCCGATGGATTGATTCTGGACCTGGAAGACTCGGTTGGTCCAAATGAAAAAGAAGCAACCCGCTATCTCGTGCGTAATACCCTACGATCACTGGACTTTTTCGGTGCTGAACGAATTGTACGGATCAATCAGGGTGAAATGGGCCTGACCGATCTGGAATTTATTGTACCTCATAATGTGCATCTAATACTCGTACCTAAAGTCGAATCGGCTGATCAAATTATTGTCATCGATAAAAAGATTGCCGAAATCAGTAAAGCCTGCGGTCGGACTGAACCGGTCTATCTGATGCCAATCCTGGAAAGCGGCCGGGGGATTTTAAAGGCGTTGGAAATCGCCGAAGCATCGCCAAATAATGTGGCGCTGGCCATTGGCCTTGAAGATTATACTGCCGATCTTGGTGTGCCGCGGACCGATGAGGGGATAGAATCATTTTTTGCCCGGGGAATGCTGGTAAATGCCGCTCGTGCAGTAGGTCTTCAGGCAATTGATACGGTCTATAGTGATGTAGGCAATGAAGAAGGATTACGGGCATCGGTGTTAGAAGCTAAAGCTTTGGGGTTCGATGGTAAAGGTTGCATTCACCCGCGGCAGATCAAACCGCTACACGAAGCGTTTGCGCCAACTGTCATTGAGATTGATAAGGCCAAAAAGATCGAGTTAGCTTTCGATAAAGCCCGGGAACAGGGTCTGGGGGTAGTGGCGCTTGGTAACAAAATGATTGATCCACCGGTGGTGAAACGTGCGCAGCAGACAATAACTCTGGCAATTGCCTCAAATCTGTTATCCAAAAACTGGAAAGAAAAAGTTTAACCACAGATTACACGGATTGCACAAATTTTAAAAAGCTATAAAGAAAAATCTTAAATAGAGATTTAAATAATATCTGCTGAGTAGTAGTATGTCATTAAAAAAGCAATTAATTGAAAAAGTGGGTAAAATTGCAGAAAAAGTAGATGATAGAGTAAACTAAGATGAATTGTGACTCTTTCTACAATAATAGCATAATTATTAAGCCAACAAATAAATCATAAAACCAATCAGTGAAATCTGTGTAATCTGTGGTAAAAATTAATGAAAAATGAAATGATTAAAAATGCAGCCGGTCGGTTGGTTCCGACGGAAGTTAATGGCGTTGCTCAAGTACCTTTTCAAGGTGTAGGAAAGTTTCGATCAACCGGGAAAAAGCCGGCCCTGCCGATTCGTACCTGTAGCGATTATCCTGCCGATGGAAATAAAACCATTCCGTCGTTGAAAGAAGCTTTGGATAAATGCGGATTGAAAGATGGCATGACGATATCCTCACACCACCATTTCCGCAATGGTGACCTGGTTATGAATCAGGTATTCGATATTGCTGCCGATGAAGGAGTGAAAGGGCTGCGCTGGTTTCCTTCGGCAGCTTTCCCCTGTCATAAGCCGGTCATTGACCATATGAAAAATGGGGTTATCAATTGGGTCGAAGGTTCCCTGAATGGTCCATTGGGCGATTATGCTTCCCGGGGAAAAATGAACGGTACTGCCATACTGCGCAGCCACGGCGGACGCTGGCAAGCGGTGCAGGATGGGGAAGTCCAAATTGATATTGCGGTAATTGCCGCTCCAACGGCTGACGCCTTCGGTAATGCCACCGGTGACCGGGGTCCCTCGGCCTGTGGTTTGCTGGGATTTGGTTTGGTGGATTCAATCCACGCTGATAAAGTTATTGTGGTCACCGACAACCTGGTTCCGTTCCCTTGCGTGCCCTGGCAGATTCAGGGCCAAAATGTGGATTATGTAGTGGTTTTGGATAAAGTTGGCGATCCGGAAAAAATTGTCAGTGGTACGACCCAGCTCACCAAATCACCGGACAGGTTGTACATTGCCGAACTGACTGCTCGGTTCGTCCGCGACGCCGGGATTATGCAGGACGGATTCAGCTTCCAGGCTGGTGCCGGCGGGACATCGCTGGCTTTTGCGATCTATTTAAAAGAAATGATGAAGGAAGCCGATATCAAAGCCCGCTTCATTCGTGGTGGGTCCACCAAATATCTGGTGGAAATGCTGGAAGAAGGTCTCACCGATTTCATTCTCGATGGTCAAACTTTCGATCTGGAAGGTGTTCGCTCCATGCGCGAAAATTATGGTCATGTGAACACGTCGCCATTTACCAGTTACAACTGGCATGGAAAAGGCAATTTCGCTTCAATGTTGGATGCGGTTGTGCTGGGCGCCACCGAAGTGGATGTGAATTTTAATGCCAACGTGGTAACTCATTCCGATGGTAAAATGCTCCATGGGATCGGTGGCTGGCAAAACTGTCTGTTCAGTAAATGCACGATCCTGCCCATCCCAGCTTTCCGCGACCGGATTCCGGTAATTGTAGATGAGGTAACTACAATCGTTGGACCCGGTGAGTTGATCGATGTGATTGTAACCGAGCGGGGGATCGCCATCAATCCACAACGTAAAGATTTATTGGAAGCGGTCAGTGGCAGCGATCTACCCATCAAGACTATTCAGGAACTAAAGGCCGAAATCGATGAACTGATAGGTGGACCACCAGCTAAACCGCAGCTAACCGATGAAGTGATCGGGATCGTCAAGTGGGTGGACGGCACGGTGATCGACTCAATTTACGGAATCAAAGAGTAAACCACAGATTTCACTGATTACACAGAAAAAACATTATGAATATAGTAACCTTAAAGATTTGCTTTAGAGTAATCAGTGGAAAAAATTGAATAAAATTAGCTGTACCATTATTTCGATTAGTTTCGCATTAATCTGTGAAATCTGTGTAATTAGTGGTTAAATAAAGGATTAAAAATGAGAGAAAAAGTTTTAGGAATTTGGCCGGAGATCAATTGGATCAAAGATGATGAACTGCGTGAAAAAACACTGGAAGCCTGGATCTTCGCCATCGAAAATAGTGTCCTGACACCGGAAGACCTGGAAGTGATTCCTTTTTCACTGCTGATTAAGGATTGCCAGGTTTCATTTATGAATCATAAGCGAACCTGTGTTCAGCTGGCTGTTGATATCGCCAAGCGCATGCAGGAGAATTTTGGCGATGAAATCAAGATCGATATGGATTTGCTCATTTCCGGGGCCATCCTGATTGATATTGGCAAGTTGCTGGAATATGAAATGGTTGACGGAAAACTCGCCACCAGCAATGCCGGTAAAATCGTACGTCACCCGTTTAGCGGTGTGGGAATCGCTGCCCGCTTCGACCTCCCGGCAGAAGTCCAGCACATTATCGGTACTCACTCTAAAGAAGGCGATCTGGGTTACCGGACGGTGGAATCAATCATCGTGCATCATGCCGACTTCGTGTCATTCGAACCATTCAAAGCTTGAGTAACCACAGATTTCACTGATTACTCAGATTAAAAATGAAATACTTATATAAGGATCTTACCTATCGTATAATTGGTGCTGCGATGGAGGTTCATAAAGAACTGGGGCCGGGTTTTCTTGAATCTGTGTATGAAGAAGCATTTATAGTGGAATTGAAAAGGCTGAATATTCCTTTTGAGCAGCAGCAGAAATATTACGTGAATTACAAAGGTGTTGACATAAAGGAATATTATTGTGACTTAGTAATTGACGACAAAGTAATTATTGAACTGAAGGCAATTAAACAAATTGGGGATATCGAACGTGCCCAAATATTGAACTATTTGAAAGTAACAAAATTAAGGCTGGGGTTGCTGATGAATTTTGGCAGTGAATCCCTGGAATATGAACGAATAATAAAATAATCTGTGAAATCTGTGTAATCAGTGGATAAAACAAATGAAACAGAACTTAGTAGAAAAACTTGCCCAAAAATACGCCGTCGATTTAGCTGAAGGTACTCAAGTACATGCCGGGGATTACCTTTCAATCCAGCCCGCCCATATTCTAACCCATGATAATACAGGTGCGGTGATGAATAAGTTTCGGGCGATTGGCGCCAGCAAGATATCCGATCCTCGTCAACCCATGTTTGCCCTGGATCATAATGTTCAGGATAAAAGTAAAGCTAACCTTAAAAAATATGCCGGGATCGAAGCGTTCGCCAAAGAAATGGGTGTCGATTTTTATCCCGCTGGTCGTGGTATCGGTCATCAGTTGATGTTGGAGGAAGGCTATGCTTTTCCCGGTACAATGGCCGTAGCCTCCGACAGCCATGCCAATATGTACGGTGGCTTGGGCTGTCTTGGTACCCCGATCGTACGAACCGATGCGGCTGCAATCTGGGCCACGGGTCGTACCTGGTGGCAGGTGCCGCCGGTGGCGAAGGTAAAACTGATTGGCAAGCTACCGGCTGGTGTTACCGGCAAAGATTTAATCATCACCCTTTGTGGTATTTTTAATCATGATGAAGTATTGAATCATGCCATCGAATTTGCTGGCGCAGGTGTAGCAAGTCTCAAAATTGATGAGCGTCTGGCAATTGCCAACATGACTACCGAATGGGGTGCCTTAGTTGGATTGTTTCCCATTGATGAAATCACGATTAAATGGCTTTATGATCGGTCAGCGACAATTGAAAAACGCGGGCTGGAAGGCGTGCCTTCCGATATCGATGGCAACGGTACTCATCCCCGTTTGAGTCAAGCTCGTATCGCTGCACTGGAAGCCAACATTCCCGCAGCCGATTCGGATGCTTATTACGCCAAAGAATTGACAATTGATTTGTCTTCTGTCAGTCCGCATGTTTCTGGTCCTCACAATGTTAAAACAATGACCTCCGTGACGGATATGGAAAAGCGTAATCTGAAAATCCACAAGGCTTATCTGGTATCCTGTGTGAACAGTCGCGTGGATGATCTGGCGGAGGCTGCCGCTGTTGTAAAGGGAAAAAAAGTTGCTGAAGGAGTGGAATTTTATATCGCAGCTGCCTCCCGGGAAGTACAGGAAGAAAGCGTGCGGCGCGGTGACTGGCAGACTCTTTTAGAAGCTGGAGCCATCGCAATTCCACCGGGCTGCGGTCCCTGCATTGGCTTGGGTGTCGGATTGCTGCAGGATGGTGAAGTTGGTATATCCGCCACTAATCGCAATTTCAAAGGTCGAATGGGTTCAAAGGAAGCGGAAGCTTATCTGGCATCGCCAGCGGTGGTTGCTGCCAGCGCCCTGGCTGGCAAAATAGCTGGACCTGTCCCATTTAACGAAACAGCAGTAAATACCAGTATTACGGTTGCGCCGGTTTCTAAGCGAGAAGCGGTCATTGCCAATCTGCTGGATGGCTTCCCGGCTAAGTTATCGGGTACGGTGATTTTCTGTCATTTGGATAATCTTAATACCGATGGTATCTATCCCGGCAAGTATACCTACATCGATGATTTCACGCCCGAGCAACAGGCTGAAGTTGTCATGGAAAATTACGATACTGAATTTGGTAAAATAGCGCGGAGCGGTGATATTCTAGTCGGTGGCTTTAATTTTGGTGCTGGCAGTTCCCGGGAACAGGCCGCCACGGCCTTGAAATACCGGGGGATTCAACTGGTCCTGGCCGGATCATTCAGCCAGACCTACAAACGCAACGCCATCAATAATGGCTATCTAGTAATGGAAGCACCGGAATTGTTAGAAGATCTGAAAGTGAAATACGGCACCAAAAAATTGACAGTGCGAACCGATCTCAAAATCGAAATTGATTTTCAATCAGTCCAACTTACTTGTGGTGGAAAAACCTATTCGATTGGTGCGGTCGGTGCAGCCGCCCAGGAATTGATCTTGACGGAAGGATTGGAAAACTGGGTGAAAGAAAAGATTAAGTAAACCACTGATTTCACGGATTACACAGAAAATTTGAATAAAATAGACAAATCAATAAATGCGCAAAATAAATCAGTGAAATTTGTGTAATTAGTGGTTAAATAGATTGATTAAGAAAAAGAAAACCACTGAATTCACCCAACTGCGTTGCAACTACGTTGGGCAGGCAGATTACATAGAAAAAAATTGAATAAAGTAAACAAACCAATAAATACGCAAAACAAATCAGTGAAATTTGTGTAATTAGTGGTTAAATAAGGAAATTGAAATGGCTAAACGAACAATTGTAGCTCTACCCGGAGATGGCATTGGCAAGGTTGTGTTGGAAGAGACCATCCGTGTGTTGGAAGCCGCCGGGTTTGAAGCAAATTATGTAGAAGGCGATATCGGCTGGGAATTCTGGTGCAATGAAGGTAATCCCTTACCTCAGCGAACCTTGGATTTGATTGCGGAACATAAGATTGGCCTTTTTGGTGCAATCACCTCTAAACCCAAAGACGAAGCATTCGAAGAGTTAGGACCAGAATTGAAGGAACAGGAACTAGTGTATTCAAGTCCGATCGTTGGCCTGCGCCAGCATTTTGGTCTGGATATCTGCCTGCGCCCCTGCCGGACTTATAAAGGCAATCCGCTGAACTTTATCCGAAGAGGTCCCGAGGACACGGTCGAGGAACCGGAAGTGGATGTCGCCATTTTTCGGCAGAATACCGAAGGACTTTATGGTGGCGTCGAATGGAGTAATCCGCCGGCACAGGTTCACGATGCCCTCATGACCCATCCCAAATTTATGAAGAATTTCGGTGACACTCCGGTCGAGGAACTCTCCGTTTCAACCAGAATATTTACTAAGAAAGCTACTGAAAGAATTCTGCGGGCAGCCTTTGAACACGCTAAAAAAAATGGTTACAAATCAGTGACCGTTTGCGAAAAACCGAATGTTATTCGCGAAACATCAGGTATGATGTACAAGATGGCCCAGCAGATTCAGAAATCCGATTTCCCTGAGATCGAAGTCTGGAATACCAATATCGACGCCCAGATGATGTGGCTAACCAAGAATCCGGAAAATTATGGCGTAATCGTGGCCGGTAATATGTTCGGTGATATTGTATCCGATGGCTTTGCGGGACTGATTGGTGGGCTTGGTTTTGCCTGCAGCGCCCAGTATAATCCCGAAACTGGTATTGGCGTTTTCGAGCCTACCCACGGCAGCGCTCCTAAATATGCCGATTATCCCGTCTCAATCGTCAATCCGATTGCCATGATCGAATCGGCCTGCATGATGCTTGATTTCATCGATGAACAGGAAATTGCTACGAAGATCAGGAAAGCAGTTGCTGAAATTGTGGCAGAAGGCAAAGTCAGGACTTATGATATGGCTAAAATGGTTGGTCGTTCCGATGTGATAGAAAAAGGTGCCGCTTCTACCATTGAAATGGCTGACGCAATCATCGCCAAACTTTAAGAAATTGAAACCACAGATTGCACTGATTACACAGAACATTATTTAAAGAATGTTCTAATTCAAAGATTAAGCAATAAAATCAGTGAAAATCTGTGTAATCTGTGGTTAACTAATAGGAATTGTTATGAGTAAATCCATATCCCGGCAGATAGCTGAATTTGCCGTTGACTTAAAATACGAAGATCTACCTCCGGAAGTAATTACGGAGGTCAAACGTTACCTGTATGATTCATTTGGTTGCGCTTTCGGTAGTATGCATACCTTGGATGTGAACACCATCCATGAAATTTATGAGGAAATGGGTGGCAGGGAAGAGGCTACTGTCATCGGTTTTGGCGATGAAATTCCAGCCGTCAATGCCACTCTGGTGAATTCCTTGATGATCCGAGCTCTGGATTTCAACGACATCTATTGGAAAGATGACCCGAGTCATCCCAGTGATATTATCCCAGCAGCGCTAACGATGGCGGAAAAAGTTAACGCCTCCATGAAGGATGTGATCGTGGCGATTGTACTGGCTTATGAATTCGAACAGCGTATGTGTCTATTTGCCAAACCCGGTGTGCGCGAACGGAAATGGCATCACGGCACCCTGACCCAGTTCGTGTCACCGATCGTGGCCGGTAAAATTCTTGGTCTGACCGTTGATGAGATGGTGAATGCCATCGGTATTTCCGGTTGCCATAACCATACAATTGGCTGTCCCACTGCTGGTAAACTCACGATGATGAAAAACACCGTCGATCCCATGGCAGTTCAGTCGGGCGTATTCGCCGCACTAATGGCCCAGAAAGGCTATTCCGGTACTGAGAAAGTCTTCGAAGGGAAAGAAGGTTTCATGGATGCCTTCATCGGTTGGGATGCCAAAGAAGAATTGATCAAACCAACCGATATGGAAGGCCGTGATGGTATCTCATCCTGGAGTTGGGATGTGGATGCATTGGTTGGTAACCTGGGCAAGGATTTCAAAATTCTGGAATGTGGCATGAAAGCTTTTCCAACGGAAGCGCTAACCCATACGCATATATCCTGTTTGCTCAAAGCCATGATCAATAATAACCTGGAATACACGGATATTAAGGAAGTTAAGGTAACTTGTTTTGCCCAGGCTTACGATATTTTATTCGATCCGACCAAGTACCGTCCTGAATCAAGGGAAACGGCTGATCATTCGCTGCCCTATTGCCTGGCAGCGGCCATGGTGGATAAGAAAATTACGACTGACTCATTTTCAGATGAAAAATTGAATGATCCCAGAATTTTTGAAGTGATTGATAAAATTGTGGGTGAGCCCTCGCAGGAATTTGAAAAGATGTTCCCGGCCAAGCAACCTTCCAGGGTTGTTGTTACCACTAATGATGGTAAGGATTATTCCGAATACCTGGAATATCCCAAGGGCGATCCCCGTGAACCCATGACCATGGCAGATTTGGAGAATAAGTTCAATTCTCTGGCGGCTGGTCTTTTCAATGAAGAAGAGCTGAGTCAGTTGAAAGATACAATCTTCAATTGCGAAACCATGAGCGCCCGCGACTTCATGGGTCAGATGGTAGTTACGATTTGATTTAATTCGATGAAAACCTTCCAGGTCTTTTTTTAAGTCCTGGAAGGTTACCTAATATCCTATTGGCTGTATCTGTGGATGATGTCGTTTGATTAGTAGATTACAATTATTCGGTATTAATTCTAGAAATAATAATTGAATTTTGACCTACATAACCTAAATTCGCTTTGGTTAATTAATAATTCAATAAATTTAAATATGATTTTTCAAGACTCATTAAAATCCATCCTGGTTGTAGATGACGATTTGGCAATACAGGAAATCTTAAGAACAGCTTTTGTTAATGAAGGCTATAAAGTGCATGTGGCAGGAACCGCCGATGAAGCCCTTAATATATTAAAGCACCAAAAAATTTATATGTTTTTTCTGGATTTGAAATTGCCAGGTATGTCTGGAATAGAATTATGTAAAATTATTAAAGACAGTAACCCGGTGGCCTATATTTATGCTATAACCGGTTACGGTGAATTGTTTGATTTGCGGAAAGCCCGAGCTGTTGGATTTGATAATTATTTTTTAAAACCATTTCATGTACGGAAACTTATTGATGCGGTTAATTCATCAACCAGAGATCTCGAGCGCTGGCATAGTATATTGATAAAGTATAAAAAATAATCTGACGAAGTATAATCCAATAAAAATATTAACTAGGCCAGATATCGATGATTTATAGTAATTCTCACGCCATGGCACTAATTGGAATCATTAATATATTTTAATTGGCCTGAATTTTTAATCGATATAATTGAATATTGATTAACAGGACGAAATTGATATTTGGCGGTACCGCCCATTTTTATAGTCAAATACTTAATATAACATTTGAATTGGATTTCTTATATTCCACTCCCTTTTGGAGGATTTAGACGTTTAAACACAGTGCCTGAATATTGAGTTAGTCATTTTCGGATTAAGGAGAAAATAATGCGGCCAAAAGTGAATTTTTTAGCGCCCGAACTTGTATCAAAAATAATTGCTGAAAGTTATCTCATTCTAGATTCTTTGGGCGTAGAGATAAACAATTCGGAAATTCTTGCGATGCTGGCAGATCATGGTGCCCGGATCGACATGGAAAAATCCAGGGCTTATATACCTGAACAGTTAATAAACACTGCCCTGGATTCAGCAGTATCATCGTTTTCACTTTATGATGTGCTGGGTCAACAAACCCATGATTTTTCCGGAGATAAAGTTCATTTTACTCCCGGATCAGCAGCCTTGAATATATTTGATCATAAGACACAGAAAATTCGAAAACCCAACACTAATGATTATATCAAATATGTGAAAATTATTAGCCAGCTTGATAATATCGCATCCCAGAGTACGGCTTTCATACCGGCTGATGTGCATGAAAAAATATCGGATAGTTATCGGCTTTATTTGAGCTTGTTGTATGGAGAAAAGCCGGTGGTAACAGGCGCCTTTACCATCGAAGCATTTGAAGTGATGAAGGATTTACAACTGGCAGTCCGCGGTTCTGAGCGAGCCTTAAAAGAAAAACCGCTTACTATCTTTTCCTGCTGCCCTACATCACCATTGAAGTGGAGTGATGTTACCTCGCAAAACCTGGTGGATTGTGCCCGTTACTCAATTCCAGTGGAATTTATTTCCATGCCATTATCGGGATTTGTCGCTCCGGTTACATTAACCGGGTCAATCATTCAACATGCTGCTGAAACACTCAGCGGTCTGGTAATCAGTCAATTAGCAAACCCCGGAACTCCGGTTTTATGGGGTGGTTCACCGGCTGTTTTCGATGTGCGTTATGAGACAACTCCTATGGGAGCAATCGAGACAATGATGATTGACTGTGCCAATAACGAAATCGGTACACGCCTTGGTTTGCCGACCCAGGCCTACATTGCCCTCAGCGATGCTAAGATTCTGGATGCTCAGGCTGGTCTGGAGACAGGAATTGGAGCTACCCTGGCGGCCTTATCTGGCATCAATAATATTTCCGGACCGGGAATGCTGGATTTTGAAAGTTGCCAAAGCCTGGAAAAATTAGTTTTGGATAATGAAATTGCCGGGATGTGTCTGCGAATGGTAGCCGGTATTACACCGCGGGACGACTTTCCTGCTGTTCTCATCTTAGAGGAGTTATTGCGTGATGAGCACCTGCTGATATCAAATCACACCCGGAAGCATTTGCGTAGGGAACATTATTTCCCGGGCGCTGTGATAGATCGGGCGAATCGACCACGCTGGATTGAAGAAGGCAGCACAAATTTAGGGAGTAGAGCTGCCGGTGAAGTGGATCGAATGCTATTAAATTATACCCCATCCACACTACCTGAATCAGTTAAAAATGATTTACGGGAACGAATGAAAAATGAAGCTGGAAAATATGGTCAGCACAAATTTCCAGCCTTAGTGTAATGATAGTTCCCATTCCAATAGCAGTTTCAGAAATATTGCCCGAAGTTAAGGAAGTTCTAAAACAACAGGGAGTCAAGGAAGACCATTCTATTTCATCCAAAGTTATGAATTTGATCGAAACAGCTCGGAAAAATTTCACGGCAGTGGCTCAACCAATTGGTATCCGACAGGAACTGACAAATGCTGAATTTGCTGATATTTTTATTGGTGAAGGAGAAAATGATAATAGTGCTCCTTTAAGTGGAATCTATCCTGATGCTGATCGTCTGGCCTTGTTTGCTATAACAATGGGGGCCGAAGTCAGTAATCTGATTGCAGAACTGGTGGGTTCCAATGACATTGCCCTGGGATATACTTTGGATACAGTTGCTTCGCTGGCGGCGGATAATGCCGCCGGAATGATGGAAAAACAATATCATGAAGCTTCCTTCGCTAATCAGGATGATTCTATTAAAGTATTGAGTTATAGTCCCGGTTATTGTGGCTGGCATATTAGCGGTCAGAAAAAATTATTTCGTTACCTGAAACCGGAAACAATCGGAATAATATTGAATGATAGCTTTTTAATGGAACCAATAAAATCCGTTACCGGTGTTTTAATTGCTGGCGAGGCGGATATACACATTTTTAAACCGAATTTTTCTTTCTGTCGCGTTTGTCGTACATACTCATGCTATAGTCGACTGAAATCACTTAATGACTAAAGGATTGAACAATGGAAATCTTGAATCAGATTGCGGATTTACTCGAAAAAGGGGAAGACAAATCTGTACATGACCTGACTGAGCAAGCTTTGAAAAATGGGGTACCGGCAACTCAAATATTAAACCAGGCCTTAATTGCCGGAATGGATGTTATTGGCGAAAAATTCAGAGCACATGAAATTTTTCTTCCTGATGTTCTTCTGGCAGCCCGCGCCATGCAGGCCGGAATGGAATTATTAAAACCGTTGCTGACCCTGGCAGAGCAGTCCGGATTGGGTAAGGTCGTCATTGGTACCGTCAAGGGGGACTTGCACGATATAGGAAAAAATCTGGTGGGAATCATGCTTAAAGGAGCCGGATTTGAAGTGATCGACTTGGGTAAGGATGTCAGCCCGGAAAAATTTGTGGAAACAGCAATTAACGAAAAAGCCGGAATTATTGGTATGTCGGCATTGCTGACTACGACTATGCCAGTGATGAATAATGTGGTAGAATTACTCAAGCAAAAAAAATTGAAAGATCAGATTAAAGTAATCGTGGGTGGAGCTCCGGCATCAGAAGAGTTTGCCGCTGAAATTGGAGCCGATGCCTATGCCTTTGATGCTGCCAGCGCTGTGGAACGGGTTAAACAATTATAAATTTATTAAGTGATTATGCAGTCATTGATTAAGCGTATCAAAGCAGGCCAGATTCTGGTCTCAGATGGGGCCATGGGCACGGCGTTATTCGAAAAGGGTTTGAATCCCGGTGATTGTCCGGAAACCCTGAATCTGACCCATGGAGATCTATTACGTGAAATAGCTCGGTCCTATTCCGAGGCCGGAGCTGACATTGTGCAGACCAATACATTCGGAGGTTCAGCGGTTAAGCTATCTGAATATGATTTGGGTGCAAAGACCGAAGAAATAAACAGCCTGGCAGTGACTTATGTAAGAGAATCTGTTAAGGAAGGTGTTCTGGTATCCGGTTCCTGCGGACCTTCAGGTAAATTGCTTGAGCCCTATGGTGCTGGTACACCAGCGGAATTGCAAGACGGATTTGAGCGTCAGATTTCCGCCTTGGTTAGTGCAGGTGTTGATCTGATCTGTGTTGAGACTATGATCGACATTAATGAAGCGATAATTGCAGTGCAGGCAGCGAGAAAAATAGCACCGAGCATTCCGGTTATCGCTACCATGACTTTTGATCCGACGCCACGGGGATTTTTTACAATCATGGGTGTGAGTATTGCTGATGCTGTCGAAGCACTGGTAAAAGCCGGCGCTGATGTCATCGGTTCCAATTGTGGTAACGGGCTTGATAAAATGATCGAAATTGCCCGGGAATTTCATAAGGTAACCGATACCCCGATCATAATTCAATCTAATGCAGGTCAACCGGAAAATCAAAATGGTCGGCTGGTTTATAAAGAGTCAGCAGATTTTTTTGCTGATCGCGTACAACAATTAATTTCTGCCGGTGTTTCAATTATTGGTGGTTGTTGCGGTACAACTCCAGACCATATCCGTGCAATCAGAAAAGTGGTTGATACAATAGAGAATGAGTAAGTTGAATTTCTAATGATTGGAGTATTTATGCCTAAAAACGTGGTTCGATTAATTTCTGTATTAACTCTAATGGCGCTGATAAGTTGTACAAACCATTGGGATTGGCTGGAGACTTTGCCAAAACCATGGACCCTAACCGAAGCGGAAGTTTCGATCTTGCTGCCAGAGTTTCAGGACCATTTTCCAAAATTTGAAGATCGCGTAAAAGCACTGGCTTTGTGGCGGGTTGGAACCCCTTATGAAATATTCAAACTGGGAGAAGAGATTGAACCGGACCTGGATCCGATTATTCGGTTGGATGTTTCGGACTGCACCGGACATGTTTTAACGACACTTGCTTTTGCCCAGAGTGACAGTTGGGCTGCTGCAAGGAATAATATGATTAAGATTCACTACAAAGTAAATGCCCAGGGTATAAAAAAGCCGACCTATAAATCGCGCTGGCATTATACCGCCGACCGGGTAACTGCCAATCCCAATACCATTAGCATAGTTGAAAAGCTATTACCAGCCGACCAAATTGCAATTGCCGAGGTTACTCTTAACCGCCAAGAAGACGGGAGCGAATTCCTGAACCTGGGCTGGAACCGGCCTATTAAATTGGGCTACATTCCCAATACTCAGATAAATGCTGATCTACTCAGAAAAATTCCCGAGGTATGCATAGTTTCTTTTGTAAAAGAGAAATATTATAAAATGGGGATAATCTTTGCCCATGAAGGAATGATCATAGATCATAAATATCTCATTCACGCTTCGCAATCGGCGGGAGAGACTGTCAAACTAGATTTTCTGGAATATTATTTTCCAGAAAACAAACCGCGTTTTGATGGAATTGTAATCAGCAAATTTATGCCGTTAAGTAAGAATATCTGATTCAGGTGGTTGCCAAGTAATCACGAGCCATTTCAGCACTGTTGTCGATTTGTAATTGTTCGGAAATACCGGATAGAGTTTTCAGGTTGTTTTTGATAATTCTACTACTTGATTAATATTAAGATGTTACGCCCACTAGTAATTTTATCATATTCTCAATAAAACAATTCATTCTTTGCAGGTGTTTATACTAACTTCTCACGCAAACTGGACAGATTCGACTATTGATTATGATGCCAGAAACTGATTGCGGAACTAATGTTGATGTCCTTACTGGTAAATAACCAATAACTCACAGGCCAGGATGAGTTGTGAGTCCTGATATAGAGCAATTACTACTTACTCTTCGAAGGGGTAAAGGGAGTCACATTCCGTTAGTGGAGCTGGGGATTCATCCGACTATCAAGGAGAAATTTTTGGGAAAACCAATCCTTTCACTTGAAGATGATATCCATTTCTGGCGTTCAGCCGGATATGATTATATTAAACTCCAACCCCAGGCGGATTTCAACATCCCCGGTCACAATTCCGATGAGAGTATTACCCAATCGATTACCTGGGCACCAGAAGGGCAGGGACTAATCACTACCTGGGACCAGTTTGAACAGTTTGAGTTTACGGATGCAACTCAGATCAATTATTCCGTATTTGATCAGGTTGGCGATTTATTGCCGGAAGGAATGGGAGTGATTGGTCAGTATGGTGATATATTTACCATGGCCTGGGAGCTAATGGGGTTTGAAGGGTTTTCCTATGCAACTTTTGATCAACCGGATTTGATCCAGGCAATTATCGACAAAATTGCTGCTCCTGTGATCAGCATGTTTGAGTATTTTGTCGAAAATGATGTAGTGGATGCCATCTGGTACAGTGACGATATTGCCTATAATTCCGGACTGATGATGAGCCCGGATGTTCTGCGTCGTTATTTCTTCCCATGGCTGAAGAAAATAGGAGAGATGGCCGAGAAATATAACAAGCCCCTTATTTATCATAGCGATGGTATATTATGGGATGTAATGGAAGATATATTGGGTTGTGGAGTTGATGCCTTGCATCCAATTGAGCCTAAAGCAATGGATATAGTCGAAGTAAAACAGAAATATGGCGATAAATTATGCCTGATTGGTAATCTTGATGTTGGTGATGTACTGGCCTTGGGAACGGTGGAAGATGTTCGGAAGCAAGTTAAATTTAATATTGAAAATGTTGGTTATAATGGTGGTTATTGTGTGGGCTCCGGAAATAGCATCCCCGATTATGTGAAACTTGAGAATTTTCAAGCTATGATCGAATCGGTGCGTGCTTATAATGCGAGTTAAATCAATTAACAGCAGAACACTTGAGATTCATTCTCAGGCTGGAGTAATTGAATTAATTACTCTCTTTTTTAAATCTTTTGTTATAACTTCCTTTCTGCACGGAATGGGAAAATCGGCAAAAAAATTTCAACAATATGTTTGGAGGATAATACGGAATGAGTACGACCAAGCTTAGTCACACCCAATTACCAAAGAAACTAATCATCAGGGTTTTATCCATATTATTATTCTCAACGAATGTATTTGGTGCAGTAACAGGAAAAATCAGCGGTAGAATTACTGAGGGAAGAACTGGTGATCCACTTATTGGAGCGAATGTTCAACTGGTAAACACTTATCTCGGAGCAGCCACGGATATAAATGGTCAATTTTTCATTCTAAATGTTACACCGGGTGTATATGAATTAGTTATATCAATGATCGGATATACCAGAACTACAGTGACCGATGTTCGAGTTGAAATTGATTTGACGACAAATGTTGATATTGCAATGGATGAAGAAGTTTTGGTAGGAGAAGGTGTAACAGTGGTAGCAGAAGCAAAAATTATCAAGATGGATGTAGCAGCCAGTCAATTGAGCGTTTCCAGTGACGAGATCGCAGAATTACCTTTTACTAGTCTGGGTTCAATAGTAGGGTTGAAAGCAGGTATTTCTAGTGATTTGGCGATTCGTGGTGGTGATGCGGACGAAACGATGCTTATGGTTGACGGTATGGTGCTGAGAGATGAAAGAGATAACTCTCCCATAACTGGAATTCCTCTCAGCGCTGTAAAGGAAGTATCAATCCAGACAGGCGGTTTTAGCGCAGAGTATCATAATGTTCGATCTGGAATTGTGAATGTGGTGACCAAGGAAGGCGATCCGGACAAATACGCTGCAACAATAACATATAAATACAGTCCGCCGGCAGCCAAACATTTCGGTTCCTCTGTTTTTGATCCAAATTCTTATTGGCTTCTGCCATATACCGTGGATAGCGTGGCCTGGTTTGGTACCAATAATGCCGGGTGGGATGACTACACCGTACAAAAATATTCAGGGTTTGATGGTGGATGGGTAGGAATCTCACAAGCGTTGTTGACTGATGATGATCCCACCAATGATTTGACACCTCAAGCGGTCAAACAATTGTTTATGTGGCATCATCGCAAGGATGGTTACATCCGGGATCCAGATTTTAATATCGATCTGGGTTTTGGTGGGCCTGTACCTTTAGTAGGCAAAATGCTGGGCAATCTGCGGTTTTATTATTCTTATACCAAAAATCAGAACATGTATTTGATGTCTCTCTCTACTGATGGCGTATATAAAGAGAACAGTATGCTTAAAGTAACTTCGGATATTTCTAATAAAACCAAATTGTCGATGACGAGCTTTTGGGGGGATATGCAAGCCACTAATCTTTCCCGGTCGGGTGGAGTATCCTATATCAGTTCCGTAACTGGGGTCGCACAACAGATTGACCGAACGGGATTTACCATTCCTTGGAGAATCTTCACTAGTGATTATTATTCCAGAACCGATCGCCATCACTGGTCTGCAGCAGTTCAATTATCGCATATAATCAATTTAAAATCGTTTTATGAAATTCAAGTGAAACATTTAAAAAAGACATATCGAACAGGTCCTGGACCGTTTCGGGATACAGAAACATTGACGGAGATCTTTCCTGGCTATTTTGTAGATGAGGCTCCATTTGGATACGAGCAGGAATTTCTTTCAAGTGTAGATGGGGGCCTTACCATGGGTGGTCCTATTTCGACCTCCCGCGATTCAACAGAAGTAAAGACGACTTCAATTAGATTGGGGTACACCAATCAGTTTAATTCACATAATCAGTTAAACACCGGTTTTGAATTTGTTATGCATGATATGCATATGAAATTCGGGTCTATCAACAAAGTATTACCAGAGGGCAACCTGTGGAATGACTACACGCGTAGTCCATTCAGTCTGTTGGTATATATCCAAGATAAAATCGAATTTAAAGGGTTGATTTCAACCCTGGGATTGAATGTTGACTACTCCGATCCTAATGGAAAGTGGTTTGATTTTGAACCTTATGATGATGAATTCATTTCAATCCCTGAAGATGAAATATGGGATTCGGAATACTTAGTGGATGCTGACCCGGTTATTACAATCAGCCCTAGACTAGGGATCTCACATCCAATTACAGAAACATCACGATTGTATTTTAATTATGGTCATTTCAATCAATCACCCACAACAGAAGCTCTCTACCGGGTTCAACGCAATAGTGTAGGGTCTATTTCCTATTTGGGAGACCCCAGTCTAATTCCAGCCCGTACCATATCCTACGAACTGGGCTTCGATCAAGCGATAAATGACCAGTTTCTGGTTCATTTAGCAGGCTATTATAAAGATGTCTCCCGTCAGCAGGATTGGACGCGCTATATCAGTATGAATGGAAAAGTGAATTTCCGTCAATTGACCAGCAACAGTTATTCCGATATCCGTGGTTTCGAAATCGAATTGAATAAGAGTCGGGGTGATTGGTATCGTGGAATGATCAATTATGAATATCGGGTCTCGAGCTCGGGGTATTTCAACCTGGCAGAGTATAATGAACATCCTGGCGACCAATTAACATACGAATTGGCAAGTAGATATCAGTCCAAACCCAAACCCAGACCAAGGATGAAGGGTTATCTGGATCTATTCACGCCTTACAAGTTTGGTCCCAGCATACTTGATCAATATATTCTGGGGGATTGGCATCTGAATTTCATTGGTCGCTGGACATCGGGGGGGTGGTTCACCTACAATCCCAATAAGGTTAGCGGGATACAATATAATCTGCAATGGAAAGATTATATCAACCTGGATTTAAAGGTTTCGAAAGTATTTAACTTCAATAGTTTCAGCGTAAAATTCTTTCTGGACATTTTTAATGCCCTGGATATTAAAAGATTCTCAACCGAGTCTTTTTCGGATGGTCATGATTACGATTATTATATGCAATCATTGCATCTTCCGGAAAAGGTTGGAGAGAAATTAGGCTATGGAAATATTCCAGGTGATGACCAACCAGGAGATGTGCGTGAAAGTGGCGTCGATTTTGTTCCTATCGTTTCAGTAATAACGCATTATAATGCCATATCACCAAGTGAATTAGAGATTTACTATGAACGATCTACTCAGGAGTATTATGAATATAGCGATGGGACCTGGAGCATTGTTCCAAGTGGTAGGATGAATGATATCCTTGACACCAAAGCATATATTGATATGCCGGATCAGACTTTCTTTACATTTTTGACTCCGAGAGATGTTTTCTTAGGGATCAATTTCAGCTACAATTTTTAATCAATCCAAAAGGAATGGAATAGGTCTATGAATAAAAAGACTATTATTGCCGGTTTATTATCAGTTGGTTTATTGATGGCGGATGAAACCAAATGGGTATCGGTAGGTCAATTGCATGACTGGTTTTCCAGCGGGGGGTGTGAGATTGAGGTCGGTAGACGGCACCTGATCCCCGATCAGCAGGATGGGTTACAATGGCCGGCGCAATATGGCGAGCAGGACGTAAAAGCGGCTAAAGCGCTCTGGATTGGTGCAGCTAATTACACCGATCCCGGTACCGGACAGAATTTCCCCAGCCGGGTCGTACATGCGGGTCCCCGTGTCTTGAATGAATTAGCAGAGTTTATGCCTACCACATTTAAGTTGATTGCGCGCTATGAACATCCCCAGGTATTTGTTGATGGTAGTCCAGCCTCCGATCTTATCTATGAAGATTTGGTCGATGAAGTTAACGAAAATATTCCTTCCGATCGCTTACTCGTGAACGTCTGTAATACCAGCCTGGGAATTACTATGACCAGGAAGATCTATATCTACAGCCATCCGAAGCATGATAATTATTACATCTATGTATACTCATTTAAGAATACCGGCATTTATAACCTTGCCGGTGACAGGCACACCAATACACTGGAAGATGTCCATTTTTTCTGGCAGGAACGCTATGCCATGACTAAAGAAGCGTGTTCCTACGGCTATAACTGGATGCCTCAAAACGCAACCTGGGGTCGCAACACCATGAATGAGGTCATCGGTGAAAATGGGAATTATGGTCCTACTGTTGCGGATAATCCATATCGTGCCAGTTATGCCTGGCATGGGATCCATTCCGGTTGGGCTGGAGTCGCAGGAGAAAATCTTGGTGCTCCTAATATAGGAGGTGGAGATATCGCCGCAGACGGAAGACTTGGGGCGTCTCAGTTTACGGGTGTTATGACAATTCATGCTGATCTTTCAGGTACGGATAAAAACAACGATCCTAATCAGCCAACCTCAACTCCTTTTCCCGATTCGGACGGCCCTTATAATTCTGGGAATGACCATAATAATACCGCCAAAATGTCGGTCGAGTACGCTCTCATGACCTCCGGTCATCCTGCCCTGAGTCATGCCGAAGAAGTCGGTTCAGGTGCAGCTAATGACTTTGGACCAACGGGCGGTGGCTATTCTATTGGCAGAGGGTATGGTCCTTATACGATTGCATCGGGTGATAGTATTGTTATCGTGACGGTTGAAGCTGTCGCCGGTCTCGCGCGCGATAAACAGTTTTCCATTGGAGCAGACTGGTTAAGCGGAGTTATCAGTAATGCTGAAAAAGACGCCCATGTCTTCTCCGGAAAAGATTCACTTTTCCTCGCATTTCAAAGAGCCCTGGATACCTACAATAATTCTTTCGATATTGCGCATGAACCCCCGCCCCCAGATAATTTCACGGTTAATTCCGGTGGCGATCGAATTATTTGTGAATGGTCTAATTCAGCTGAATCATGGGACACATTTGCAGGTTATCGCCTGTACCGCGCTAGTATGGTGTATGATACAACTTATACTTTAATAGCAGAATTAGGTCCAGGAGAAACTTACTATGAAGACCGGACGCCCACCCGTGGATTTGATTATTTTTATTATGTCACCACAATTGATAATGGATCGACAAATAATGGTGTCCCATTAGAGAGCAGTCTTTTCTATACCAGAACCAATAAAGCAGCATATTTACGCCGGCCTCCTGAAGCAGTATTAGATCGCATCCGCATTGTGCCGAATCCATATAATGTCAAAGCACGAAACTTTATGGGTCAACCTTTGCAATTCGGATCTGGTGCTGGAGCGGATCGTCTTATGTTCTACAATCTGCCTCCGTTTTGTATTATCCGCATTTATACCGAAAGAGGTGATCTTGTTGAAACAATTGATCATTCGGATGGTAGTGGGGACGAAGAATGGAGATCACTCACTTCATCGAAACAGGTCATTGTCAGCGGTCTTTACATTGCTCATTTTGAGGTCACACAGGATTATGAGGATGAGGTGACACTTCGACGCGTGTATAAAGGTGATACGGCTATTAAAAAGTTTATTATCATCAGGTAGCAAAGGAATACAATATGAAACATTCAATCACTGTTTTTGTCCTGTCAATTCTGCTGCTGGTGGGATGTGAAAATTATGAAGATGAAAACTATGACATCACCACAATAGATAGAGCAGCTTGCGGCGTATTTGAAGTTGATTCTCTTTTTATTCCGATAACTGCAAAAGTCATTCCGGACACAATCGAGACCATTAGTGAACAAATCGATTCTCTGGTGAGTTGGGGATCCGTATTTACCGTAAATAAAGATTCCTTATGGAAGGTTTCGGTTCCTGAAGATACAGTATATACCGTTTTCACATCGACAACTTCAATAACTACAATTTTCTACTACAATAAGAAGCTGAAAATGATGTTGGTAGATGTAACCGGAAATATAATTGAGCCAAACACCGATATAATGTCTTTGGAATTAATTGCCGAATGTGAATATGTCATCAATCGCGACCCACATGAATTTGGTCGGGATGAATTTTCATTTGGAAACGCTTCCTATTTAGTTCGATTTACCATGGAAGATCCGGCCGCTTTCAAAATAGTCGTTTTGAACGAGGAATAGACCTATGAAAAGTACATTCAGGATTTTATCAGCATCGTTGATTTTCGCACTACATTTTCTTGGAGCTGAAGATATTAAATTGGCTCAGACTGGATTGCAGTTTTTGAGCGTTACCTCGGATGCCCGAGCGGCAGGGATGGCAGAAGCCATGACGACAATAAAAGGAAAATCTACAGCATTATTTTTTAATCCTGCAACGATGGCTCGTTCAAATGCAATGGCTGAAGCCAGCTTTAGTCAAAATACCTGGTTTGCAGATATAACCCACGTAACTGCAAGTGTTTCCTTAGCTCCTAGAGATGGTTATTACGGCGTGTTTGCTTTCAGTCTGCAATCAGTTGATTACGGAGAAGTGGAAGGCACAATGGTATGGCCGAATGATCAAGGGTATATCGATACAGAGATTATGAATCCGTCTGCCCTTTGTTTCGGATTTGGATATGCAAAAGCATTATCAGACAAGTTTTCGGTGGGTGGCCATATTAAATCTGCTTACCAGTACTTAGGAAAAAGTGTTGTCCCAGTCACAGATACCACCCTAACTACGGTGAAGAACTACTTATCCACGGTAGTATATGATTTTGGTACAATTTATGAGACTGGTTGGAAAAATTTCGCATTTGGAATGTCAGTAAGAAATTTTTCAGGGGAGATTAAGTACCAATCTGAGGGCTTTCAACCTCCCCTGACATTCACCCTGGGGATGTCCATTGATGTCTCTCAGTTTGCTTTACTCAGTATATTGAAATCTCCGTTAAATAGAGACTCTAAATTTATTATATCGGTTGATGCATTGCACCTGCGCTCCGCACCGGAAAGATTAAATATTGGCATGGAATACAATCCCATCAGTCTTCTATATCTCCGCGCTGGCTATTTATACAACTACGATGAACCGGGAATTACTTATGGGATCGGATTGATGAAATCAATTTTGAGTGTTGATTATGCGGCCATTCCATTTGGCAGATTTGATGTGGTGCAAAAGATTTCCATACAAATCATCTTATAATAAATAGGGAAACATTATGAAGATATTTGGGACAACTCTCACAACACTTATATTATTCGCCGGTTTTGCCTGCCAGGATCCAGACTATCCTGACAGTATTTATGATCCGAATCCGGAAGTATTACCGAACCCTGTGATCACGAATATTGATCCACCGGACAGGGTCTTTGCCGGTATTGGGGTTGTTACTATAACTGGACAAAATTTTCACACCAGGAATGACTATAACCTAGTCTATTTTAATGGCAATAGCGGGACGTTATTATCTAGCACTGAGACGGAACTGATCGTGCAGACCCCTAACATTATTGCTGATAGTGTGAAAATTCAGGTAGCTGTGATAGGAGCATATGAATTTGCAGAAATTGATAACTATGAATTATATCCTCCAGTTGTCGTGTGGGCGGGGGATAATTTCGCGAGTTTGTATGGGACGGCAATGGACGCCGAGGAAAATTTGTATATTTCCGAATCCGGTGGACGTGAGATTTTAAGAATATTTCCAAACGGGGAAGCAGACTCGCTTGTGTACGGAGATCATGGTGGGTTTATAAAAGCAGATGCGATGCGAGTAGGTCCGGAAGGGAAAATATATATTGCTCGTAGAAACAAGAAATTGTCAAGTATACCAGCCGGAGGTGGCGAGGCCGAAGACTTTTTAACCCTGCCAAATAATACTCGTGCCTATTCTCTAGACTTTGACCAACATGGAAATTTGTATACGGGGGGTAGGAAAAATGAATTATACCGTATTAACGTTGTAGCCGGAGAATCAGAATTTTCATCTGTTGCAATCTATCCTGTGGATGTGCATGTAAACGTAATCAGAGTGTTCGATGATCATGTTTATATTGTTGGTGAATATATCGGTGATGATACCACGGTTGTCCAGGAAGGAATTTGGCGCAGTCAGATCGTCTCAGCAGATTCTCTCGCCCCACCAGAGTTAGTAATCAATTGGCAAGCCATTATGGGCTCAACAGGACCAACGATCAATGATTTCACTTTCTCCCTGGATGGATACATGTATATTGGTCCATCGTCTGACTATGCCCTGTACGAGATAGCTCCACCATATACCGATCAACCGATCAATCCCAAATATGCAGAAGTTCTTGAAGCTCCAGCTGATAGAATTACCTGGGGGAATGGCAGTTATCTTTATCTGAACACTCGTTCCATTTATACTTCTGAGGAACCTACAGCAGAGGAACTATCGAAAAAACGTGTATTCCGCGTTGATATGGTAAGACAGGGAGCACCTTATTATGGACGCAGCTTTTAGAAATATTTTATAAAAGTCCGATAATGATAAAACATCTATTTCAGACATTTTTAATATTTTTTGCATTTACTGCAGTTTTGTCCGGAGGAGTTGTAGGAAAGATAAGCGGTACTATAACCGATGCTGAAACCGGGGAAAGTCTCATCGGAGTTAATGTCATGGTAGAAGGAACCTACATCGGTGCTGCTTCAGATATGTCAGGATATTTTGTGATGTTGAACATTCCTCCAGGGTACTATTCAGTCCGAGTTAGCATGTTGGGTTATGCTGATTTGGTTGTAAATGATTTACAGGTAGTGATTGATCAAACCACACAACTTGACCTGACTATGAGTCCGGAAACTTTGGAGTTGAGTGAAGTCGTTGTGACAGCGAGGCGACCACTGGTAGTACCCGATGTTTCTGCTAGCCAGCTAAACATCGAATCCGAAATGATAGAAAATCTGCCAGTTCAAAATGTAAACGACGTATTAACACTTCAAGCCGGTATCGAAACGGGGCTACAGGGGATCATCATTCGTGGTGGTGGCGCCAATCAAACCGTTTTTATGGTTGATGGTTTATCCCAAAATGATGAACGCTCTAATTATCCTTATTCTGCCGTCAGCCTGAGTGCGTTGGAAGAAATTCAGATTCAGACCGGAGGTTTTGCTGCCGAATATGGGCAAGCTCGATCGGGAATTGTAAATGTAACCACGAAAGAAGGAAGTTCGCACAAGTATAGCGGATCAATTGCTTTTCAGTATAGCCCACCGGCGGAAAAACATTTCGGACTCTCAGTTTACGACCGGTATTCTTACTTCAACCGTCCCTATTACGATCCCGATGTGATGTGGACAGGTACTAAAAACGGAGCCTGGGATACGCATACACAGCAACAATACCCAAATTTTGATGGGTGGAATGCTGTTTCTCAGCAGACTATATCACAGGATGAAGATCCAAGTAATGATTTGACACCTGAGGAAGTTAAACGGCTATTCGAATGGTATCGCCGTCGTCAGGGTGATATTAAAAAACCGGATTATGTTATCGATGTCGGATTTGGCGGACCTGTTCCGTATATAAGTGAAAACTTAGGAAATTTAAGATTTTATTTATCGCATTTTAATGAACAGGAAATGTTTGTGTTTCCGCTCGCGCGCGATAGTTATAGTGATAACCATACTCAATTAAAACTGACTGCTGATGTTAATCCCTCGATGAAAGTGGTTTTCTCAGCGTTATATGGTGAAGAACATTCGGTCTCACCTTACAGTTGGACAACTACTCCAACGGGATATATTTTACGATCCCAGGATGCAGTCGCTGATTTAACGAGTAGTAGTCCGGAAGGCCTGATGGTTCCTTATATGCCGGGTTCCTACAGTCCCAGTTCAATCTATCGCCAAATTTATGGATTCAGGTTTATTAATTCTTTATCCTCGCGCACTTTTTATGAAATAAAATTACAATATAAAAAAAGTTTTCATAATACCTATCAAACTACTGATCGTGATTTTGAGGACATAGGGTCGGATGGTATCCCAAGTAGTCAGGAATATGGATATCATGCCGTATTGAATCCGGATCCTGAAGGAGACGATTATCATAAAAACAATAACCCCACCGGTACAGAAGGAAACGGTATTCCTGATGTTGGGGAATACACAAAAAGCAATGAAATATTCCCTGATTATTTTGTTGACGAAGCACCCTACGGTTATTCAGGATCAGGGTACGGTTCGACAGGTCCAGGAGGTATTCATTTAGGTGGCTGGATGAACTTAGGTCGCGATTCAACCGTAAACTCTACCACTACCTTCCGTTTCGATTTCACCAGCCAAATCAATGATCGAAATCAAATCAAAACCGGAATTGAGTTGATATATAATGATTACAACGTAAAATCTTCCACGGTTAATCCATCGAATAATTTTTGGAACCGTAGCCTGGTCTACCGCATTTTTCCTTATCGGATTGGGACTTATATTCAGGATAAACTGGAATTCAAGGGAATTATCGCTAACCTGGGTCTTCGACTGGACTATTCCGATGCCAACACTGAGAAATATGATTTAGTGCCTTATGATCCTTTTTTCAGCCAGGATTTAGGAGAATCAATTGAAGAGGATGCGCCATCCGAAGATTCTAAACCCGATTTAATGTTGAGTCCCCGGGTGGGTATTTCTCATCCGATAACGGTAAATTCCAAATTGTATTTCAATTACGGCCATTTTGGGTCTGAACCATTTTCTACGTATCGTTTTAGAATACAACGAGAAAGCGCTGGAAATGTTAAATATATAGGGGATCCCAATTTGGAAATGGAGAAAACCGTTGCTTATGAATTAGGTTATGAGCACAATTTGTTTAATCTCCTTTTATTCAGAATAGCCGGTTATTATAAAGATGTTACCCAGCAGCCAGGCTGGGTTTTATATCGGGGAGATGTCACTTATAGAGAGGCGGCTAATAATAATTATGAAGATATCCGCGGTGTGGAAATTACTTTATCAAAACAATATGGTGATTGGATCAGCGGATTTATTAATTACACCTATGACGTGCGAACTTCAGGTTATTTTGGTTTGCGCGAATATAACGACGATATCATGGCTCAACGTGAATATGAGAGCAAAAAACCGGAGCAGACCAGAAGACACCCCCGGCCTTATGCTCGAATGAATCTGAACATCCATGCTCCCCGCCAGTTTGGTCCACAATTAATGGGGTTCTATCCGCTGGCGAATTTCAATGTGAATATATTGGCCGACTGGAGAACCGGGAGATTTGAAACCTACAATCCGAAAAAAATACCGGGGATTGTTGATGATGTGCAATGGGCTGACTGGTATAATGTTGACCTTCGCTTTTCGAAAACAATAACTGTCAATAATACCGCATTACAACTGTATCTGGATATTTCAAATCTTTTCGACTTTAAATATTTAAGTGAATCAGGATTTGCTGATAATATTGATCGCGAAAACTACCTTGCTTCTCTGCGCTTTTCCTGGGAAGATGGGATTGATAAAGGAAATGATAGATTCGGCGATTATCGATCGGAGGACATCACATACGATCCACTGGAACCTAATCCTGAGAATGATAGTGAGATTGCTGCCCGAAACGATAAGCGAATTGAGGATAAGACCTATATTGATATGCCTAATATAACATCTTTGACTTTTTTAAATCCCCAGGCGATTAGATTTGGAATTCGGATTGATTTTTAACATTAAATACCAATTATGAAACTGGAATTCAAATCAAAAACGGGTGTCTATATTTTGGTTTATAGGAAACTGGTATTTTTTCTGCTACTAATAATTTCAACCCTCAGTGCGCAAGTATCCGGGACTATCGAGAAGCAAATTCGGGTTGGTTCCCTGCACAGTCATTTTACCGCTTATGGCGCCGAGCGGGCCTGGAATGATTCCTATTATGCCGGCATGGATTGGCCAGCCGATTATCCGGAACAAGACAATGCTGTTATTGAACGGGCCTGGATTGCCTCAGAAGATTTTACCGACGCTGATGATGATCATTGGGGAAAATATGCAATCTATATTTCGTCGGGTTATGTCAGTGATTTATTATTCCCTGTTGAACATGTATCAATTGCCAAATTTCCTGTTCCCACCATCTATGTAGACGGTGCTGATAATTCTACAGACTATAAAAAAGATGTCGACTCAATCGACGTTAATCAAATCCCTGACCGGATCATATCCAACGTTGTGAATACTGCAATGGGCCTTACTATGTCACGAAGAGTTTATGCCTTCAGCCAGCAGTATCATGATAATTATTTTATTAAAGAGTACACTTTTACAAATACCGGTAATGTGAATTATGACGATGATATTGAATTAACTGATTCATTAAAAGGAGTAAGAGTCAGTTGGGGCGTTCGTTACAGCGTTAGCCGGGATGGCGCACCCAAATTTGATAATCAGCAATCGTGGGGAAAATATACCTGGGTAACGCGCCGGGGTGAGGATTATCCTGCCCATGCTACCGAATCGATAACCGAAGATGATCCAATCGTTGACTGGATTCGCTGTGCATTTGCCTGGACAGGGCAATCCGATCGGGTTACTACTTATGATAATATTGGAGCACCTGATCTTGATGGCAGTGGGCGTCTCGCTGCTCCACAACATGCCGGAACGGCTGTTTTACACGTTGATAGGAGTGCGACTGATAGCACTGATGACCCAGATCAACCAGCGGCAATTGGTTGGCACGCTGGTGATACTTATCCAAATATACCTCCCAACAACATCAAAGATCCGGTTGTAAGGAGTGCCATATATAATATGGTCAGTGGAAATCCCTATGGTGGATCCGCTAAAGGCGGCACCAACCGCTTTTACGAGGAAAACACCAGTTCAATAATTCACCAGGTTTCACCATGGACATTGCATAGCGATGAGGGTGGAACTAACACCTGGATTTGTTACGGACCGTTTGACCTGGCTCACGGTGAGAGTATTCAAATAGTAGAAGCAGAAGCCGTAAGCGGTTTAAGTCGCGAAAAGTGCGAGGAAATCGGCATCAGATGGAAAATGGCATACGATGATCAGACTGATAATGGTCCATTCAATTTACCGGGTGGCGCCACAACCGAAGATAAAGACATATTTAAAAACAGCTGGGTATACACTGGTGTCGATTCCATCCTGCAAACTTTTGGCCGGGCTTTGCGAAATTACAGATCTGGCTACAATATCCCTCAGCCACCGTCTCCGCCACAATGGCTCGATGTTGCTTCCGGGGGTGATCGAATTACATTAACCTGGGCTCAAAGTCAATCTGAGACAGAACCAGATTTCGCGGGATATAAAATATATCGAGCAGTGGGCAAACCGGATACTACTTATCAATTGATATATGATGGCGAATCGAGTATTCATCAATATGAAGATAAGTCGGCAATCCGTGGTTTCTCTTATTATTATTACATTGTCGCATATAATGATGGTTCTAACAACATGACAGGAGCAACCAACCCAACAGGACCTTTACACAGCAACCGATTTTATGCGAGGACCAATCAGCCGGCCTTTTTAAAGCGTCAGGCGGGCAAGTCATTCGATCAGATCCGAATTGTGCCTAATCCATTTCATATTTCAGCCAGGGACCTGCAATTCACCGGTGATCCGGACAAAATCATGTTTTATGATATTCCAAAATTCTGTGACATCAGGATCTATACTGAAAGAGGCGACCTGATTAACACAATCCATCATGTTGATGGTAGCGGTGACGAAGGGTGGAATTCAATTACCAGTTCCCGGCAACTTGTAGTGAGTGGGATTTATATTGCTCATTTCGAAGTAACTCAAGATATAATTGACCCTGATACCAATAATATAGTATTTAAAAAAGGTGACTCTGCCTTTCGGAAGTTCATAATAATTCGATGAAAATTTTTTACTATATCGATTTATTCCTTGTACCGTATTTTCGTTATTTCTATCTTATAGAGGATAATAACTATTTCAATTAGTCAATAAAAGATGGAGTGGAAATGAAAAAAACGTTAATACTCTCTTTAGTAACTCTTTTTACTACAAATCTGTTGCTAGCAGAATGGGTATATGACAGTGATTTTGCAAATTTGTCACAACCTCATGGCGCAACAGTAGATGCAAATGGTCGGGTATGGGTTGGCTATTACGCTTACACCGACACATTAGGTTTGCCAGCAGATACGATACCGATCAAGCCGATCTACGTCTACGAACCAGATGGCAGTCAGGCATCTTTTTCGCCAATTCAAATGTTGGAGTTTTCCGATGGCCGAATTGATACGATGTGGAATGGTTGCCGTGGCATTGGTTTAGATCATAACGGAAACGTGCTGTACTCAGCCTACAATGATGTCTGGCAGATCAACTATCAGACTGGTGAGCCGATTGGCGCCCTGTACGATTTTCCGGGCTCAGTAACTGAAGCGGCCACGACGGAAGATGGTTATATGTTTGTGACAATGGTTGTTCCAAGTGGAAACCCGATCTGGGTATTTGATATTTCACTGAACCTGCCGGACGACTATACCGGTGCAGCCGCTGACTGGGGAGATGGACTGGTTAACACCCTTTTTGACGGTGACAATACTGCCATTAGCCGTACACTGCTAGTGAGCGCTGATGGAAAGGATCTGTACCACGGCAGGATCTATGGCGGAACGCATAACAACGGTGTCTTCCACTATTACAGTGCTGATGGTCCGGAAGGTACCTATGAAGTTGCTGACATTCTGTACAATGAGGTCATGTGGGGTCAGATTCTGGACTGGGGTCCGGATAGTACAATCTGGGTTGGAACTTACTGGGATGTATCAGCAGGTGATTTTACCGGTTGGTATGAATTGGATCCAGGAGCGAACTACCAAGTTGTAGGATCAATTGGAACTGGTGGTACGGTAGGAGGCCCACTTCCAACCACTGCTGTTGGAGATACAGTTTGGGCTCCCCGTGGAGTAACCTTTTCAGCCGATGGTTTAACTGCCTATGCCTGTGATTTTGACGGTGGGAGAGTCCTGAAGTTCACCGAAGATGGTAATCCGGCGCCAGCGGCACCGGTACAGACACCACCAACCATTACTGCATGGGAGTATGACAGTGATTTTACGAATTTATCGCAGCCCCATGGTGCGATAGTAGATGCGAATGGTCGGGTATGGGTTGGCTATTACGCCTACACTGACACGTTAGGTTTGCCGGATGATACGATCGCCATTAAGCCGATCTACGTATACGAAGCAGATGGCAGTCAGGCATCCTTTTCACCGATACAGTTTTTAGATTTTGCGGATGGCCGGATTGATACGATGTGGAATGGCTGCCGCGGTATTGGTTTAGATCATAACGGGAACATCCTGTACTCTGCTTACAATGACGTTTGGCAGATCAATTATCAGACTGGTGAGGCGATTGGCGCCTTGTACGATTTCCCCGGTTCTGTTACAGAAGCAGCCACGACGGAAGAAGGCTATATGTTTGTGACGATGGTTGTTCCGGCTGGAAACCCGATCTGGGTATTTGACATTTCCCTGGACCTGCCGGATGACTACACCGGAGCTGCCGTGGATTGGGGTGATGGACTGGTGAACACCCTTTTCGATGGTGACAACACGGCCATTAGCCGAACACTGGTTGTGACCGCAGACGGAAAAGACCTTTATCATGGCAGGATCTATGGCGGAACGCACAACAATGGTGTCTTCCACTATCACAGTGCTGATGGACCGGAGGGTACCTATGAGGTTGTGGATATTCTGTACAATGAGGTCATGTGGGGTCAGATCCTGAGCTGGGGTCCGGATAGTACAATCTGGGTTGGCACCTACTGGGATGTAGCGGCAGGTGATTTCACGGGTTATTACGAGATTGATCCGGGAGCGAATCATCAGGTTGTAGGATCGATTGGAACAGGTGGTACAGTAGGTGGTCCGATTCCAACCACAGCAGTTGGTGATACGATTTGGGCTCCCCGTGGAGTAACCTTTTCGGCCGATGGGCAAACAGCCTATGCGTGTGACTTTGACGCTGGAAGAGTCCTGAAATTCACAGCTGTTGGCGCGTCGATTGACAATGAAGTTGTCATGCTACCGAAGCAATTCAGGTTGCACCAGAACTATCCGAATCCATTTAACCCAACGACCAACATCACTTTCGAATTGTATTATGGCGGTCATGTTAGTTTGACTGTGTATGATATGTTGGGTCGTGAAGTTGCAGTACTGGTTAATGGAGAAATGCCGATTGGTCAACACGATGTGAGTTTCAATGCTCGTGATTTCGCATCGGGAGTGTATATTTATGCACTCAGATCAGGCCATATGATGGAATCAAAACGGATGACTGTGGTAAAGTAATAGCAGAAACTGTATAATGTAAAAGAGCCCCTTCCTTTGGGGCTCTTTTTTAAAAAGTTCTCACGAGGCTGCGGGAACTTTTTCATTATCAATCAGGTTATTAACATATACGGATGAAATTGGAATCTTTTTATTTTTTAAGAGCGGAATACCTTATCGATTTAGCTGTAATTTCAGATTAGTTGTAGAGCAAATAACAAAAATTAATTGGTGTTGATATGAAACGGATTTTACTGCTCCTCCCCCTCTTCGGTTTGATTCTGGCAGAAGACCCTGTTGCGGTGGAAAAAATTGGTCCCCCGTTGTTGCTGATCGAATCAGAAACCTATTATATGGATCCACTCTGGTCACCTGATGGTTCGATGTTAGCCTTTACCGGCAGCAATTACAGTGGGATATACCTGTATACTTTTAATGGAAAAGAAATAAAATCGATTTCCACTAATTCATCGGCGGGCTTTGGAATGAGCTGGTCACATGCCGGTGATTATATTGCCTCCCGGATATCGAAATTTGAAAATAAACGGCGCTATAATACCGTGGCCGTCTATGCAGTTGGTGATGGTTCCGAAACGCTACTATCGGACTATCAAACCAGACTACCGGGGACGCCGCGCTGGGCTACAGGGGATCGAGCGGTCTACCTGACTGGATCCAACCAATACCGCACATATAATATTCCTGCCCGCGCTACTGTCAGTCCGACTTTGGATGAGACGGTAGTTTATGTGCGGCGCAACAAATTATTTTCCCGGCATGTTCTGTCGGAGCGGGAAACCAGAATCGCTGCGCAAGAGGGCGATATTGTCAACCTAACCGTAGCACCAGACGGTTCCAAGTTGGCCTATGCGATCTACGGCGGTGATTTGTGGATTTCTGATATAGATGGAAATAACCCTGTCAATCTGGGAAGCGGGCATGAACCATCCTGGAATCCAACCAGCGATAAAATAACTTTTATGGTTAACAGTGATGATGGGCACACTTTTACCAGTTCAGATATATACGTAGTCAACGCGGATGGGACAGGACGGATAAATCTTACCGCTACCACCGATATTCTGGAGATGCACCCGGATTGGTCACCGGATGGGAAATGGATCGCATATGATACCTACGATGATGGACGAATCTGGCTACAGGAGGTGCGATGATGAATAGGGTTAAATTACATAAATTATTATTCGCTTTATTGATCCTGATATCTTTCTCATTCTCTCAGGTCACCGGTTTATCGGGTTGGGATATCTGGATCGATGCCGGCCACAGCCAGAACGAAAATATGGGAATTTATAATTACGCGGAAGCATGGAAAAATTTGCGCGTGGCATTGAATATAGAGGATTTACTGCTTACAATGACTGACATTGATGCTGTTGGAATGACCCGCCGCAATGATCAGGTATATGTTGGTCTAACAGAACGCTGTAATATGGCCAATAACTGGGGTGCTTCCTGGTTTCATTCCCTCCATAGTGATGCCGGTGGTTCAACGGCCAATAGCACTTTACTGTTGTGGGGGCAGCTGGCAAACGGTAATCCGGATCCACCAGTCGGAGGTGAAGCCATGTCGGATATAATGATTAATTTGCTGACCCGGGGTATGCGGACCTACACTGTATATGGCTCTATCGGGGACTGTAGTTTTTATGGTTGTTCAGGTACCGGTCCCTATCTGGCTGTAAATCGATTGACAAATATGCCTTCCGAACTTAGCGAAGCCGGTTTTCATACCAATCCCCGACAAAATCAATTGAATATGAATGCCGAGTGGAAACGAATGGAAGCCTGGATCTTTTTTTGGTCGATTCTGAAATTCCACAATATTCCTCGGCCTACCGTTGGAATACTGGCTGGGATTATCACCGATTTGGAATCGGAAATACCGATCAATGGAGCACAGGCGTCGATTAATGGCTTAACTTATACGACTGACACCTATGCCTCGCTGTTTAATCAGTATTCCAATGACCCGGATCAACTGCATAATGGCTTTTACTATTTTGAGGATTTATCTAATACAGCTCTGGAGGTAATTATCACCGCACCGGACTATTATCCGGATACATTGACGGTAACCCCACTGGATACATTCATTACTTTCCGGGATATTCAACTCCTTTCCAGTGCCTCACCATTTGTGACCAATACGGTTCCGGAAGAAGGTGATTTATCTTATCCTGCCTGGGAGCCCATATCTATTAATTTCAATAGGGAGATGAATACAGATTCAGTGGAGACTGCCTTTGTCATTCAACCGCTAACGACCGGTGAAGTCAGTTGGTCCGATGGAAATAAACGGTTGAGCTTCCTTCCTGATAGCATGGAATTTGTAACGGATTATTCAATCACAATTCTGGAAACCGCAACTGATATATATGGGCATCCATTCGATGGTGACGGAGACGGTCAACCTGGTGGAATTTTCACATTAAATTTCCGATCAAGTCCCAGTGATATTTTTGCACCAGTGCTATCGGAAATGTATCCTCCGATGACATCTAACAATATTGAACTATACCCCATCGTGACGTTTGCTTTCGATGAAGAGATTGTCAATCTTGATCTGTTTCCGGCTGCTTTTCATCTGGAACGGTTTAGCACTTCCACCGATGTTACGGGATTATTTGAACATTATCTGGTAGGAGAACAAAGTGTGTTTTCTTTTTTCCCGGACGAAATGCTGTATCCTTCGGAAGTGTATATTACCAGGATAGAACCGGGCTTGGAGGATGCTTTTGGAAATGTGATTTCCAGCCAGTCCAATCTAAGTTTTCAAACCGGTAATACGGGTTGGGATATAACTGCTATTCATAATTTCGAAGCTGGAGTTTTGTCCTACTGGTGGGATCCCGCTCAGAGTGGCAGTACCACGGGTACAATCGCAGAAAACACTTCTTTGGTAACTAACACTTCCTATTTAAACCACCTCACAAATAGTACTCAGGCAATGGAAATTCAATATGGTTGGAATTCTTCAGCTACAGAATGGCTAATCCGGGAATATCTGGGATCTGGTCCACCCAGGGATGTCCATTTCAATGATAATTACTCACTTCAAGTTTACATTTTTGGCGACGGTAGTGGTAATCTATTTCGTTTTGCGGTAGATGATCATATACCCAGTACAGCTGGAAGTTATCATGAGGTTAGCCCCTGGTATACTATTGATTGGAAAGGGTGGAGATTGGTAACCTGGGATATGCAGAATGATGGGACCGGAACCTGGTTAGGTGATGGCAACCTGGATGGTACCCTGCGTTTCGATAGTATACAATTATCATATTCGCCTGGTAATCCGACAATCGGGAGTTTTGTTTTTGATGATTTAAGGATCGTTCAGAATGTGGTAATGCACACAGAAACCTCATTAACAAATCTCCCAGGTACATATCAGCTATCACAAAACTACCCCAATCCCTTTAATCCTGAGACCACTATTGAATATAGTTTACCTAAGTTTGAAAAGGTTTCCATTACAGTTTATAACCTGATTGGCGAGCAGGTAATCACCCTGGTTAACCAACATGAAAAGGCTGGTAGGCACCAAGTCCGCTGGAATGGAGTTAACCACTTGGATCAACCTGTTTCTAGCGGTGTATATATTTACACCCTCAAGACCAGTGCAAGTGCGATATCCAAACGAATGCTATTTCTAAAATAATATGCGGTTGGCGTAAGGACGATCTTGTTCTAACCTTATTATTTTAGAAATAGCATCCTGATCTGCTGAGTGGATTGTCCATCAGATAAGCGGCAAATATATACACCTGATGATACCTGATTTCCGTTATCGCCTGTCCCATCCCATTTAGCTGTATGAGCGCCGGCGTGGAGAAATCCATGATCAAGTGTTTTTACTTTTCTCCCTAGAATATCGTAGATAACCAGAGCCATATCGCCGCCAACCATAGTTTCATAATGAATGTTAGTCACTGGGTTGAACGGGTTAGGGAAATTCTGTTTTAACCGGAAAGAACCGGGTATCCGGACCAAATCCGGATCAGTACGCAATTCGCTGGTTTTCCGGATAAGCCGGTAATTATCAAAATAAATCGCGCCACTTGGGGTTCCGTTGACCGGATCGTAAGTAATTTGAAAACTATCGGTCCGCAATGTTCCTTCTAAAATTCCATTCCCTAACCAAGAGCCAACCGGATCAGAGCCCAGGTTCCAGCTGATGAGTTTCCAGCCGATCCAGTCAATTTCGATCCACTCGCTTACTTCATGATAGCTGCCCGCGGTAGCGGGCAGGTTGTCATCCAGCGCAAAACGGAAAAAATTATGACTTCCATCACCATAGATATAGCACTGGAGCGTGTAAGACGTGTCGAATTCAACCTCCCGCGGTGGTCCGCCGGATAGATATTCGCGAATCAGATGTTCGGAAGCACCGGTGTCCCATACATAATTCAAGCGTGCCGATTTTTGGGGACTCGAACCTGGCAGGTAATAAACCGAACTAATGCTAAAACTGGTTCCGGCAAGGTGACCAATTGTGGAACCACTGTAGCCCGGATCCGCCCAATTCCCTGAAATAGAACTGAATTCGTCAATCATCAATATTTCTTCATACTGGAGTGCTTCGGTTGAAAATGGTACATCCAGGGGATTCATTGCATTTCCAATAACATCTTCTATTGACCCGTCGAATGATAACATATATTCTGTGTCAGGCTGAAACGTTCCCGCTTCCGGTATAAGGGTCAGGATTGATTTTTCATTTAACTCAGTGAAACGATAATTGAGATCAATTGGCTGACCATTCGTCAAGATTTGGAATGACGATAGATTCAAAGAACTCATGGAAATAATCTCATCGAACACAATATTCACTACATCTCCGATCTCCAGGTCATTTGTTGAACCATCCAGTAATAGATTACTCTGGTATACGGTCGGACCATGGATATCTACATCCTCAGTCACAAAATTCAAGATAAAATCATCACCGGCGCTACCATCGCCATTGCCATCGATTGCTTTTCCATTAATATCAGATAGAGTGGGAGCAATGGTAACAGTATAGTCCGTTCCATAATCCAAATTATAAAAGAGATTCATATCGACATGTTTATGGTTTGATGACCAGACCAGGCTGAAATCCATATTTGGCGTAATTGAAAACGAAGCGCTGGCATCGTCGACATTCATCGTTTTAGAGAAATCAATTGCAATAGATATATTCACCTGGACAGTATCATCTTCCGCAGGAAAAGTACTCAGTACAACCGGAGCAAACGATGGGATTGAATCGCCCGCCTCCATATTAGAAGGTTGTGATTCATTCCAAAACCGATTTGCTTGAGTGGCAAAATAGACATATTCATTATTGTAATCCTGAGTACCTGTGAACTGATCTACAAATTGATGGGTGGAGTCTCCAAAACTAATATCAATTATCGCATCGCTAACTGGCTCTAATGTGTCATCTTCTGATCTATAGACAATAAGCCAATTGTTTTCCATGGTAACTGAAGGAATAACTTCAATGGTGTATGTAAGCGAATCATTTTGGGTAAGAGCTAATGTTGGAGGATTAGGTTCAGAGCTGTTAGCTGGTATATTTTCCGGAAGTTTGGTTCTCTTTGCAAAAAACGTTTCCCCGGCAGTATTCCAATAATCATGAAGATCCCATGAACCATAGCTGAAAAATTGAAATCCATTCATCCATTGAACAGACCGGCAGGCATTAATTACACTGGGATGATTATTCCAGGCGTTGTCATCATCAAATCGGTAGGATCCGGGACCAACGGAGAAAATTCGTTGTTCTTGAATACCCGGTTGAATATAATCACTCCAGCAACTCGGACAATCATTAACCAGCATACCCAAGAATCCTGTAGCGGAAGTCCAATGATAATGCATTGGTGTTAATTGATCGATAGAACCATCATTGAACCATTTAGCCGCATCCTGATACACGCTGCCATAACCCTGCCAGCCCGACCAGTTATATTTTCCCAGAGCAGCTACGGAAAGCCGGACATGGGGTTTTACTACCTGGATTGAATCATGGAGCATTTCAACGAAAGTTGTTACACTGGTTCGCCACCATTCTTCCCAGGAGTCGTATCCAGTTGGAATACCACCACTGTAAGGATGGTCCACGTCGTAAAGATATCGGCCGGTCCGAGAATTGTCCAATGCTTCAATCTGCTGTTCTGAGATCATCCCGTCCAGTTGACTTTCCTGCTCAACCTGGGTCAAATTACTGCGACTGGTATTTGAGTATTCATTCCAGCGGATATAATCCAGGTGGATACCGTCAATATCATAGTTATTGACGATCTCCATGGCAACATCAAGTGTATAATCACGGACGGCTGACAAACCGGGCGATAATGCCCTGCTTTCACTCATTGGAATTCCGCTTTGGTCGCGGCAGACCCAATCCGGGTGTTCAGCCGCAGGGGTGCCAGCGGCTGTTGATGCTGCAGAGAATACATTGAACCAGGCATGGACTTCAATTCCGCGTTTGTGAGCTTCCTCAATTACATACTGGAGCGGATCGTAACCGGGATCGCTATAACCAGCGTAATATCCCCAGGGTTCGTAATCAGAATCGTAATAAGCTGTACCACTCTGTCGTACCTGCCATAATACGGCATTCATATTGGCGGCTTTATGATTATCGAGTATCTCACGGACATGGGTTTTGTTTTGCTCGGCTGTCCATGATGAATGAATATGTTCCCAGGTAATAACCCAGGTTGATCGAAATTCTGTATTACCAGTCTGGCCCCAGCCTGATATGTTGAATAATCCCAGCAGTAGTAAAATTTTTGCTATTCTCATGTAATCAAATTCCTTGTTATGATTTACAGGAGATTAATAATCTCCCTGGCCGATTAAATTTTGATTGGGGAATTTAGGATTAACCCGGGATGTTGGTCTATGAATTTTACATATTCCATATATTTGAATAAATAGGTGCTGATGATTTTTATGATTGAAAATTATTTGTAATTTCGCCGGCGATAATCGCAGTATCATGATCAGCAAAACAAAAATATAAATTTAACGTAACAAATTAGATTTTCCAGTATCAAAACAAAAAGTATACAATAAATAGGATTTAATTATGCCCCCAAAGAAATCAAATATTCACGAATATGAATACAAAGCCGAGATGAAGCAATTGCTGCATCTCATCGTTCATTCACTCTATACCCATCCTGAAGTATTTCTCCGCGAGTTGATCTCCAACGCTTCGGATGCATTGAATAAAGTTCGTTTCCGGATGTTGACAGATAACGCTGTCGTTGACCCCGACGAAGAATTGAAAATCATGTTAACGCTCGATAGCAAGAAACACACTTTCTCTATTGAGGATACCGGGATTGGAATGACCGAGCAAGATCTCAATGAAGAAATTGGTACGGTTGCCAGCTCGGGCACAATGGAATATCTGGAAAAATTGAAAGCCGAAGGTAAAACCCTTGAAGGCGATTTGATCGGTCAGTTTGGCGTCGGTTTTTATTCGGTATTTATGGTGACCGATGAAGTAACAATCGAAACCCGGCATGCTGATGAAGATTCGAAAGCCTATCGCTGGAAATCCAAAGGCAAAGGAACTTATACGATTGAAACGATAAAACGTGAAAAGCGTGGTACTAAAATATCTTTCAAATTGAAGAAGGAATACCATGACTTTGCCGAAGAATGGCGGGTTAAAAATATAGTTGACAAGTATTCGACTTTTGTAGAATTCCCGATTTTAATTGGCAAAGAACGGCTTAGTCGTGTCGGCGCCATCTGGCAAAAACCCAAAGACCAGGTTACTGAAGAACAATTGACTGAGTTTTACAAATATATTGCTAATGACTCTAACCCACCACTGGGGCATTTACATTTATCGTTGGAAGGAAAAGTCAATTTCAAAGCCTTGATATTCATCCCTTCAAAAGCGCCGCTCCATTTTATGCGCGAACGTGATGAAAAAACTTTGAATTTGTACGCCGATAAAATATTCATCCAGGATGATGCCAAAGAATTATTGCCGGAATACCTGCGTTTTGTAAAAGGAGTTGTGGATACTGAAGATTTGCCGCTTAACGTCAGCCGCGAAGTGACTCAATCAAGTCCGGTAATGCAGAAAATAAACCAGGTTGTTGTCAGTAAAATCCTTGGTTTATTGCAGGATTGGGCCAAAAAGGATCGCGGCAAATATGATCGCTTTTATAAAGAATTTGGTCAATATTTGAAGATTGGTCTAAACATGGATTTTACCAATCGGGAAAAACTAATAGATCTTTTCCGTTTCGAGACCACCAAATCAGAAGCCGGGCAGTTTATATCGCTGAAGGAATACGTTGATCGCATGGATTCCGAACAGAAATATATTTACTATCTGGCTGGTGAAGATCGATCTTCGGTTTTGAAAAACCCCAATCTTGAATATTTCAAGAAGAACGATATTGAAGTTTTATTGCTCAGCGATCCCTATGACGTCATGACTGTTCCCGCGATTCATGAATACGATAAAAAAGCGTTGCAATCTATCGAGAAAGCTGATCTTGATATAGCAAGATCGGAAGATGAAGGAGTGGAAGCGCTTAACGAGGATCTGTCAAAACCATTGATTGAAGTGTTTAAGGAAACGCTTGGTGACAAAGTCGAAAATGTAATCGAATCCAAACGATTGGTGAATTCGGCCTGCACTCTGGTGACCGGTAAGGATGCCATGGACGCCCAGATGGAGCGGATGATGAAGATGATGGATGAAAAATATTCTTCCCAGAAAAAGATTCTGGAAATCAATACCAAGCATCCGCTGATTAAAAACCTGGCGCGTGTCAATCTCGGCGACAGCAAAGACCCAACTCTCCGCATTAGTATCCTCCAGTTGTTCGAAGGTGCCCAGTTGATTCAGGGCAATCTGGAAACACCTACTGATTTTGTTGAACGGATGACAGAATTGATGACTAAAGCTACCGACTAAATTCTGTCAGAATCCAGTTTTTCAACAGGCGGTCATTAATTTATTGTTATTTGTTTTGTAGGGACAACTCTCAAGAGTTGTCCCTACGTCAAATTTTGCCGGTAGAGACGCGACATGTCGCGTCTCTACTACGTACCTGTTTTGCTATTTTCGAGTTAATTAGTTGCGTAAATTAACTGGCTAAAATGGAAGGTTGTTTAACAATCATAATGAATGAAATGGCAGGTAGAATATGAGTAAACCAGTAAAAATCGGACTGGTTGGTTTTGGTCGCATTGGCCGTAATCTGTATCGGATAGGTTATAATAATCCCAATTATCAGTTTGTAGCCATCAGTGATATTGGTCAGCCCGAATCTTTACATTATCTTCTAATGCGTGATTCCGTTCACGGACCAATGACAGAGAATGCCGTATTGGAAGAAAACCATTTAATTCTGGGGGACCAGAAATCCCGCATATTCGATGGCGGGCAACCCGGCAGTATTCCCTGGGATTTATTTGATGTGGATATAGTAATCGACGCTACGGGGAAATTTCGCAAAAAAGAAGAATTGCAAAAATATGTCGACGCCGGTGCAAAACGTGTTATCGTGACGGTTCCCCCAGTGGATGAAGTCGATCGAATTGTCGTGATTGGTGCCAATGAGCAAGACATTGCGTTCGAAGATCGAATAATAAGTTCCACATCATCGACTGTACATGTTTTGACTCTGATGTCGAAAATACTTGATGAAAACTTTGGTTTAAAGCGGGCTATGATGACTACCGTCCACGCTTATACTTCTGATCAACCATTGGCCGATTCTGCGCGATCCGATCTTCGTCGCAGTCGTTCGGCAGTTGAAAATATTATTCCAAATCAAACCTGGGCACCTGGAATTGTGGAACAGATCATGCCCCAGTTCAAAAACAAACTCGATGGCATAGCTTTCAATGTGCCGGTTATGGATGGTTCCTGCATCGATTTGACGGCAGAGCTGGAAAATATTCCAACAGCAGCTGAATTGAACAAAGTGATGAAGGCTGTGTCAGAAGGTGAATTGGCCGGTATTGTTGGATACACCGAAGACCCCATCGTATCAAGCGATGTAATTGGTATTAGTGAAACCCTCATCCATGACAGCATAGCAACCATGGTCATTAATAATAAGCTGGTAAAAACCATTAGTTGGTTCGACAATGGTTGGGGTTACTCCAAACGAATTCTGGAAACAATTGATGCTTATCATCGTCTGGAGGAAAAATCATGAGAATAGCAATTAATGGATTTGGCCGCATTGGTCGTTCGGTTTTTCGAATTTTAAATTCTCGGAAAGATATTGAAATAGTGGCTATCAATGATATTGCCACAAATGCTGCTCTGGCATACTTGCTGAAGTACGACACTGTAATGCGCCGTTTTGATGATACAGTTAACACTGAAGGGGATATGATGATTACCTCTCATCAGAGAGTTAAAATGCTGGCGGTTTACGATCCGGCGGATTTGCCCTGGCAGGAGCTTGGTGTTGATGTCGTTGTTGAAGCAACCGGAATATTCCGCACCCGTGCAAAATTGACTCCCCATCTTGAAGCCGGCGCCAAGCGGGTTATTCTGACCGTTCCCGCCAAAGATGAGATCGATTACACGGTAGTTATCGGTGTCAACGACAAAGGTTTAAAACCGGAGCATCGTATTGTATCCAACGCCAGTTGTACTACCAATTGTCTCGCCCCAATTGCTAAAGTCTTGAACGATGCTTTTGGGATTGAATACGGTGTTATCAACACCGTTCATGCCTATACGAATGATCAGCGTCTTGCAGACGTGCCCCATACCGATTTTCGCCGCAGCCGTGCCGCCGCCGAAAATGTAATTCCCACTACCACTGGTGCTGCACGGGCCGTAGGGGTGGTCCTGCCGGCATTGAAAGGTAAACTGGATGGCATCGCCATGCGCGTACCCGTTGCCGATGGTTCCGTGGTTGATTCAATTGTAAAACTCAAATCCGATACTACAATTGAAAAGATCAATGAAGCCGTAATGGATGCCGCAAATTCCGAAGCCATGAAAGGAGTGTTGGAATATTCCACGCTGCCCGTGGTTTCCACCGATATTATTGGTAATCCCCATTCCTCCATCTATGATGCGCCCTATACAAAAGTTGTGGGCGGTAATATGGTTAAAACCGTGAATTGGTATGATAATGAATGGGGCTATTCCAACCGGGTTGTTGATCTGATCGACATTTTCAAGAATATGAAATAAATCTGAATGAATTCCTGGCTGGAATTCGTTCAACCCTACAATCTGAAAAGGGTCACCAACTGGGTGGCCCTTTTTTATTGATCAATATCCGGCAGATTCTGATACAGATCAAGAATATTTGGATTTGCCAATGCCTCTCGATTGGTAACATCTTCGCCGGCAATAATATTTTTGACAGCCAGTTCGACCTTTTTTCCGTTTATAGTGTAAGGTATATCTGCTATCGCAAATATCCTGGCCGGAACATGTCGAGGAGAGCAACCGGCTTTTATGACTTGTCTGATCCTGCTAATTAATAGGTCATCCAGGATCAGTCCATCTTCCAACTTGACAAATAACAGAATGCGTTCATCATTTTGCCATTTTTGCCCTACTACCAGACTGTCAATTATTCCAGGGATATTTTCCACCACCCGGTAAATTTCCGCCGTACCGATCCGCACTCCTCCGGGATTGAGAGTTGCGTCACTGCGCCCCAACATGGTAATGCCGCCGTGCTCACTGATAATAATGAAATCGCCATGGTGCCAGATACCGGGATATTTTTCAAAATAAGCCTTCTGATATTTAGAACCATCGGGATCATTCCAAAAGTTGATTGGCATTGAAGGGAAGGGCTTACCACAGACCAACTCCCCGCGCTGATTGATGACCGATTCACCCTGATCATTATAAGCGGCAACGGCCATGCCCAATCCCGCGCATTGAATTTCACCTCGATATACCGGCAGGATTGGATTTCCCAGCATGAAGCAGGATATAATATCAGTTCCACCGGCAATTGAACTCAGCATTACATCGCGTTTGATGTTCTGGTAGACATAGTCAAAACTTTCATTTGCCAGTGGTGATCCGGTTGACAAAATGGCGCGTAGTTTCTCCAGTTTGAATTTGGTTTTTGGTACAATACCAGCGGATTCGCAACTGGCCAGATATTTGGCGCTGGTGCCAAATACGGTGACTCCCAGATCATTAGCCATTTGCCAAAGGGCATAGGCATCTGGGTAAAAAGGCGAGCCTTCAAATAATACTATCGTTGCTCCTACCGATAAAGAGGACACCAACCAGTTCCACATCATCCAGCCACAGGTTGTGAAATAGAAAATTGTATCCTCGTGGGTTAGATCGGTGTGCAGGCGTAATTCTTTCGTGTGCTGCAACAACGTTCCGCCGGCACCATGGACAATCGATTTTGGTAAGCCGGTGGTGCCGGACGAATACATAATGTACAATGGGTGATCAAATGGCAATTGCTCGAATTCAATTTTCTTGGGTTGTTTCCCGGCAATAAATGTCGAATAGTTAATGCCATTGGGAATATCTGATAAGTCGGGGCTGTGGGTGATGTAGGGGGTGATCACAACTTTTTCCAGCGATGGCAGTTCTTTCGCAATCGAGCGGATTTTATCAGTGTAATTAAATTTCTTGCCATTATAATAATAACCGTCGACGGCAAACATGATTTTTGGCTTGATTTGTCGGAAACGATCCAGTACGCCTGTAATCCCGAAATCAGGTGAGCAGGAACTCCAGATTGCTCCAATTGCCGTACAGGCCAACATGGCGAATACCGCTATTGGCATATTGGGTACGAAACCCACCACCCGGTCACCAGGCTGAACCCCGGCTTCCCTGAGTGCCTGGGATATCCGGGATACGGTTTGATATAATTGCTTATAGCTGGTAGTGTATGGCTTACGTCCCTCCGCTTGATAGATTATGGCCGGTTGATCATCCTGATAACGGAGTAAATTTTCCGCAAAATTTAATCGAGCTCTTTTGAACCATTGTGCGCCGGGCATTTTACAGGAATCATCCACAATTTCACTGGCAGCGTGAGATGAGATGAGTTCACCATAATCCCAAACTGCCGCCCAGAAATCCGTAATATTTTTGACAGACCAGTCATGCAATTCACTATATTCTTCAATATTCAGACTATGTCGATCATTGATAAACTTTCTAAAAAGGTTCATTTGCGACCGGTCTACCTGTAGTCCGGTCGGTACCCATAATTCTTGTGTCATTTAACAATCCCCATTAATTGAAAATACGCAGACTGCCGTTTGTAAGTCACGGGTATTTTTTTAGTTTCGTGTCGATATACCGCAGATGAATTCTGTATTCTGATCTTAATCAGCATTAAATTTATAATCTTATTTTTGGTGAAAAATAGCGTGATGGAAATATGAAAATTGCATTTTTAACTGCTGGGGGAATCGCTCCCTGCCTCTCTTCATCAATTGGCGCTTTGATTCAGAATTACAATCGATTGGCTCCGGATGCCACATTGATTGGTTATCTTAACGGTTATCAAGGATTGCTATTGGGGAATAGTCTGGAATTCTCCGATGAAGTAAAGAAACAGGCTGATATTTTGCTGCAGTACGGTGGTAGTCCTATCGGTAACAGCCGCGTTAAACTGACTAATGTAAAAGATTGTGAAAAACGCGGCTTGGTTAAGCTCGGTGAGAATCCATTGGAGGTAGCTGCTCAACAACTGGTGAAAGATAGCGTAGATATTTTACATACTATTGGCGGCGATGACACCAATACAATGGCTGGCGAATTAGCAAAGTATCTGGCCGAAAACGATTATAACCTGACTGTGGTTGGCCTACCAAAAACTGTTGATAATGATGTTTTTCCCCTTTCGCAAACCCTGGGTGCCTGGACGGCGGCCGAGCAGGGTGCTTTGTTCTTCAATAATGTTGCCAATGAAAATACCACCAGCACTCGCCAATTGATTATTCATGAGGTAATGGGCCGAAACTGCGGTTGGTTGACTGCGGCAACAGCTCGTGATTACCGGAAATTACTTGATCAGAAGTCATTTCTTCCGGATATCCTGATTGATCGTGCCCGTTGGGATATCGATGCAGTTTACGTTCCCGAAATGGAGATTGATCTGGCGGCGGAAACCAAACGCTTGCGTAAACGAATGGATGAGAAAGATGGCGTTAATATTTTCTTAAGCGAGGGGGCCGGCATTGATAGTATTGTCGCTGAGCTTGAATTCCAGGGTGAAAAAGTTGCCCGGGATGCCTTTGGTCATGTCAAACTTGATTTCATTAATCCCGGTAACTGGTTTGCGAAGCAGTTTTCCGTCCGCCTCGGTGCGGAAAAAACATTGGTCCAGAAAAGCGGTTATTTTGGCCGATCAGCAGCGCCAAACCAGGCGGATCTGGAGCTTATCCAACGTTGTGCTGAGTTAGCTGCAAAATCCGCATTGGAGCGTAAAAGCGGTCTGGCCGGGCTTGATATGGCTAAAAATGGCAGGTTGTGTTTAATTGATTTTAAACGTGTTGCCGGTGGCAAACCATTTGATATTAATACTGACTGGTTTGCACAACTACTACAGGAAATTGGGCAACCCAAAGGTAAAAAGATAGATTAAAGCAAAATTATAATAAGAGGAAAAATATGATTACTACCCCCCCCAAATTAAATTTGTCCCGGCGATTCCCGGATAATATGACTACAGCTCACGCCTTAATCGTAAAAGCCAAGAATGGTGAAAAAGGAAACTTCAAGGGACAGCGTTATGCCATCCCGGCTTTCAATGTAACAACGGTGCAGGGCATTAATGCTGCATTCACTGCTTTCGAATTATTGGGTTCTTCAGGTCTATTGGCCTTTTCCAATTCCGCCTTGAAGCATTTTGGCGACGGTGATCCCGTTTTCGGTCTTGAAATCGCCACTGCTTATGTTGAGCAGAAGGCAAAAAGATCGTCCGTACAGGTTGCTACCCATCTTGATCATGGTGATTATACCAGCGAAGGCGGGCGCAAAGTAGTGCAAGCTTCGGTACAAATGTTGACCAGTGTAATGGCTGATAATTCAACCGATAAAGTATCCAAGACTGGCATGCCGCTGGAGAAAAATATTGCACTGACCCGAGAAGTTGTTGATATGGCCCATCCTCTGGGAATTTCTGTGGAAGGTGAATTGGGAGTGTTGGCTGGCGAGGAAGATGAAGATACCAAATCCGAATTCTCTACTTACACCAACCCTGACGAATTGGAGAAATTTTTACGAGAGACCGGAGTATTGATGCTAGCGCCAACTATTGGAACAATGCATGGACCCAATAAAGGTAAGCCCGGCACCAAAGTTAAACTAAATATCAAATTAGCGCATGAACTTCTGAAAGTTGCCAATAATATCAATGACGATATCATTTTTGTTGCACATGGTGCCTCCACTTTATACCCGGATGTTGTAAAATATGCTGTCGCACAGATCGACAAAATGACCGATCCCTCCGGCGTTCGCCAGAAATGGCTGGATTTTGTAGGAACGGACTGGGAGCAGATACAGGGACTTATCGAAGCCGGATTTTGCAAAATTAACACCGATACGGAAAACCGTCAGACTTTCCTGTCGGCGTTATTAGGCTCTTTGACAACATCGAGTGCAAAAATTGATATTCGCTGGTACGATAATGTCTGTACAAATGCCCTTACGCAGAGTTATATTCAGAAGCTTATTATGGCAGGTGATTATGGAGTTTGGCATGAAGCAAAGCTAGATGTTGCCAAATTCAAATTCGATTTGAACGCTTCTTTGAAAGATATTCTAAAAGTTTGTCTTATATAATACACCCTCCTCAGAGCCTCGGTTACCCCACCGGGGCTCTTTTAGTTTAAGACCATTAATTACGGTAAAAAAGTCGAAGACGCCTGCCAAAAGTGGCAACTAGTATTGGATTATAAGAGATCAATGTCATTCGATATCCAACTCAAGCCGTCCTGGGAATTGATATCAAGTTGAAAAATTCGGATAAGAAACATTTCGAATTCAATCCTAAAAGTATTAGATTTAACCGATTGATCATTAACCTGTAATTCAGCCGGTGCCCAATCTAAGTACACCGGTCACATAAAATGATGGGAGACAGCATGTTAGATTCCAGGCTTAGTAAACGATATCCTATTGGTATTTTTATTATTTTCGTGATCACTTTTATTGTTGCCGGTTGTGTTCCTCCCGGTGATACAGTTGATCCCGTGCAAGACAAATATAAATTTGAAGAAATTGCCGGCGACCCGCTAAAGGCACGTATCTATACTTTGGACAATGGTCTGAAAATATATACCACGGTCTATAAGGATGCACCAAGAATTCAAACTGCTATAGCAGTAAAAGCCGGCGGAAAAACCGATCCTGACGATGCCACCGGAATGGCCCATTATCTGGAACATATGCTGTTTAAAGGAACCGACGAATATGGTTCTCTAAGCTGGGCTAGTGAAAAGAATGAAATCGAAAAAATAGTCGCTTTATATGATCAATACGGTAACACTACTGATTCGTCGGTGAGGAGTAATATTTATCATCAGATTGACAGTGTTTCCCAGGTGGCATCAACTTATGCCATTGCCAATGAATATGATAAGATGATGGGTGCCATTGGCGCTACCGGAACTAACGCTTTCACTTCCAATGAGCAGACAGTTTATATTGATAATATCCCCTCAAATCAATTCCAGCGCTGGCTTGATATTGCCTATGAAAGATTCAGCGATCCGGTAATGCGGTTGTTCCACACGGAACTGGAAGTAGTTTATGAGGAGAAGAATCGTTCACTCGATAGTGATGGGTCAAAATTATATAATACCCTTAATGCGGCTCTCTTTCAGAAGCATCCTTATGGTACGCATACAATTCTGGGAACTGTCGAACACCTGAAAAATCCGCCTCTGCGCAAAGTAATCGATTATTTCGAAACTTATTATGTGCCAAATAATATGGCGATCTGTTTGTCTGGAGATTTCGATCCTGATAAAATTATCCCTTTGATCGATGCAACTTTTGGAAAAATGGAATCGCAACCGATTCCTGAATTTGTTGCTCCGGTTGAGGATCCGATTACAGCACCAATCGAGCGGGAAGTTTTTGGACCGGAAGCAGAAAGTGTGCGGCTGGCCTTCAGATTTCCTGGTAAAAATAGCTATGAGTCAGATTTATTGACGATGACCGATATGGTTTTAATGAATAGTTCCGCCGGATTAATTGATTTAAACCTGAACCAGGCACAGAAGGTAAGAGGGGCCTATTCTTACCCGGCTAAAATGAAAGATTACTGCTTCCACGGACTCGGGGGACGTCCTCGGGAAGGCCAATCTTTGGAAGAAGTCCGCGATTTGCTGTTGGGACAAATCGAATTGATCAAACAAGGCGATTTTCCTGATTGGTTACCGGCTGCCGTTATTAATGATATGAAATTGAATCGAATTCGCCAGCAGGAAAGTAATCGCTCGCGAACAATGGCATTCATGAATGCTTTCACGACTGACACTCCCTGGGAAGATGTGGTCAATGAGATGAATCGGCTCAGCGCCATTAGTAAGGAAGACATTGTCGAGTATGCCAGAAAGCATTATACTGATAATTACGTTGTGGTTTATAAACGGACTGGTAAAGATGAAAATATCGCAAAAATCACTAAACCGGAGATAACACCGGTTGAATTAAATCGCACTGATCAATCTGATTTTATGACAAACATTTTGGGCATGGAAGTCGCTGATGTAACCCCGGTATTTTTAGATTTCGACACAGATATAACTAAATTATCGCTGGCAAGTGGTGTCCCAGTTTACTATCGTCAAAATATCGAAAACGATTTGTTTCAATTGTACTATTTAGTTGAAATGGGGACCGACCATAATAAGAAACTGGGGATTGCCCTGAACTATCTTGAGTATTTAGGGACTCAGCGCTACACTCCGGAACAGATCAAAGAGGAATTCTATAAAATCGGTTGTGATTTCAGCGTATTCAGTTCCAACGATCGAGTCTGGGTTAGTCTGACTGGTCTGGCTGAAAATTTCGAGACGGGAATAAATCTATTCGAACATTTACTAGCCGATGCGCAACCCAACCCCACTGCCTTAGATAATCTAGTACAGGATATACTGAAGCAGAGGACTGACACCAAACTCTCCAAATCAAGCATCCGCCGGGCGCTGGGGCAATATGGGCGCTATGGACCTGAATCATCTTCGACAAACGTACTATCAACTATCGAATTGCAAACTCTGGAGGATTCGGAATTAATTGAAATCATCAACCAAATTACTTCCTACAAGCATTTGGTTTTGTATTATGGTCCGGATACAGCGCCAGTTTTGGTGAATAAGCTTTCGGCAAGCCATATTGTTTCAGATGATCTACTTACAATTCCCGAAGCTATGCAATTTTCTGAATTAAGCAATAATCGCAATCAGGTCTTTGTCATTAATTATGATATGGTTCAGGCTGAGATTCAGATGTTGTCAAAATCAGTTCAGTTCAATCCGGATAATATCTCGATTCGGGCATTGTTTAATGAATATTACGGTGGCAATATGTCGTCGGTTGTATTTCAAATTATGCGGGAGTCAAAAGCTTTGGCATATTCGGTTTATGCCTATTACGGGACTCCGCCAAAGCCAGACAAATCACATTTTATGGTTGCCTATATTGGTACTCAGGCCGATAAAATACCGGAAGCGATGGATGGTTTTTTCGAATTGCTCACCGAAATGCCATTGTCAGAAAAAGCTTTCGATGCTGCTCGTGATGGCATAATTGCCCGTATAAAACCGGAACGTATTACCAAATCAAGTATTCTTTTTCGCTATCTATCTGCTCAACGCATGGAGATCGATCATGACACGCGCAAGGATCTGTACAATCAGGTTCCTGAGCTGACTATCAACGATGTTCAGGAATTTTTCAATGAATATATTCAAGGACAGCACTACAACATCATGGTATTGGCCGATACAGCGAAAATTGATTTAACTGTACTGGCAGAATATGGTGATGTAACGTATTTAACGCTGGAGGAAATCTTCGGTTATTAAGGCTGAGTAAATCACCGACTACTTGTTCAAAGCAAAATTTCTTACAGGATCTGAAAATATGAAAAAAGTTACCGTAGCATTAGTTATTACCTTAGCAATAACCGGCCTATATGCCGGAATCTTAAGCCCCTGGCTGGTTTCCGCAGGTTATCAAAGCGACATACAATATGGCAATATTACAGATATAATACATCATACTGAAACTGACGTAGATAATAATTATTCCTGTGGCGCAGCCCCTGTAGTTTGGGAAAATGTTTCCGGTGCAGGATCAATAATATTTAATATCGCTGCTCCCTGGCTGCGCGCTTGGCGTACCGGTTGGGGTGCCAGTCCGGAGGAAATTAAACGTTATCTTCCTGGTGATGAATTGATAGCCGAGTCGGTTTGGAGTTATACCCACGCAATCACCATTAACGCTCCTCAATCTGCCGTTTGGCCCTGGATCGTCCAGATAGGTCAGAATCGTGGCGGATTCTATTCCTATGAGGGTTTGGAGAATCTATTGGGTTGCGACATTACTAATGTTGACCGGGTGATCAACGAATTACAATTCATGCGGCCAACCGATAAAATTTATCTCCATCCTCAGGCACCACCATTGACAGTTCGTTCCATTCGCCGGTACTACTGGTTTGTGTTACATGGTGATAATCTGGTTGGTTCGGCTCAACCAGCAGGGAATGAGAATACAGCAAATCTGACTTGGACCTTCTATTTACTGAAAATTGACAATACAACTACTAAATTAATTACCCGTGGACGTTATGCTTATGATTCGGGTTTTGTAAACTCACTGAGTTATGGACCGCATATTATTGAGCCGATTGCTTTTGTAATGGAAAAGAAAATGTTACAGGGAATTAAATCCTTGGCCGAGAAAAATAAACAATAATCCGAGCTATTGAATCGATAAAATACTTCCCCAGTAATGCTTGCTAGCTATCAGTTCTGATTATCTATTTACTGCAGTCTGGGTGTGTTGCAACCATATCCTGGTGGGATTACAGTCGAGGAACCAGTGGGTTCCACTTGAGTCAATCAATACACTTTCAGGTTGAATACATTTTGTAGTACAAACAGCGCGAAGAATGTGATTATGGCTGCTATGACCGGTGTGGAGACCCAACCCGAAGCGATCCGCGCCAGAATGCGATACTGAATACCTTTTCCGCCGTGAGCCAAGCCAATTCCGATCACAGCACCGATTACAACTTGTGAGCTGGAAAGTGGTACCAGAGGAATGGTGGGTAGTCCCTGCGCCGCCAGCCAGCTTTCCAATCCACGGGAAGAAAACAGGAATAGCACCAGGGCTTGTGATAGAACAACAATTAATGCTGTCTGTGGATTTAATTTTACCAATCCCTTGCCAACGGTCAGCATTACTCGTTTAGAGTAAGTGAAAATACCAACGGCAATCGCAATTCCGCCCAGTAGGAATAATTGTTGGGCACTGTTGAACGTGATCCCAGCGAATTCAATGTCAGTGAAGGGAACTACCGGGATAAATACCCCAACTACGTTGGCAATATTATTAGCTCCCAGTGAATATGCTCCAAATGCACCAACTGCGATCAAACTGATTCGGGTATAAGAATCCAGCCGAAACAGGTGAATCCTGACAACCAAAAATAATTTGGTGACAATTAGATAAATCAACCATGCAAAAACTGCTGCCAGAATTGGGCTGATAATCCAGGTTGACACAATTCGGGAGAGGGCATAAAAGTCGATTGAATTTCCTGCGAAAAGATTCCAGCCAATGATGGATCCTACAATTGCCTGCGATGTTGATACGGGCAATCCCAGACGTGTCATCCATAAAACGGTAAAGGCTGCCGACAGCGCAACCATGAATGCCCCAGCAATCATGGTGATAGAGCCCAGTTCCCCCAAAGTTTGGCTGGTACCAGCGCCGGATATGACAGCCCCCAATATCAGAAACAGGCTGGCGATGATGGCAGCTGTCCGGAATTTCACCATTCGAGTACTGACAGCTGTACCAAAGATATTGGAAGCATCGTTGGCTCCCAGCGACCAGCCTAGAAAAAGTCCGCCGGAAAGGTATAAAAGCAATAGCATGGGTCAGATCGATCGTTTGATAGTGTATATCCCCAGGCGATCAGCAACATCTTCCGCGCGATCAGCAATAGTGTCGATATGAAGTGCAAAATACCGTAAATGTATTTTTTCCGCTAACGTCAGCTTCTCACTGCTGAATATGGCACGTTTAAGGTGTTCGGAAGCCCGGTCTGCTTCACTTTCATAATGATAAACCTTGTGGGTATAATTGCGGACTGCCTTGGGATCCTTGAAAAAGGCGCGGATAGCCTTGGTCATCTCATCAACCGCATGGACTACATGATCGGTAAGATGGAGCACCTCCTCGTGAAAAATCTGGGGTACCTGTGGTTTTTCTACCGAGAATTCTAACAACGTTTCTTTGGCCTGATTGATTACATTATCGGTCGTTTCCAGCAATGCCAGAACATCACCACGGGATTCGGGAATCAGGGTCTCGGTATATAATTGCTGTTCGATTGCATGCCGCAGATTATCGGCTCGATTTTCGAATTGTCGAATTTTTTTTATCTGATTCTCAAATCGATCAGTTTTATTATTTAAATAATGTTTAATACCTTCCTGGAAAATGATTCCTGCTTCACTCACAGTATCCAGAAATTCATCCATTTTTAATTCCAGTTTTTTAGTTTTTTTAAATAATTGCATAGTAATTCCTAATCACTAATTATGGTTGCTTCCGGACTTGCTAGCTTACAGGACAAAATTATCAGGCCAGATAATTCGAGTAAAATAAGGATTAATATCGATCACAGAGGAAAAATCTTTATTTGGTGTTTATGACTAACATCCACTGATTAACTATTTCCAGGTTGTAAAAGGATTTTTAAGCAGCATCATGTTATAATACTTTACCTCGCCGGTTACTTCCTTACCGATGAAGTCCGGTAATTCAAATTTTTGATTGATTGATTCCAATTCTATTTCCGCCACAATTAATCCGTTATTGACACCATGAAATTTATCAATCTCCCAAGTGAAACCGCCAAAAGAGTAATTGTATCTGGTTTTCTTAATCAATGGCTGGTCGCATAGAGTAAGTAGATGCTTGGCGTCGGGGATCGGAATTTCAATTTCGAATTCGTAGCGACTGGCACCGGTTTTGTCACCGATGCCTTTGATTGTCAGATAACCGCTGATTTTATCGGCGGATTTAATGGTACGAATCCGAACCGAGCGTTCTTTTTGTAGTTGTAAGTATCCTTGCTCCAATTTAATACCTGTTAATTCGCCTGGTATCTTTCCGGATACTAAAAATTTTCTTTCGATTTCTTTTCCCATGTTTAACTCAGTTTGTCCTGCGTTTTATGATGCCAGTGGTTTATCGATCCAACCAATTACCCGTTTGATGGCCTGCAGATAGTTTATATTTTCAAATTCGGTCAAGCCCACATCCCGTAAGGTCTTCTGAATGTCTACTATTTCGGTCGATTCGGAATTGATGGTAATTAACTTTACTCCATTGATTATTACATTTCCCACTTCGCAGATTGTATCATTTATGGCATATGCAAATCGTTCTTTATCGACTATAACAGATTGTAATTCTTGGTAATTCTTGACAATGGACAGAAACTCATCCAGGGTGTATTCCGGTTGCTGAAATTCCGGTGGCTCAACTTGAAAGGCGTCGAACAATTGACCTCGGATAATGTTTGCCGGAACCGGGAATTCACACTTTAATAGTGGGTTCCACTGTTCCAATCCGCTTACGGTCCGGAGATGGGTTTTTATGTCAAGTTTGCCAGAACGGATTTTCGTATTATTAATATTATTGCTGCGCGACATAATATAGATTTCATTTGAATGCCGAACTCTTAATTTTTCTGGTACTGGAGTCGATAATCGGGCCATGCGTTCTGCTGCTCTACCAAATTCTTGGCCAAAGCTTCTGAATTCAAATCGGGGTTTTGAAATTTCACCAACCTGCATTTTGTCTTTTATCATCATATACATGGGTTGTTATCGTCTTCATCGAGTTACCGTTTTGGGCTTTATGAATATACTGATAATTATTGATAGCAACAGACCCGGGATGAAGGGCTCGAGATTCAAGGGATAAGCGTTTCCATTAGAACCTACCCAGAACCAGATTGAGGTTGTCAGCACAGGAATTATCATTAGTATAATTATTTGATAGGAGTGGTACTGACGATTTGTAAATGAAAGCAGAAAAGGTAGTAGCAGTCCGGGTACTATTACCGAACCGAGTACATACCACAGGCCCACTACCGATGGAAATTTCCAGGCCAGGAAAAGCGCGATTGCCGCCATGACCGGTAATCCAATTTGAGTCAGACGGGTGGGGTCATTACGATTATTTAATCGCCAGAGGATATCCCGGCCAAATGTTACAGCGCTGATCAGTCCGAAAGAATCAATTGTTGACATGATTGTTGATATGATTCCGGTCAGAAATAATCCATAAAACAATGGTGGGAGTAACTGCTGACCCAATAGCGGAAATGAAAATAAAGCATTGTTGCCATCTACTACCAGTCGAGCGTACAGACCACAAAAAAGAGTTAGCATATCAAAACCAAACCAGAATGCGATCGATATTAAAATGCCTTTCCTGGCAATGCGCGAATTCGAGGCTGCCGCGCAGCGCTGGTAAAATCCGGGGTCAACGAAAGTCCAAAGGGCAATGAAAAACCACACGGCAATAAATTGCCGCGATTGGCCACCAGTTGGAGAAAGGTGAGTCTCCGGCAAATTTTGCATCAGATATACCGGCGAGCCAATCTTAATCCAGGCGAAAATCAGAAGCATGATAAAACCGGAGAACATCAGAATAAATTGCAGTATATCGGTGCGCACCACGGCGCCAAAGCCACCGTGCCAGATATATACTAAACTGATAGTTGTTGCTGTCAATAACGCCCAACCAAAGGACAAACCAAATAAAAATTGCAGTAGAATACCAATGCTGAGAATGTAGGGAGCAGGGCTGGCGAGAAACAGCAGGAATACGGCGCTGAAAATACCGGGATATTTCCCAAACCGCCTGGTAATTTGATCAGGAATTGATATGAATTCCAGTTGCCTGATTTTTCCGGCAATGATCAGCGCGAAGACGGCAGCAAAAATATAATATGGTAACCCAAAAATCACCCAGGTCTGGACACCATAATTATAGGTGTTTTCGCCTATTCCCAGAATTCCCCCATACCAGGTTGCGACTAAAGTCGCCACAAATCCCGGTAAGCTGAGTCGTCTACCAGCTAGAATATATTCAGCCTGATTTTTCCGACTGCCCTTGCTGTGATAAAAACCAATGCCGATCAGAATCCCGAAATACAGCAAAATAATAAAGGCATCCGCGCTGTGAATCGACATTAGATTTTATTGTGGCTCCTGAAAACTATCAGATTATTACTGGCTGTTATTGAGAATTCAGTACCGCTGGCGTGATTGCTGATTCCCTTTCCGGATGGGATTAGCTTTTCCCCGGTCAGTGGAAACTCCAGACCGGTGGTTGTAATATTCTCAACCGGCTCTAAAGCCAGTAATGAGATTGTTTGTCCGGGAAAAGATTTGAATTTTCTTGATCCGCTAAAGAAGTCAATAGTAAATAGATCAGTTACAGCTGATAATTGGATTTGGCTGGTGTAATGGTTCAGGATAATCAGGTTTGCCAGCGATTGGTCGTCGCGGCCACCGGAAATCCCGGTGAGACAAATTTCATTTATGCCATTTTCGACTAACCAATCGATGGACTTTTCCAGATCAGTATTTTCCTGGGTATTGATTGGAATGACCGGGCAATTATAGCTGCTGCTGGCATTGGAAATCGAATCGAGATCACCAATAATAATATCCGGCTTGAATCCATTCTCAATTGCTGCGTCGGCGCTACCATCGGTACAAACCAAAGTGCCGACTTGCCGGATAATATTTAATGGGCAGGGATGTTTGGGAAACACACCATTTGCCAGAATTACTACCGGACTGGTAATAATCAATTTGTCCGGTTTTCGGCTGCTATTCAGCTTTCCAGTGGCGGTCATAATTCTTCTGATAATCATGGTTTATAAACAAACGATATTCTTTACGGCTTTCCTGCACCAGGCGAGAATATTCCGGAGAACTGAAATAATCCTTGAGAATCGGAGATACTGGCATCAACATTGGCGCCGGTTGCCATTTGAAAATTTCCCCACTGCGTTTTTCAATTAATTGGCCTTCTGAGCAAGCCCAGGTCAATTGATCAAGTTTATATTTCCGCAAAAGGTATTTCTCAACATAATAAATTAACCCTTCCAGAGCCGGATCAGTAAACAGAAACTGGCGACCGTAAAACAGTCCCGTGTGCAGGTAATTGGGAATAATCAGCACGCCATCAGCTCCATCGCGCCGGGCGGCCCAATACAGGGTTTCGTAAACCAGTTGACCGATTCCGAGTCCGGGATGTTCCTGTCCCGGCAGCTGGGATCGATACCGTGAAAATGATTTTTCCGGCTGCTGTAACAGCAGCCATTCAACCAGAATTAAATCCAATTGTTTCTTTTCCGGTTTGCTACCTGCCAGAACCGGATGGGCAAATATTCCTCGCTGAGCAACCAGTTCGCCAGATAGCAGGGTTTTATCATCAATATGATGAATAATTTGTAGTTTGTGACGGTAGCTGTCCTTTGTGTCCAGTACAATTTCCGGCTGTTGTAATCCAGAGTTCTTTAGCACATCAAAAACACCGAATTTTTTTAATGCAAATTGTATCCCCAGTTTTGAAAACAGTCCCAGAAAGCGCTCAGTACCACGACTGGAAGAGAGATCATTGTAAATATCGGAATCGGATAAAGTGGACTGGTTATTGTCCTGGGTTAGCAATAAAGGCGAGATATGGCGGGCAATGTTGCGAAATTTGCGCGGGCGCGGTTTTAATACGTTTTTTATATCCGAAAGCATAGGGCTGAATTTATGATCTCAAATCTGATGAATTTAATAAGATTTGATTTTTAATCTAGGTGAAGGTTAAATTGGAAACGTAAAAAACGTAAAACGTTTCCAATGTTACCAAAATATAATGAATTCGAAGAACGTCTCTACCAGGAGGGATGGCAATATATTATTACCGATGGAGTGAAATCTTTTACCGTTGAAGAACTTGCCAGTCGACTGGGGGTCAGTAAGAAAACTGTCTACCAGAAAGTATCCTCAAAAGAAGAATTGATTACCAATTGTATAACCAACGCCATGTCAGAGCTTTTTATAAATATGCAAAGGATAATGCTGGATGAAGAAAATCCGGCTTTGCAATTAATTAAAGTTGGTGAATTTGTTGCAACTTTTCTCAGCAGGATCAATATCCAGCGCATTATGGAATTGAAAATGCGCTATCCCGGTATCTGGCAAAAAATTGAATATTTTCGATTTGAGCGGCGGGAGCAATTTCGTAGTATTTTACTAGCAGCCCAGGAGCAGGGGTTAATTAAAGCTGATCTGAATATCGAGCAATTCAGTTTTTTATTAGTGCAGATGATAAACTCGGTTTTCCAACCTGAAGATTTTATGCAGCAAAATATGGGAATACCTGACATGATCAGATTGTTCTTCAGGACGATTACGGAAGGTATATTTACAAAAGAAGGATTAAAACATGTATAAACTCTTTAGATTGATTTTGTGGTACCCTCGAACCGTTATCGCCGCTACCGTATTTTTTACCCTGCTGTTCTTATGGAATATTCCGGATTTGCATTTTGATCCCAGTATGAAAGCCATGATTCCGGATGATAATCCGACCATAGTTACTTTGGATAAAGTTGATGATTTGTTTGGCGGTACTGATGTCGTTATTATCGGGATCGAGGGTGATAGTTTATTATGGGAGTCAAGCCTGATTTTCTATGAATCCCTCCATGATTCGCTGGCAGAGATCGAACAAATTGATAATATCATATCTTTGTATAACGCGCCCGATATTGTCAGTACCAGCGATGGTTTTGTGGTTGAGGATATGCTGGAAATATATCCAACTACAATTGAGGAATGGGAGCAGGTTACAGCAAAAATTAGAAATAACGACCTGGTCTATCAGAACATTGTTTCCAAAGATTTCAAAGGCATGGCATTAATCTGCCAGATTGCCAGTAGTTTTGATTACGATGAGGCCAAACTACGAGATGATATAGTTAGAATAGTTGATCAGTATCGTAATGAAGCGGATCAAATATACATTTCCGGCTTACCCCTCACTCGTGCTTATATGATCGAGTTTATGCAGGGTGATATGAAGACCTTCATGCCCTATGGTGTTGCGCTTATGATTCTCCTGCTAGCACTGAGTTTCCGCAGTTGGCTGGGTGTTTTTATGCCTTTGAGTGTAGTAATCATTTCGGTCATATGGACATTTGGTTTCATGGCAATTATCAATTATGAATTACCATTTATCGGCATTCTGGTACCGGTCATGCTAATCGCGATTGCCAACGATTACGGAATTCACATTATTGCTCATTATTACGAGTATAGTTACGCTGACCGGGAGATGACCAAACTGGCGGTAATCAAGAAAACCCTGCAACGACTTGGAGTACCCATTCTATTGGCTGGCATTACGACCGTAATCGGGTTTTTGAGCTTATTGGGACATGTTTTACCGAAGATCAGAGAGTTTGGTTTATTTTTATCATTTGGGATCGCAATGGCTTTCCTCTTTAGTATATTTCTGATCCCGGCAGCATTGAACATTGCCCGGCCGCCCCGTTTTTTAAGCCAGCGGGGCAGTATGGACAAAATGAATCGATTTCTTGAGGGTTGGGGTACTTTTTTCGTTAAATTTCGTCAGCCATTCATTTTGATTGTCATTCTAGGATTATTATTCGTTGGTGTCGGTATTCAATATATTATCGTTGACGCAAATCCGGATAAATATTTTCGTCCGGAATCCCAATTAAGACAGGACAATGAAGCAATTACCAGAATGTTCGGTGGGTCTTCGCAAATGTTGGTTCTGGTAGAAGGCGATATCAAGGACCCGGATGTTCTTGGTAAGATAGATCAATTAGCACAGCATCTAAAGAAAAATCAATTGGTTTCCCATACATTTTCTATAGCCGATCAGATTAAAACGATGAATTCCTCTTTCCATGAAGGATCGAAAGAATACGATGTACTCCCCGATGATCGAAATCTGATAGCGCAGTACATTTTTCTGTATGGGATGACCGGCAATGAAGATGATATAGAGCGATTTATGGATGATATTGATGAACCGGAATACGCATTGCTGCTGGCGCGATTGAAGGAAATCAATACATCCAAGATTGTGGGGTTGATGGAAGATACGGAAGAGTATATTAGGATTAATTTTGGTGATTCCTTGCCAATGGAAGTATCCGGTCCGGTTTCATTGATAGCGAATCTGGCTAAAATGATAGTGAAGGGGCAGATCATCAGTCTTTCAGTATCGCTGGTAGTAATATTTATTATGATGAGTTTCGTATTTCGTTCGTTAATTGGCGGTTTTATGGCAATAATTCCGCTTTCATCAGCTATAATTCTGGTGTTTGGGCTAATGGGCTATCTGGGCATTGAATTGAATGTGGCCACAGCCATGCTTTCCAGCATTATGATCGGTGTGGGAGTTGATTATACGGTCCATTTTCTCTGGCATTTACGGGGCCATATTCGAGAGGGAGAAGATTTGAACAGTGCGATTCATACAACCCTGCGAGTATCCGGCAAAGGGATTATCTTCAACGCCCTTTCGGTGATAATCGGGTTTACCGTACTAACCTTGTCAGCTTTTATGCCGGTGTATTTCTTTGGCTTTCTGATCGTACTTTCGATTTCAATGTGTTTATTCGGAGCCCTGGCCGTGCTACCGGCCTTAATCAGTTGGATCAACCCCAAATTTTTATACAAGTAAGGAATTGAAAATGAAATTAGACCAAGCTGTCAGCCGTGTTTTTATCGTTTTAAGTATTTTAATACTGGCTTACTGGTTGTATTTGGGTGTTGTCTGGCTATGGGAATGGTATGTTAGTATGGATGGCTATTCATCGGCCTGGTGGCCCATTATTGGAAGTTTCCTATGGCGAAATATGAGTATTGTTGTAGCCATATATGCATTAATCTGTTTACAGGCATCAGGCCTTGCCGAATTAAAATTTAATAAAATATTTCTTAAAGCTTTTGGGTTATCATTGATATTGACACCACCGGGAATGATGATCGTTTATGGACATCGCAAATAGAAATCTTGGAGGAATAAATGTTTAAAAAATTACTAATTGCATTGATTTGTGTTTTTACAGCATCGTTCGGGCAAATGACAGCCCGGGAAATAATGATAAAAGTGGACACTCAACCTGAACCAAAATCCATGGTGGCCACGACCGATATGACACTGATCTCTGTGAAGAGGGGAAAAACCAAAGAACGTCTACGTAGAATTACCCGACATCAGCGGAACTACAATCAAGGTGTTTTTGCCAGTAAGTCGTTGATTCGTTTTCAGCATCCGGCGGATGTTAAAGGTACCGGATTTCTGATGTGGGAATATGAAAAAAATAAGGATGACGACCAGTGGTTATATCTACCGGCACTTGGTAAGGTGAAACGAATTGTCGCCCGGGAAAAGGGTGAGAATTTTATGGGCAGTGATTTTTCCTACGAAGATATCGGTGGTCGAGATTTGGATGATGATCATTTCTCGTTGCTCGGTGAAGAGAGAATTGGAACTAACAATTGTTATAAGATTGAAGCCGTACCGGTTGATGGGGAAACATCGTACAGCAAACGGATTAGCTGGATCGATAAGAATAAATGGATGGCTATTAAAATCGAATTCTATGACAAGAAAAATCGCTTGCAGAAAATAATGACAATCGATGATTTAAAGAAAGATGGACCGTATTGGACAATTCTAAAAATGCGCATGGAAAACGTACAGAATCAGCATAAGACAATCATGATTATAACCGATGTGAAATACGATACCGGAATTAAAGATAACTATTTTACTGAACGGTTTTTAATGCGAGTAGACTAATGAGGCGTGTTTTTATTATCCTGGGATTATTGTTATTGATCTGGTCATTAAATGCCCAGCCACAATTTGGTGGCTTTATTCAAAATTGGACAGCCTATAATCTCAATGGTGAAAATGATGTATTCCTGTTGCGTAATCGCTTTCGGTTGAACTCCACAATTTCCGGGGATTGGGCTCGGGCCTATGCCAGTATCGATTTCAACGATGAAAGCCAAACCGCTACGCCCCAGCAAGAGTTTGGTATTCGTGAACTTTACGTCGATTTATATTTCGATAAACTGGATCTGCGATTGGGCAAACAGCAGGTTATCTGGGGTAAAGCCGATGGTGTCTTTATCAATGATATTGTAAATCCCCTGGATTTGCGCTATTTCCTGATGCAGGATTTCGATGATATCCGCCAGGGATCGGTGATGATCAAAGCTAAAGCTTTTATCAATTCCTGGGGACTTGAGGGGCTATTCATTCCCAAATTTGAATCCTGGCAGTTTGCCGAACCGGGTAGTCCCTGGGAGTTTTATCGACCAGCAGGGATGGTCATTGAGCTTGATTCTGTAAATAGCGTACCAGTTGCATATAAATGGTCAGGGCAGGATATGCCGGAATCGACTCTGAAAAATGGCGAATTGGGAATTAAGCTATCCGGTTTTGCGTTTGGCACGGACCTGAGTTTGCTATATCTCAATTCATTTCAGGATAGTCCGATCAGCAGGATCGAGATAGATTCATTCTATGTCGATCCTTCAACTGGGATTCCTGATTCAGGTGCGTTATTTCTGATTCCGTATTTTGAAAAAACCACCATGTTTGGTTTTAATTTTTCCCGGCCGGTTGGTGGATTGGTTGTCCGGGGGGAAATAGGCTATTTCGATGACTATCATTTCAATCTGCAGCCAGCCTTCACACCGGAACTGATGCAGCAGATTATCGCAGGGATTAATCCAGAAATGAAAAATGTTGCGACGTCAGACTATGTGCAGGCTATGGTCGGTTTCGATATCAGTGGTCCGTGGGGGAGTAGTATTTCCACTCAGTACATCCGTAAACAGATTATGGATTATGATCCGGCGATATTGAGTAATGATGAAATCGAGGAAATGCTTACCTTGATGATCTCAGGGACTTTCTGGAATGAGGAAGGTAGCGCTAAGTGGCTTACCTTATATGATAATAACAATGATTCCGGGTTGTCACGTTTGATGCTTGGTTACAAAATCGCTGATGCCGTATTATTGGAGGCCGGTGTTGATATTCTGTGGGGTAAACCGGAAAGTTTTATCGGGCAGTTTGCCGATAACGATAATGCCTATTTAAAGATAATATATTCATTTTAAATGCGGTTGAATCCTGCGCTTCAGCTTGATAGCCGTACCTTAAATGAATTAATTTCTGTTTATATTAATCCCGTGATGGGATACATCGTCATACCATCAATCGATTTTTCAAATAATATTTTAAGGGGACAATGATGAAGAAAATGACTGAGCAGGCTTTAGAGGCGGCATTTGCCGGTGAATCTATGGCCCATATAAAGTATCTGGCTTTCAGTGAAATCGCCGAACAGGATGGTTTTACAAAACTGGCCAATTTATTTAAAGCAATCGCCTATGCTGAGCAAGTTCATGCTCACAACCATGCCCGGGCGCTGGGACTATTAAAGAAGACCCCCGAAAATCTTGAAGCAGGGATAAGTGGCGAGAATTTTGAGATCGAAGAAATGTACCCGGCTTATGACGCAATTGCTAAATTACAGGGCGAAAAAAGAGCGGAGCGTTCGATCCATTATGCAATTGAGGCGGAAAAAATCCATGAAGAGATATATAAGTCCGCCCTTCTCAAAGTGAATAACGATGAAGACATTGATGAAGCCGAAATATATGTTTGTCCGGTATGCGGACATACGCATTATGGTAGACCTACCGAAAAATGTCCGATCTGTAATCTAGGCCCTGAGAAATACCGTAAATTTTAATCGAATAACCAGAGGATATTCAAATGCATGAAAACAGTATTAAATTATTGAACACAGCAGTAGCAGACGAACTGGCAGCAGTTCATCAATATATGTATTATCATTTTCATTGCGATGACCAAGGCTATGATTTACTGGCCGGTTTATTTAAACGCACCGCGATCGAAGAAATGATTCATGTTGAACAATTAGCTGAGCGAATTCTGTTTCTTAAAGGTGAAATTGAAATGGTGCCGGCCGAAGAGGTCAAGAAAATTCACGATGTTACCGAAATGCTTAAAGATTCTGTTAAAGCGGAATTAGGTGCCATAAAAGTTTATAATGAGTTTGCCATCGAATGTTCAGCCAATGCCGATGCGAATTCCAAAAAACTGTTCGAGAATTTGATCAATGATGAGGAACGGCATTACGACCAATTTGATACCGAACTCGATAATATGGATAAATTTGGTGACGGTTATTTGGCGCTGCAATCAATCGAGCGCAGTAAAATGTTAGCAAGTGGTGGAGGCGGTCAGAAATGACAGTCTGAATCATCAAACATACATGGCCCTAATAAAGATTGGTGTAAAATACATTTTGGATATATTCAAAATGTTACCGGATCGACCATTAGTAAACAGATTATACCAGGAAAGGTAGGTTAAAATTGAGTGACCGCGAAAAAAGAGAACAAAAATATCGGGAATTTACAATATTTGGTGCTTCAAGATTTACGCTTTATGCCCTATCCGGAATTGCAATTTACCTTGAACATTTTCAATTGGCCGGAATAGCTTTTGTTATTGGTGCAATTTTCGGTCTTGTCCGCCGAATTTATCATTTGTGGTACAGTTAACTTAATACCCAGATGTTGAAATTGTTAGACACGCAAGTATCTTACTAAATTGGGTGGTATTGATTCGTTATCAAAAGTAGATACTATTAAAATTGGTAAACTCTGTACAACGACAATCCCGAGTAAAGTAAAATTTATATGCGTGTAAAGATAGAACGAAGCCCATCTCTGTGAAAAAAAGTCTTAATAGTGCACGATATTAAAGTGACACTTTAAGTAACGATTTTCAGCGAAGAGAGGATTCTATTAAAGTCATTAATCTAGCGTATCATCAGGCTTATGTTCTTTTGTTTTATACCCGATTGTATCGACCGGATTAATCAGAACTGATGTTATATTTTTTAAATGAGCACCGATTCGTTTTAGATAGCGGGCATATAACACAATCGTTGCGGTTTGAGTTTCATCACCGAATTTGAGTTTGCCGGCTAAAATTCCATTTACCAGTTCGTCTGATGCCTCATTAACTTGATTATTATAAGTTTTTTGCAGGGCGTAGGCCTTTTCTGCATCTTGATTTTTAATTGCTAATACTGTATTCTTGAAGCGCTTGAGGATTTTCTTTTCGATTTTTCTGAGCTCAGGAGATATTTCCTCGGCAATTAATTTTTCAGGATGGTAGATTGCCAGGTCAAGAATATTCTTGGTATAATCACCCAACCTTTCAATATCAATTACCATATTTACTAAAACCATTCCGCTGGATAAGTTTTTATTTTCCTTTTGTAATGCAAAATGGGTCATTACTTTACGGCGAACGTTCTTTTGATATTCATTTATCTTTCGATCTCGTTTTTTCAGTGCAATTACAGTCTTTCGTTTGCTGTCTTTCCGCAATATGGTGATTGCATCAATAAACATTTCCCGCGAACAGTCCAGCATATCAAAACTTTCCTGCCAGGCTTGCGATAGGAGATTCTCCTGACGCCAAAAATTTACTAGATCCTTAAAAACATTCATAATTTACCTCGTTAAGAAGATTAGACTAATTGGTAATATAAAGAAAACGATGATTATGTACAGCAATGGAAAAATTCGATTACGAATTGATAATGCAGCCAAATTTTCCGCTAATTTTATTGGGATATTTCTGATAAGCGGAATAGGCCAGATCACCAGAATTCCGAAAACATTGAACAGCAGGTGGGCAAAAGCAACTGCCACCGGCGCCACTGAAGCAGCCACCAGACTTGCCAGGATAGCGGTAATGGTAGTTCCGATGTTAGAACCAAGAGTATAGGGGAAGATTTGCCGCAGAGTCAGAATTCCCGCCCCTGCGAGAGGAATTACCAACGATGTGGTAATGGAACTACTCTGAACGAGAACAGTAATTGCCATACCAAAAAGCATGGCCCGAATCCAGGTTTTAAATATATGAGAATCAAAGAAAGCTTCTAATCGGGCTATAACCAAACTGCGTATTGCAACCGTTAAATATTTCAGAGCCAGGAAAAGCATTACTAATGCTGTGATTAATATCAGCCAATAGGGATTAATTAATTCCTGCGCTTTGAATATATCTGTTATCAAATGCACGGTCGGCGTAGTTATCATTTTTATTGGACTGTTAAATGTGATGGTACCGGTTCCGATAAAACGTTCCGCCAGCCAGTAGGCGCTTTTGCCGATAAAATTGGTTTTCAACTGGATTGGAAACAGGATGCACACCGACAACAGGTTGAAAAAATCATGGACAATTGAAGCGGCAAATGCCCGTTTAAATTCATTTTTTCTTACTATATGTCCCAGCGACACAATTGTATTGGTAACACTGGTTCCAATATTAGCACCCATTATATAGGGGATAGCGGTAGCGAGGGCAATTCGCGGATCATCACCAAAAGTGCCGGCTGCAACCATGCCAACGACTATCGAAGTAGTAGTTGATGAGCTTTGAATCATGCTGGTTGCCAGAATTCCAATGAATAACCCGACCAGGGGACCGGCAGATGTCTGGATCAATTGCTCAGCAAAAGTGCGACCAAGACCTTTGAATGCGCTCCCAATCAAACCAATGCTGACCAGAAAAAAATACAGCAGTGCCAAGATAGCTAGCACCTTCAGGTAGGACTTCCAAGCTGGTGGAGCTTTTGGTATGTTATCCATCAATTCTTTCAGTTGAAAATGGAAAGAAATTTAACTAAATACAGACTAAAAGATATGTAACTTTTAATGATAAATATATAATATAAAGTTCTTTGGTTTTTTTGTGATCAAATCATAATCTCGCACTGTTAATAACGGTATCTGAAGCAAAGTTTTAATCTCGCATTTCTATCCTAAATCACAAATTGGGAGTTCAATCGCAAATGTCAAATGCTAATCAGCCCATTTCCGCTTATCGATGGATAATTTTAACAGTATATGCAATTATCTCCGCAGTCATTCAAATCCAGTGGCTAACCTTCGCCCCGGTTGCCCGGGAAGCGCGGCTATTTTACGACGCTTCTGCTTTACAGATTGATTTCCTTTCCCTGATATTTATGCTGGTTTTCATACTGGTTTGTATCCCGGCTTCGTTCATCATCGATACCTACGGATTGCGGATCGGCGTTGGGATAGGTGCCGTTTTAACCGGTGGTTTTGGTCTGATGAAGGGGCTGTTTGCAGACAGCTATACCATGGTGGTGATAGCCCAGGTTGGATTAGCTATCGCCCAACCGTTCATAATCAATGCCGCCACCAAAGTGGCCGGAGTATGGTTCCCGATTCGCGAGCGGGCTACGGCGGTAGGGATTGCTACCCTGGCTCAATTCCTTGGTATCGTGCTGGTTATGATTCTCACGCCATTGATGGTAGTTGAAACTGCCGACGGCTCATACACGTTTTTTTCGATGCTGACGACTTACGGAATCATAACGGTAATTGGAGCGGTGCTACTGTTGGTTTTTCTAAGGGAGAAACCGGCAATTCCACCGGAAGCGAATGAACAGGTCGAACGGATTCAGGTGATGGCCGGCTTCAAGCATATTATCCGACAGCGCGATATGCGTTTGTTATTGATCATGTTTTTTATCGGGTTGGGGATATTCAATGCCATTAGCACAGTAATAGATCAGATTTGTGAAGTGAAAGGCCTTACCGTGGATCAGACCGGACTGGTGGGTGGTATAATGTTGATTGCCGGAATTATTGGCGCAATTGTTCTGCCGCCACTATCGGATAAATACCGCAAACGCAAGTTGTTCTTAATTCTGGCAATGGGCGGCATGACACCAGGTTTGATCGGCTTGACAGTATTTACAGGCTATATCCCATTGTTGGTATCCTCATTCATTCTGGGCTTCTTCCTTTTGGGGGCCGGTGCGCCAGTGGGTTTCCAGTACGCTGCCGAGGTTACTCATCCCGCACCTGAATCCACCTCGCAAGGTTTACTGCTGCTGGTTGGTCAAATTTCCGGAATTCTGTTCATCGTGGGCATGAATCTGATTGGTATGATTCCGGGATTAGTCACATTTGTGGTGCTGGCGCTGGTAATAATCTTTCTGACAATCCGTTTAAACGAATCTCCAATGATCGGGGAATGATAGCTCTAACAAAAAGATTCTGCGTTAAGATGCAATTGAAAAATGTTTGAGATTTGGATTAAAGGCGG
>CAZIJQ010000001.1:0-110811 GCA_964539785.1 uncultured bacterium | reverse complement strand
AATCGAAGACTGTGGCCGCTTGAACCATTTTACAGAACTTTTAGGACTTGACCCTGTGGTGACACGACTTAGGGCGCAGCGCCGGTATAGCGGCGCTGCGATTTAAGAATGCTTACTTCAACAGAATAAGTTTGCGAACCTGCGTTGCCGAGCCAGCCTGCAACCGGCACAGGTACAATCCACTGGGCAATTGGCCGGCGTCCCACTTGATTTCCTTTAAACCGGGAGATTGATTTTCATCTACCAGGAGGGCGATTTCGCGACCGGACAAATCGTAAATGGCTGCTCTGACTAACTGGCGGGATGGCAAATTGTAGACGATTGTCGTAACGGGATTGAAGGGATTGGGGTAGGCCGGGTAAAGTATAAAATTCTCCGGGGTAACCATTTCGGTCACGGTTGACAGGCTGTAACAATCGCTTTGTTCCTGATGAATAATGGTAATACCGTCGCGGGTGTCACCAATTGTAAACAAGGGATAACCGTACTCGCCGTACCAGAAATCCAACACGTAGGTGCCGGATGAAAATGGACCGAAGCTAACGTTCAGCTCAAAAGGACATTCACAGTCACAGGGCGCACCGGTATCGGTCATGGTGACAAAGAAGGTATCGCCGACCAGCCAACAGTTCCAGACCTCCTCCAGGCAGCAATTTAGCAATGGTGTATCCCAGTAGAGTTCCAGATTGGCACCATCCACGGTTAGTTCAATAAAGCTGGTGTCTTCCCGGCTGGGGACACAACCAGAATTAATACTGCTCAGTAAGGCGATACTATCCAAGGTAAATGTTGTTGAACCCCAGTAGGTCTGGTAAATTGAGTCGGTTCCAAATATTTCAACCATGTAGGTACCGGGGTTCAGACCGGCAATACTTACCGATAGATCAAACAAGCATTCACAATAACAATATTCCCCGGTATCCACTTCCGTGACGGTGATAATCGAATCATCCACCTGCACTGTCAGATCAAATAAAGAACAGCAGTTGCGCGTAGTCACGGTATGCCAGATGGTTACCGTGTCAGCTTCGATGGTTACAAAAATATTCTCCTGTGGGTAAATCACTGACAGTAGAATAGTTAAAATGAAAATAGCTACTTGTTTCATTTCAGCCCCCTTTCGGACCAAGTTACCTGAAATTTGATTTGATAGCAATACCTATTCTATTCTATGTTTTCAGCCAGCCTTAGCACCAAATCCCTTTCAATCAACAAAGTCTCATCTTCTAGCACTAACGCTACTGCATTTAAACGATCAGCAATTTGGCCAAGGTATTCCACGGCTGTGGCGACATCGTCATCGATGTATAAGCCGATCGCGTATTTCATCCCATTAATCATTTCAACGAGTGCCACCAGTTTCTGAGCGCCGGCCAGATCATATTCGATTCCTGCATCACCAGCAATCAATCCGGTCGCTTCCACAGCCATAGTTTCATTGATTGGGGTGCCACTTACGGCTTCCACATAATCTAAACTCAATTCAGCAATTAACCCATTCGCATCCGAACCAGTCGAAATAAATTCTAATCCGATGGCACCTTTGTTACGGCTCAAAAACAAGGTGGCGGCAGTCAGGCTAAATTCACCATCTGCGCTTCCCGGCAGACCATACACTGCCGACAGGTTATAATCATTGCCAGATTGGACCTGCAACCGAAAATCAAAAGCCACTGGTGTTATCAGAAACTCAAAATCATCGTTTATTAATTCTTCAATCGCTTCCGTGTCCCGCAGGTAAATATAATTACCGCCCCGGATTTCCGAGATCGAAGTAGCCAGCTCAATGCCAAAATCCAACCCAACACCAAAGGCTGTAATGCCGATCCCCTGGTCAGCATAGGTCTGTGCCAGGGTCAAAAAATCATCTTCGGTGGTATTGCCGGTATTTGGCAAGGCATCGGTAAACAGCAAGACACGCTGGTCAAGACCATCACTATTGTCAGTTTCAGACAATTGCTCAAAGGCCGCCCTTAAAGCCGATTCAATGTCGGTACTGCCACCGGCGCTTAATCCATTTATGACGGTATTAATACTATCCCGGTTACCTTCCAAAGGTGTGAGTTCCCAATCCAGAGAATATCCTGAGTTAAAAGAAATCAGGCCGAATTGGTCACCGTCATCAAGGAAATTTATCAACTGTGACAGAGCATTGCAGGTAGTGCTGAACTTGTCGCCGGTCATGGAACCGCTGCGGTCAAAAACCACAAAAAACCGGGTCGGACGATGGTGGAAAGAAGCTATTTCCACGTTAGATGTCAGGAGCAACTGGACCAGGCGATGGTTCTGCTCAGAGCCAATAGGATAATAGGCTGCCTGGACGAAATTGGCACAGATGGTCTGGTCACATTCATCAATATCAATTAAGAAATCATGTTCGGAAAAAATACCTTCAAATGTGAAAGTTGTAGTATCGGGAATCCCACCGTCAGCTATTATTGACCGCAAATAACCAATATCCTGGCTGCCACCAGGCGTAACACCGGCATAGCCGGCACTGTTGTTACCCAAAGAAGCATCATACATACCACCCAGTTTTTCAGTCCCAGTTACTCCACTTGTTGCTTGTTTGGAGCAGTTGAACAGGCCCGTTATGAGAAATATCAAAAGAAGTATTTTTAACAGTATATTATTTTTCAGCATAGAAACTCCCTTTATTAATTAATCCCGGATAACCGGTGTATTGCCACTCACCATTTATCACCGTCCCCGAATATGTTCCGTACAGGCTTACATTATTATCCATCATGTAAGGATTCAATTCCATGCGAATCTGACCCCCTTCCAAATGACCGGTAAAAAAGCCGTTGCCGGTCTGCGGCCCGATATTATCCAGACTATCCACTGGATCAAAATCCCAGACGCCGCTGATAAAAGAACTATCCTGTGTCTCGATTCTGAACCAGCCTTCCACAACCAGCACTCCCAGGGAATCATAAGCCTCGTATTGATATGGCTTCCGCAAATCGACGCAGTACCCGCCCAGGAATCCGAGTTGGGGTTCCGGAGGCACGGAACAATCGGAACTACGATCATATTTGTGGTTCAGTTCATCTTCATACTGGTTATACACATTGACTAATTCAGTCAGATGGATCGAATCCACTTCAGCGCTACAATAAACCAGGTACTCCCAGGGACCTCCACAGGGTTTTGATCCCAGGGAAATGTAGCGGCACTGTGTGCTATCGGAGCAATTGGCGTCTCCGGCTAATACCAGGATATCTGCATGCATCTCATACAGGCGTTCCCAGTCACCTACCCTCAGGTCTTCACAGGAATAATTCATGGCCATGAGAATCAAACCAAGGACAGTAATAAGTTCAATTACTGGGTGTCGTCGCTGGCGTGGTGATTGCAGCATTTAATTCCTCAAACCTACCAACGGAATTCGGCACCGATTTTGATCGACCGGGGCTCAAATATCGATTCGGCCAGGGCTGCGGTTATTTTAAAACTATCCTTATATTTGAAGCTGATACCCGCATTCATGCGATATTCATCGATAAAGGTGTGAATGCCGGGAAATTTGTGGCCGTCCACATAGGCTGAATCACTATCGGTAATCACTGTCCCATCGATCCTTTTGATGGTCTCTTCACTGAATACCACCAGGTCATAATTTTCGGTGATATCGGTGCTGTACAACAGTTTGGTAAGACCCAGGCTCAATTCCAAAACTTCACCCAGTTCTACAACCACACCTGTGGGGAGAGCCAGGGTTATATAGGTTTCTTCCCGCTGCCAACTGAACTGCTTGTCATCATTCTGGGTAATCTCCGTTGAATAATCATTGTACCAATCATTGGAATAATAAGAATATTTACTGCCGGTAAACGGCTCGGTAGCGTCTTTTGAATCCGACTGGCTTTCGTATACCAGTCCTCCGCTGAAGCGGATAACCGGTGACATCTGCCAGTTAGCGCCGATGGAGAAACGCCAGTTCTCAAACCGGTATTCGCCGCTGCCAGTACGCAAAAGGCTGGCTCGCGATGTGTTGTCATAATCGTGATATACGCTGTCCCAAGAATACCAGTAATGACTTTCATAATTCGAGCGACGCCACATTACCTCCGATTCCAGTAATTCAGCGCTGCGGGCTTCATAATAAGTCGACCAGCGCAAGGTCACATCATCATTGATGACAATATCACTGTGAATTTCACCGTAATTGGTTGTCCCGTCATAAATCCAGTTTTTATCAGAACTGTAGGCGCTGGCACTATTATATAGATTAACTTTCGTAGTATCAGGATTGTTATAATATTTACTGTAATACCTTGAAGTGTCACTTTCCAGCAATTTGCGATTAATATCTCCGGAGGCGTGTCCGACCGTCACACCAATTTTTACCGATGAACTAAGCTTTAAGAGCGCACCCAGGGCTAGATCATTTTGCGTGAAATCCTGGTCCCGTGCTTTTTGTATATCAGAATAACTCAAATATTCACCGTCCCCGTAGTTATCGTCCTGATAGTTTATATCAGTATACTCACCATCAATCCTCTTTGCTTGTATCGTGAGCCGGGCGCCTAAAGTCAGAAATGGCAGGATCGGCATAGCTGCGAAGGTGTTGATCCGGTAACCCCGTTCATCCTGGAGATTTTCCCCACTTTCAACGATCCGATAATCATCATAGGGATCAGTCAGATTCTCATCGAAGGTCGCCCCGACTGCATCCATATTTCTCCACCCCCAGCCATACCAGTAGGGTTGATAAAACTGTTCCCGGCCATAAAAATATTCCAGGCTAACGCCCAAACGTAGGGGGATCATTTTCAGTGGTTTCCCGAGATAAATCACCCGGGCGATTGGTTGATCTTCTTCGGGTGTTTCCTGGGCTCGATAAGGCGACCAGTAATCACGAATACCTATGCCATAGTCCAGGTACGGATAGTTTCCGCCGTAGACAGGATAAAATTCATTTTCATAGTTATCCGTCTTCTCACCGGCAATGTCGAGATAGAAATAATTGTTATCTTGCTGCCCGAGGTAGGCCGGATTCTGAAAGGCATTGTCCAGGGGGTGGTCATAAAGTCTCTGGAATTGGGAACCCAGAGCCTGTAACCCGATCGATTGGATTCGAGCCGGCGCCAGGAAATCCCGTGGTAAAACATAATCAGTGGCCATGACCGAATAGTCTGGGTACCAAGCCGGGGCGCAGGTTGATAATAGCAGTATTAATAAAGTAGTGTTTTTCAGATTCATTGATTTTCCCTGTGGTTTTTAGTTTTGCTGGATCAATCCCTGTGCCAGTGGGGAAAATTCAACCGAATTGCCAAAAAGTTAGACGTAAAGCACCATAACAACGAATTCTGACTTTCTTTTTACTATCAGATTTCTGAAGTATTTATCAAAAAACTGATACGGCTATTATGGTTTATACAAAGAATAAAGTCCGGTAAAATACCGTGCTGACGTACGGTTATACTATAACTTATACTTAAAACCTAGCTCCAGCATGGTTTTATTGTAGTAATTTTGATTCAGCAGTGTTTCATTCGCTAGATGGCTGATCTGGAAATAAACAATGCTACTCTGGTTAATTTTATGTTCCAGTTGCAGGTAGGTCCGGTTTTGGATCCGTTCTTCCGGGTCACGATAGGCGGTTACGCCTGACAAATCCCCACGACGATATTTTTTTTCAACCCGCTGGATAATAAAGTGTAGCATGTTGTCCTTTCCCAGCCGGCAGGAAAGATAAAAACGGCCGCTTAAAAGGGTATAGCCACCGATCACACTGTTTGATGTGACTGCTTCATAACTCACAATCGTACCCATGATCAGTCGATGCCGATAACGACCATGGATCTGCACTGTACGAGCACGATCCTCCTGGGAAGCAGACAGTCTGATCAGGGCCGTATCGTCTACGACACCTTGTGCCGGATAATCATGAAAAGTTATTTGTTTACCAGCCACCAGGCTTTCCAGCAACCAATGTGAATTGGGATGCCAACCGATCCGTAATTCTATGGTTTCCCCAAGGAATTTTATGGAATCCAAAGTAGCATAATTAGTATTGCGCCGAGAATACCTGGTGTTGAGAGTGACTTTGCTTGTAGCTTGGGCAAAACCTACCAGTGCATAGTCAGTCCAGCGATACGAAAAGCCCGCTTCATAAAAGGATTTTTGAAAATGGTCCAATAGTCCTGCAACCTGGATGAATGGCGTCAGATTGTAATGCAGTCCCAGGCCAGAACTGACTACCAGTTTAGACTGGTCCGGCGAAATGGCATCCAGGTAGGTCTGGGTTAGTATACTCCCCTCTAACAACCAATTCCGATTAACAACCTTATGGCTCAGATTACCACGCAACTTAAAGCCCAGCGACTGATCGGTATTAGTTAGAGTTTCACGGACATTGGAATCAAAATAGGTGGATACCTGTAAGCCGGCCTGCTGGCATAACAGCACCGAAATTCCGGCTATAATTAAAATCAGAGTTCGGAAGAATAGATTAATTGTCCGGTGGGAGTTCTGCTTCAAGACGGAATAATATTTCCTGGTAATGCTGACGTTTAACGGTCAAACGGGATATTTCACCACTTGGGCTGTGTGCAGCCGGTAAAGCGCTTTTCGCGGTAGCTCCTTCAATATTAATATTGGATTGTTCAATCAAGGTAATATCAACCGGTTCCCGAACTATTTTTTCACCGGCGGTCAGATCCCAATAGACTTCGTTTTCCCCGCCTCCCAGAGTGGCTTCATCATTGGCAAAAACCGATCTTGATGAAGCTGGCGAACCAAGATCGCTATCAGATTCCTGCAGCAGACTGAGGTCATCATGGAATTCGTTCAGGCGTGCTAATAATTCCTGCTCTTGTGAGCGTTCTAGCAACAGGGAATCAACTAAAATCAATTTGGCGCTGACCACTTCTTTTAAATCGCGCCACACCAATTGCCTGATTTGCTCGTCCTCGTACTCAATTTCAATCAATGTAGTGTAGTCGGGTAAATCAATTTTACCGCCCGGCTGCTCCATCAGCCAGTTTCCAAGATTGATGGCCCGTTCTTTATCAAAAACAGTCAATTCATCATTCTGAATAAGGACATTATAAATATTTTTTAACTCTCCAAAGGCCAGATCTCTCTCAGCTTTAAGCCGGGCGATCTGCTGTTGCAAACCTGCCGTGGAATCTAACAGGGCAGCATAGACGTTGGTCTTCCTTGCTGACAACAATTCGTTGATCCAGCCATTATACCAAGTTCGACCGATTTTTAGATTTTCAATTTCCGACTGCATAATTGCCTTTTCAAGTTCAAAGCTCTCTAGCTCGGCAATAAATCGCTCAAGTTTTCCATCCAGCGTTATCAATTTCTCCCAGGCCAGTCCAAATTCTTGGCCTGCTAGTGAGACCACGCATACTAAAATCAGCGCTGATTTAAGGAGTCTCATGATTCCAAATCACCACTTTCGCTGCTGATACCATACTTGTCCATTTTATAGTACAGAGTGCTGGTTTTTATGCCCAACCTACGGGCAGCACGTTGTTTAATACCACCGGTAGCCCGCAATGCTTTGATCAGCATCATTTTTTCAGTTTCTTCCAGAACGTCCGTCAATTTTCCAGTTGCAACCGGCATTTCAGCAACCGGATTATCAAAATAAATATCATTTGCTGATATAATTTCTGCATCCGAAAATATTATCAAGCGCTCAAGGAAATTTTCCAGCTCGCGAATATTGCCCGGCCAGGAATACTGCTTCAGCGTTTGGATCGCAGCTGGCTCAAAATCCGGTATCGTTCGTCCCAACTTTCGGCATTTATCGGCTGCGATATGGGAAATCAAATCATCGATATCATCTTCTCGCTCACGCAGCGGGGGCAAGTGCAAAGGTAAAACATTTAATCGAAAGTATAGATCCTCGCGAAACGTTTTCTCCAGGATAGCGGTTTTCAGATCGCGATTGGTGGCTGCAATAATCCTCACATCAGTTTTGATCTCACTGCTGCCGCCAACCCGTTGAAAAACCTGCCGCTGTAACACACGCAATAATTTGACCTGCATACCAACCGATACTTCGCCAATTTCATCGAGCAGGATCGTTCCTGCATCTGCTTGCTCAAAAATACCGGCATGCGTTTGGATAGCACCGGTAAATGCTCCTTTCTCATGGCCAAATAATTCACTCTCCAGCAAAGTATCCGTCAGGGCGCCACAGTTAACAGCCAGAAATCGTTTTTTAGCACGCGGGCTTTCATTGTGAATCGCCCTGGCAACCAATTCTTTCCCGGTGCCGCTTTCACCGGTAAGCAAAACCGGACTGTCAACTTTTGCCACCTGTCTAATTTGCTCAAATATTTTGCCCATTGCTGGGGATTTACCGATCAGGTCGTGATACGAATCAGTGGCAGACTCGAGTTTTTCTAGCTTATCAAAATCCTTTAATGCCTGACGCACCTTGTTTTTCAGCTCATCGATTGAAAATGGTTTTGGAATAAAATCCCGGGCGCCGGATTTCAAAGCATTGACTGCCAGATCAATGGTACCAAAAGCCGAAATTAAAATCACCGGCACTTCGGCGGCCGTCGCCTTGAATTCAGTCAGCAATTGCATCCCGCTTTTACCAGGCAGTTTCAAATCGGTCAAAACCATATCCGGGGCGAATTCCCGGAATAATTTACTGCCGCTATTTCCATCCCTGGCAGCCGTAACCGTATAGCCCTGTTTGCGTAATACGGTAACAATACCGTCACACAGGGTACGATCATCTTCAATTACCAGAATTTTTATTTTACTTTTCGCTCGCATTCTATTTAGACAGAGTTATTAGAAATTCAGTTCCCTGGTTAATTTCACTTTGGACAACTATCGTGCCATTCAATTCATCAATAATCGTACTTACTATGGCCAGCCCCAAACCATAGCCACGATCGCGGGTACTATAGTGGGGCTGAAAAATTTTCGCCCTGGCATCCTCTGCTATTCCTTCACCGTCATCCCAGATTGCAATCTTAATATTTTCCGAATCCTCGTCGATAGAAATATCAATTTGGCCGTCCTGTTCTACAGCCTCGATGCTATTTTTCAGTAAATTCACCAGCACCCGGCGCATCTTCGATTCATCAGTCATTACTTGTCCTTCCCCGACAATATTACAGTGAATGTTTTTCATATCAAGTTCTGGTTTTAAAATACTAACAGCATCGCGGATAATAGTATCAATTTTCTGATACTGAAGATTACTCTTGGGTGGACGCGCATAGTCCAGATATTCAAGAATGATGCGTTTTAGATTTTGCAGCTCGCTAATTATCTTTGACAGGTATTCCTTGTGTTCGGCGTTATCCTGTAATTCTTCTTCAAGCAAGCCTGTGTATATTTCAATTCCGCCCAATGGATTTTTTATCTCATGGGCGATATTAGAAAGTAATTCTTTATTCTGTTGCTCATTATTCCGGATTTCATGATGCATATCTACGAGGGCAGTATTCAACGTCCCAATTTCGTCCCGGCGATTCAAATAAACCGGTTCAGTATAAATATTTTTACTTATGGCTTCGGTATAATCTGCCAAACGGATAACCGGACGGATCAAGGAACGGGAAAAGATGAAGGCTAAACTAATTGCCGCGATGATAGTTAGAATAAATATCCAAAATAGACTGCCCATTAATTGATCCACAACCAGCATAAAATCGGCGCCAACCCAGACAGCAATAGTAATTTGCTGATCAGCCAGAATTATATCGATGGTACCTGATTTGATATACCCACTGTCGTCAATCCGGTATAAATCAGATATTACCGGTTGCCCCGCAGCATTACCGGTTGTGAGAAGTTGGGCTTTTTCAATCGGCAGGGAACCGGTATAGGCCAGTCTCTGCCCGGCCTGGTATATGGCCACACCCCTAGTTCCTTCCACCACCTGATGGGCTAAATTCAGCTCAACAGCCTGCCGGATGCGATCCAGATCAGGTTCGGTAGCCAGTAAACTGATCAATTCCCGATCAATATTAGCAGCTACCATCCGTAATATGGTTAATAAATGCTGATCAAGCTCGTCCTCGAGTGCGCTGCGGGTATACCAATATAACGGAACTGCTAAGCTAGTGAGTACCACCAACAATAAGCTTACCACAAGTATCAGTATACGGGGACGCAGTTTCATTTTAATTGACTCAACTTACTGAGTATTTTTTTCGGATCATTTAATAAACTTACTACTATATCCGCACCGGCTTCACGAATCGCTTGTTCCCACCCCGGCCTGCGACAGACGATTATTGAACGAGCTCCGGCAACCGAGGCGGCCTGGGCATCATTCGGTGTATCCCCTACAACAACTATATTGCCAAAATCCCAGTCCACCCCGGTTAGTTGTTTGGCTCGTTTTTGAGCAATCCCTGGTAATTGATCACGCTGGGGGTAATCATTTCCGAAAGCACCAAACGAAAACCGGTCGAACAACCCAAAATAATCCAGTTTGATTCGGGCTCCGGCCTCCACATTACCAGTCATCAAGGCGGTAACATGTTCCCCAGTCTGAACGGCATCAAGAAAATCGATAGCATCCCAGTGCAGTATTGGCAGGTCGGATTGGGAGTAATCCCGCTCCATCTCCACCAGGTATCGGTCCAGAATAGCGACAGCCAGTTGGGGGATTACACCATCGGTAATTCCCAACTTTTTCAAGCCATTGGCAATAATCAGTGGGTCGGTCAATCCGGCCACATCCATAAACTGCAGGTCGGGATTACCACCGGCAATATCCTGGAATGCGCGGTTTAATATCTGTCGCGGCAGGGTTCCCGGGGAAAGGAGCGTACCATCGATATCAAATAAAAATAATATTTTTTCCATAACTGAATTTCTAAAGCGACAGTTTGATTGGAACTAAACTCAAAACTTACAATCGGGCAAAAACCCCTTGATTGATTTCAGCCACTTTTTCGACGCCAAATAATTGCTCGACCAGTTTAAAGGCGAATTCCATGGCCGTTCCAGCGGACTTTCCGGTAACAATTTTATCCGCCATTTCCACGCGAGTGCCCGTATACTTAGCCGTGTCCAGTTTTTCTGCCCAAGCCGGGTGGATTGTGGCCGGTTTATCCGCTAATAATCCTGCTTTTTCCAGAACTGCCGGAGCGGCGCAAATCGCACCAATCAGTTTGCCGGTGGAATTATGATTCCTGATTAATTTTATAATACGCTCATCTGTCAACAGATTCAGCGTTCCCGGGACTCCTCCCGGTAAAACGACCAGATCCCAATTTTTATCCATTTCTTCAGCTAACACCGAATCGGCCAACATGTGGATGTCGTGGGAGCCAACGACATTTCGTTTTTCCAGTCCGGCGGTTATAACGGATGCTCCGGCTCGCCTTAAAATATCAATTATTGTAATTGCTTCAATCTCTTCAAACCCCGTTGCCAGGGGTACCAGTACTGTTTTCATTATTTACTCTCAAGTGTAACAGTCTTAATCGACGTCTTGTTCGCCGCCAGAAAAACCGCATCCGGCGCAACCCCTCCTGACCGGTCAACATGAATCCGGTTAATAACAGCAACCATGAAAATAGGTAACTACTACCCCCTACCGCCAGCCAGATCGCTGCCCGTGTCTTGATGAATAAAGCACCAGTCAACCACAAACTGACAAATCCCAGGGGATAGTTAACAACCAGTAGGATCAGCCCCAGTTTAAACCAAACCGAATTTCTTCTCTTCACTGGATCGGATCAGTTTGATTGATACGGTAACGCCTATTGAACTGCCGCTATTTATAGATTTTGGCTAAAGTGGTCAAGGCCGGTTTGCCACCACTGCGACTGAACCAATCGGGCACTTCTTTCAAACGCTTTTTAGCATCCCGTTTGGAAGTAAAGTCTCCCCAGCAAATTGCAAAACATTCATCACCTTTGACAGACTTTGGCAAAATGAAAAAGTCTTCGGCCTGATTCAGCGCTCGGTAAGCTTCGTTCACGGAACCGGTCTGGCAGGCTACTAACAATTTTATCGTATAATTCTTTGGTTTGTCTCTTTTTTGAATCTCCCAGATTCCGGCAGCTTCCGTAAATCGCCCCAGTTTAAGTAAATCGCTGGGAGTATAATCAGGCTCCGGTTCGGGAATTGGTTCAATTTCACTTTCCAATTCTGCTATTTCAACAAACTGATCACCGGCAATTTCTGTTTCCGGCTCGAGCGCCTGGGTTGATTCATCCATTTCGATCCAGTCATCAGGCCGATCATCCGCTATTAAAACAATTACGCTGTCCAGCAGATCATTATCTGATTGATCTGGTTCTGACTCTGATTCTGGTTCTGGTTCTGATATTTCAGGTAGGGAATCAGACTCTATCATTGGAATTGATATCATCGCATCAATAAAAGCCTCCTCTACCGTGGTAATTTGATTTGGCAATTCGTCAGATTCCGGTTCTGTTTCAACGGCAATTGTGTCAATAGGTACTTCTTCCGGTTCCTCTATAACCGGTATAATGACCGGGGGCTCTACTTCCGGCTCTTTTACCAGCTCAATTTTTTGTGGTTCGGGCTCGGGTTTTAGAATTGGAATTATTGTGGCGGTTTTTTTAACTGCCGGAGGAGGTTCGGAACTGATTTTGATTTGTGCAAAGGATCGAACCATGGGGTTGGCACCATTATCTCGAAACCAGGCAGGAATTTCTTTATACCAAGCCAAGGCGTCGGAACGGCTTTTAAAATCGCCCCAGCAAATCGTATAACACTGCTGATCACCGATGTAGCGCGGTAAAAGGAAGAAATCAGCCGGTTTATCCAATTGCTTATAGGCATTCATGATCGTTTTATCTTGGCAGGCAAACAACAGGATAATTGTATAGTGGGAACTGACTCGTTTTTTCTCGCGGCCCCAATCTGTTGCAGCTAACCAGTAATCGCCATTTAAAAATGCGGCTCTAGCCCTGGCATTTACCTGTAGATTTCGGACTGGCAAACTCTTTACAACCGGCGGTCTTTTTGCTGGCGGCGGTTCAACCTCGGGGATCTCCTTTTTGACTTCAACTTCTACTATTTCCGGTTCCTTAACTATCGTTTCTTCGGCTTCAATCGTATCGATAACTACTGGCACGACCTCAGCTACCTCCTCTATAATAGCGTCGGCTTGATCAACAATTGGTACCTCAACTTGCGGCGGTAATTTTTGTTGTGTGCTTGAATCCCCAGTTGGCCAGAATAACCAGACGGCTAGCAGGGCAATAGCTACCGCGCCCGCTACATACACCCATTTAAACCACTTGTTTTCGACTGGTTCTTTCTCGATTGGTTTTTCTGCTGGGATTGGATCGGACGGCAGCGATTCCTGCCGTTCCTCAAGGCGGGCAATGCGCGCTAATTCTTCGCCATTTTCAATTTCCGGCTCTGGCTGGAGCTCAACCGAGTCAGGCGTTTCTTCTTTGGCGGCTGATTCGGCCTCTTCTTTGCCGTCCTCAGTAATACCGGCATGTTTTTCGAGCGCACGGATATGCTGTAGCTCAGCTTCATCCTCCGCTTCCGGAATATCCGGTTCTTCTGCTACTTCTTCAGAAAATTGTTCCAACTCTGAATCAGAAGCCCCGCTACGCTTCATCAGCGCGGCGATTCGCTTCTGCTCGGCCACATCGTCAAAAGCATCATCTTTTTCGATTTCATCAGCAGATTCAGACGTTGCTTCACTGGTCAATTGCTGCGCAGCACGCTGTTTAAGAGCATCGATTCGCTGATTTTCATATTCACCATCTTCAATTGAGTCTGTTTTGGGAGTTTGAGGTTCCACATCATCGGTAATATCTGCTGCAACGAAATCGGGTTCCACTGGTAACTCTTCCGGCTCCGAAGGAATTGGTGGCTCTTGGGCAGGATCGGAGGGAATCTCAGGTTCAGCAGCGGGCTCAACTGGTTCTTCAATGGGCTCACCCAGCGCCTGTTTAATTTTACTTCTTGCTTCGGCAATCCGACCCGGATCCGCATCCAGGGACTGTAATATATCCAGCACCTTAAGCGCTGATTCAAACATCCCCTGGCTACTGTAAAGTTCAACCAGATAGAACGATGGCTGAGCCTGTGGCTGTGAGGAAGTATCCGATGGGAGTTTACTCGTTTCCTCGGTCGGGAGTGCATCCGGGGTGATATCTTCTTCAGCCGGGGCAGGTTCCTCAGGCTCCGGCTTAGGTGTTAAATCCTGATCAGGGGAATCATCAACTTCAGGTAAGTCATCAACGGTGGCATTATCGATATTGACTTGGTTAAGCTCATCTTTTTTTTCCTGTTCCGGATCAGATGAATCATTTTCTTCAGGTTTTTTTTCGGAATCTTCCCCAGAACCCAAGGTTGACATTAGATCGTCGGTCTCTTGTTTATCCACGCTAATTATCCCTTTTCTATAATTTTTAGCAGCTTTTGCGGTTGCTAAATCTACATCATCTATGATGGTTTGTGATTGATTTATCAGTTTCCGCGCAAGATCAGCAATTTTCCTGAATTAAATTTTGAATGCGGTCTCTGGTTAACTCGCATAATTCCTTTACTGACATTCCCTGGTAGTCGGTTGCTGTAATCGGCTGTCCTACATAAGCCCGTAAAATTCCCGGCCGGATTCGCCAATCGGTTTTTGGCTTGGCTTGAAATGTCCCGCCAAAAGCCATTGGGATAATGGTAGCTCCGGTATGCAGTGCTACATGAAACCCACCCTTTTTAAACACACGCAGATTACCATCCAGGGTTCTTGTACCTTCCGGTGAGATTAGGAATGAATCACCATTTTTAATTGCATCTTCGGCTTTATCAAGGCTGGCTATGGCCTGTTTAATATTTGACCGAAGGATGGGAATTATTCCATATCTTCGGAGTAATGTTCCCCAAATCAGGTAAGAAAACTGATATTCTGCCACCACAGCGGTTATATAATGTCGGACAATAGCGCCGACCATAAAAACATCAAACAGGGAGGCGTGATTAAACATATAGATATAGGGACCAGGTCCGATATCATCAGTTTTCCGGTTAATTATAAGTATTTGTCCCGAACACAAAAGAATAAATCGGCAAAAGACGCGGACCAGGGGATGTAACCGATCACGGGGAATTAGAAAAATGGAAATTAATAATAGTCCCCCTGCGATAATAAATCCACCTAGTGCCAGCGGCCAGATAATTAAGGAAATAATTGTTGTCATAATTTTCTGCTGATTTTTGTTTTCAAACGAGTCTTACGATGAATCAACTCACTCATTTCACGGTCACGACCCGTAGATAATCCGGAAATTCCCGCCAGAGTTAATTCCAAAGCCTGCTCCCAATCCCGGTTCTTATGCTCATAAAATTTAGCAAGTTCTATATAAGGTTCCAAAAAGAACACTTTGCTGGTGGAAATCATCGCTTTCCACAGCTTACAAGCTTCGTCCCACAAGCCATCCTGTTTATATATACGGGCCAGTTCCAGACAACCCCGCTGTCTCAATTGACCATTTTTTTCTGCCGTAATAAAAACTTCAAGCGCCTGGCGCGCTGCTAACCGCTCCCCATGGCGCAGTAGAATTTTACTACGGCTGAACTGCAAATCACCAGCCTGGCTTTCAGGGCGGGTAAGTACCCAGACCAGTGGCAATAATATTCCCAATGTCAAAATATCGTGGGCATTATGTTCAAATACCCGATACAGGGGGTCGGCCCCGCGTCCCTGTAAAAACTTGAAATAGGCCTGAGGAACATCACTGCCCGGCAAATCGTCAGCCCGCATGAAATCCAGGATTTCCTGCTCGATTGTCTGCAACCGGCAATTATCCAGCTGATAGCCCCAAATCTGACGTGCAATATGCAGCAGGTCAAGATGATCCAGACCATCAAATGGCGACGACCGCCGCTTCAATATATAGCGGGTTGACAGTAATGGAAGATCATATGTTTTTCCATTAAAGCTGACGATCGTGGAATAGGGTTTCACAAAGTCAGCAACCAGGTCCAGCATGCCTTCTTCACAATTGAAGGCATCGGCAAAATACTGCTGAACCGTAAATCCATCCTGCTCAATAAATCCGATTCCAATCATGAAAGCCAGGGTTCCGCTACCCCCCGCCAGACCGGTAGTTTCGGTATCGATGAAAAGCGTTTTACCTACATCAAAATCGGATTGATCTCTGAAATTACCCAACCGGCTCAGCCAGTTACCGGTAATTGAACGAATAGTTTCCGGTGTCTGATTACCATGTTCATAATTCCAAGGATAGTGCTGGCGAGCAACAAAAATATCGCCAAAACTGGTGTTTTCATAATTTCCGTCAACAAATTCATGAATACCGCGGGCATCTCTAATTACTGTCTCGTCGGGAAATGTCTTATTAATATTTCCCTGCCGGTAAACGCGCTCCAATCGCTGGCGGATATCACCCGATTTCTGCTCCTGATCCAATTCCCGTAAACGGTCACGCAATGATTTAACCATGACCACCCCCGCTATCCGCTATCAATTCTCTGATCAGCCGGGTATGCTCCGGTCCCGAGCCGCAACAGGTTCCGATTACTGTGGCTCCGCTATCGATAAAATTATTTATCATTACTTCAAATTCAGCTCTGGGGATTAGGGTTGTGACGTCACCATCGATGGCTGGTTTTCCTGTACCAAGATTGGGATAAACACCCCAGGGATGCGACCAATGCGCTTTAATTACACTCAATGAATCACGGGTGTGAGTAATGGAACTGCAATTGATCAACACCAATTCCACTGAATGGCTGTTGGCTAATTTTAGGGCATCAACTAAGGCATTACCATTCCAGAGCTGCTGCTCATTTTTAATCAGGAAACTTACCCATCGGGGGATATCCAAATGATCGGTTGCCGACAGCGCCGCCCTGACTTCAACCAAACTTCCCATGGTCTCGAACAACAGCAGATCAACACCGGCCGAATATAAATCCTCGCCTAATTCGACGAATTCAGACAGAGCGGTTTCAGCTCTGGGAAATAATTCCGGACTATAACAATCTTCCAGCGGTGCAATTGAACCAGCCACCAGATAAGATTCCGCACTGGCGGTTCTGGCTGCCCAGACCGCTTTTTTTAGACTTGCAAGCGCCAGCCGTCGGGCACGACTAAGACCGCAATCCAATTTTAGAAATGTTCGCGTTGTGGTCCTGAAAGTATTGGTGGTCAGAATCTGCGCTCCGGCTGTGAGATAGGATTGATGGATTTTTTTGACAGTTTCAGGAGCATCAAGATTGGCGGAGGCCGACCACAAAGGCAATGGCGACGGGCAACCATGCTTTATTAACTGGGAGCCCATTGCTCCATCCAAAATAATAGTCGCTCCCTGGGCAATTGCCTCCAGGTAATTCTGGTAGGTAGATTGCTCAACCATAGGATACCGTTGCCGGAATAGGAAAAACACTAAATATTAACCCGTTGTGAAATTTGGAGTGGATTGACCTTGTCAATTCAAGCATCAACACCTGTGCTGAGCGAAGTCGAAGTACGGTTGATGCAATCCAAAAGGTAAATAATATTCTTATTTTGCCAGCCAATCTGATTTTAAAATGGCATAGCTGTGGTGATCGATTCTTTCATCCCGGATGCGAAGATAATCCCGGCGAACCCCCTCATATATGAATCCCGCTTTCTCGAGCACCCGTTTGCTGGCCGGATTGTGAATACTGCAAACAGCTTCCAGGCGTTCCATGTTCGTTTTACTGAATATCAATGAAATCAACTGGTGTACAGCCTGGGTGGCATAACCTTTACCCCAGAACTGTGGTAATATTGAGTAACCGATTCTACCAATCCCCTGTTCGATCTGTAGCCGGTGAAAGGATGTCATTCCAATTGGTTGGTTATGCTCAGGTTCAACTAAAATCCATTTATAGGAAGGTAGGGTGTTATTTGTCAAATCGTGACCAACAAACCGATTCAGCATTACTGATTGTTCTGCCAAGGTAGTCGGCTGGATTGGCTGATGTTGTCTGGTGGCAGGATCGTTATGAAGCCTATGCCAGAATTCCAGATAATCCTGATTAATTGGAATTATTTTAATGGGCAGCATCCACTAAACTGTTTATTAAATCAACATCAATTTCACCGAGCGATTTTACACAGATATCAGCTTCGGATAAATCATTGCCTGAATAGGTTGCGGATAAGCCGATAACCTGCGCACCGGCAGCTTTCCCTGACCGAACACCATTGATGGAATCTTCAATAACTACCGCATTGGCTGGCTCAACCTGCAGCAATTGCATTATGCGCAAGTATGGTTCCGGATCGGGTTTTGTTTTAACTGTATCACCCCCGGCCACAATTTTTGCGAAAAATTTTCGTATGGCCAGAATTTGATCAATTTGGTTAAGAAAATCGCGCCCGGTTGATGTTACCAATCCCAGCAAATACTGCTTATCAAACCGCGCAATAATCTCAGGGAATCCCCACATATATTTCAAATTTTCACGGAATTCTGCTAACATTAGCCGGTGGCTTTCTGCGATAACCGCCGGGCGATCCCACTGCACATCGTAGTCTCTTTCAAGAAGGTCAAATACCGCTGCTTCCGATAAGCCCTTAAAACGCAGGTAATCTTCCTGTTTCAAGTTGATATTATAATGCTCAAGCCCAATTTTCTGTACTTTTTCATATAATCCTTCCGAATCAATAATGACGCCATCCATATCAAACAACACTGCCGTACGCATTTCTCCCATGCTATCCTCAATTATCAATCGCTGGTTTCAGATATTTATCAAACCAATCGATAATAAATTTCAGTCGGGCTTCGCGGCGGTCGGGACGACCATGGCGCGACAATCCATGGGGTTCGGCGGGAAAACGGACATATTCAACTTCCCGTTTCAGATATTTCAAGGCAGTGAACATCTGATCACCCTGCTCAATATTACAACGTAAATCATTTTCACTGTGAATTATCAACAAGGGGGTATGACAGTTTTCGATATGAGTAATGGGCGACCATTCTCGGTACACTTCCCGGTTTTCCCAGGGAGCGCCACCGAATTCATAAGCCATATCATAACCGATGTCAGAGTTTCCAAACATAGATGCTAAATCCGAAACACAGCGCTGGGTAGCCGCCGCCTTGAATCGATCACTGTGAGTTACGATCCAATTGGTCATATAGCCCCCGTAACTGCCGCCCGTAACGCCCATTCTATTTTCATCAATGAATCCCATTTCCAGGATGTGATCAACCGCGGCCAGCAAATCTGACATGGCCGGCTCACCCCAGCGGGCGGCGATAGCTTCAGCAAATTTTTCCCCGTAACCCTGACTACCGCGGGGATTGGTGTACAACACAACATAACCGGCGGCGGCCAGTACATACATTTCATGAAAAAATGTATTCCCGTACTGGCAGCGGGGTCCGCCGTGAATATTCAGAATTAACGGGTATTTCTTTTTCGGATTGAAATCCGGTGGCTTAACTAACCAGCCCTGCAGTTTTTGAGAACCGTTAGAGAATGTCAGTTCTTCCGCCGTTAAAAAATTGCGACTGCGACAATAATTCTTATTGAACGAGGTAAGTTGTCGGATCTTCCGGTTATTGAGATCCAGCGAGTAAAGCTCGTCCGGCGTGTCAAGCTCTGCTCCGTGAAATACATATTTATTGCCAGTTTTGTCCAGCCCGCCGGTAATGGTTACTAATCCCAGTTCGGTGAGATACTCGGTTGCCCCTGAAGACATATCAGCCCGGACGATTGGCTGCCCGCCATCACTGCTGACCCGGTATAAAATGAATTTACCGTCAGTCGACCAGCGTGGCGGCTCAACACCAAATGCCGGCGTGATATCACCCAGAGTTATCGAATAGGCCGTACGATCAAGCTTTTCACCAAATCGGCGATGGGTCTGACCATTCGTATCTATTACATTTAAAATATAACTGGCAACACCCCAGCCGAGATAGGGTTTTTCGTGCCCAAAATAGGCCAGAAATTGTCCATCCGGCGAATATGACAAACCGTCCTTGGGCCCGGTAACAGTTGGAACCTCGTTAATCTCCCCACCGGCTGTGGGAACAGTATAAATTTTCTGTTCTTCCAAACGCAACTGCCAATCGGAATGGCGAAAAGAAATGAAGGCGATTTCTTTGCTGTCGGGGGACCAGGCAATACTTTGATCGTGATATGAACCTTCCACCAATTGACGGGTTTTGCCGGTGCGGGCATTGGCTGTCCAAACATGAGTGTATTCGCTGTCAAAAAACCCGGATCCGTCGAGGCGGAACCAGATATCCTTGATATGCCGATAAACCGGTACCTCGGGCTTGCCCTTATCATCCAGCTTGATTTCTTTACCCAGAGGATGAAATAGGAATGCCAGGGATTTCCCATCCGACGACCAGTTTAATTCGGCAATGGTACCGGCTGGTAGTTTAGTCAAGGGCCGGGCCTCACCGCCAGCCATAGATAATAGCCATATCTGATCGGAGGGTGCGGAGTCCTTTTCCGTTTCCCGCTTGGAAATAAATGCCAGCGTTTTACCATCCGGCGACCAGCGCGGCGTGTGATCGACTTTATTACCAATGGTCAATTGTCGCCGGTTTTTTCCATCCCCATCAATAAGATACAGATTTTTATAATAGGTCTTATCCTTTTTGTTCATTGTTTCCACCACAAAAGCAACCCGGCTGTCAGTGGGGGAAACCTGAGGGTCCATCACCAATTTAAAGCGATAAATATCTGATGTTTTTATGTGAGTAGCAGTCATTCCAGCAATCCTTTATTCAATTAATTAATTGAAATCGTTCCGCAATTTTAAGAATATTTTTTCTGTTTGCCACAGCTAAAACCAGAGCTTATATATTATTGCCTGAAACATGTATAACAGCCTGCAGCAACTACCGGCCTCCCAATCTAGCTATGTCGTAGGTTGTAACTGTTTATAACCAGCTACAATAAACACCGGGCACATCTTTTACTAGGTCTTTACTCCCGGCTCTTTCACCACTCCGCCCTCTGTAGATTTAGCTGGCCTTGAATTCCAGAATTTCCCACCTGTGCTCTGCTGGAGAATAAACCGTTCGAATATAACCGGTATCGCCAAATATAAACCATATTCCCTGACCGTTTACCGATGGTTGTGTTCCCACAATTGTTCTCAGAGCTGCATTTAAAATCAAACCATGCGCCACAACCAAATAACATCCTGCACCACGGCGAATTGTTTGTTCCAAGGCTTTTGACGCTCGACTATAAATCTCCCAATTGCTTTCGCCAGTATCAAAGAATGGTTCGTAGGGATTACGAAAATCAGGTATGGGGTTTTCCTGCTTGAATTCTTCCCAATTCCTTCCAGTGAGTGGGCCAATATCCTTTTCCATCCAATCGGGGTCTGTCTCTAGCGGTACAGCCAGGATTTTGGCAATTATTTGAGCTGTTTCGTGGGCGCGTTTTAAAGGGCTGGCAATTACATAATCGAATTTAAGCTGTCGTTTTAAAAACTCTTGAGCGCGAGCCTGCGCCTGGCTCCGGCCTATTTCTGTGAGTGGAGAGTCAAAGCGCCCTTCCTTGATATCTTCATCGTCCGCTCGAGTACGGCCATGCCGTAACAAAGTTATATGAATTCGATTAGCCATCAATACTTCCTTTAATTACGCCCAGTGTCTTAACTTTTTTATAATCTATCCTTTAAATTTTCCTTTTTTCCCTATCAATAAAGCAGCAGTCATTTTATCAAGGTAGCGATTTTAATAATTCACAATGTTTCGCAAAAATATCGCGAGCCAGTTGCCAGGGGCGGCGTTTTTGCAGAGTGTGACCGACAATTTGTTTATGATCGTAATTCAACTTGCCCATGAAATACCACTGCCCGGGAATAAGTGGAATATCCGGTTGGTAAATTGCCACCGGATCCGGTCCATTCAACCCGGTTGTCGGCCCAATCATGGAGATTGTATTAACAATTCCATCATTTTCAAACCAGGTTGAATCGGTGGCTGTGCCATCGCTCCAATAGGCCGGAATTGATCCCATTAAACGGGCGTTAGCAAAATAGGTCAACCCCATTCCACGTTCAGGAACATGCTTGCCGGATGACGAATCCAATCTGGTACTGCTGGTTGCGTAAGAAAAATAATAGACGTCGGAATCAGCCAGTAGCCCGGTATTCAGGTCGCGGGCGCCATCCAGGCTTACATCCCAGGCACTGATATTTTTGGTTCCCCAGGCCGGGTGCGAACGCATTCGCTCAAAATAATCCAACCAGCGTTCACCTTGCTTGCGCTCAAAATCCCACTGCTGAAGATCAAAATCATAAAAATTATTGCCGGTAACCGCCGCAACAGCGATGATGTCCTGCAGGAAGGGCATGCTTTTGGAAATCAGATTCGTCAGGGTAGTCCCATTGTGGGGACTGGAAAAAGTGGAAATTGATTTTACCCAGCCCTTGCTGTCCTGCCCCAACAAAAAGCTTTCTTCCGGAACTGAGTAGCCCGTATCGAGATAAAAATCGTTGACTAATAAAAACTGCAACATCCGGGCGGTCTGGCCGCCCATACTGTGACCAATCAGATGAACCGGATGTTCCGCATCCCATTCCGGATAAAGGCCGGGATAGGTTTTCCCAGCCGGTTTCTGATCGATTCCATAGCGATCGGCATGTGATTTTCCATAATCTACCTGCCCCCCTTTAATGCAATAATATAATTCCACCGCCCGATCCCAATTAGAGGAAACCGGTCCCACTGTGGCAACATAAACAGTATATCCCAGAGAATCGAGGTGGGCAGCAAGATCGTTTTTACCACCCCAATAGTTATAACCGCTCATTTCATCGGTGCCCCAGCCGAGAAAACCATGTACCAGAATAATCGGATAATCGTTTTCTGCCCTTAACTGATCGACCGAGAATAGCAAACCTACAATAATAAATAGCGCCCACAAATTCAATTTAGTGCGTCTGATTCGCATCAAGTAAATTACAATTTTTACACCGCCATAGAAAATGAGAAAGCCGAATTATGCGTTAGCGCACGTGATAGGCTGAAATCAACTCCAGGAATTAATATATTTCCAAATAACGCTCCAGTTCCCACTGACTTACACTGATTGAATAGTCTTTCCACTCTCTCATTTTTGCATAGGTATAACTCTCAAGGGCAGTCTGGCCAAGAGCTGCACAGATTATGGGATTGTCATTCAAATCATTGAGAGCTTCCCTCAGACTTACGGGCAGGGTGGTTACTTCTTTCAATTGCAAATCTGCCTCGGTCAGTTCAAAAATGTTTTCTTCCATGGGCGTCGGCGGTTCAATTTCATTCTTTATACCATCGAGCCCTGCGGCCAGCATTACTGCAAATACGAGATATGGATTGGCTGTGGGATCGCCGGATCGTAATTCACAGCGGGTTGAATTTTCACGGCCTGGCGTGTGGCGCGGTATTCTGATCAGGGCCGAGCGATTAGTATTAGCCCAGGAAACGTAAACCGGTGCTTCATAACCTGGAACCAACCTTTTGTATGAATTTACAATAGGATTAAGAACCGCGGTGATGGCGCGAGCATGCTTCAATTGCCCGCCCACAAAATGCCGGGCCAAATCAGACAGATGGTATTTCCCGTTAGTATTATAAAACAGGTTCTTCCCGTTGCGGAAAAAACTCTGATGTACGTGCATACCGGAGCCATTTATTCCGGCAATCGGCTTGGGCATAAACGTGGCATGTAAGTCATGCTTGTGAGCAATTGTTTTTATGGCATATTTGAAAGAAATGACATTGTCAGCAACCGTCAGGGCATCACCATAGCGAAAATCGATTTCATGCTGACCATCGGCCACTTCATGGTGCAGAGCCTCAACATCAATTCCCAATCCCTGCAGGGCGGTGGTCATCTCCTGGCGGATTTCGGTGGCCAAATCAGTTGACTGATCAAAATAGCCGCCCCGATCATGGGGTAACGGATTGATTGCACCATTATCTTTTTTAAACAGAAAAAATTCCAATTCCGGCCCAACGTTAAACTCATAACCAAGCTTATTGGCCTCTTCCAACTGACGCTTCAATATTGTTCGCGGTGAACCGGCGTACATTGATCCGTCAGGCATGTAAACATCGCAAATCAGGCGGCAGGTCACATTTTCAGTTCCTTTTGTCCAGGGAATAACAGCAAAGGTGTTCAGATCCGGCTTCAAATACATATCACTTTCAAAAATACGAGTAAAACCATCAATGGAAGAACCATCGAACCAGACATTATTTTCCAGAGCTTCGCTCAATTTTGACACCGGTATTGTCAGCGCTTTTACCATACCAAGCAGATCCGAAAACTGCATGTCAACAAATTTAACCTGTTCCTTTTCTACAATATCAAGTATCCGTTTTTTATCCATAATAAATCCTTTTTGTGGAAGGTGAGTAATTTTTTGGGGATTTTAACCGCCATTCAACATCTCTGAATTAACAACGGTCAATTTAAATAATCAGATTATTCTGTCTGTAATTCGAGCTTTAAACCTTCTTTGTAGGTCGATAGTACCACCATTGTTTGGGTTCGCGCCACACCGGGCCATAACTGAATGTCGTGTAACAAAACTTCCAATTCGGTTGAATTTCTCACTCTGATTTTTAGCAGGTGTGACCCACCACCGGTCACCGAATGACATTCAAGCACAGCGGGTGAATCTTTTGCACACTGAATTACCTCATCATAATGATCTGAAGAAGCGCTGACAACTGTAATATAGGCTGTGAGATCAAAACCCAGGGCTTTGTGATCAAGGACAGCCGTAAACTGCCGGATATATTGCGCCTCGCTAAGTTTTTTGATTCTTTCGGCTATGGCCGGAATCGATAGCCCAACTACTGTAGCAATTTCACTGGCAGTAGCCCGTGAATTTTCCTGCAGAAGTGTCATGATCTCGTGATCTTTATTATCTATCATGATTTAATATATAAAGAATAACATCATTATAAAATAAATATTTTAAGATTTGTTGTTGATTTTATTAATATATTAACGCAGCAGCAGATTCAAAATATCCAACGCCACTTGCTTGCTGGACATTCCAACCTCCATTGACGGTCCCACACAGGAAGGGCAACCACCTTCACAACTACAGGATTTAATCAGACTCCGGGTTTGCTCGATCAGTGTTTCGTGAATATCGAATAAATGTTGACTGAAACCCACCCCACCCTGGTAATTATCGTAAACAAAAATTGTCGGTTGAAAATTAGCCTCTGTCAAATCAACCCGGCGGTCGCCTAGTTTCCCTTCGGCAGATGAATACACACCCCGTTGACCGTAAACATTGCGTACATACCATTCGGCGGATTTATCACCCACGCTGCGCTGAATATCGATTACTGTGCACATCAAATTCAGGGCGGCTATGGCGTGCAAAGCGTTTGCCATACCGAGTATTCCATCGATGCAATCTGCAGGCTGATAAGGCAAATCATCCAAAATACGTTGGGGAATCGTAAACCAGTAGGCAGTGGTGTGCATTTCCAGATCGGGCAGATTGATATCTCCGAACCCGACATTTTCCATCGTGTAAAATTTGATTTTTTTAAAGCCCACCGCCCGGGTCATTACCTGAACTTCACCCAGGGTGATATCAATTCTGCCAACCCGACGATTTTCAAATTCATCAAGAATCTTCACGTTGGTGTAATCAATGGCATCGGTATAATAATCGGAATCGGTATCCCGAACGATGGCTTTCCGTCCGTCCCAATCCAACTCGTCAACGATAAACTGCTCGCCGCCCACCATGTAAATCGCATCGGGAAATATTGTCATGGCGGCGTTGCCATAGTCGACTTCGGCAATAATTTTGTTTTCCTGGCCCTTGGCGACCACGACAAAATTGCCTTTTTCAATCCGGCGTAAAGAGACATTCACGGCCGGGTAAACATCGCTGGCCCAGTGCCATTGCTGACCATCAAAATGGACAATCCCACCATCCTTTAAATACTCGAGTACCTGGGCAGTGTCAGCGGGTGGAACAGTACCCAAGCTTTCGTTTTGCCGGAATGGTAACTCAAACGCTGCACATTTTATGTGATCGACCAGAATAGTCAGATTATCGGGATTGATGCGGGCCTGTTCTGGACTACGACCGAAAAAATACTCATTATGATTGATTAAAAATTGATCAACCGGGGCTGAGCGGCCAACCAGAATGATCACGGAATCCGTATCGCGGCGACCCGCCCGTCCCGCCTGCTGCCAGGTTGAGGCAATCGTGCCCGGGTAACCGGCCAGGATAGCAGCCTCCAGGCTGCCGATATCAATACCCAATTCCAGGGCGTTTGTGGTAACGACGCCCCTAATTGAGCCTTCACGTAAACCACGCTCGATTTCCCGGCGGCGATTGGGCAGATAGCCACCACGGTAACCGGCAATCATGTTCGGCAATGCCAGTTGGTCGCGATCACTGGAAAACTGATCCCGAAGATATTTGGTTAATATCTCAACGTTTAAGCGACTCAAGGCAAACACGATAGTGGAAATATCCTGGCTGAGCAATTCACCCGCCAGCGCTTTTGTCTGCTTGATGTAGCTGGCGCGGATACCAAGCTCTTTATTCACTACGGGTGGATTATAAAAAATGAAATGTTTATCGCTGGCTGGCGCCCCGTTTTTATCCACCAATGCCATGGGTAATTCTGTCAAGGCTTCGGCGTGCTTGCGGGGATTTCCGATTGTGGCGCTGCAGCAGATAAATTGAGGATTGGCACCATAAAACTCGCAGACCCGTTTCAGCCGCCGCAGAACATTATTAACATGACTACCAAACACGCCTCGATAGGTGTGAATCTCATCGATGACAATATATTTCAGGTTTTGAAATAACTGAACCCATTTGGTGTGATGAGGTAAAATCCCCTGGTGCAGCATATCAGGATTGGTAACAACGATATGTCCCTGCTTGCGGATTTTCTGGCGGGCATCCTGGGGGGTATCGCCATCAAAAGTAAACACTCTGACCGCAGTGCCAACCTCGGTAACGACTTCATGTAATTCAGCAACCTGGTCCTGACTGAGCGCTTTGGTAGGAAACAGGTACAGAGCTTTAGCTGAAGAATCTTTAAGTATCGTTTGCAGAACCGGCAGGTTGTAACACAGGGTTTTTCCGCTGGCGGTGGGGGTTACCACTACAACATTTTTACCTGCTTGAAGATTATTCCAGGTTGCGGCTTGATGTGAATACAACTGCTTTATCCCACGCTTCTCATAAGCCGCTTTTAAGCGCGAATCAACAGTGGCCGGGAAATCAACATATTCCGCTGGCCTGCCGCTGATGTGGCGAACATGGGCAATATTCGGTCCTAGTATTGGGTGATTTGTTAAATACTCGACTAAAGCCGGACGATTTTTCTTGGATTCAACCACGAATTATAGACAATCCTCTATTCGCTCGATCTCTTCCGTGATTAATTTGATTTCACCGGCCATAAGATTATGTTCAAGCTGCTCGAGTGACGTAACTCCCAAAATCACCGATGCCACTTCGGCACGGCGTAATATCCAGGCCAGCGCTAATTGGGCCAGACTGTAACCCAGCTCCTGCGCCAGCTTATTAAGGTGGTCAGTCCGCTGTAGATTATCGGAGGTTAAATAGCGGGACATAAATTTTCCACCATTGGTAACAGATCGACTGCCGGGAGGTTCCGGCTCATCAACAGTATACTTACCGGTGAGTACACGTGAGCCAGTGGAGAATAAATTATATTACCAACACCAAACTTTTTACAGGACGGGAAAAGGGTTTCTTCAACGTCACGCTCGAGCAGGTTATAACAGGGTTGGCTGGAAATGAAGCGCGGAAAATTATTGTTAATTGCCAGCTCCATAGCCGTTGTGACTTGTTCCCCATTAAAATTCGAGCAGCCCGCGTACAACACTTTACCTTGTCGGACTAATATTTCCAGCGCCTCCAAGCTTTCTTCCAACGGGGTATCCGCATTGAACGAATGAAATTGATATAGATCAATATAATCCATTTTCAGGCGCCGCAGAGAAGCATGGCAGGCTTCAATAATGTGTTTTTTTGATAATCCAGCGCCCATTGGTCCGGGATGCATTCGACCAAAAACTTTAGTTGCCACTACTAATTGTTCCCGTGGTAAATCCCGGACTGCTTTCCCCAACACAACCTCGGCCATTCCTTCAGAATATACATCGGCCATGTCAAACAGATTAACACCTAGATCAAAAGCCTTTTGAATAATCGTGACCGACCTGTTTTCATCAACAGTACCGCCCAGTGTGAGCCAGCCACCGAGACTGAGTTTGCTAACCCTGAGACCCGATTTCCCTAAGTACCGATAGCGCATTTCATGATGAGCCGGTTCAAGCTTTGAAACCATTATACCTCCGTATGCTTTTCGAAATATTACTCAGTCCCGGTACTAATTCAGTCAAATATTCAGAATGCCCGGTGTAACTATGCTCCAAATTAAAAATAAAAGCCCCACTGAACCAACCACCGCCAGCCCCAGCGAGTACCGCTGCCAATGGGATGAGAAATCCATAATGGCAGATATAATCCCAGTTCAACTAATGACTGGGATTCGATTCCAATTCCCGCGGAAGCATAAATCGGATTGGCGGTCATGGCGGACCAACGCTCCTCAGGATTGCCACCGGATTGCTCCGCCAAGGCTCCATCAATATAGACCATTGGCCATACCGGCCATTCGGTAATAATACCAACGCTAAATCCGGACCCGAGCACTGAATTCCAGTATTCGTCTTTGACTGGTGTAAAACCTCGGTAAAGGGGTACAAATTCTGTGCGGGGACGCCAAGCCCGCAATTGGTGTTGCAATCGATAACGCAAATAATTGCTGGTCCGTTCATCCCAGACTAAACCGAATTCTCCATGTGTCCTGACAATTAATTTGTCCAGGAACCGGCCTTCAAAATCAACCAGACCGGATAATCGAGCAAAACCACCGGTTTTCTTTTGAAATGCCTGACCTGTCATAAATGCGAATTGCATATTAGACCGCTGGTGGGGGTTATACCGAAATCTGATGAAATCCACCTGTAAGGAAAATAATTTTCCCTGATTCCAACGATTATCCGGATCTGAGGTGGCAAATTCAGTGCGTTTGATCTGCCCCGTCAGCCGTTGATAGGCCGATTGTCGATTGGCAATCAAGTATTTAATCTTGCCAATATAGCGACTTAATGACAACGCCTGTACATTGCGCGGGTATTCCCAACTGGTTTTCATTTCCCAGAATGTGTGATCAATTGAATTCAATGGTGTCCGGTAGGTGAATTTCAAACCCACCTGCCGGGCAGACTGTTCCAGGTTGAAGTTGACTACCAATTCAAAAGCATTTTGATAGAAAGCCGGCAGCAGGGGCATCAAGTTCAACCCCATTCCCCCTGACAAATGCACTCCTGCGCGCCAATTTCGCCGCCAGTCTTCGCGCAGGACTGGACGGTAGTACAGTTTATAAACTTCCCAACTTGGCAGACCGTAAATTGGTTGCATAAGATAAGTACGGGGCCAGCGATTATTAAATCTATTAGCGTCAAATGTTCGTTTGCCCGGGTCAAGCATTACCTTTGCTACCGGACTGTCGGTGGTCAGATTGATTTTGTCACTGGCACCTAATTGTAAATTATTAAAATGGATAGTGTCGTCACTTGTGGTAACTATTTCCAGGTCCACCGGCAACATCAGCATTCCACTGGTCCTGGTACTAATTTCCACATCCCAGCGACGATCCTTCCGGCCACTTGACGTAACGGATTTAATCATGTAATCCGGTCGCAAATTGGTGGTCAGGGCCAGCCTGAAATTGTCCCCTATCTGCTTATCAGCAAGACGGCTTACCGTTTCAATAAAGGTTTCGGTGTTTACACTTTTCCAACTGTTTTCGCTGATATACGTTTGCATTATTCGACCCATCAGACTGTCGCCTACCGCTGTTTCCAGCATCTGCAAGGCATGGCTGCCGGCGGCGTAGCTGTTATATGATTCAACGCTACTTTCCCAGTTAGTCTGTCGCTGAGGCTCATACATTGGTGGAACGATCGTCCGTCCAAATAAATTATATAACCGGCGCATGATTTCTTCTGTGGGCAGGTCGTCAATGTTTTGCCACATTTCCAGCACCGCTTTTACTGACTCAAAATAGGATTTGCGCTCTGATTGCGGTTTTGACTCTCGATATAAATAGGCCGCATACTCTGCAAATGATTCTATTAACCTTTTTTCATACAATATATCGGGGTTAAGTACAGTACCAAACCACTGGCGGGCAACCAGTCTCGGCAACCGTTTCGCGGCAGATTGATGGCCATCCTGAAACAGAATGAAATTCGAGCGTCCGACTACACTGGCATCAAGGGCATAGCCCATCCCGATTGTCAAATGATTATTGGGAATTGGTCCAAAACCGGATTCATAGAATGTTATTAGTTCGCCAATTAATTCAATTGCCTTTTCAACATTGGCCGATTCTCCCGAAGTATAATAAAAATTAACTGCCAGTCCGGAAATATTAACTGTCCGCTGGATTAATTGTTTTGAAATCAAAGCTGAAAATTCCCGTGCCTGGGGGCTATGATATCTTAGTCTGATCAGTTTTGATGTTAATGTATCAATATTGGTTAATGGGGCAGATGTTCCTATTTTATAATCCCGAGGCAGTGTAATACTCACATTATACTCGGCAAAATTATGGTATGGTTCTCCGGTGATATAGTGATCTTGCTGGTGCCACCCATCAGAATGGAAGAATTCCAGTACGGGGTAAAACTGCAGTAGATTATAGATCACTGTATCGGATTTGTTACCGACCGTGGCAAAATTGGATCCAGGAAGCGCCGTTATCGCAGTAGTAAACGGAATTTCCAATACCACTTCCTCACCGGCGTTCAAAGCTGGAAAAAGTCCCACCCTCATTGATATTCCAGCGCTGGATGTTATTTTTTCGAGCTGTGAACTGCGGACATTCCCAATTACCGTCTTGGGTCCACCTGATAAATCCTGATTTTTAAAGCCGTTGGCCGAGTTGTGAAAATGTAATTCTCCCAGCGACTGGTTCCAATTATTTTTTATCCAGACTCGATTTACACCTTCGACTTTGGGCAGCTGTCCACCATTTCCCGTTTTAAAAACCAGATCCAGTTCATATCTGACAATCAGGGGGGCTTCAGCCCAAACAAAGGAAAAGCAACTGACAAGGGCTCCGATCAGGAGCAGTAAATTGCTCTTACCTGATTTCAATTACAGAGCTATTTCCAAGCCCATGCCGCTGATATAGGCACCCGGTCCGTAAAAATAGCCACCGGCGTCAATACTGATTTTGCGAAATGTAAAAGAAACAGCCGCTCCTGACGCAGCGAGCAAATCCCGGTAATCCTGATATCCCGGAGCCTGATCAATCTTCGCGGTGGAGGTACCCCAGCGCAATTTAAGTCCAGGTGCCAAATTTATAATGCCGTTCACTACCGCAAACGACGATTTACTAGGCGTATAATAGCCAATATCGAGAGCCAATTCCAGGGGGAGATGTGCCAACGATCGCGCAACACCGACAACTACCTGGGTTGGCAGATCTTCCCGGATTTCAGTATAATTTTTACGTACTAAACCAAGATTTCGTATTACTGCTCCTATTTTCAGGCGATGTTTTTTGGAATCAATCGAAACACCGGCAGTAAAGGTAAATATTTGAGCAATGTAATCTTCCAATTGGCTGGTGAAAGCTCCGGCTGTCAAACCATATTTCATAAAGCCCCGGGGAGTAGTTCCCGCAGTTGAGATGGTCAACCAGGTGTCAGCAGCACCGTAGCTTCCGGTAGATTGGGCTTCATTGTCATAGCCGTCAAATTCCCCATAATTCAGTTGCCGCAGCCCAATCTGAACAGGATGGTTTTTCCAGGATAATTGGAAGCTGGCGATTCCGCCACTGATTCCGGCCGGGTATTCCAGCCAACTGAAACCGACCGCTGGCTGGCTGTGGTCGAGCAAGGCCGGGTTCTGGCGATCATTTTCCGGCGATGAAATAACGACCCCGCCTCCAGCAAGAGCTAATCCACTAATATGAAAACCTGATTCAAGTCCGTAGTAAGCAGTCTGGGCGCAAGCCAGCGACAATATGATACTGAAAATAAATATGTGGCGGCCAGGATGATTATATTTGTTTTTTATTTTCATAAGATTGAAACCGGGTCAATATCGATTATTGTACGAACAGATTTACTATTGCGAATTGCATTAGCACCAGTAAAATTCCGCTGCAGGTAATTATGTAGCAAGCTCCCATTCGGATCCATTGCCTTTTTTGATTTAAACACAATCTGATAACGATATTTATTCCTCAATCGTTCCCGGTAACATGGCGCCGGTCCCAGAATTTCCAGACCCTTGTAAGCCGGCTGCAAGTTCTGTCGGCACTTGGTGGCCTGGTTTTCCACTTTTTGACGTTTTTCGCCAGAAAACTCAATTCTTACCATCCAACTAAATGGTGTGTAGTTTAATTCCTGCCGCTCACTTAAGGCAATATTATAATATTTATTCAGGTCAAGTCGGGCTGCATTTTTAATTACCGAATCCTCCGGATTATAAGTCTGGATCACAACTTCACCGGGTTTTTTATGGCGTCCGGCTCGGCCAGCGGCTTGATAAATCAACTGGAAGACTCTTTCACCCGCTCTATAATCCGGCAGGAAAAGACCTGTATCGCCATTGATAATCCCAACCAGAGTAGCATTTTCAAAATCGAGTCCCTTTGCTATCATTTGGGTACCCAGCAAAATATCGACCTCACCGGCGGCAAACTCCTGTAAAATGCGCGTTAAATTTGCTCCTGTGCGCGTGGTATCAAGATCCAGCCGTGAGAGCCGCATTTTAGGAAATGTGTCCCGGAGAATATCCTCGACTTTTTGCGTACCCGTGCCGGCCAAAAGCAGTTTAATACTGTGGCAGGAGGGGCACTGATCCGGTATCATTTGCCGGGAATAACCACAAAAATGGCATTGCATGAAATCACCACGACTGTGGTAGGTCAGACTCAAATGGCAATTGGGACACATGAGAATATCACCACAATCGCCGCACCGGATAACGGGAGCATACCCCCGGCGATTTTGCAACAAAATTATCTGCTCTTCCCTCGACAAACGATCTTGAATCTTTTCGAGGAGCAGACTGGAAAAAACCTGTCCGGATTTACCGGTCTCTTCCTGCTCGCGATTCATATCCACAATGTGGACCTGCGGATATTTTGCACCACCGAATCTTTCACTCAAATAGAGATAAGAATATTTTCCCTGAATCTGGTTGTAATAACTTTCGAGGCTGGGTGTAGCGCTTGCCAACACCACAACAGCCTCACTTATTTTACCCCGCATCAGAGCAACATCCCGGGCATGATAACGTGGTTCCGGTGAATCCTGTTTATAAGATTGCTCTTGTTCTTCGTCAACCACAATCAGGCCAATATTCCGCATTGGGGAAAAAATCGCGCTGCGGGCGCCAACCACGACCTTGAATTGTCCGGCACAGATTTGCTTCCAGGTCCAGGCGCGCACTGCCGTAGTCATTTTTGAATGCCACAGAGCTACCGTTTCTCCAAACACCGCTCGAAACCGGCCGGCTATTTGCGGCGTCAATGCAATTTCAGGTAATAACATGATTGCCGTCCGCCCCTGTTCCAAAGTCTCGCGAACAAGTTCAATATAGATTTCGGTTTTCCCACTGCCAGTAACTCCGTGCAGAACAGCCGGATGAAATTTTTCAGTTTGGAGAGCACCGGATAATTCAGTCAGCACCTGCCGTTGGGCGGCAGAAAATTCAATATTTTTAGATATGGGCTTAAAACTAAAGCCGGTTGCGTCGGGAAAATCAACCTCTTCCTTAATTTCTACTAATTCCTGTTCAGCCAGTTTCCGACAGGCATTCAAGGGATTGCTAACCAGTCCGGTTAAGCTTCGCACCGTAACTGAATCTGTCCGCTGGCTTAAAAATTCCAGCACCCGGAACTGAGCCGGACGTTTTTTTGCCAGCTTTTCAGTATCCGTTCCAAAAGTTATAAAACGGACTAGTTTGCGCCGCTGTGGTTCATAGCCGGTACTCAAACTACGGGGCATTGCGGTCTTCGCTACCTGCCCCAATGGGGTAAGATAATAACGGCTGGCCCACTGCAACAATTCCCACAATTGCTCATCAAGAACCGGTAAATCATCAATCAAGGCGGAAAGACCGCGGATTTTTCCTTTAAATTTGCTGGTCTCGGTCTTGGATACAACTACTCCCTGGACCATTCGGCGCCCAAGGGGCGCTTTGACGCGTACACCCACCTTAACACGGTCATTCAATTCTTCCGGAATCTGGTAGGTAAAAGTCTGATAACTGGAGATAGGAAAAGCAACTTCGGCATACATAACAGGCGAAAATAGCGGGCTCACGGGGCATGGAGCAACAGCTTTGACAAACAAATTAACACCTTCCGACCATTATGCTATTTACCCCCTTACACAGAAAACCCCCGCAACACTCGATTGAGCATCCGGGGGTTTAGTAGCTGGAAATATCGATATTTATGCTTTTATTACATAAATCCTTAATTCGGGCTTCAATTCTGCAGAAATTTTAACGGGAACGCTATAAATGCCCAACGCCTTGATCGGCTCTTCCAACAAGATATCGTGACGCTCAACAGCAACACCTTTTGCCTTCAGCGCACTGTGAATATCCTGACTGGTGACAGAACCAAACATCCGTTCTTCCTCACCTACCTGTACTTCTATCGTTAATTCAATGCCGGTAAGCTTGCTGACCAATGCTTCCTGCTCTTTCTGTTCGCGTCGAGAGCGGGATTTAGCAATTTTTTTCTGCTCTTCGGCTACTGCCAGATTTCTTTTGGAGGCCCGCAGAGCATAGCCCCGTGGTACCAGAAAATTCCTGGCAAATCCGGGCTTTACTGCAACGATATCGCCAGCCGTGCCCAGGTTTTCAACATCCTGGAGTAAAATAACATCCATAATTGACCTCTATGTCCTTAAAATTCTTTCGATTGAGAAATGAAAACTTATGGCCAGGCTTTAGTCGCCGGCCTCGCTGATATAGGGCATAAGAGCGATGCTGCGGGCACGTTTAATGGCGCGAACCATTTTGCGGTGCATTTTCGCACTGGTTCCTGTTACCCGCCGCGGCATTATTTTGCCCTGTTCGGTTGTAAAGCGTTTTAACAGTTTAACATCTTTATAATCGATTTCAGTGATTCCGTTTTCCTTAAAATAACAGAATTTTCTTCTACTTACAAAAGCCATATTTCAATCCTTCGGTCTTACGACTTATCTTCGGTTTCTTTTTCAGCCGGCTCAGCTTCGGCGGCTGGTTCTTCAGTTGCTTCTTCGGCAACCTTTTCAACCACAGTTTCTTCGACTGGGGTTTCAGTCACTTCATCGGCGACATCTTCAACCACGGTTTCTTCAACTGGGGCTTCATTCGCTTCTTCAACAACAGCTTCTTCGTCTACACCTTCAACTGCAACTTCTTCGACAGGGGTTTCATCATCCGCAACTTCTTTTACTTCTTCGACTGGGGCTTCAGACTCTTTCGCGGGTGCTGAACTTTGTTCCCGGGCAGTTCCTATATTAAGGTTGCTGGCTTCCGGGGTCAAATCTTCTTCCGGGCGCTGATCAAGACGAACAACAATATGTCGAATGATTGATTTATTCAATCCGAAAAAAGAATTAACCTCGATCAGTTTGGTGCTGTCTTTGGCATCAAGGTGCAATAACATGTAGGTACCATATTTATGTTTTTCAATCTGGTAGGCCAACCTTTTTTTTCCAAAAATGCGATGGTTGATAATCTCCGCAGACATCAATTTAGTTACTTCACCAGCCACTTCTTTTTTAATTTCATCGATGCGTGGCTGCTCGAAGTTTGGGTTAACAATGTAAAGAATTTCGTAGTATTTCACATAACCTCCAGTTTATCAGAATAAGGGCGCAATAACCAGCGATACTACTGACATTAGTTTAATTAGAATATTCAATGATGGTCCGGCTGTATCTTTAAAAGGATCACCTACGGTGTCACCAACAACGGCTGCTTTATGGGCATCACTGCCTTTTCCGCCGTGGGCACCGCCCTCAATATATTTCTTGGCATTGTCCCAGGAGCCGCCGGCATTCGCCATAAAAATAGCCATCAGCACACCGGACACGGTTACACCGGCCAGTACACCACCCAGCATCTCGTGCTCTTTCAATACTAAACCGAAAAAGACCGGCGTCAGAATCGCCAACAATCCCGGTACAATCATTCGTTTAATGGCCGCTGCAGTCGCAATATCCACGCAACGAGCATAATCGGCTTTGGCTTCACCTTCCAGCAGACCTTTAATCTCCCGGAATTGGCGTCGAACTTCTTCGATCATTTCGAAAGCCGCTTCTCCAACAGCCCGCATGGCAAAGGATGAGAATACGAACGGAAGCATACCGCCGATCAGCAATCCTGCCATAATTTCCGGGTTATTGATATCTAAAGATAATTTATCGATACCGAGCGCAGCAGCTGCAGTTTCACGATAGGCGGCAAACAAAGCCAAAGCTGTCAGGGCGGCGGAACCAATGGCAAAACCTTTACCAATTGCAGCGGTGGTATTGCCAACGGCATCCAGTTTGTCGGTTCTTTCCCGAACCTCGGCTGGCAGTTGGGCCATCTCGGCACAGCCACCGGCATTGTCGGCTATTGGACCATAGGCATCAACGGCCAACTGGATTCCAATAGTGGAAAGCATACCCAGAGCGGCAATGGCAATTCCATACAAACCAGCAAAATGGTGTGATAAAATGATTGCAATTGCAATCGCCACTACCGGCCAAAGCGTGGAGTACATACCATTAGCCAGCCCAGAGATAATATTGGTGGCAGCACCGGTTTCCGAAGATTTGGAAATCGTCCGCGACGGTTTCCGTGATTCGGAAGTAAAATACTCGGTTATCAATCCGATAACAATCCCTGCAATCAGACCAACGATAGTGGCCATGAAAATATCAAAACTACCCACTTCTTTACCGTTAAGCATAACCGCTTCCGGAACAAACCATTTAATTACAAAATAACTGACAATCAACATCAAGCCACCGGCACCAAACTCACCCATGTTCAGAGCCGTTTGGGGATTACCACCTTCTTTGGTGCGGACAAAAAATGTTCCTAAAATTGATACAACAATACCAAATGCCGCCAAGATAAAGGGTAGCAATACCAGGTTGGAAAATCCAGCGGCCGCCGCCAGCACCATGGCGCCAACAATCGATCCCACATAGGATTCGAACAAGTCGGCTCCCATACCGGCAACGTCGCCAACATTATCGCCAACATTATCGGCAATTGTAGCCGGGTTGCGGGGGTCATCTTCGGGAATACCGGCTTCGACTTTACCCACCAGATCAGCGCCAACGTCGGCAGCTTTGGTAAATATGCCGCCACCAACACGGGCGAATAAAGCAATTGAACTGGCTCCCATTGTAAAACCGGAGAGAATATTCATCACGCGGGGTAGATCGGCATCAGCATTGAGGCCACCATAAATCATGAACAATCCCGATAAGCCCAGCACGCCTAGACCAACAACACTTAGTCCCATGACAGCGCCACCGTTAAAAGCTACCATTAGGGCATCATTGAGGCTGCTGCGGGCTGCCTGGGTGGTTCTGGTGTTAGCTGCTGTTGCCACCCGCATTCCAAAGAATCCGGCCAGGGCGCTACAAAAAGCACCAACAATAAAGGATACCGCAACCAGGGATGTGCCTAACGAAGCATTACCCCAGGCCAGGAGTGCCGCAACTGCAATAACAAAAACTGCCAGTACCTTATATTCACGGGCCAGAAACGCCATTGCTCCTTCACGTACTGCCAGACCAATTTCCTGCATTTTTTCGTTGCCCGGATCCTGTTTATTGACCCAGCTGCTACGCCAAAAGGCGTAAAACAGAGCCAATACACCAGTGGCGGGTACTAAATAAAAATAGTTCATGCTTGAGCATCTCCTTGGTTTGTATTACGATTAAAATGTGCCATCGTTTTTTGCAATCCGCGAATCATGATTGATTCAGCCGCATCGGCGGCAGCACTTATCATATTCTGTGCCAATTTTTCATCCCGGGGACGGAAAGGTAAGAGCACAAATTTTTCCGCCGGGCGTATTTCTTCATCCGTGGCGATCCCAAACCGCAAGCGTGGGAAATCCATATTTCCAAGCTGGTAAATAATTGATTCCATGCCGCGGTGACAGCCATCCCCACCTTTAGGGCGGAGTCGCAGGGTACCCAGCGGTAAGTCCACGTCATCCACAACGACAAATAAATCCGGCAGTTCAATTTCCCAGCGCGCGAGAATATCCCGCACTGCTGGTCCACAGACATTCATTCCTGTCGTTGGCTTCGCTAGCAAGACGCGTCCCTGCCTGGTTTCGGCATAAACATAATCTCCCTTACCAGGTTTGAATTTCGCCTTCCAGCGTCGCGCCAACTCATCCACAACCCAAAAACCGGCATTGTGTTTCGTACTGGCGTATTGCGACCCAGGATTGCCCAGTCCCACAAATGCGATCATTATTCTGCGCCAGCTTCCTCTTCATCGCCAGCTTCGCCTTCTTCGCCTTCTTCGCCTTCAATTCCTTCTTCGTCTTCGCTGACTTCCTCTTCTTCTTCACCGCGCGGTGTTTGCACAGCAATAACTGGAAGCTCAGCATTGGAAAGAACTTCTATACCCTCAGCTATTTCCAGATCACCAACTGAAATATGTTCATTGATATCCAGTTCAGAAATATCTACTTCGATATTATCCGGAACGTCAGTTGGCAGACAAAAGATATCAATCTGGTTGATGTTCTGCATGAGCAGGCCGCCTTCCTTAACACCGGGCGCCTCTCCAACAATTACCAACGGTACGGCAAGACTAATCTTTTCGGTCATTTTAAAGCCCAGCAGATCAATATGTAAAATATCATCACTAACAGGATGGTATTGCAATTCTTTGATCTGCACATGTTGCTTCTTCGAGCCGATATTGATAACAAAAATATGTTGGCCTGATTTCAGTGCTTCCGCCAGTTTTTTCTTATCAATTGCATAATTATGGTTTTCACTACCGTGAAAATAGAAATTAGCCGGTACCAATCCCTGCCGGCGTAATTTTTTTACGCTGTTAGCTCCAAAACTATCGCGTTCAATTATATCTAACGTGTATTCGCTGGACATTTTCTTCTCCTGACTAAAAATCGAACAGGGCGCTGACCGAGTCACCCCGATTAATTCGTTGTATTGCTTCGGCAAAAATATTCGCCACGGTCACGATGGTCATATTTGGCAATCTTTTTTCCGCCGGTATATCTACTGTGTCGGTAACAATAATTTTTTCAAACGGTAAACTTTTCATCCGATCCGCTGCCGGTCCGGAAAACAGAGCATGGGTACCAATAGCATAGATTGATTTGGCACCATTATCCAGTGCTTTTTGAGCGGCGTTGACTATCGTTCCAGCTGTATCAATCATATCATCGACAATCAACACGTCCCGGCCTTCAAGTTTACCAATTAAATGAACCACTTCGGCCTGATTGGCAGCATAGCGACGCTTATCAATTAGCGCGAAATGCATACCCAGTCGTTTAGCGTAAGCTTGAGACATGCGCGCCGAACCCATGTCCGGAGCTAAAACAACTGCTTTCTTCGGATTTAAGTTCAATCGATCAATCTCATCCAATAAAACCATCCGTGAATACAAATGATCGAATGGAATATTAGAAAAACCCTGAATCTGGGTTGAATGTAAATCCATACTAATAATTCGGCTGGCACCGGTGGCTGTAAAAATATCAACCATCACTTTTGCTGATACGGGTACCCGCGGCATGTCCTTACGATCCTGGCGAGCATAACCAAAATACGGAATTACACCGGTTACGCTGTGGGCCGATGCTCTTACAGCCGCATCCAATATGAGCAGTAATTCAACTATATTTCCCGCAGGGGCATTAGTTGACTGGACTATAAAAACATCCTTCCCTCGGATATTTTCTTCAAACTTGATCCAAATTTCATTATCGGCAAATCGTTTGATTGTTAAAGCCCCCAGTTCGGTACCGAGTACTTTAGCAATTCGTTCTGCCAGAGGATAATTACTCTGACCGGAAAATATTTTTAATTGGCCATCATTCATGATATTGCATTTTTATTTGATGTTCGTTTTGATCAGCAAGCTGCCGGGGGAGGATTCGAACCCCCATTAACGGCGCCAAAGGCCGCGGTCTTACCCTTAGACGACCCGGCAAGAACTGCTAAAAAAAAGTATGTGCTGAAGGAGGTTTAACGGGGGCGGGTGAGAATGGTTTGGTGGAATTTTTTAAAATATGACTCGGCCTGCTTAATCTTGGCTTCGTCGTCAAAAACCCCAAACACAGTCGAGCCGCTACCCGACAAACTGGCAAAAATGGCACCTGCCGTAATCAATTGTTGCTTGATTACACCAATTTCCGGATGTGCTGGAATTACTATTCGTTCAAAATCGTTCTCAAAAAACTCCCAGGGAGTATTTTCCCCCTGGAAATAGCGCCGGAAGTTAATTCGCTTAACCTGGCTGTTCAAGTGCTTTTTAACCTGTATGTAAGCCCAATCTGTATTGATTCGGAATGGGGGAACCACCAGTAAAAACCAGATGCCGCTCAGGGGCGACAGGATTGTCAGTTGCTCACCAATTCCTTCTCCCAGTTGGGTTCCACCGCGAATAAAGAATGGAACATCGGCTCCAATTGGTGCGGCAATCTGTTCAAGCTCGGTTAACGATAAGCCCAAACCGAACATTTCATTAAGTCCTTTTAATACGACCGCTCCGTTGCCGGAACCCCCGCCCAGACCGGCGCCGGCGGGAATCCGTTTTTCGAGCTGGATACGCAAACCTGGCAAATCCGGAAAACGCGCTTTTAGCGCTAGATAGGCTTCAACGCAAATATTTGAGTCATCGACTGGCACCCAATCAACATCAGTAGTCAGTTCACAACCTGTGTCTGCTTGATTGAGCGTTATCTGATCGTGAAATTTCAGTTCCTGAAAAATGGTGTGAATATTGTGGTAACCATCCGACCGACAGTCTCTGATCTGGAGACCGATATTAACTTTTGCGTGAGACTTATATTTATTCAACAATACTAGTAAAAGTTATTTCTGATTTAACGTAACCACAGCCATTGCGCCAATCCCCTTACCTTCGCCAATAAATCCCAGATAATCGGTAGTGGTTGCTTTGACCGATATTACTTCCATATTAACACCTAAAACATTGGCAATAATTTGACGCATTTGTTGAATATATTCCCTCAACTTCGGCTGCTGTAGAATCACAACACAATCGATATTATTGATCGAGTATCCGGCGGCCCGGATTTTTGTCATGGCCGTTTTCAGGAAAATCCGGCTGTCAGCATCTTTCCATTGCTGGTCTTCACTGGGAAACAACTGACCGATATCACCCATGGCCACAGCGCCCAATAAGGCATCAACGATTGCATGCAATAAAACATCACCATCGGAATGACCAACGGATCCAAAATCAGCTAAAATTTCCACGCCTCCGATTATAAGGCGCTGCCCAGCCGCTAATTGATGCACGTCGTACCCGATTCCGGTTTTGATCATTGTTGCTCCAAAATTGTGGCTGCGTATTGCCAGTCTTCCGGTGTCGTAATTTTTATATTCTTTGGCGATCCCTCAACGACAGCTACCTGATGTCCCAATCGTTCAACCAGGGCCGCTTCATCTGTGCCGGATATATTCTCCGAATCAGCGGCCAGTAAGGCTGTAGTTAAAATGTCTTTTTGAAAAGCCTGGGGAGTTTGCGCTAACCAGATTGTCGAACGGGGAATTGTACCCTCAATATGGTGTTCACCGGTAGCAACGGATTTTACTGTATCCCGGGCCGGCATTGCGATGATTGCGCCGGCATGATGTTCACAGGCGCTAATACAATCATCAATCATTTTTTCTGTAACAAAGGGTCTTCCGGCATCATGAATGACAACAATATCTGTGTCCGCTGCAACAGCTTGCAGACCATTATTTACCGAATCCTGACGCCGCTCACCGCCAGCCACTAACTTGATTTTTTGATCATTATCAATGCCAGCTATTAGTTCGCTTATTTCCCCGATCCAATCCGATGGAACAGCTATTATAATTTCAGTGATTTTACTTGATACGACAAAGGGCTGCACGGTGTGAAGCAACAGAGGACGCCCGCCAATGTTTTTAAACTGCTTGGGCATACTACCGCCGAATCGTAAGCCGTGACCGGCGGCGGGAATAATAGCGCTGATTTTTACCTGGGCGATATTCGAATCCAATTGATAATTTAAATAATCAAAGTAGCGTCGCCGTAGCTCAGGAAATTGTACTTTTTATCGATGGCTTCCTGATAAGCCCGCATAATAAAATCTCTTTCCGCAAAAGCAGAGACCAGGATTAACAAAGTGGATTTGGGTTGGTGAAAGTTTGTTACCATTCCATCAACCATTTTAAAATCGTAGGGTGGATAGATGAATTTATCGGTCCAGCTACGTTTGGGCGAAACCTGAAAACCGGAAACGACCACCGTTTCCAGCGCTCGTACGGTAGACGTGCCAACGGCAACAATTTTACGGCGCTTGGCGCGAGCTTCATTGATGGCAATGGCAGTCTGGGGTGAGACTTCGAAAAATTCGGAATCCATCTGGTGTCGATTCAGGTCTTCTACCTGCACCGGCCGGAAAGTACCCAGACCGATATGCAGGGTAATAAACTCTACTTTAACCCCTTTATCCCGTATTCGCTGAATAAGCTCTTCGCTAAAATGTAAACCGGCAGTCGGAGCAGCAACGGCTCCCCTTTCCTTGGCAAAAACGCTTTGATAGCGAATTTTATCATTCGGTTCCGGCTCACGCTTGATATAGGGTGGCAGGGGCGAAATACCGATATCGTCAATGATTTTATATATATCCTGATCACCGTATTCAAAACGAACTACCCGGCCACCGGATACCGTATTATCGATCACGTCACAATGAAATGTGTCCGTAAACATCAATTTATTGCCAATTCTGACTTTACGGGCGGGACGAACCATGACTTCCCACAGATCGTTTTCAAGTTCGCGCAACAGAAAGACTTCAACCTTGGCGTCCGTACGATCTTTGCTGGCAAACAAGCGAGCCGGGAAAACCTTGGTTTGGTTAAGGATCAACAAATCATTTTTACGAAGATAGTTTTCAATATTGGCAAAAGTTGTATGCTCGATCGTTTCATCGGCTCGGTTCATAACCATCAATTTGGCCTGATCGCGTACTTTGGCGGGATATTGGGCAATTCGTTCTACCGGCAGGTTATAATCAAAATCAACTAATTTATACTTTGGTTTTTTATTAATCATGGAATATTCCTTGTTGTGAATTCTGGTCTTCTGCTCGCCCCAGCAATTTAAATGCTTTTGGCTGAGCGATACGCCCCCGCGTGGTACGTTGTATGAACCCTTCCTTAATCAGGTATGGTTCGTAAACATCTTCGATTGTTGTGGCATCTTCTCCAACTGCCACCGATAGAGAACTGACTCCAACCGGCCCACCATTGAATTTGTCAATCAGGGTAGACAGTATCCGGCGATCCATATCATCCAATCCGTGCTCATCGATTCCCAGGGAGGCCAGGGACGATCGGGCGACTTTGAGGGTAATCTTGCCCGTGGCTTTTACCTCGGCATAATCACGGGTGCGCCGTAAAATACGATTGGTAAGCCGTGGAGTCCCCCGGGAGCGGCGGGCAATTTCCATGGCGCCTTCATCGTCAATTGCAATATCAAGTATTCCCGCTGATCGATGAACGATCAGAAAAAGATCCTTGGGATCATAATAATCCAGACGCAGAACCACCCCGAATCGATCACGCATTGGCGAAGTCAGGTTGCCCAGACGAGTAGTGGCACCAATCAGGGTGAATGGTTCTACGGTGAGTTGCACATTCCGGGCGCTGGGACCGCGATCAATCATAATTTCGATTGTATAATCTTCCATTGCCGAATACAGATATTCTTCAACCACACTATTCAGACGATGGATTTCATCGATAAAAAATACGTCGCGCTGCCCGAGATTAGTCAACAGCCCGGCCAGATCACCGGCGCGCTCAATTACCGGGCCGGAAGATTGTTTTAAATTGACCTGCAATTCCCGGGCAATGATATTGGCCACAGTGGTCTTCCCAAGTCCCGGCGGACCAAATAGTAAAACATGATCCAGGGCATCGGAGCGCTTATTGGCGGCTTCAATATATAATTTTAGATTGTCGACTACTTCTTTTTGACCCACAAAATCATCGAAATGCGACGGGCGCAAGGATTTTTCTACGGCGATATCTTCGTCTTTGGGCTGGGGGTCGGTAATATTAATATCTGTCATTATCTCAATGCTAAATATACCAAAATCGGTTGTTTATCGGGGGGAAACTTACAAATTCGATTCAGGGGTTGCCAAGAAAGGGATTAGTAAATATTCGCGTCACTCCTGAACATTGTCTCGGTATTCGATTATTCCATGAATAATGCTATCAATACTCGCTACCTACTGACACCAAGTTTAAGACTAAATAAAAAGGCCACAACGACAGCGGCCTTTTTATTACTTGAAATTGCTGCTATTCCGGTAGCGTGGCCTTTAGTTTTTTCAATCGGGTCGGACGTTCTTTAGCAAATTTAACAATCGCTGCCAACTGCCATTTTGCTGCCAGATGGGCTTCATCAATAACATCATCGAGTGTACCGCCGGAACGCCAGCGATTATCCCAATCGGCGCTGACCGAATATTCCTTCACCACCGGCGCTTTAGTCCAGTTGCCCATCAAATCGATAGCCGTGTTAGTAATGATCATGGCATCAGACCATTCCTTTTCACTGACAATCGATTCTTGATATTCCTTAGTCTGAATATCAAATAAATACCAACTGAGAGCGGCCACGATTTTCACATTGGGACCTGCTTGTTTCAGCTTCGGTAGTATCGATATCAACTCATCGGTAGCTTTGGTTCCGCGAATGAAAACCACACCTTCTTTAGGTCGGCTGGCATCATAATCCTTGATAATGTAAGCGCCTTTGGCCGCCTCCCAGAAGGGAGCCATCCCCAGCGCTTCCCGGTCGGGAATTTCCACCCCGGGTCGGGTCAGGTGCAGGGCGATAATCGGCACATCGGTTTTCATTGCAGCAGCCAGCATGACCGGTACTTCGTTGTATTCATAGGGGTGGAGATTTATTATCTGACCCTTGGGGAAAAGCTGGGTAACGCCCGGTGCGAATATGCCAAAATGAGTCCGACTGTCCTCGGCCGTTTCCGGGCCGCTGTGACCAGCCACCCAGATCGTTTTCCCGACCTTGAATTGAGTGTCCTGGGCAACCTGACTGAATAATCGCATGGCACCGTATTTCAGGTAACTGAATGAACCGTAAGTGCTGCTGGCAGTCAGATAACCATTGAAATTACCATTGTATTGATCCCGGTTGAAGTTCACTGAAGAAGCGCCAACGTTTATTCCCGCATTAGCAAATTCGGTTATACCCTGGGGCATCAATGTCCCTTTTAGATTTTCATTGCGATTGTACATTCCTGGATCCTCAGCACCGTCCCAACCCTTGGCAAAACCGGCAATATTGGTTGATCCGGCCAAGTCGGCGGAATTTACCAGAAACAGGGGGCGACCATATTTCTGCTGGCACCAGGTGTTGACCCAACTACCAAAATTTCCAAATCCGGCTCGGTTGGGGGCCTTTTCACCGGGCTGTTTGTAAAGTTCCACGGGATAGTTTTTGTAGTCATATAATTCTGAATCATCCAGAGGATTGGTATCATATTTTTGCGATCCCGACAATTCCTCGGGAACACCTTCACCCAGGTTAATCAGTCGATCGGCCAGATAATCAGTCAAACCATCACTTTTCTCAAACAGGGAAAAGACTGATTCAAAAACATCCGACATCTGTTGTTTGTTGGATTCGTAATCGTCATAACCAGGCTGGTCAATGTGAGCAATTTCCAGGTCATATTTGTCGGCGAAATCCCGTTTTGTATGCCAGAATTCTTCCGAATTACGAGCGTGGGGGGCACCATGACTGGGAGCGTCATATTTATAATAGCCGCGGCCTTTGCGGGATTTATACCACAACACTTTGGGTTGGTCGGGGTCAGGATTATTCAACAATTCCTCATAAGCGGCTATCAACTGTTCCCAGTCCTCACCATTTTCGGCACTGGTGACTTTCCAGCCGTAGGGCTTAAACCAGTCATCGGGAGTGCCGGCCATAACGGAGCTGAAACGCCGGGCATCGATACCCCAGTCATTCCAATCGACCATGGTAATGAAATTCCCCAGACCCAATCCGTAGGCCGAATTCTTGGTTTCGTGGGTAACGCCGGGAGTTAAACCACCTTCACCTTCAATGGTGAACACTTTAACCTGATCAAAGCCAGCATGCTTCAGGGCAAAGGCCTCACCGGCAGCGATGGGAAATCCGTGGCCGCTGGGACCGGTATTGGTTTTAAAGAACAGGGTTTTGCCTTCCATCTCAGCATGACCAGGCAATCCGCCTCGGCGGCGCAGAGTCAATAGATCCTCCCAGGTTAAGGTATATTCTGCACCCATGGGATTTAAATATTTTTCATTGCCGGTTGCTTTATATTTACGCCGTAAAGCTTCATTAAATACGGCCAGTATTGCATAGACCATGGGATTGGTGTGTCCGGCACTGAGCACAAATTTATCGCCAAAACGCTTTCCGGGATTACGTACATCCCACTGCATAACACCGGAAAGCATGGTTACCAGCATTACATGCACTTTAGACCGAGATCCTCCGGGATGACCGCTCTGGCTCAGATTGAGCATAATATCAATACATTGATCAGAAAGATCCTTAATGATTTCCCAGTATTTAAAGGCTTGGCGTTGTGTGGAAAGGGTCGTCATGGCGTTCTCCTTAAGATTATGGCGAGATTGAAATAGTTAATCCCCAGGCCTAAAACAGGCAATTCAATAAGTTTGCCAAATTATACAACATATTCTAGAAGGCGGCACTGCGGGGGTTCGATGTAATAATTTTTCATAGTGTTCGGCAAATGTTTAAAAGCCCCGGAAATTAATATCATTAATCACCATCATTCCAGATTTACTGAAGGCAATTCTAAAATTTTTCAATTAACGGGATACTACCTAATCCGGTTGGATTGCTTTCAATAAAACTCTTTGATTTTAATATAAATATCACTGCAACTTTATCATGATCATAATGCCCATCAATCACAAACCTGCCCTGCTGCTCAAAATATTTCTGTTGGTCGGTATGTTTACCATTACCTTCAGCGATGATTTCTCAACAATTGCATCCCCGCCCGGGCTCATTGGCGGTAAAGTAGATTTAGCTAATTGGTCGCTGGTTGAACATGACAGCTATAAGCTGCGTGGGGAGTGGAATTTTTATTATAATAAGTTTATCAATCCTGACTCCATTTTAACGCTCGCCAATCAACCTGACGGCCTAATAGCAGTTCCCGGACCCTGGGACAATTATATGTATGATGGCGAACCAATTGGCGGATTTGGTATCGGTACTTATCACGCACAACTGATTTTAAACGCTAACGATGTGAATAAAAATCTGGCTCTGCGAGTGAAGTCATTCAGTACTGCTGCCAGAATATTTATTAACGGCGTTGAAATTGGCCAAGCCGGTTACCCGGCTGATTCCAGGGTTGCCATGCAACCTGAATATTATCCAATGATTTTAGATTTTACCGTTGATAGACCACAGGTTGACATCATTATCCAGGTTTCCAATTTTTACCACAAACAGGGTGGATTTTGGACCATGGCAACTGTGGGGTCCGAACGAAATATTCGGCAGGATAACGATTTCAACCTGGTTGTAAATCTGTTGATAATCGGCAGCCTGATAATAATCGGACTATATCACATGGGTATGTATTCTTTGCGGGATTATACCCGAACACCATTCTATTTCGGTCTATTTGCCCTGACCATCGGCATCCGGGCGCTGTTGACCGGAGATATCCCAATCCACCATTTTTTCCCCAATTTCCCCTGGTGGGCTTTAATTCGACTGGAATACCTGACCGTATATCTTGGAATTCCTTTATTCATGAAATTCCAACAGTCTTTGTTCCCGGACGATTTTCCACGGCGCCTGGCCAGAATCATTCTGGTGGTCTGCCTGCTATTTGCCGCAGTGGTAATTTTAACTCCACCCTGGATATTCACCCGTACCCTGATTATGTTTTTTCCGATCAGCATAATTGCCAGTATAATTTATTTATATACCAGTATTCAATCGGTGCTCCACAAGCGGGTTGGTTCCCGTATTTTTCTGTTTGCCACTGTTATTCTTTTTGCGTCTTTCATTAACGATTTACTTGTTTCGGCTGAGATTATTTTTACCGGTTATACAACCACCTATGGCTTTTTAATTTTTATGATTGCCCAGGCCTTTCTCCTGTCCTACCGTTTTTTCAACACCCTCCAAACCATCGAGAATCAGGAGCGGGAACTACGCCGCAACAAAGATAATCTCGAAGGGACTGTTACCGCCCGCACAGTTGAATTACAGAAAGCCAACAAGCGTTTAAAAGCGCTAACAAGGATCGACGGACTCACGGGCATCGCTAACCGGCGACGCCTTGATAATTCACTGAAAATTGAATTTCAGAGAATGAAGCGTAGCAAAGAAAGTCTGGCTGTTATTATGTGTGATATCGATTATTTTAAGAAATATAATGATAATTACGGACATCTCGCTGGTGATGAATGTCTGCAATCCGTGGCTTCAACCATGAAAAAATGCGTAAATCGTCCGGCTGACCTGGTAGCCCGGTACGGTGGTGAGGAATTCTGTGTCATTCTGCCGGATACGGAACTAACTGGCGCAGTTAAAATCGCTGAAAAAATCCGCAGCAGCATTGAAAAGATGGCTGTTCCCCATGGCCATTCAACTGCCAGTAAATTCGTGACTATTTCGGTCGGCGTTGCAGTTGCCGTTCCTGATGAGGATCAGGCTACCCAGGATATATTGGAAATTGCCGATTCACGATTGTATAAGGCAAAATCCGAAGGTCGTAATCGCGTTAATAGCAGCGCTTAGTTTTTCAAGTTTCCAGAACCTGTTTTAAAAACGGGGCAGTGTATGAATTATTCTGCCGGACCAGATTCTCCGGAGTACCGCCAAAGACAACATTACCACCCTTGTCCCCGCCTTCGGGACCTAAATCGATTACCCAGTCAGCGCATTTAATCACTTCCATGTTATGCTCGATCACAATAACGGTATGGCCCTTATCCACCAGACGCTGCAATACTGCCAAAAGCATATTTACATCTTCGAAATGCAAACCGGTAGTCGGTTCATCGAGGATATACAGCGATCTGTCGCGTGTCTGGCGGGATAATTCCGTGGCCAGTTTAACGCGCTGGGCTTCGCCGCCGGAAAGGGTCGTTGCCTGCTGGCCCAGCCGGATATAGCCTAACCCAACCTCGTATAAGGTATCCATTTTCTTTTTTACCGGCGGAATATTCTGGAAAAACACTCGTGCTTCTTCCACTGACATATTCAAAACGTCGGCAATATTTTTATCCCGATAGGTGATTTCCAGGGTTTCCCGATTGTAGCGGGCGCCATGACAAACTTCGCAGGTTACGTACACATCGGGAAGGAAATTCATTTCGATTTTTATTATTCCGTCACCGTCACAAGAATTGCATCTTCCGCCTTTCACATTGAAGGAAAAACGTCCCGGTTTATAGCCGCGAATTTTGGATTCCGGTAGCTGGGCAAACAAATCCCGAATAAAAGTAAATACACCGGTATAGGTGGCCGGGTTTGAGCGGGGCGTGCGACCGATTGGTCGCTGATCGATATCCACCACTTTGTCAAGATATTGCAAACCATCTATTGTATCATATTTCAAGGGATATTTCCGGGCTTTATGAAGATCACGGGCCAGAATCGGATACAAGGTTTCATTGACCAATGTACTCTTACCGCTCCCGGATACACCAGTAACAACTATGAATTTTCCCATGGGAAATTCAACATTAATATTTTTGAGATTGTTGCCACGGCAGCCTTTCAGAATCAGCTGTTTTCCAAATCCCGGTCGACGCTCACCCGGAACCGGAATAACCTTTTTACCGGATAAATACTGACCGGTAATGGAATTGCCATCAGCCAGTAATTCCTGTGGCGTACCACTAAATACAATCTCGCCGCCCCGTTCGCCTGCTCCGGGCCCCAGGTCAATGACCTGGTCCGCCGATTTGATTGTTTCCCGGTCGTGCTCAACCACTAAAATTGAGTTCCCGATATCTCTTAATTTCATCAAAGTATTCAACAGGCGCTGGTTGTCACGCGAATGCAGACCGATTGATGGTTCATCAAGAATATAGAGCACGCCCATCAATTGGGAGCCGATCTGGGTAGCGAGGCGAATCCGCTGGGACTCACCGCCGGACAAAGTTGTGGCTGTGCGATCGAGTGTCAGGTAATCCAAACCCACATCCACCAGAAAACTTAGGCGCTCACTGACTTCTTTCAGAATCTGCTGGGCTATGATCGCTTCATTTTTACCCAGCTGCAATCCCTCGAAAAAATGCCTGATATCCCTGATCGACAGCCGGGATATCTGTCCCAGATTATGATCGGCAATCGTCACCGCCCGGCTTTCGGGCTTCAGGCGAGTGCCTTCGCAATCCTGGCAGGGCTGCATCCGCATAAACTGCTCGATCCATTCCCGAATTCCGCTGGAGGAAGTTTGTTTGTAACGCCGTTTAAGATTGGGAATTGCGCCTTCCCAGCCACCTTCATAGACCCCGGTCCAGCGATCAGAGGAATAATGCATTTTCATTTTTTTTGAACCGGTACCGAACAACAGCATTTCGCGCACAGCCGAATCAAGCTTGAACCAGGGAGTAGTGAATTTGAATTTATAATGTTGCGCCAGGCTTTTAAGTATGCTGCCGTACCAATTACCGCGGGGCTGTTCACCAAGGGGTACCACGGCGCCCTGAATAAGCGATTTACCACGATCGGGCACCACCAGGTCAGGGTCAATTTCCATGTGAAATCCAAGTCCGCTGCATTTGGGACAGGCACCCTGGGGGGTGTTAAACGAAAACAGGCGCGGTTCCATTTCCGGCAGAGAGGCTTCCGGATGATCCAGGCAGGCGTAGTTTTCACTGAACATGTGATCGGTTTTGGGCAATTCATGAATTATCACCAGCCCCGAACCAATCTTCAGTGCCAGTTCCACCGACTCGGTGAGGCGCTCTTTAAAATCATCGGCCAGTACCAGGCGATCGACAACCACTTCGATATCGTGCTTTTTATTCTTTTCAAGCTCAATCGGTTGATCCAGAGTACGAATTTTGCCATCCACCCTGACCCGTAAAAAGCCTTCCCGTTTGATTTCCTCAAATACACCTTTATAGGCACCTTTGCGACTGCGCACCACCGGCGCCAGGACATAGATTCGTTTTTCCAGCTCAAATTCTGCCACCGTATCGACGATTTGCTGTACGGTCTGCTTTTGAATCGGCTTACCACAGACCCAGCAATGGGGCTTACCGATATGGGCATAGAGTAGTCTTAAATAATCATAGATTTCCGTTACTGTTCCCACGGTCGAACGAGGGTTACGCATGGTGGCTTTTTGCTCAATGGAAATTGCCGGTGACAGGCCTTCGATATAATCCATATCCGGCTTTTCCATCAACCCCAGAAACTGGCGGGCATAAGATGACAACGATTCTACGTAGCGCCGTTGGCCTTCGGCGTAGATGGTATCAAATGCCAGTGAAGATTTTCCCGAGCCGGATAGACCGGTAATAACCACCAGTTTATCGCGGAGTATTTCTACATCAATATTTTTCAGATTATGCTGACGCGCCCCCTTGATAATTATGCGGTCGGCTGGTTTGGTCATTCTTGAGATTTCCTGATTTTCGGGTAGGCAAATTGGTGGCAACGGCGGCGTGATTGTGGCCAGATCATCCCAGAATTTACCAGTGCAACACGGGGATTTAAATAAATATTTACTGTTTTGTACGCCTTTTATACGGTTTTCCGGCTCAATAAAATTGTTGGTGAATCATATCAATCATTGGACATAACGGAATAGGGCTATAATTTGCGGTATGGCATCGTTGAAAAATCACATCCTCATATCCATGCCCCAACTGACCGACCCCTATTTCGGACGCTCGGTAGTCTATCTTTGCGAGCATGATAAAGAAGGTGCCATGGGCCTGGTGATCAACAAGCCGCTGGGTGAAGCCGACCTGAAGGAAATCTTCGCTCCGGAAACGGAAGAAAATGAATTCCTGGTAGCGGTTCCCAAAGTGTATTTTGGCGGTCCGGTCATGCTGGAACGCGGAATCGTTCTGCACTCGGCCGAATACAAACTGGAAGACACGCAGCCGGTTTCCGACCAATTGTCCATTACCAGCAGTAAAATAATCATTCGCGATATTCGTAATAATAAGGGTCCCAACCGTTTCCGGTTGATGTTGGGACACGCCGGCTGGGGTAAAAATCAACTGGAGCGTGAAATCGAAAACGGTGACTGGCTGGTGCAATCGGTGGAAATGGATTTCATTTATGATACACCGGATGCCAAAATGTGGAATGCCGCCGCGCGCTCGTTTGGCATAGATACCGCCCACCTGGCCGGTTTCGGCGGTATGGCCTGATTATTCCGTTCCGCAGCTCGACCTGATTTTCTTTTCTTTACCGTTGTTTTATTGTACATTATAACAATTCTGGCTACAACATTGGTGTAAATATGGGTTATGTTCTTAACATTTTTGGGCTTATTCTGTTTTCTGTCATGATAGTGGAGGGGCAGGAAACCACGCATATACTACCTACTCTAGAAAAAAACACCGGACAATCATTTTTCCAAACCCAGATCATTGATCCTGATATCCGCCCCGGCGGACGGGTGAATCGGATTCGAGTAAACAATCACCAGCGTGATGTAGCTGATACCATGTCCTATTCCGATACCTGGAATTCAGCTTTCATTCAGTCCCCTGGCGATGCCATGATTGTGGCGTTTCAGATGCCGGTCGATGGTTACATCAAGGGCGTAAACGTACCCGTTAACGAATGGGGTACCGGCGACCAGCAATTGACGGTAGCCCTGTATGAATTGACCTATCCCTACGGACTTGATAGCGCTGGCAACTATATTTCCTATCCACAAACCACGGTCGATGGACAGGGCTGGATTGGCGGTTACGATATGATACCGGATTCAGGTGGGATGGTATTTGATGGAAATGTCTATACTCCATCTGGAACAGCACCCGTATGCTCCTCTGGTGCGACACCGGTTGCCAATTACGCCGCCGATCCACTCGGTCAGGTAGATTCTCCATCCGGACCTCCTGGAATTCCATGGCAGGGCCTGATCTGGCCCGATGGGTTCACTGCCGCTACCCTTGATCCGATCAACAACCCGGGTAATTCAGATGAAGTCCAGGATAATTGGATTGCCACATCAGCGTATGGCACAGAGCCGGTTGTTGGAGCAGGCACATGGGTAGGCGTGCTGGTCTATTTTTCCGGAGCCGGCGGTGGTGATGATGAACCCACTGCTTTCTGGTATGCGGATGCCGATCCTCTAGGATTTAATGATCCCTGAGTAGCATTAAAATTCTATGGCGGTTGCGGAGGAACCTCCGGCAGCGGCGGCTGGCATATCCGCCACTGGGTGTTTAATTTTGAGCTGGCTGTGTTGTTCCCTAGTTGTCCTCGTCCACGGTTCGGCGATATAACACGTTTGCTTACGACAGCATCAACTGAACCCCGCCATGTGGATGTAGATATTGCTGACAACAATCCTTCCGGTGGTGCAGCAGGTATAGACAGTGTATCAGTTTTATTTCAACTCGATTCCACAACAGCAGAAGTTAATGAAATTCCCTTATCTTTGACTTCTGGCACTTCCCTTGATGGCACCTGGAGTGGCGAAATACCAGGACAGGAACCCGGTACGACTGTCTACTGGTGGGTTAAAGCAACAGACGTAGGTGGACATTCAATGACATCGCCCACCACATCTTATTACATTTTTCAGGCTATAGCCGGCCACGGGCTGTGCTTCAACAATACTGATCCACTGTACGGGAATGTTATGTATGTACCGTATCTGTACTATGAATGGGGTACCGACGCGTTGGATGTCTGGGATGCAAGCTGGGGCAATATTACTAACGAAATTGTAGATTATTATGATGTGATACTGGAAATAACATCCCAGGGATTTCCGGAGTTCAATTCCGATACAATTCTGCAGCCCTGGTTTGCAAGCGGTAATAAAATATACGTTGTTGAGGGTGATGAATGGCTGGGCGCCAGATACGGCTGGCCGTCCGAGAGTATGGATATTCCGGCTGGTGACTTTGCTGAAGATATAGGTATCGCTCATTATTACCCGGATATTAATGGTGGGGATATATCAAGGTTATTCCCAATTGCCGGTGATAATGTCAGCGGACCAATGGCGACCTTCCTGGCAGACAGCAATGCTGTTCTGGATTATGATCCTGAATATGACCCCCAACATACCAACTTGTTAGACGGAATTGATGGCGGAACCGGTGCGATTATTGCCTTTGAAGGTCACGATGGTGAGGTCGATACAACTACTGGGACAGATGATGGAACAACACTCTACACAACTGCTATCTACGGTACTTATGGCTCCAGTAAGGCAGCCTATTTTGGTTTCGATATCATGAGCTTGTATGCCCGGGATTACAGCACAAGTACCACAACCGACTACTGGGTCGGTGCCTGGGATTATTTTAATTACAATGTCAGCCCCTTCCGCCTGGCTCTGGACTGGGCCGGTGCTGAATTAAGTGTGGATGATAGAACAGGAGCAATGCTGCAGGAATTTGTGCTCAAGGGCAACTACCCCAATCCCTTCAATCCAACAACTACAATTAATTATGAACTGCCGCAAAGGTCAGATGTACAGATTATCAATTTACGATCTGCTTGGCAGGAAGGTAACCACGTTAGTGTCAGAGACGCAGGAGGCAGGACACCAATCCATCCAATGGGATGCAACCAACGTTCCAAGCGGGATGTATTTCTATCAGATACGGGCGGGAGAATACGTCCAGACCAGGAAGATGGTTTTGTTGAAATAAGGAAGTACTTCCGGTAGGTATACCCAAAGTAGTGGCTTTCGGGTGTCTAAATTTAGTTAGGCAACCGGAAGCCAATTTACTTTAGACCGGAGGTATCGATGTATCACACTTACAAGAGTTCCTATGACCGTAGTATGGAGAAGACCCACGAGCAGGTGTTCATCAACAGTTTGCGGAAAGAGTTTGAGTTATCCCCAGCAGAGAGCCAGGGAGTTCTGGATTTAGCACAGCGCTGTTTGTTTGGAGAAGCGCCCTCCAATGTAGGCCTAATCCGATTCATTTGTGCCTCTCAAAAAGCCCGGCATGGCAAGCCTTTGAAGGAACAGGATTTATTGGAGGTTGAGCTGAACTTGGATAATGGTGTAGATGATCTGAACGTATTACGGGATCAGGGTTCTGAGGCCCTACGGCAGTTGAAGATCCTACGATTGACCGAGGAAGCATATCTTCAGGGAGGACTTTTAACCCAGGAGGATTTGGGGAGAATGTTGCAGGTATCCAGCCGCACGATACGCAAGGACATGCAGATTTTACAGCGTGATGGCAACACTATTCATACCCGGGGAAACGATCAGGACATTGGTCCGGGGGTGAGTCACAAGACCCATATCATTGACTTATACCTGTCTGGTATGACCTACCATGAGATCATGCAGAAGACCCGCCACAGCGCACATGCTATCAAGCGTTATGTTAGTACCTTTGGCAGACTGTTAATCATGTTGAACAAGGGGCTCAAATTATCTGAGATCAGCCACTTGCTGGGCTGCAGTGAGCGTTTGACCAAAGAGTATCTGGTACTGTTCAATAAATACAAGCTGGGGGATCACTGGCCCACGGTCTACATTGAACTGATGGATCAGTTACAAGTGCTGTATCCAGCTAAAAAAAAGAAGTTGGTGCAGCCATGAAAGCAGAGTATAAGAGTCGCTTTGCGTCCATCCCGAAGCGCAGTTTCCGCAATAGTGTCATCCACCTGATTGAGCACAACTACAAGTTGGTGGGCAGCCACAAGGTCATACAGATGATGGCCGATGACATCGTTGCGTTGCACAAGGAATATTACCCGGACACCAGCCAAGTAGGCTGTGGTAGCATCGTGTGGCAGACCACAGCTGCCACAGAGAAAAAACCCAGTTATGGTACAAAGATTGAGGACCAACAAGTTAAAACAGTGATCCTGCCCCTGGTCACGCCTGAAGATGTTGATTGTCGGATGCAAATTCACTATCATAGAGGGAAGAAAATTGGTAATTACAAAAAACAAACGGAGCGTGATGTGGCCACAATGTCCCGGCTGGTCAAGAGCGCCTATAAGCAGGGTGGTTTACTCACGGGTGCTGAGCTGGCGGTGTTGATGAACCGGAGCTTGCATGCCATTGGATGTTACCTTAAAGTTTATCATGAGACGCACGATGACATCCTGCCAACAAAAGGGCTTATCCTTGATCAGGGCAGCCGACCTACACATAAGGCACCGATCGTGAACCTGCATGAGCAAGGCTATCCAGATCCGGATATAGCACGTCTTACCAACCATACCATTGAATCGGTGGGACGGTACTTGAGAACGTACAAGAATGTAAAGATGATGAGGGAAAAGGGTTTTAATCTCATGGAGATGGTACGGATATCTGGTAAATCCAAGAATACCATTATCCAGTATTGCAAGCTTGTATACCAGTACCATCCTGCCTTAAAATCTAAACAGAAAGAAGCAGAACTTTAGAAATGAAAACTAGCTTCCTTAACTTGAAAAAAACTAACCGGAAATACTTCCTAATAGAAAGTGAAACGGTTAATAACACTACTGGTATTATCCTTTTCGTCAGCCCAGGTAATCGATCCTGATATCCGGTCAGGTAACCAGGTTACAAGAATAAAGGCCTTCAATCATCGTGATGTGGCCGATACCTTGTCACATTCAAACACTTGGAATTCGGCTTTCATTCAAAATCCTGGTGATGCAATGATCGTTGCATTCCAAATGCCTGCTGACGGTATTATCAAGGGTGTAAATGTCCCGATAGCTCTATGGAGTACTGGTGATCCGGAGCTGACAGTCGGGCTTTATGAATTGGCCTATCCTCATGGCCTTGATGCTAATGAAGATCCGATTCGCTATCCACAGACCACAGTTGATGGGCAGGGATGGATTGGTGGTTACGATATGATACCTGAATCAGGAGCTATGTTCTTTGATGGATACGTTTACACTCCACCAGGAACAGCCCCTGAATGTTCCATTGGTGTATCGTCTGTTGCTGATTATGCTGTCGATCCCTTAGGTGAGCCGGTAGATAGCCCTGGATACACGGTTTTACCTTTACAGGGGCTGATCTGGCCCGATGGTTTCATTGCCCCAACGCTTAATCCTAGTAATAATCCGGCTGATGACACCGAAATCCTTGATAACTGGATCGCCACTGCAGATTATGGCACCGAACCAATTGTAGTACAAGGTACATGGATAGGTATTCTGGTTTTTTTCTCTGGTGCTGGAACAGGTGATGATTCACCTGCTTTCTGGTATGCCGATGCAGATTCGTTGGGATTGAACGATCCCTGGGTGGGTTTGAAATTCTATGGCGTTTGTGGGGGTCCCTCTGGCAGTGCTGGCTGGCACATTCGCCATTGGGTTTTCAATTTTGAACTAGCTATTGAATATACAGCTGTTGATGTGGAATCAGAATTTTCACTGCCTACCGCTGTACAGATACATCAAAATCACCCCAATCCATTCAACCCAACGACCACGATCAACTATGAACTACCCCAGCGATCAGATGTCCAGATTACGATCTTTGACCTGCTGGGTAGGGAGATAACCACGCTGGTATCAGAAACTCAGGATGCTGGATTCAAATCAGTGAAATGGGATGCTACAAATACCGCCAGCGGGATTTATTTTTATCGCCTGCAAACCGGAGGTCAAGCGATTACCCGAAAACTGGTGGTGTTGAAGTGATCATTGTAACGTCAATTAATCAACGAACAACCGTTAAAATTTGTGTTTTTCTTCTGATTTTTTTATTAGCGATGGATCAGCTGTGTATAAATATAAATTAAATAATGGAGACTAAATCAGCCTGCTGCTGCCGGACAACATAAAATAAAATGGGATGCATCGCATCTATCAAGTGGAATATATTTTGTCCGATTAAGCCATGCAAAGTTCACTCAGACCAGAAAGATTCTATTGCTCAAATAGACAATATTTCTATTTTGTCTTGTTGCTGTTATCCATTTTTCGGCTCCCGGCCGCCATAATCAACATACCGGCAGATGGTAGCTTAATTCAAAATTGGATTGACGCCGCCACTCCCGGAGATACTATATTAATGCATCCCGGGGTATATCAGGAAAATCTAAATTTTAATGGAAATAATATTGTGGTGGGCAGCCTCTTTCTCACTACCGGCGACACCACTTATATCAGTCAGACAATCCTTGACGGGAACAGCAATGGTACTACAGTCACATTTAACAGTGGCGAAGACACAACCGCTGCTCTGGTTGGTCTTACCATCACAAATGGTCTCGGTCAGATTGCCTATCCCGGATTCTCGGCCGGGGGCATAATCTGTGATACAGCTTCCAGTCCCCGCCTAGCGTATTTGAATATTACTGGCAATGTGGGGGCGCAGGGAGGGGGTATTGCCTGCCGTTTCTCGGATCCCATAATTGAGAATGTATCAATATCCGGAAACAACGCTGCGGTTGGTGGGGGAATGATGTTATTCCATTCTTCTCCAGCATTATCGGATTTAGCGGTTGTATTAAACAATGCCTTAAACATGGGCGGTGGAATTTTTTGCGCATGGTCGCAATTTCAATCTCAGGAATTGATGATAGCTGATAATCAGGCCGGTCACGGCGGGGGTGGGTTGCTGATTGCCAATTCCGCGGTTCAAATGACCGGAACCAGCCTAATCAATAACCAGGCTAATAATGGCGGTGGGTTGTTTTGTTTTCAATCCGACCCCACCCTTGATCAGTTTGAGATATTAAACAATAGCGCTCAAAACGATGGCGGTGGGGTTTATATCGTCAGCATTTCTCAGCCACATTTTATTAATACCACTATTAATGGCAATTCGGCCGTTAATAATGGTGGTGGTATTTATTGTACTGATTATTCCCATGCGGGTCTTTCCGGTACAATCGTGTCCGATAATTCGGCCGGCAACCGGGGTGGTGGTATCTGCTGTAACAACAACTCTTCCCTTTACCTCAATAATAATAACCGCTCGAGTATTTACTTTAATACTTCTCTTCCGATTGGCAACGATATCACAGTTGACAATTCATCCATCTTCCCGGTTATTTTGGATACATTTACCGTTGTAGATCCCGGACTTTACCATGTTATACCTCACGATCTATTCAGTTTTGATATTCTTAACGGCAAAGTACAGCAAGTACAGGACGATTTGTATATCAGCCCCGATGGAAATAATGCTAACAGTGGAATATCTGCCGCTGAGCCGCTTAAAACAATTTTGTTTGCCCAGTCCATTATGCTGGCAGATAGTGCTAATCCTCAGATAATTCACTTAGCCAACGGGATTTACAGCAGGGCTATTACCGGCGAATACTTCCCAATCGAACTAGACGATTATATCGGGCTAGCTGGTGAAACTACTGGTGGGGTTATCATCGATGGTGAAAATCAGACGAGCTCATTTGTATTTAATCAGAGCCGGGGAAATTCATTATCCAATTGTACAATTATCAACGGTGCCGCTGAATACGGCGGCGGTATTTATTGTAACCAGTCTGACCCGGAATTCACAAATCTGTCAATAACTGGCAATCAGGCAGTAGATGGCGGTGGTATTTACTGTACCGAATCAAGCCCGGTTCTTACTAATATATCAATCCGTGATAATTATGCCAGTGGTAATGGCGGCGGACTTTTCATGACTACTTTTTCCAATCCGCAGTTAGCAAATGTATCCATTGTCGAAAACAACGCTGTCCATCAGGGTGGTGGAATGTACTGTGCCTTTTATGCCAACCCGGTTATGGATTATACTAACCGCTGCAATATTCACAGTAATCTTTCTGGCTCATTGGGCAATGATGTGGCTAGCACCAACTTTTTTCCCATTGCGGTAATTGTTGATACATTTACCGTCCTGCTGCCGGCTAATTACCACGCCTACCCAAGCAATCAATTTAATTTTAATATTCTCAACGCGATTGTGTACCAGGTCCAGGCTGATCTTTATGTAAGCCCACAGGGCGCTAATACCAGCAGCGGTCTCACCCCGGATGAGCCACTCCGGACAATTTCGTTTGCAATTGCCAAATTACTGGCCGGCTATCAATCACCGCATAAAATTTTCCTGGCCGATGGTTATTACAGCCCTTCTGCTACCGGTGAGCAATTCCCCATTCATCTTAACAGTTATATTAGCCTGACAGGTGAGTCCGAACCTGGTGTGATCTTAGACCCGGAACAACAGGGATCAGCCCTGATATGCGATATTTCAGTTGATAATACCATCGAGAACCTGACCATCACCGGTGGGTTGGCCTCGCAGGGTGGTGGTATTTCCAGCAATTACTCCAATCCGGTATTATCTAATATCACGATTACTGATTGTCAGGCGACCAATTACGGTGGTGGGCTGGCAGCATTATATTCGGATGTAACAATCAACAATCTGACACTGCGGGGCAATCAGGGTCGTATGGGGGGCGGGTTATACTTCCAGTCCACCAACTCCACCCTGTCAAACACGCTGATTGTCGAGAACAGGGCTCGTAATTCTAATAATGCGGGTGGTGGTATTTATTGTCTCGATTCTGATCTGCGCTTGCAGAATGTTACCATCAGTGAAAATTCAGCCACGGAAAATGGTGGTGGTATTTATGTCGTTTCATCAAATCTGACAGTAGTTAATTCTATTTTATGGCATGATGGTCCCCAGGAAATCAGATTCTCAGAAACTTTGCCAACCAGTGTCTTGATTCTAGCTTATAATGATATTATGGGTGGTGCAGGTGCTATTCAATCCAATAACAACAGCGTCATTGAATTAGATGGCAATATTATGGCGAACCCCTATTTCTTCAATCCCGGCGCTTCCAATTATCAGCTACAAGACATTTCACCCTGCATAGATGCCGGGACAGCTTTCTATGCTTGGTACCTCGACACCCTCATAAATTTGCCGCCGGAAAATTATTATAGCTATAATCCCGATATGGGTGCCATAGAATCAGCATTTGTAGAAATTGATGCAGGCCAGGGCCTGTTACCGCAATCGCTCACCCTGCACCAGAACTACCCCAATCCTTTCAATCCGGTAACGACTATCCGTTATGAGCTGCCGGGACGAACCGGTGTGCGATTGACCATCTATGATGTAATGGGCCGGGAAGTGGCCGTTTTAACGGATGATATTCGGGGGCCGGGGGTCTGGGAAGTCAACTGGGCTGCTACCGCTGTTGCCAGCGGAATATATTTTTATCGTTTGCAAGCCGGTGATCAAACGATAACCCGAAAACTAATGGTGTTGAAATAAAGCCCTAATATGGCCTCTAAAATTGGCACATACTCGTTTAAACTAGTATAAAGATGTCTGACAATCGACCAAATACAAACCACCTCGGAACCAAATTAAGACTGCTGCTGTGGTTGCCATTATTACTATTATCAATTTCATCCGCACAACAACCAGCCCTCACTATCGCTGTCCTTGAATTTGAAGCCGCCGGTGTCGAAGCCCCTGCAGTCCAGACCCTGGCCAATGTGGTGCGCAAGGAATTAATCAAATCCAAACTGTTCCGCGTGGTCGAGCGCAACCTGATGGATGACATCCTGTCAGAACAGGGTCTGCAGCAGAGCGGGTGTACCACCACGGAATGCGTCGTTGAAGTAGGACGCCTCTTGGGCGTTCAGAAAATCCTGTCCGGCAGTATCAGTAAACTCGGTGAGCTGTTCATCGTCGACTTACAGATTACCGATATTACCACAGGAGAAATCGAGGTATTGGAATCGATTGACTATGTCGGCAAATTGGAAGAGCTTCCACGGCTCATTAGGGAATTAACCACCCGTGTCACTACTGGCAGCTTAGCTAATGAAAAAGAAACTGTTCTGTATGTTACCAGTAACCCGGCCGGAGCAAAAGTATATCTTGACGAAATTTTTTCCGGTAATACTCCCCTTAAAATAAACACCGCCTTGGAAAAAATGGGCGTCCGTGTGTCCCAGGCCGGATACAGTAACTGGGTACAGTCCATCTTGATAAATCAAAATGAAACCAATATTGTAGAAGCCAATTTAGTCCCTGTAGCTGGTACAAATAATAGTCCTGTGTTGGGTCAAATGACTATCAATTGCGATCAGTCTAACTTGGAAATCTACATCAATGGAGGCCTGGCCAGTAAAACTCCCATGACTGAGCCGATTCAATTGTTTCCAGGCACCCATGAAATCAGCTTCTATTCACCTGAATATCGCCTGAAAACAAATCGTCTATATGAGGTGGAAGTTCAGAAAAATGCCGCTAATTGGGGAATAATTTCCGTTATGATGTCTAGCTCTACTGCAAAAACCTTAGCTTTTGATATTAAAGCAATCGAAACGGGGACAAAAAAAGTATTTGTCCAGGCTGGCGACGAGATAACCTTGGACATGAATTGGAATGAAATTGAAAAAATTCTGTCTGAAAAACAAAATTATCTTAAACGTCGGACCTTTATTCGTGGTGCATGCGGAGTGATTGCCGTTGCTGCCTTTATTAATCAAATAATAATTTAGTCAATCCAAAATCAGCTGAAAAAATAATCGTTTAATGTCTCCTCGCCCGATAGTAATTTAATAAAAACAATGGACCTGCTATGAATCTAACAGTTTTTGATATTGCCGCCCTGGCCGTAATAGGGGTGTTTGCTTTTAGGTTCCATAAAAGGTGCTTTAGTTATCAGCGCCTTTTTACCGCTGTTCATGTTTCTCCCCGACAGTATATCATTTGTAAAAGAAACTAAACACAATTCGGCCATCTATAAAAATCTCCAGGGATTTGCACCTCAGGTTTATAATTCGATTGCCAAACTGATCCCTGGCTCTGACAATTTCGCCACTAAAATTCAGGATGCTTTTCCAACCGCTGGTACATTCAACAAGCTTTCCACGGGGAATATTGATCCGGCCCAGATTAACATGTTTCAACAATTTATGGGATCAGATGAAAGTGCCATGTTGAAAGAATTGCAAAAACAGTTGGGTGATGATTTTAAAGTGGAAGATATCAATTTTGATAATCTGAATATGGATGCTGGCGATAAAGATAAATTGCAAAAGCTGCTGGATAAATCTGATACCGAGTCTAAGAGAAAACCCCGAAAAAATCGGCGTAACTAATTCCTTCGATTGTCAATTGACGTTAGAGGGCTTTCGTCGCCAATATATAAATAAGCCCACACCCACAAAGCCGATTGTAACCGCCAGCATCTTAGCCTCAAATATGAGCGCGTTAACACCTTCCGGTGGAATAAACGCAAATATCATTGCCAGTGCAGTAGCTGTAAAACCTAAGATACCCGACAATCTTCCGCGCCAGTCATCGTGGTTTAATTTGTACGCAGCAGCAAACATGTACAGGTAAGGAATAAAATAGAGTACGATTTCCGCGTCCAGCAAAATCAAATAGGCCTCTTCAATGGTAGATCCGGCTACGCTGAATATGATAAACAATGTTGTCAGCCCACCCTGTACCAGTAATGAGATGTGGGGTGTCTTCCAGCGGGGATGTAATTTCCCCAGCGCTGATGGTAGATAGCGATCCAGGCCGATTACAAAAGGTACCCGGGCAACCCCGGCAATCCAGGCGCTGACACCACCTACTCCAGATAAAGTGATAAACAGGGCGGCCACGATACCAACCCAGGCCAGGTTGAAATGCTGCCCCAGAGCTCCAATCGACTGAACTATACCGGCCAACAATCCAATTTCATCTTTTGGCATGGCAACCAACAAGGAGAATGTGCCCAGGATGTAAACGGCTGTAATCGCCACCCCTGAAATCACGATCGCCCGTGGAATATTTTTCAGCGGATTCTTGATCTCGTCGCCTAACAGCGACATCAGCTCCAGTCCGGCAAATCCGAAACACATGGTTGCCCAGAATGACCAGGTTGCTGTTTTTCCCAAATCCGGCAGCAGATCAGCTATCCGGAAGGGCTCCGCCGGACCCTCCCGGAGCAAGTAGGCGAAAGCCAGAACGATTAATAGTCCAATTGGAATCCACACGCCGATACCGCCAAAATTGTGAATCCACTTACCCAGTGACATACCACGGATATTAATGATAATTACCAACCACAACATAATTAACGAAAACAAGGCTATGTATAGTTTACTATCTGCCAAATGAACGTAGCTGCTGCCAAAAATAAACAGGGCATTACCAGCCAGAAACATCAACAAGGCCGGATAATAAATCAGATTGTTGATCCAGTAACACCAACCGGCAATAAATCCATGGTGAGGTCCAAAAATTTCCCGCGCCCAGACATAAATACCACCTTCCTGGGGAAACTTTTTAGACAAACTATAAATTGCGTACCCTTGCGGGATAAAAAAGACTAACAGGGCTAATGTCCATAATATCAAACTGCTGTAACCGGTGCGGGCGGCAGTCAATAGCCAGCGCAGTCCGATTATGGCCACAATATTCATAAAAACCAGATCCCACATTCCCAGAGTACGCTTTAATGCTGTGTTCATGGTCAGAAATATATAACAAATTGACTTTATGAACCCACCGGTTCTGTTTTATAGCGGCTGGTGATTGTAATTTTCCGCTTTAATTAAATGAAAAATTAACCTGAAAGCTTTCAAATTATGGCTGTTCCTGAAAAAACAAAACTAATTGGCGCCGGCGCTGTCTGCATAGCGGCTGTTTTATGGGGTTTGGATGGCGTTGTGCTGACACCACGGTTATATAATTTAAATACCGGTTTTGTTGTGCTGCTGTTGCACCTGATACCGTTCGTGCTGATGCAACCGATTCTTTTCCGGGAATATGCCAATCTGTCCAGGATTCCTCCCGGTGATTGGATTATTTTTGGATTAGTTGCCTTCTTTGGCGGGGCGCTGGGCACTCTGGCAATAGTCAAGGCTCTATTCCTGGTCAATTTTCAGCATCTTACCGTTGTGGTGCTGCTTCAGAAGCTGCAACCGGTATTTGCTATTTTCCTGGCTGCAATTCTGTTGAAGGAGAAAATTCGTTATCGGTTTGTTGTCTGGGCTGCCGTAGCAATTATAGCCGGTTATTTTCTCACTTTTGGCTTCTCCCTGCCGAACCTTCAAGCTGGAGCAAACACAGCACAAGCGGCCGTCTGGGCTATAATTGCAGCCGCTTCTTTCGGCAGCGCTACAGTTCTTGGGCGTAAAATTTTAATTACCTATAATTTTACAACGGCAACATTTTACCGCTTTGGAATTACCAGTATTATAATGCTGGTATTCTTAACTCTATCCGGCAATTTGAATCACTTCAGCGCTGTCACGCCAACCAACTGGATCATATTCCTGATAATCGCTTTTACGACCGGGTCGGGTGCCATCTTCTTGTACTATTTCGGTTTAAAGCGAATTCGCGCCTCAATTGCCACAATTTGCGAACTGTGCTTTCCCGCCTCGGCAATAATTTTTGATTATCTGATTAACGACAGTACCCTGACTGCCGTTCAATTTACCAGTGCGGTTGTGCTGCTAGTGGCAATCATTAAAATATCGCGACTGAAACGCAAATAAACGGATAATTAACATTCCTGATTTTCTGACATCTAACAACAAGCGCAACCTGGCGCTGAATTGCGTTCACGAAGCATCCTGGGGATTCGGCATTGCCTTTCACAATGCCTATGCGGTTATTCCGCTTTTTCTTAGCATGCTGGGAGCCCCAAATGGCGTAATAATTTCCGTGGCTGGACTATTTAGCATATTGATTGCAGTCCCACAATTAGTAAGTGCAATTATGGGACGGAATATCCGCAACATCAAGATGGCTGCTATCGGTGTTCACACTTTAGTCTGGCCACCGATTTTCATTGCCGGATTCACTTTTGCCTTTCTGGCTCCAACTGGGCCTTCCGCCTGGGTGTTCTATTACATCTGTTTCATTCTTTACGGCCTTGCAATCGGCATGATTATTCCGATCTGGGCTGATTTCCTCAAACACGTCTCTCTGGCGGAAAGCCGGGGAACCTTCTTTGGGATATCGTTTGCTTTTAATAGTCTGGGTGGGTTTATCGGGGGTTTGCTATCGCGTCAGTTACTCGCCGGTTCAATCTTCCCGAGCAATTTCGGTTGGGGATTTCTGATTACATTTGCGTCCTTGGTTATTGGTACAATCGTTTTCTTTTTCTATAAAGTAGCCGAGCCCACTGAGCTACAGCCCCATAAAACAGTCCGACAATTCTTGAAACAAACTCTCTCAATTATCAAGAAACAGAAAAATTTCCGCCGTTACATCTTCAGCCGAATATTTTTCACGGCTAATTTTCCGGCCATGAGCCTATATGCGATCTATGCCAAAGATCTGTTCGACTACGATGTAAGTGAAGCCGGGATATTTACCGCTCTAACTACCGTAGCTTTCGGACTCGCCAGTTATTTTGGCGGTAGAATCGGTGATCGTTACGGACATAAAAAGGCTCTGACAATCTCGCTCCTCCTGCATTTAACTGCTTTGATCGTAGCGCTGTTCGCCCAGAATATGTGGTGGGTCTATGTCATTTTCCTGTTTCTCGGCGCCGGGCAGGGGTCTTTTTTCCCGTCTTCATTGAGCTTAGTGTACAGTTTTGCCGGTAATGGCGACAGTAAAACGTATATGGCATTGATTGACACTTCTCTGGCTCCCTTTACATTTATTGCCATAATGATCGCCGGAAGTCTGCTCCATTTTGTTGAAATTCCCAGTATTCTCACTGGAATCGGAATCTTTATTAGTATCAGTATTATAGCAATGCTATTTTTAGTGCGTGATCCAAAACATGTGAATTGAGATAATCCTTTGTCATATTCTGGTAATGATTTACTCATTTTCAAATCAATTTTCACCGGGAATAATTTTTAAATATTCTCGAATATTAATTATTCCTTGCATTTAGGCCGGGTTGCTTGGAAATTAAACCTGCATTTCATGAATCTGATGATAAGAAAATCTAACTATTTCATTGTACTTTTCGCAGCGGTGCTGCTTTTTGTGGGCTGTAAAGATGATCCCCAAAGGCATTTGAAGCTGGGAAACTGGTATTTTCAAAAAGGCTTAATAGACGAAGCTGTTTTAGAATATCGTGAAGTTATTCGATTGCTGCCAACATCATCCATTGAATTAACCAGAAACGAATTTACGGCCCTTGCAAAAGCCCACTATAGTCTCGCGTTGGTCTATACCAAAAAAGGCTGGTTTGATTATGCCCTGGCCGAGGCGGAGACCTGTTTTAAGCTCATTCCAACCAAAGAAAATCACGAATTAGTCAAATTGATCAAAAAGCGTCTCGCCCTGGCCGATAACACAAATATCGATTCTTAATTTTTTCTAAGCCGCAATCCAGCAAAAACCAGTGGGGCTCCTAACCCCATCCACAGTCCGATTATGCCATAGCGCAACCAATCCGCCCACAGCATTTCCGGTAAAATCATTTTTATTCCAATTTTAAGGATTAGTACTCCGGCAACTCCAATAATTATTTTAAGTGCTTGTTGCCACCAGCGGGCAGCCAAAGAACTCTTCAGATATTCCAGTTCAATCAACATTCCCCCGACCAGCCCCGCCAGCATTCCCCCTGCCCTGACCGAAATTTCCGACGGACGCAACAACGCCAGCATTAGCCCCACAAACCCAATTAATATTGCCGTTGGTATTGTCGGGAATTTCAATTTTCTGGCTTCAACTATTTTCACTACCCGGATCCCAATAAACAAGATTACAAATCCAATACTCCAGCCCCCAATTACATCACTGGGAAAATGCACCCCCAGATAGATTCGCGATAGGCCAATAAAAACGATAATTAAACCAAACCAGCCGTAAACCTGTTTTCCATTTAGCCGGTTCAGCAGCCACGCCAGATACCCCCATAGAACCATGGCTCCCTGAGCGTGTCCGCTGGGAAATCTGTAGTGCACCGCGCTGATTAGATTCACTCCCTCAGGGCGGGCTAAATGAAAAAATTCTTTGAATTCATAATTTATCCAAAAATTCAGTAACAGCAGAATTACCAGAGGTAATACGCTGTTCTTTCGCCAGCACCAGATTAAAACTGGCAATACCAGCAGATAAAACTCCTCGTTACCTAAAATCGTTATGGCTTTCATCGAAAGAATCAGCCAGTCAAAATCAAACTGTTGTAAAAACTCAATCATACCCATTGAAGCTCTCCCAATTATAAGATTTCCGCTTCCAAATATATTCTCAAAATAAATATTATCCCGCCCTATATTCTACGTCATCTGTTTGCGAATTTTCTGGGATATCCCGGAAAATTCGTTTTTTTAAAAACCAATTGAAATCATTCTAACCCTTGAATAGCTTTGCGTCCAAACCATGAGCATAAATTTAATTGTTTTAGTAAAACAAGTTCCCGATACTAAAAATATCACTGCCAAAGCAATGAAAGACGATGGCACGGTAAACCGGGCGGCCTTACCGGCCATTTTCAATCCGGAAGACCTGAATGCCCTCGAACTGGCATTAGATATCAAAGATCGCTATAACGGGACTGTTACCGTCATTACCATGGGTCCGCCCCGGGCCGCGAATATCCTGCGTGAGACCCTCTTCCGTGGAGCCGACCTCTGTATTCTGGTTACCGACCGGGCCTTTGCCGGCGCCGATACTTTGGCCACCTCGTATACCCTGGCACAGGCTATCAAAAAGATCGGAGATTATGATCTGATCTTGTGTGGTCGACAGGCCATCGATGGTGACACAGCCCAGATCGGTCCCCAGGTTGCGGATAAGATCGGAGTAAACCAGATTACCTATGTGCATAAAATTCATGAAATACGCAATGATCGAGTGCTGTTGTCGCGGAATTTGGGGCGAATCACTGAAAAAATCGAAACTGGACTCCCTCTGTTGATCACTGTTCCCGCTTCTGCCAATCAACCCCGCAGCTATGGGGCAAAACTGATGATGCGTTTCAAGCGTGCCCGGACACGGCTGGAAGTCGAAGCTGAAAAAGGCAAGGGCGACTTACCGGCAATCGTGGCCGAATGCGAACGCCTCGCCAATCGCGGTTTGCTGATCGAGACCTGGTCTGCCGCCGATCTGGATGCCGACCCTGCCGACATCGGTCTGCGCGGCTCACCCACCAAAGTAAAAAAAGTGCAGAGTGTTGTCTTCGCTGCCACCGATACCCGTCAGATTGATCCAACCGAAATGGGCATCAAGCAATTAATGGCCGAATTAATTGAGGAGCGCACCTTTGGATAACAAGATAACAACTAACGGAATACTGGTTTATGTCGAGCTAGATCACAACAAAATAGCCACTGTAAGCCTGGAATTAATCAGCAAAGCCCGGGATTTAGCTGACGAACTGGGTGTTGAAGTCAGCGCTATAATGATTAGTGATGGCGAAAATAAAGATAGCGACTCACCGTTTTCTTATGGCTGTGATCAGCTTTATAGAATTACTGATTCCCGGCTGAAATTTTATGAGACCCTGCCTTACACAAAATTGACTGCCCAACTGATCCGGCGGATTGAACCTCAAATCGTATTATTTGGTGCTACCCCCATCGGCCGGGATCTCGCTCCCCGGGTTGCCAGTTCCTTGAAAACCGGCTTAACGGCCGATTGTACTGACCTGCAAATCCAGGATCACGAAGACAAGGCAAAAAAGAAATTATATAAAAACATTTTATTTCAGATCAGGCCGGCCTTCGGCGGTAATATCATCGCCACCATTATTTCGCCCGATCACCGGCCCCAGATGGCAACGGTGCGGGAAGGGGTAATGAAGCTCGGTACGGCCAATCCCAAGCATCAGGGACAAATAATCGATTTACCATCAGAACTAAGCGAATCCGATTTTCACAATCAATTCATCGACCGGCTCGTAGGGCGGCGGCGGATCAATTTGAACGGTGCCGATATCATCGTGGCCGGTGGTGCCGGAGTTGGCGGTAAAAAGCAATTTCAACTCGTTCATGAACTGGCCGAAACCCTGGGCGGAATGGTGGGGGCCTCGCGGGCGGCAGTGGATAACGGCTACATTGATGCTGAACATCAAGTGGGGCAAACCGGTACCACTGTACGGCCCAAGCTATATATCGCCTGCGGTATTTCCGGCTGCGTCCAACACCAAGCCGGAATGGATCAATCAGGTAAAATTATCGCCATCAATACCGATCCCGATGCACCCATTTTTAACATTGCCCACTATGGAATCGTCGGCGATCTGAACCAGGTAATACCGATGATGATTAAGTCTTACAAGGCCAAGGAGTAAACAGCGTGGCAAATTTCTATTCCGACAACCCCGACATCAAATTTAACCTGGAACGATTAGATCTACCGGCCCTGGCCGATCTTCTGGAAATAGATTATTCCGAATCCGATGAATATGATTTTGCTCCAACCGATAGCGACGATGCCACTGATAACTACCTGCGTGTTTGTGATCTGGCCGGTGAAATCTGTGCTACCAACATTGCCCCGCGGGCTCAACAAATCGATAAAGAAGGTAATGTATGTGCCAATGGCGAGGTGACCTATCATCCCCTGGTACAGGAAAATTTGCATGACTTCAAACAAGCCCAGTTGATGGGAATATCCCTGCCACGGGAATTTGGCGGCTTGAATATGCCTCAGGTCGTGAAAGCAGCGGTATTGGAAATGGTTTCGAGGGCTGATGCCGGGTTAATGAACCTGGTCGGCTTACAGGATATAGCCGAAACCATTGTGGAATTCGGCAGTGCAGAGCAAAAAGCAGAATTTGTGCCGATTCTGGCCTCGGGAGACGGGACAGGAGCGATGGTTCTGACCGAACCCGACGCTGGCTCCGATCTGCAGGCAGTCCGTCTGAAAGCCATACCACCGGAGGATGGCAACGATAGCGGAATCTGGCAACTCTATGGCGTCAAGCGTTTCATTACCAACGGCAATGGTGACGTCCTGCTGGTCCAGGCCCGTTCCGAAGAAGGAACCAGCGACGCCCGCGGGTTATCGTTATTCGTATGCCATAAGGATGAAACCATCCGTATTCGGCGCATCGAAGAAAAACTTGGTATTCATGGGTCCCCTACCTGCGAAATGACTTTCGATTATACGCCGGCCTACCTGATCGGAAGACGGAAGTTCGGGTTGATTAAATATATCATGTCGCTCATGAACGGAGCCCGCCTGGGTGTTGCGGCGCAGGCTCTGGGTATTGCCGAAGCGGTGTATCGCATGGCGCGGGAATATGCCGAAAAACGGATTCAATTCAACAAACCGATTATCACTTTTCCTGCCGTTTATGAAATGCTGGTTAAAATGAAGGTTAATCTTGAAGGTGGGCGTTTGCTGGTTTATGAAACCGCCAAAGTAGTTGACTTGTTTAAACTGGCTCAACGCCAGATCGAAGCAGCCAAACAGACTGGTGCTGCTGTCGATCCGCAACTCCGGCAGCAGGCCAAATTTAATGAGCGGCTGGCGGGGGTGCTGACGCCCTTCGCGAAATACTTCTTGTCGGAAATATGCAACAGTACAGCTTACGATGGTATCCAAGTTCTCGGTGGCAGCGGATTTATGAAAGATTACGATATGGAGCGCTATTACCGCGATGCCCGGATCACCAGTATCTACGAGGGCACGTCCCAATTACAGGTCGTAGGCGCTATCGGTGGGTTACTCTCGGGAACGCTTAACCCGCTGTTTGAAAAATTCAGTGAGCGGGAGTTTCCCGCTGAACTGAGCGATCTGGTACAACAGGTGCAAGCAGCAATTCTCCAAATGAATAAAGCTATCGAACATATTAAAGAGCGGAAAGAGGCCGAGTTAACCGATTTAATCGCCAAACGTATTGTAGATATGGGAATCGATATATATATTTCTACCCTGTTCCTCGCTGCGGCGAGTGCCAGCGCTGATAAAGTCAATTCTGCCCGGGTCTGGGTTGAAGAATCAAATTTGCGGATCGAAAGCAATTATCGTTCGATAATGAATGACAGTTTCGCAATTCTTGATCTGCATGAACAGATTCTGGCTATTGAACAAACAACTTCCTGTTAAAACAGATTAGCTCGTATAACAGGATTAATATCTTAATCGGGGGATTAGTTAAGGAAATCGATATAGGTTATGACCAAATTCAATTTAAGAACTTCATTCAATAAAGACGATATCAAGGCCGCTGGCGAAGGTACTTTATCGAAAAATTTTGCCGGGAAATTGCCGCTTCATCCCATGCTGATGATCGATCGCATATTAAATATTTCTAAGGAAGGCGGGAAATTCGGGAAAGGTGAAATCCTGGCTGAATTAGATATAGATCCCAACAACTGGTTTTTCAAATGTCATTTTAAGAACGACCCGGTCATGCCCGGTTGTCTGGGTCTGGACGGACTCTGGCAGTTACTGGGATTTTTCCTGTCCTGGGCTGGCGGCGAAGGCCGAGGTCGCGCCTTAGGTTGTGGCAGAGTAAAATTCAAAGGCCAGGTGAGACCATATCACAAACTCGTTTCTTATCAATTGGATATAAAAAAATTGATTACTCGTCCGGTTTATATGGCCTGGGCTGACGCGGTGTTAAAGGTTGAGGAAAAGGTAATCTATTTTGCTGAAAATCTACAGGTCGGCCTGTTTCCCAAGCTGGTCTGGGATTATGGCGACGATCCGGCCCTGGATCCGTTTTAATCCGCCTGCGTCCCGATAGACATCGGGTTTACGGCGGAAAAGAAGCACTGTTTAATACCATTAATTAGCGGTGGTTAAATATCAATAAAGAGGGGGGGGCTTTTGCGGCTACACCGCAGGGCAGCGTGACCAGAAAAAATAACAAAAAGTGATTTCTGACTAAATACTACTGTTCGTCTTCCTCGTCCTCGTATTCATCTTCGTCTTCTTCATCCTCATCTTCTTCATCTTCGTCTTCATAATATTCCGGTGGATAAGAATAAGCATAGGGGTCATATTCACCATAATCGTATTCCGGTTCCAATTCCTCATCCGGGGACGGCGCTTCCTGCTTAACAACAATTATTCGTGGTTCGGTTTCTGCCCCGGTTTCCTGGCTAATGGCTTTTTCCACCAGGTCCCGGTCTGACTGACTTAACTGTGATTCAATGGTCTTATCCTGCTTCTGGCTCATGGACCTGAACAGTACGCCGGTCAAGATGGAAAAAAACAATACAATAACTGCATAAATCAACCCCTGCGACCGTAGGATATAACCACCAAATATATCCTGCTCAAGACCAGTCGCCAGAAAAACTGCCAGGGAAAGCAGCACTCCAAAAAATACAACAATATTACCGAACGGTCGGGGTGGTTTGATCTCCATTATCAGCAGGTAGATAAACCAGCCCAGAATGCCGGTTACAGCCATAATCATGGCCAGATTGAAATTTTCCGTTATCAGCGCCAGCACGAACCCAATTATGGCGCCAACCGGAATAATATATCCCAGACCTGATTTCAAGTCACTATCCATTTTCCAAACTCCCCTTTGCAGGAATTAAAAAAACCGTCAAATAATATGCCGGAATGTAGTTATGGTAAACTAAAGTATTCCCGGGAAATTGAATTTAATCAAGCCTAAAAGCAAGCCTTTTTAAATTAACCCGGTAGATACCGGTTCCCTTTCAGGAATTACACCTGTACAAGTCTATACCAAAAGATAGAACAGATAATCATTCCCCCAAATCATTGCTTACGGTTAACTTTTGAGGACATCCACACGGTTGATGCAATCCAAAGGGAAAATAAAATTCTATGACTAATAAAATCATGGTCGGGATTATTGGTGTTGGTCATCTGGGCCAATATCATGTCAAACATTTTTCACAATTACCGGCAGCTAATCTGATCGGAATCTTCGACATAGATCAGGACCGAGCCCAGGAAATCGCGAAAAAGTATAATACCAACGTTTTCAAATCACTGGAACAATTGCTGGATTCAGTAGCGGCGGTTGCAATTGTTACCCCCACTATAACTCATACTGATATTGCAGAACAATGTCTCAGGGCTGGCAAGCATGTTTTTATCGAAAAACCAATTACTAAAACAGTGGCTGAAGCTGACCGGTTAATTAAACTGAGCGAACAAACCAACTCATTGCTGCAAGTAGGGCACATTGAACGCCTGAATCCAGCACTGCTACCGTTAAAGAACTTCAATCTGCAGCCTAAATTTATTGAAGTCCAGCGTTTGGCTCCCTTTACCACCCGCGGCACTGATGTCCCGGTTGTGCTCGACTTGATGATCCATGATATTGATATCATTTTATCGCTGGTAGATTCGCCGGTAAAAAATATCCGTGCCAGCGGTGTTTCCATCATGACCAAATCCGTCGATATTGCTAACGCCCGCATCAGATTTCAAAATGGTACGGTTGCCAATTTTACGGCCAGCCGCATTGCTAAAGACCAGGTGAGAAAAATCAAGGTCTTTCAACAGGATATGTATGCTACAATTGATTTATCACTGGGGATGACTGAAGTCTACCGGATTCTTGATGATAAAATTAAAAATCCAGCGGCAATTCTGAGTGCTCCGCTTAATCAGAATGGGGTTCATCGTCAGATTGTATACGAAAAACCCGCTATTAATAAAACAGACGCACTGCAAATGGAACTAACAAATTTTTTAGCAGCAATCAATGGTGTAGAAAAACCAATTGTGGATGGTGTAGCGGGCCGTGATGCACTGGCTGTGGCAACTAAAATTCATCAAATGATTATTGAGGATTTGCTATAATGGACATCAGACAGTTTTTCTTTAAAAATCGCAGCTATACCCCGATTCCGCTGGTTTTTATTCTGATCTATTTTGCCCAACCAACTTTTTTTGGAATTCTGCTGGGGTTGGTTATCATTTTAATTGGCGAATCTATCCGTATTTATGCTAATCGTTTTGCTGGTGGTGCCACCAGAACAACTAAAGTCGGTGCTAAAAAACTATGCGCTTCCGGCCCATTTGCCTACGTAAGAAATCCCCTTTATGTAGGGAATATGGTCATCTATACCGGAGTGGTTCTGTTTACCGGTGCCCCTTCCGTCATATCAATGATGATTCTAACCTGGGCTTTCTTTGTAATTCAATATTCACTGATCGTGTCCCTGGAAGAAGAGACTCTGCGGGATTTGTTTGGTGAAGAATACCGGGTTTACTGTACGTTTGTGCCTCGCTTGCTGCCCCGCCTGTCGGCTTGGGAAAATGACGATAACCGTGTTCCGGCTTCAATTTCGAAAACTTTTAAAGTAGAAAAGCGTACCCTGCAAAATATTGCCCTGATTTTGATAATTATCCTGCTGCGGTCAATTTTCTTTTAAATCGTAAAAACCAAACTTAAACTTGCCTGAATAATGGGCGGAAAAACCACTAAACCTGCCACTGTATTTTATATGATCGCTGGTGAAGAATCGGGCGACCATCATGGTGCACGACTGATCAAGGCGATAAAAACCGAGGTTTCCGAAGCCCGGTTTTACGGGCATGGTGGGAACCAGATGTCAGCGGCCGGAATGGAAATATCCGAACATATTGACAATTTAGCTGTAATGGGCTTCACCGAGGTGATCAAGCATCTGTCGTATTTCAAGCAAGTCATGAAAGATACTATTACGGCAATAACCAGAATCCACCCTGACTGCATCATCCTGATTGATTATCCTGGTTTTAATTTGCGGCTGGCTAAAAAAATTGCGCATTTAAAAATCCCCGTCTCCTATTTTATTTTACCGCAGGCCTGGGCCTGGAAAGAAAAGCGGGTGAAAATCCTGCAGAAATATGTACAACATTCACTGAGCATTTTCCCCTTTGAAGAACATTGGTATCGCCAACGAGCTGTGGCAGTTCAATTTGTCGGACATCCTTTCAGTGAAATTGAATTACCGGGGATTTCAAAATCTGAATTTTACCGCAAGCATTCCCTGAATTCCCAAGATCAGCTATTAGTACTTTTCCCTGGCAGCCGGCAGCAGGAAGTTGACCGTCACTGGCCGGTATTTTTAGCGGCCGCGCAAAAACTAGCCCAACAAAATCCCAACCTGCGTTTGATTGTTGGAAAAGCTCCTAATATCCGGCTGGACCCACTACCACCAAACCTATTGGTTGAAGAAGATAATCCGCGCCTGGCATTACAATATGGACAGCTTGTTCTGGTCGCATCCGGAACGGCAACTCTGGAAGCGGCTGTTTTTAATATACCGGCAATCGTAGCTTACCGGTTATCGACCATGACGTTTTTCTTGGCCCGGTTAATCGTGGACTTGCCTTATGTTGCAATGGCAAATCTGATCGCCGGTAAAAAGGTGGTGCCGGAATTATTACAAACTGATCTGACGGAAAAAAACCTGATTCAAGCGGCAACGCCGCTCTTAATCAATTCGGGTGAACGGAAAAAAATGCAGGATGAATACCAGAAAATCCGCCAGCTACTGGGTGCTCCGGGCGCTTACGCAAGAGCAGCGCAAATCATAATTGGGCAACCGGATGGCTAAGAAATCCAAATTAATAAAAAAGATCGAATTTTGGTTGACCGTCGTAATCGGCGGCTGGGCAATTCGCTGGGTATACTTCACCAATCATTTCAAAGGTCAGGGTTCCCACTATTATCAGGATGCCTTGAACAAAGGTCAATCAGTGATCTTGGCAATCTGGCATGGACGATTGTTGGGACCATTTATGTACCTGGCAGGTAACGAATTTTACGGACTGGCCGGAACCCACAAGGATGCCGAGCTTATCTCGCGCATTGGAAAAAAAATAGGCTGGCGGTTTGTCCGGGGATCCAGTACCGAGCGGGGACGTGAAGCATATCTTGATATGCTGAGAAAATTGAAATCACCGGCCACCCTGGTTTATATAACGCCAGACGGACCCAAGGGTCCTGCCAAGCAATGCAAACCAGGTGTTATCCGAGCAGCACAAGCTACCGGAGCTATCATCGTTCCGGTCGCCTGTCATTCGACAAAATTTCGTGGTTTCACTAACTGGGACACTTTTGTTGTTGCCAAGGCTTTTGCCCGGACTGAAATAATATTTGGTCCCCCGTTAAATTTTACTGATGATATGGATTACACAGCCCGCGCGGACCTCCTGACGACCGAATTAAATAAACTTGAGAAACAAGTCGATGAGAGAACCGGGCACTAGGCTTTTCAACAGCACCTACCTGCGTTATTTATTATTTCCACTGGCATTATTGTATTGGGGAACCATCTTCTGGCGCAATCTATTTTATTCGGTTGGTTTTTTTATATCTCATAAATTACCCCGCACAGTCGTCAGCGTTGGTAATATTTCAATGGGTGGTACTGGAAAAACACCGGCTGTTATCTATCTTGCACGACTACTACAAAAGCAGGGTAAAAAGATTGCGGTACTGAGCCGTGGGTACCACCGGAAAACAACCGGTACGGTTTTAGTTACCAATGGCTCCGAATTAAATCAAACCTGGCAAAATGTTGGCGACGAACCATTCTTAATGGCGCAACAATTACCTGGAGTGCCCATAGTCGTCGATGAAAACCGCTACCGCGGTGGAGTATATTTAATACAAAATTTCTCACCGGATATAATCATTCTCGATGATGGTTTTCAACACCGTAAGTTAGAACGGGATGTGGATATAGTCCTGCTCAATGCTCAAGATTCAGTAAATGAGAATAAACTGGCTCCTTTTGGACGCCTTAGAGAGCCCTGGTTCCACCTGCGACGAGCCGATCTTATTTTTTGGACAAAAACCAACCTGGGCACACCACCATCAATATTGAAAAGCAGGGTTAATAAATTATCCGCACCTAATTTCAATAGTAAAATCGCGATCAAATCTAAATTAATTGGTTTTACCAATCCTCTACCGTTCGACAATGCCCGGAATGAAATACTCCTGGCTGTTTCCGGGATCGGCGACCCCACCAGTTTTACCCGATTACTCGATCAAAGCGGATTAACAGTTTGTGACCATCTTGTGTATCGGGATCACCACGAATACAATAGAGCTGATATAGAAAAAATGCAAATAAAAATGCGAGACAGCGGAGCAAAATATATTTTAACCACGGAGAAAGACTTGCTGAAACTGGCCGGATTGCCCAAGACCGCCAAGCTGCCTGTTTACGCTATCGGTATCGATTTCAAGCCTAGCCCCGGTGGTGAACAGGCATTATTGCGCACTATTTTAAAATCTAAAGTTTAATTATTAAATCTGGGCGGCTCCCCAGGCGAACATTACCCCAACGAAAGTCAATAATAACGGCCAGCCAGTATTAACGAATTGACGATCACTGGGGTCCTCAAAAACATGGATTTGAAATTCATGCGACGTGGCTGCTCCCCGTTCATCAGTAACCATAATTATTACATCGTTGGGGCCTTTCTGTCCACTGCGGGGCTTCCAGACCAGCAAGCCCGTTTTAGGATTAAATTTTGCGTATTTCGGTAGCCGTAACGGCCGGAAGGAAATTCGATCTTTATTGAGATCTTCAACCATCATTTTATAGCGATATTCATAACCGGTCAAAGCCACCGGCTTGGGCGTGGACAGAACGCTGGGATTGATGTTAACGTAAACACTGTTAATCTGACTATCCTCTTTATAACCATCCGAAACCTTCACGGTAAATTTGTGGTTGTTAATCTGGGAAGGCTTTGGATTCCAGACTACCCGACCACCGCGACTCATCTGCATCCCGGCCGGCGCTTTCAGCAGCGAATATTTCAATTCTGCATCACTATTTTTATCTTCCGCTATAATCTGGTATTTGAATAGTTCACTCACCAGGGCTGTCCCGCCGGGCTTGGAAACAATTAGCGGTGGCTGGTTAACATAAATATCAAAAACCTGTTCATCCCGCAAATAGCCATCGGAAACCAGCACTCGGGTTCGCTGTACATCGATCTGTTCCAGCGCTGGTGTCCAATTAATAGTACCGGTTAATTCATCCACTTCCATGCCATCCGGAAATTCAAGCAAGGAATAGCGATTTGTCGGAATACGCTGCACCGATACACGCGGTGGCTTCCCCTTGCTCCCCTGGAAAAACTCCCACAATACATCTTTTATCGAGACTGTACGCTGATCAATTGTCTGCAGCATCACAATCAATTGGTCTGATTCATAAAAAATTGAATGCACATATTTTTTAAGATTTAAACGAGATACGGAATTATCTTCGCGATCGTCGGTGCTGCCGGCATATACGGCCGGGGCATTATCCCAGTCGCCAATATAGCGCCTGATGTTGGCTTTATAAATATCATCGGCAATTTTCACCCCGTAAATACGAACTTTGCTAATATCATCCACCATAGTCAATTTATCGAAAGTCAGCAGATTGCCTTTATTCAAATCGGCTGTTTTCAATTTATATTGATAAGGTAGGCCGACTTCGGCCTGCATGGGCGGCAGTGAAATAATAGTAAGGGGCGCATTAACAAAAAACTCTGCTTCCACCATTCGGGTTTCGCGGCCATCGCTGACAGCAACTAACAAATGGGAAAAATCAACATTAGCTTCGGTTGGCTCCCACAACAATCGACCGTTGTAGGGGTCCATTCGCATTCCTTCGGGTAATAGCAGAGCGCTATACTGTAATTGATCGCCAATGTTAGGATCACTGGCCATAATTTGGGCGTCGTAGGTTTCCCCTAAACGAACGGTAATTATACCTGTCGGGGCAGACTCTATGATAGGCGGATGATTAACAAAAATGACCGCTTTTTGCGTATCCCGGGCAACACCGTGAGTGACGAAAAAAGTGAACCTGGCAGAATCTATTTGAGCCGGTGAGGGTGTCCAGTTTAAAATTCCCTGAGAATCTATCGTCATTCCTTCCGGTCCATTCAGCAAGGAATATTTTAGGGCCAGGTCAATTTCCGGTTTCCAGACTTCGATCTGATAGCGGTAATCTTCATTTACCTGACCAACTGAATCCGGCAACGAAATAATTGATACACCGGCCCGGGGATGCACGGTAAATTCTTGTACCGAACGCTCAAATCCATCAGAGGCGACCAGTCTTACCGGATAAACTTTAACATGAGTCGAATCTGTCTGCCAATGGATCAAGCCATTCGGATCAATTGTCATTCCGGTTGGTTTCTGTTCCAGAGTAAAAGTTATTCGGGCATCAGCGTTGGCATCGACAGCCTGAGGCTGGTAAGTAAACAGTTCATCGGCCACGAAATCAAGCCCGGATGGTTCAGAGATAATTTGCGGTGGGTCGTTAACATAAACCCATAGCCGTTCTTCATAGCCGTCCAAATCCGGTACGACCTGATAGGTCATGAGTGAATCCGGTTCCCGACTGTCAAAGGCTATTTTTTCGCCGATCTTCATCTCAACCTGATATACCAGTTGATAGGCTCCCAACTGTTCCGGGCTGGGAATCCAGGTTATTGATCGGCTTTCGTAATGAAAAAACATTCCTTTTGGTGGTGGTTTCAACCAGCGGAAACTATAGAAATAACGCATTTCATTTTCGGGAATTGTATAAACAAAAGATTGACTGGCGGTGAGCACATGTCGTGGTAATACTCCAACCGGCAAGTCTCTTCCAGTCGGTAGAATCACACTCGGTAGTTCTTCGATTAATGGTGATTCCGTGACTGGTTCAATGACCGGGAATACAGTAAGTATATCATCAGCCAGAAAACTTGCTGTGGTATCCGGCTCTGATTCTTCCACTGGCAGTGGTGCCTGATTAGTTCCCAGATCGCTGGTGAAGACGTCCGTAATCAGACCGTTCCAACTGGCGGCGATTACCATGCCGGTATAAAGCCCACCCGATACAACCGGCAGCACTTGGAACACCTGGGAGCCATCGTCACCGGCCAGAGAAAAATATTCGACTACTTCCTGCTGGGGAGTAGCATCTCCATAAAATATTGACAACATGTTCATTTCAGCGGATACCAGCAATAAATCCCAATAATCGTCCTGATTAAAATCAGCGACCCGGATATCCGAGAGTGGGCCGGCTGCGATGGGTAATTCTGCCACAGGAACCCCGACCGATGTCATCGTCATGGCAACAACATGCCCGGATTGGAAAGGCAGGATAATATCGGCGAAACCATCGGCATCCCAATCGGAAACCGTGATTGAACGCGGCAGTAGACCGTGCAAACCACTTATTTTCTGCTGAACCGGCTCAGCCGCCTCGAGGCTGCCGCTGTTGTTATAATAGGGTTGGATAATTAAAATATCGCCGGCCGGGCTGAAAGCAATCAAGTCATCATAGCCATTGTGATCGTGGTCGATAACGGCTGTGTAGATAAAGCCACTACCGGAATTCAAAGATTCGGGTACTAATTCGCTGATAACTGCCAGTTCGCCATTTTCCATTTGATCAATCAGGATGATGCTGCGCCGGGGGCTACCCAGTGTAATCACCAATTCATCATCGTCATCGCCATTACGATCTAAACACTGGATATTATTACTTAACAGATAGCCTAAGCTGTCCGAGAGATCAAGTGAGCTGACCGGATATTCTCCATAACTGCCATCTTCAAATTGGAAAACATATAGAATCGGTTTGCGGACCCCATCCTGATCCAGTTCGGAAATATTCATTAATATGACCAGTTCAGGGATATTATCGCCAGTCAGGTCAGCCAGTTTCAAACCAACATAATCACCATAAACATCTTCGGGTAATGATAATTCCCATAAGGTTTGTTGATATCCATCCCCACCGATTTCCACATGTCTGATTATAAGCGGCGATCCATAGGCAATACCATTTTCCAATACTGCAAAATACTCCGCCCGACCATTGGCATTGATATCGTAAACACCAGTTAGCTCAACAATTTTATGGGTTTTCCAGCTATCCGATTCATTTGCGATTAGAAACCCCAGTAAGATAAACGGGAACCACAGATACTTATATAATTTCCCCTTCATATTAGATGGTCGTCAGAATTATTATCAAATGTCAGGTTGAAATTATTCTTCGGATTCTGGTTGTTCGACTGCATCCTTATCCACGGGAACCCATTGGGCGCCAAATATTTCACCATTATTGTTTTTTACCATATCAATTACTGAATAACCTTGGCCAGTGTTAAAATGCCACAAGCCGGACAAAGCGGAATCAACATCAGCAACCATTGGGACCGGAATAAAATTCGCCGAATAATATCCACTACTAGAAATCATTATTTCGTCGAGATATCCTGAAAAGAAATCCCAGCCACCTAAATACACTGGATTATCACTATCTATCAATTTACCTGTTAGAGAATTTTGGGCTATCAGGTTGCCATTTTCAAATAACCGCATTCCCATTGAATCCTGGGCTGCAGCAATATGAATCCAGTTATCCTGGGGGAAAAGAAGGGGGCTCACAATAATATTACCTGTTCCTGAATCGTTGGCAGTCCAAAACTCAAGCTGACCATTGTGGTCAAATGCCAGACGGAATTCATCTTCCTTGGATATAATTGCCTGGCCTTTATTCAGTCCGGTAGTTTTGATCCAGGCCGCCACAGTAATATTCCCCGCTGAAAAATCATAACTATCGTCATCATAAATTTTAACATAATTTCCAGGTTCAAACTCCAATCCGAAGTCAGGAATTACTACCGGCTCTGATTCAGTACCGGTAGGGGCCAGGCTGGAATCTGCCGAATCGAAAAGACCGGTTTTGCCAGACTGGGCCAGCATACGTGGAAATCTAAGCTGAGTGGAAATACGAACCGGATTGAATTCGCCTGAAAAGTCAAATTCGGTAATTATTTTCTTGCTGCCAGTGGGCTGTATTTTAACTTCCCCGCGGATTGCTTCCAGTGTTCCTTGATTGAAATAAAGTGTCAGCAGGTGTGCCGGATTAGCGGGACTGGTAATACCCACAAAGGACAATTGAGTGTTCTGGGTGAGCGTATCTTCCGAAATGGAGAATTGCAACTTCTGGCCCAATAATTCCCTGGTCATGTTCTCGGGAAGCCCTGAGAAGAAATATTCCGGAAACTGGTATAATTCCGGTGCAAGATCCTCGGGATTAAGCGATTGCCTGACGCCATCAATGGCGGGTGAGATCAACAGGGTCATCAAATTATTATCCAAATCATGAATAACCTTGAATGTGGCGGTTGGCATAACTGTCGAAACCGGCGATGAATAAGAAAAACTTATTTTTTTATCTTCAATAATATTGGTTACATCGGCGGTAATGCTGTGCATCAGACTTTTTCCGGCACCGATCTGTGTGAATTCGGCAGTAGTGAGACCGAATGGCGGTACACCCTCAAAAATAAATCGATTATCAATTTTGTCATCTGGAATTAAAGCCGCCACACTATACAATTCCATGACCGATGATGGCTGTGCACCTGATCTAGTAAAGGTTTCAGCGACGATAACGATTGAATCTTTCACAAGAACACCAAAATCAGTAATTACATCAGTCAGGACTGGTACAATCTGATGTCGGAGTCCGGAGGCGTCTTCCACAATCAGAATTTTTTCACCAATTCTTTGTTCTGTTTTGTATTTGAACTGGTGTGAGCCAATCTGCAAAATGGTGGGAAACCAGGTGATTGTACCAGCTACCGGGTCAAACTCCACACCTTCAGGGGGCGGTATTAACCATTGTAAACTGTAAAACTCCGAGGCTGTATCGGTTATGACAGTTTGGAAAAACTGATCTCCAAGCATAATTGTGTCTGTGATTTCCACATCCAACTGAAAATCGGGATCAAGATAATCTTCCACTTCCTCTTTAGACACGGAAGCAATTCGCACTGGCTCAGTGCGCAATGTACTGAATAATCCATTTTCTATTCGCGCCATAACCATATTATTAATATCATTTTCGGTCGCCGGCTCGGGTAAAATAAACAGGTCGTGCCCATTCAAATCAGAAATTTTAAGCTGTAGCTCTCCATCAACGATAGAAACAATTGCCAGATCACCGTTATCGAATGGTATTAATAATTCATTATCACCATCACCATTGAAATCGGTAGTCATTATTTCAGCGGCTCTGATAAACCGGGCGCCATTGATAGTCAGAACATCAGACAATATTTCATGCGGTTCCGGCTCCAGATCGTAGATAACCGTTTTTAGCAGGCTTCCTTCCGGACTGAACACGGCCAATAGCTCACGGCCTTCATGATTAAAAGCTGCTGTATAAACCCGGCCATAACCATTTTTGAATAATTCCGGCTGTAAATGATATTGCCCGGAAAATTTCCAGGGCTGCTGGTGATAATCAATGTCCAGAATCAATATTTCCCGCAGGGGGCTGCCAAATGATATTGCCAGGCCAGAACCGGCCGGTGTTTCCCGGCTTAAAAAACTCAAATTGCCAGGTCTGATGAATTGTTCGCTGAGCCGGTCATCAGCTAAAACAATCGGTACTGATGAAAACGTGTCGCCAAGCCATTGAAATACATACAGCCAGGGCTCATTAAAATTGCTGCCATTATAGGATGTCTGCAAAATTCCGACTAGTTCCGGCGGGCCGTCTTGATCAATGTTAACAATCTTAACATCGGTAAATAATCCTATCCGGTCAGCATCAGGAATAAATTTCCAGATTGTTTGGTGATTTTGGGCCTTGTCTATTTCGACATATTCCAGAATAGTACCACCATCAGACTGACGTACAACTAGCAGTAATTCACTCAGTCCGTCCTGATCTAGATCATAGGTACCATCAGTATACAGAACCAGTTTTGTTTGTTCCGGATTGTTGGGTGTAATTGCACCCAAGGTTGCTACCAATATAAATGCCAACAATCGATGATAATTGGCAACTTTTTTATTTAACATAAAACTGTGGGCCTTACGCATAGTATTATCGATTATTGTTATTACGTTTGTAGTATCGATCTCCCTTTACCTCTTAAGCTAAGTAAATATAGGATAGTGTTCTTGAATAATACAAGGAAAAGACCCATGACAAAATATTCCCTAACGGACATTTTAAGAATCATCATTTTTACGGTTTCAATTTCCATGAAGTAAGAATAAATTGTCAATGTAATCAGCCCAATAATCACGGAAGGGTAACATGAAAAAGACACTAATAATTCCTTTGCTGTTAATTTCTCTTGGATACAGTCAGGATAACTTATATCCCGTGGAGGATTTCTCTGGCAGCGGTATCGGCTATAGTCCGATTTTTCTAAATCTCGATTATTCAGCCATTGGCGCGCTGGATAATCTGACCGATCTGAACCTCGACCAATCATTGTTCCGCACCCCTTTTATAATCCATGGCGGGGAAGGATTTGCCAAGCTGGCCGGCCATTGGAAACTGGGTGGCTACGCCGGTCTGGGTCTGTCGAAAATCAGTTCATTGGATACAACGAATGCTACTAATAAATCAATTGAAGCTACCTTGTCAATCATGATGGGGGCAGCCACCATAGAATACGCTATTCCTCTTTTCCGTGATTTTGAAATTTCTACCGGCATCATGATGGGTATGGGTAAAGCAAACCTGTTATTGAGTCAGAGTCCCGGATCTCCAAACTGGGACGATCAATTTGCCGTTGTTCATGGATCCGTAATCACCGTTGCTCATTCCACCAGTTTTTCAGGTATGTTTTTCAACCTCCAGCCTTATTTGATGTTCAAGTGGCAAATAATGAACCGTGTTGGGCTGCGAATCGGTGTCGGTTTCAATAAAGGTACGGTAAATGCCGGACGGTGGATTCTAAATGGTCATGAACCAATCAGTAATTCTCCTGAATCAATCTTCCAGGGAATTGCCATTCGTTCGATGCTATATTTTGGCATCTGACATAAATTCCCTGAACTTATTCAGCTTAAAAAAAGTATAATTAAACTGTGAAACACATGTCCAAAAAACTATCTAAGCTACTCATTGCACTGTTAATAATTGCCTTTATTGTCGGTTTGTTACCTGTAACGCGCTATCTTTATTCGCGCGATCAATCTATCTACCAGACAATCAAAACCAATATGGCTGTGCTAAACCAGATTATCAGCATAGTTGATAAATTATATTTTGAACCGGTTGAATGGGAAAAATTATGGGATGGGGCTTTCCAGGGTTTGATGGGTGAACTGGATCCTCATTCTGTTTATATCCCGGCCAAACAACAAGAGGAAATCGCCGAACTTTTCCAGGGAAAATTCCAGGGAATCGGAATAGAGTTCGACATTTTAAATGGATATATAACAGTGATTTCACCCGTTGCCGGGAGTCCCTCAGAAGCTGTGGGGCTTCAATCCGGTGATCAAATAATCGCCATCAATGGCGAAGATGCCTATCTCATCACCCGGGAAGAAGTGTTTAAAAAATTGCGGGGGCCTAAAGGCAGCCGGGTTGACATTACCGTAAGCCGGTTAGGGTTGAAAGATCCCTTTGATGTAACAATAATTCGCGACGATATTCCTATTTATAGTATTCGTGCCGCTACTATGCTGGATGACAGCACCGGTTATATTCTACTTACCCGGTTTTCGGCAACAACGATTGACGAACTGCGCAAGGCACTGGACAAACTGGACGATGAGGGTCTGGAACGTCTAATTCTGGATCTGCGAAATAATGGTGGTGGTTATCTTGAACAGGCTGCCGAAGTAGCCAATCTATTTATCACCCAACATGACACCTTAGTTTATACGTCTGGCAAACGCCGCGATATGGAGCAGGTTTTTTTAGCTGATCCCAAGAAAGGGCGAGATGATTTTCCTCTGATTGTATTGATTAATCGCGGTTCCGCTAGCGCCAGTGAAATAGTTGCCGGGGCAATTCAAGATCTCGACCGTGGTTTGGTGGTTGGCGAGACCAGTTTTGGCAAAGGATTAGTTCAAAGACAGTTGTCGCTCAATAACGGCGCAGCCCTGCGTGTGACAATTGCCCAATACTATACACCAAGTGGACGGTTGATTCAACGACCTTATGAAGATGGCAATATCCGTGATTACTACAGCGACCTGATGGATGAAAATCGGGAATCTCAATCTGACTCAGCTCTGGCTGACCGCCCAAAATACTATACCCGTGCTAACCGGGTTGTTTATGGCGGCGGCGGTATTACGCCAGACTTGTATATTCCCTGGCATTTGGAATTGAATAAGGCGAACCGTTTACTGCTAAATAATGCCAAACGTCCCCTGTTTAACTGGGGCGCCAAATTTCTTAGTGAGCATAAAAACGATCTATCTGATTATCATTCTTTCCAAATTGATTGGGTGCTTTCTGACCAACAATTCGAATCGTTTGTGTCGTATCTGAAAACCGAGCAGATTTCATTTGATTCTCTAGCCGTCGAGGAAGACAAGGATTACTTGAAAAATATGCTGAAAGCAGAAATTGCCGGTGTCAATTGGGGCCATGATGAAGAATCGGGTATTCGTCGCATGTTTGACAACCAGGTAATGAGCGCTTTGGAGCATTTTGATGAAGCTGCAACTTTCATTAATAATTCCAGTCCAAATTAATTGATTACGTCGACAAGGATTATTGACAAGTCTTTTCTTTTGGTCATAACTTTCTTCTTGGATTTTTAACCATACGGAGGATTAAATGGTAAACTACTTCTTGCAAGGTGGCTTGTTTATGTGGCCAATTCTTGGCTTCTTCATCTTCGGACTGGCCTTTTCATTCGAAAGGCTGTATACGCTTACAATGTCGTCGATCAATTCGAAAAAATTTCTGAAAGAGATCAATGAGACTTTAGATACCGGCGGCGTGGATCAAGCACTTAAATTATGTAACAATACCCGAGGTCCGGTAGCGGAAATATTTCATGCCGGTCTTTCCCGTGCTAGTCGCGGAATTGCTGATGTTGAAAAAGCTATCCAGAATGCCGGATCGCTGGAAATGGCTTTTCTTGAACGGAATATGATCTGGTTGAATGTTTCGATCACCGTTGCGCCGATGCTTGGATTCACTGGGACGGTTGTTGGAATGATCAAGGCCTTTGATGATATTAAAAAAATGAACAATATCTCACCGGCTGTAGTTGCTGACGGTATTTCCATGGCACTATTAACTACGGCTTTTGGTCTGATAGTAGCTATCACAATCTCATTCTTCCAAAGTTTCTTTGTCTCGCGAATTGATAAACTGGTCCTTGACATGGAAGAAAATTCGGTCCTATTAGTTGATCGTTTGGTTGAACTGGAACAGCAAAATAAGCAGTAAATCTGATGATGAAAAAACGCAGATTTAAAGGGGCAGCAATTCAGACCTCTTCAATGGCCGATATCGCCTTCCTACTGCTAATTTTCTTTCTGGTTACAACAACTATTGATATGGATAAGGGGCTTGGTATTATTTTACCTGCCGAGGGTGAGGTTTTTGAGATGCACCAAAAAAACATCCTCAATTGCCTGATAAATTCTTCCGGTAATGTTTTACTGGGAGATGAACCAATAGAAGTGAAGAATATCAGTCGTTTTGTTAAAGAAAAAATGGCCCAAAATGAAAATCTCATCGTATCCGTGAAATCACATGCTAAGACCCGCTACGATGACTATATACAGGTTATTGATCAGCTGAAAATGGCAGATGCGAAAATCTCTATCGCGGAGACCGGCTAATGAAATTCAAGAAAAAAACCGAAGTATCTAGTGAGATATCAACTGCGTCCATGCCGGATATAATTTTCATGTTGTTGATCTTCTTTATGGTAACTACTGTTTTACGTACTGAAGACGGCCTCAGGATAAATCTTCCCACCGCCCAACGAATTGCTCAGTTGAAGTCCAAAATTCATACCAGCAACATCTGGATTTCCAAAGATGGTTTTATTTCCATTCAGGATAAAATCCACCAAGTCGAAGATGTCCGCTGGACTATTTATGAAAAACGTAAAAATGATGCTGAATTGACCATTTCCCTTAAAGCCGACAAAGAAGCTCGCATGGGGCAAATTGTAGCAGTGCAAAATGAATTGCGTAAAGCGGATGCTCTTCGTTTGAACTACTCAACATTAATGGCCGGTGATTAATCGTGATATTACGTGACGATACTTCAGCTTCCTTAAAATACAAATATCCGCTAATTATTCGAGTTACAACTTTAGTCGGCGTACTGGTAATCACCCTGGGGTTTCTGGTTTTCCCCCGCTTCATTCATAAACAAATGCTGAAACAAGATATTGCCCGAGAAGTTGAAATCGAGGAAATTCAGCAAACCCAACAAATCGATCGACCACCACCACCAGCCCGCCCATCAGTACCGGTCGCCTCAGAAAGCGAGGACATTGCTGAAGATGTCGTAATGGAAGATTTCGAATTTGATGATTTCGAAGCCTGGGACGCTCCACCTCCTCCACCGGATGGTCCTCAGGTTAAATTCATTCCATATGATGATCCTCCAGTCCCGATTGGTGGTTACTCTGCAATTCAACGCAATGTGGAATACCCCCCGATTGCCCAGGAAGCAGGCATCGAAGGAACTGTAATTGTACAGGCTTTTATTGATAAAGCCGGTCGGGTGACCCAGACCGTAATCCTGAAGGGAATCCCTAATACTGGTCTCGATGAAGCGGCTATGGAAGCTATCCGAAAAACCAGATTCAAACCCGCCAAACAGCGCGATCGCGCAGTTGGTGTCTGGATTTCAATCCCGGTAAACTTTAAGTTAAGAAACTAATTGTAGTCTTAATTACGTAATAATACTCTTTAAACTAAATTAAAAAAGGCCACTCAAAACGAATGGCCTTTTTAATAACATATTAATCGACAATCTATTTTTTAATGGCAATCCCGCTGACCTTACGGCGAATGTAAGCAAAAACCTCCAGTAAGGGCAGATCTTTGGGACACACATCATCACAGGCCATCATACCGATACAACCGAAAATTCCCTCATCGGTAGATACCAATTCAAACCATTCTTGGTCGCCCCGTTCATCCCTGGGGTCAAACAGGAAGCGACCGATCCGGTTCAGTCCGGCGGCACCGATGAAATCGGGATAAACCTGAGCAGTGGCACAACCAGCGATGCAGCAACCACATTCGATACAGCGTTCCGAGTTATAGATTTTTATCGCTGTTTCATTGTCCATCCGCTCTTCAATTGCCTGCGGATCAAATTCCTTATGGTTATGCACCCAGGATTCCAGTCGCTCCCCCATTTCACGGAACCAGACACCAGTATCGACCGAAAGATCGCCCAACAGCTTGAAAAACGGCAATGGGAACAGTTCAATCGTTTCTGGTAGATCGGCAGTCAGTGTGCGGCAAGCCAGAGTCGGTCGGCCGTTGATCACCATGGCGCAGGAACCGCAAATACCAGCCCGGCAGACGAAATCAAACATCAGGTCGGGAGCCTGTTGCTCGCGGATCATATTCAATGCGGTAAATACATTCAAGCGCGGAATTTCTTCCAACCAATAAGCTTCCATGTGGGGTTTATCATTCAATTTGGTAGGATTATACCGGAAGATTTTGAAAGTTAATGTCCGTCCCATTGCCTACTCCTTTCCTTTCAATTCGGCCCGCCAGGCCTCTTTCGGTAATTTCTTTCCTGTCGGTTCAGCCGGTTGCAAACGCCCATTGGTGATCTGTCCCGGATCAACCTGTTTGTTATATTCATCCACCGTTATGTCCATATCGATCATCTGACCGCCACCATAGCCACGGTCGCCAGGAGGCAGGTCAAGTAAGCCCACCGGTTCATAATCGAAAACCGGATCAGCCTCGCCTTCCACCCAGCGTACCAGAGTACGGTTCAGCCAGTTTTTATCATCGCGGGCCGGGTAATCTTCGCGGGAATGGGCACCGCGGGATTCGGTCCGGTCCAGGGCACCTTTGGCAATCACGTAGGCCTGCTTGGCCATACCTTCGATCCGCAGGGCAATCGATAATTCCGGATTCATTCCCGGTGCTGATGTGCGCACTTTTACATTTTTCGTGCGATCCACTATTACCTTTAATTCATTTACGGCAGTTTGGAGACCTTCGCCGGTACGGAATATGTGAACATATTTGGTCAGAATGCGTCCAATTTCATCCCGCAGTTGGTAAACATTCTCTTCGCCTTCACCGTTCATTAATCGATCCATTTTTTTCCGTTCTAGGGCGGCGGCTTCTTCTGCCAATGTAACTTCAACATTCAATTCTGCTTTTTTAGCATAGGCAGCGACCTGTTTTCCAACCACCATACCGGCAACTACCGTCTCAGCCAGTGAATTTCCACCTAAACGGTTGAAACCATGCATATCCCAGCAGGCTACTTCGCCAAGGGCGAACAGTCCTTCCATGTTGTAGGCATGCCCATCCTTATTGACACGGATACCACCCATGGAATAGTGCTGGGTCGGCCGCACCGGCACCAATTCGGTAATTGGATTTACGCCGATGAAATACATACAGATATCATAGACTTCCCGGAGTTTGGTTGTGAGATGGTGTTCACCAAGATGGCGCAGGTCCAACCACAGATGTTCCCCATAATCGGACTGAACGCCTTTGCCTTTTAACATGTGCTCTTTCATCCGGCGCGACACCACGTCCCGGGAAGCGAGTTCCATTTTTTCCGGTTCGTAGTCGGGCATGAAACGGTATTCATCCACATCCAACAATAAACCACCGTCACCGCGGCAACCTTCGGTTACCAGAATGTCGGTGGGCACAATACCGGTTGGATGGACTTGAACCGCCTCCATGTTGCCCAAGGGAACCACGCCGGTCTGGAGAGCCAGCCAGGAACCGGTACCTTCGTTGATAACGGCATTGGTGGATTCACCATAGATGCGGCCGTAACCACCGGTAGCAATCACGGTAGCTTTGGCCATGTAGGCCAGAATTTCACCGTCCCGCAGGGAGCGCACAATGGCGCCCACACAACGGTTATCCTTTTGGATCAGTCGAATCGCTTCCATCCGATCATGGACTGAAATACCGAGCTGCAGAACCATATTATCCATGGTGTACAGTACCGTGTGTCCGGTACCATCGGCTGTGTAGCAAGTCCGCCATTTAGCAGTACCGCCGAACGCTCGAGAGGTGATTAACCCTTCGTTAGCAAAATCTTCTTCGATCTCGGCTTTTTTACCCTTAATAAATACTTGCTGTTTACCGCCTTTTACTCGATTCCAGGGTACGCCGAAATGAGCCATCTCGCGCATGGCGATGGGGGCGTTATCGGCGAAAATGCGGGCAACTTCCTGGTCACAGCCCCAATCTGAACCCTTAACCGTATCGAGCCAATGAATAGTAGGGTTGTCGCCCTTACCCATTGTAGTATTAGCCAGAGAAGCCTGCATACCGCCCTGAGCGGCCGAGGAATGGCTGCGGCGGGGCGGAACCAGTGATAATATTGTTACATCCAGGCCACGTTTGGCACAGGCAATTGCCGTCCGTTCGCCAGCCAGTCCAGCACCAATTACCAGTACATCGCTGTTAATAATTCTCATGACAGCACTCCTTCCCAGGGACCGGCCAATCCAAGTGTGGTGGCGGCGCCAACAATAATGAAGAACCATAGCAAGAAGTAGAAAATAATTCTGGCGTATTTTCGTATAAACCAGGTATCGGCAAACCATTTGACCAGCAACCGGTAAACACCGACAGACATATGCACAACAACGGCTATCATCAAGACCAGATAGAGGATCCACAGACCGCTTTCGACGCGGGAAACGGCGATCTCGGCCGAAATGCCCGGCGTCTGTCCTTCGATTCCCATGTCGGTGAAAATATTCCAGGCAACCAGTACCAGATGAAAAGCACCTGCCGCCAGAACTATCATTCCAGTGCGGACCTGCCAGATCCACAGTGATGTCTCAAAATGCTTGCGCAATCGAATATCCGATTTGGTGTCCTGCTGCCAACGATTATTGGCTTTTTTAATGCTTATCCCCAATTCCATCATTTTTTTACGTTCCTGCAGTTTGCCGGGAATTTTGCGTGATGCCCAAATAAAATGAATAAAAAATACTACTCCAATCCCGATTACCGCCACATGGGCTATGGGCAGCGGGTGCTCCAGCAGCAGTGCCAGTTTATCATAGGCAGCCCTGCCAAACAGAATCGAGCTTTCAAACAGCAAGTGAAACCAGATAAAAGCCGCCAGTATTGCACCAGTGAGTCCACTGATCAATTCATCACGGAGGGCTTTTCGGGCAATACGGTGGGCTTCGCTGGTTTTTCCGTGCCGTGATACGGCATCCGGATAGAGTTCGGTGTGCAACGATGTCATTCTAAACTCCTTTTTAACATACTAAAATGTGAATAAAAATTAACGACCACCCGCTCGATAAACAGCGAAAAAGTCACTAAAAACGAAATAAAATGGATTGTATTTAGCACCAGAGAATAAAACCACACCCTCTGGCCTCGCAGTTTCAGGTCTATTATTTACGGAGGCAAACAACTTTTATGGATACTGAATCCCGACTATAATTCACGACCAGCTTTGAGGTGAAAAATCTCTCCGATCGCAATTATTTAACGATAATAATATAATTACCATTTATGCTTTGCACATTTGAATAGCGTCCCGTTAAGTTTGACCGATGAATAAAGTAATCATTACAACTGTGTTTTCCAGCTCCCAGGCTAATTGGTGGCAGATTCCAATGCATTCCCATGAGGCCGTCTGTCGATAGTTAGTTAATTACACCACATCAAAAATTTTCCGAAGACCCGCCTCGTGCGGGTCTTTTTTTTAACAAAGATGAATATGAAAACCAATAATCTACATATCGGGCAACTACCAGAACTGAAAATAGTTACCAGCGAATCCATAATATTTCATGAGCAGCCTGACCGGAATATTAGTGAAAAATTGATCACTAAGATTACCGAGGACGGTTTCCTGAAAAATCCTCCCATCGTTGGAAAAACACCTGCTGGAGAGTATATACTGCTGGATGGGGCTAATCGTACCAATGCCCTGATCCAGATGGGCATAAAGCATATCTGCGTCCAAATGATCAACCTGGATGACCCGCTGCTTACCGTTTCTGCCTGGTCACATGCCATCGAAGGATCAATCCGCGATCAATTACGGCAATGTCTTGATACACTGAGTGTTGCCTACCGGGAGCAGGTCTCCTTAAACAATAATAATGCAAATCTGGTAGAGGTTATCTTTAAAAATGGCGCGGTGCTGGCCATCCCCCGATTAGCCACTCTGCCAAAGAATATTTCCCTATTACACAACCTTACCAGGCTTTATCTCCACCAAGGAAGAATGGACCGTGTAAGTTATTATCGCTTAGATGATTTGATTAAGAATTACCGGGATTTTTCGGCATTGTTCAGTTTCGCTGTAATAGAAAAATCCGAATTGGTACAAATAGCGCTTTCTAGTGAAACAATGCCCAGCGGTATCACCAGGATACAACTACCAAAAAGAGCGCTCCACTTTAATATGCCAATTGATATCCTGGTAGACGACAATACCCTGTCGGAAAAAAATATCTGGCTCAATAATAATATACTGGGACGTAAAAGAGCCAAATCCATTCGCTTCTATCGTGAGCCCACTTTTGTATTTGATGAATAAGCTTAACACACCGAAACACTAACATCCAAAAGGAGTAAGATAATGAAGAAAATACTGCTGAATGAGCAGGAAATGCCACGTAGCTGGTACAATATTACTGCCGATATCCCTACATCGGTATTACCACCATTGCACCCCGGTACGCATGAACCAATCGGACCGGATGACCTGGCGCCGCTTTTTCCAATGGAGTTGATCATGCAGGAGGTCAGCACCGAACGCTACATACCCATCCCTGACCCGGTCCTGGATATCTTAAGTGTCTGGCGACCAACGCCATTAGTGCGGGCTAATAATTTTGAACAATTACTGGGCACAAAATCAAAAATCTTTTTTAAGAATGAGTCTGTCAGCCCCGCTGGTAGCCATAAACCCAACACAGCTGTGCCCCAGGCTTATTACAATGCCTTGGAAGGCACCAAAACGTTATCGACCGAAACAGGAGCTGGTCAATGGGGCAGCGCTCTGAGTCTGGCCTGTAATTATTTCGATCTAAAATGCCTGGTATACATGGTTCGGGTCAGTTATGATAATAAACCATTCCGGAAATCGATGATCGAAACCTGGGGTGGTAGAATTCTGCCCAGTCCCAGTGACACGACCCAGGTTGGACGAGATATCCTGGCGCGCGATCCCAATACACCCGGCAGCCTGGGAATTGCAATCAGCGAAGCCGTGGAAGTGGCAGCTGGTGATGAAAAAACCAAGTATTCCCTGGGGTCGGTCCTTAACCATGTCTTGCTACACCAGACCATTATTGGCGAGGAGGTTAAAATCCAGCTTGAAAAAGAAGGCATTAAGCCAGATGTGCTTGTGGGCTGCGTCGGTGGTGGTAGCAATTTTGCCGGCTTGGCATTTCCCTTCCTGCCGGACAAATTTGCTGGCAAAGAAATCGAATTTATTGCTGCCGAGCCGACGGCCTGTCCAACTTTGACACGCGGTAAATTCGGTTATGATTTTGGTGATACGGCACAATTGACACCTTTACTGGCCATGAGCTCGCTGGGACACACATTTATGCCTGCTAAAATTCATGCCGGTGGACTGCGTTACCACGGAATGGCTCCTCAAATCAGCGCCCTGGTCCAACAGGGATTCATCACTCCCCGGTCCTATACTCAGAAGGATAGTTTCAGGGCGGCAATCCAGTTTGCCCGCTCCGAGGGAATAATACCGGCTCCGGAATCTTCCCATGCTATCGCTGCCACGATCGCGGAAGTGAAAAAAGCAGATGCTGAAGGTGTTTCCAAAACGATTATTTTTAATCTCAGCGGCCACGGTCATTTTGATATGGCAGCCTATGACAATTATCTGGGAGGAGATCTGACCGACTTTGAACCAAGTGATCAGGAGATCAAGAAAAATCTGCAGGTTTTGCCCGATATCTCATAATTTAACCGGAAAAACAGAAAAACGGCCGGGCACTCCAGGATATCTGGCCGTAAATAATTTAGTAAAGCGTGCTCAGCTAAACGCCAAATTTAAATTAACCATTCATTGTAGATCGGCCAACCGCTTCTTCTATGAGCCGCTCGAAAATCTGGCGGTTGGCGCGATCTTCCTGGTATAATTCCGGGTGCCATTGGATAGCGATAAACGCTCGCGGTTCGTCCTTGTCTTCGATGGCCTCGATTAAGCCATCCTCACTCCAGGCCACGGCATTTAAGTTCTCTCCCAGCTGCCTAATTCCCTGATGGTGGGTACAACGAACGGTCGGTGTTTTTTCTCCCATTATATCATACAGACAACTATTAATGTCAAGATCGACAATATGGGTACCGAAGTCACCACCGAATTCCCCATGGTTATTCAAATTTTCCTTCTGAGACGGTAAATCTTCATACAGGGAACCACCATATATAATATTAATATGCTGCATTCCGGCACAGATTGCCAGAATTGGCTTCCCCTGCTGCCGGGCTTCCCAGAACATTGCCCGGTCGAAAACCTCCCGTGCCGGATGAATGATTTCGCTCAGCAGTTCCGGATTACGACCAGCATACATGTTGCTGGGAAAATCCGGTCCGCCGACCATTACCAAGCCGTCGATTCGATGGACAATTTCTTCCACTGTTTCGCCTTTCGGCTGGTGGTGCACAGTCATTGGTAAACCGCCACTACTCCAGACGGCAGTAAGGTAATCCTGTTTTGTAGCCATCCACCAATCATCATTATAATAGAAATAATAAGGATTAATTCCGATCAGCGGTTTATTCACTTTCGATTGCACAGGTCTTTAAATATTCCTTTAAATCTAAATTACAATTTCTATATTTATTCTGCAGGAAAAGCGATGGTGGGCCCAGATCAAAAAATATTTTCAGATAATCATCCAGAAACTTTGTTTCCGGCGCGATACTTTGGACCCGTGCTCTTTCCAACAATCCGGTGCGCGCCAAATCGCAAACTTCCCCAATCCAATCCTCAACAATTCGTCCATCCGGCGCCTTTTGTTTAACATCAACACTACCGGCCAGTTGATTTAATTGCTTCCGTGTTTCGATCGACCAGGATGAGACCAACGCCAACATTCTTCGACGAATATCACCACTACTGAGAACCCCCAGCCAAAAGGCGGCCGGGGCAAATTCATGATTGCAAAGGGGTCGGTCTGCCCCTCGAACCTCAAGAACGTTTTTGAATCTGACATGGGAAAAAATCTGATGCAGCATCAGTTGAATATCTGCCGGTGAACTTATTCCATCATTTGCGCGGGATTCCAACCAACTTCCCATAGTTCCGTCATATTTAATGGTATCCCGACCTGCTTGTGCGAAAATGACTGGGACCTTCAAAATCCAATTAATGTATTTTTCAAGAAGACCGGAATTGCTGGTAATGCCGTGATCTATAAGATTTCCGCAGCGATCCGGATCGGTGTCATGCCAGATATGGTATCTCAAATTATTCTGACCGGCTGGTTCGCCAAGCTTGAACGGCGCGTGAGCAAACAGAATTGCCACCAACGGTTGGAGACAATCAGCAATAAAAGCCATTTCCTCGGCATCCCGCTGAGAAGTAACATCAATATTAACCTGGACGCTGGCGGTGTTTCGCATCATCCAGGGGCCATGTTTACCGGTCCTGGCGAATAAATTATTCATCAATTGATATTTTTCAGTGGCAATCAATTCAATTTCGGATGAGGCATAAAGGGGATCCAGGGCATAATCTAGCGGAATCATGTTTTCCTGCTGGCAGATATTTAATAGTTGCCCCAGATGTTCCAAATATTGCTCATGAGCCTGGTGCAGCGATTTAATCGGCGGAGAGGCATACTCAACCTGGCCGCCGGGCTCGATGGAATAATGAATACATTTCCGGTTATCACTTTGCCAGGTACTTAAAGACGATAACAAATCGGTTGCCGAATATTTGCTCCCGGGATTTACCGGAATTCGTCTCATCTCATGATCATAAATCAGGCACTCTACCTCAATTCCGACCAGACGCTCCTGATCCTTTCGCCGATTTGACAAGATTTCAGAATAGATCTGTTCGACAAGATTCATGGCCGGAAATGTAACAATCCTGCTACCATTCAATAAATGAGTAAATCAGTATAATTAATATTATATCAGGGAGAATTTAAAATCTTGAAGACAACCCAACCATCAACTGTTGAATCGTTATTTCTTCCAAAGTCCCAGCCGGTGTTAAATCGCTATAACTGTAATGATTCCAATTACCCTGTAAATAAGTTATATCAAAGCTAATATTCTGGTCTATTTCAAAACTGACACCGGTACTATAAATTAATCGGTCTCGATCTGTGCCAGCCGAAATAAGTGGATCCGGGTAGTAAGCATAACCTCCACGCAATAACGTATTTATCAAAGGAAGACGCAATTCACCACCAAGATGATATTCGGTGGTGGCGGCATATTCACGTTTCAGATTTCCATTTTCAAGCAGGTATTCACGGTGATCGACTTCATCCATTTGACTTGGAGTAACATCAAATTCAACCTGCGACCAATCCTTATAGCGAGCAGATGCAGTTAGTGTTAGATAGCGTGTCGTGAAAACAGCACCACCGTTAAAATCAAATGGCTTTACAACTACGTATTCCCAACTGCCGGCATCCTCGGTTTCATCAACAAAATTATCATCAAAGACAAGTTTATCGTCATAAGAATGGGTTTCACTAACCGTAAGTCGCGATGGCAGGGATATTAATCCGCCGATTCGAATCCAACGGGCTAATTGTAGATTGGCACCGAATGTCAAATCAATACCGCTAACTTCCGTTTCAAGATATCGATTAACCGTGTAGCTGTCAAAGTCAGCAGGATATTGATTGTACAGATTGTTTACATCTTCCTGTTGGAATTGCTGAATATAATTTTCGCCACCGCCAATGACGGAAAAAGTTGCGCCAAGGAGTAAATTCGGGGAAACAGCAAATGCGCCACCAAGACTCCATTGGTTTAATCCGCCGCTATTATCAACCTGTTCCATTCGCTGAACACTTGTATCAAACAGGTATTCAGCGGTTTCATCGTCAGTTGTTATTTCAAAACTCAAGTTGTTGGTCTGGGTGCTGTAGCCGGTAAATAACAAATTGCTGGAATAATCTGATATCCTGTTGAACCCCACGGCAATAACTGCGCTGCCGCGTATAGTAGGAATTGGGTAGGCAAATCCCAATGATTTCAGATTCGTGAACGATTGATTGTCCTGGTTCAAGCTGCCAAGATAAGTAGCCTTATTATTCATACCAAGTTGCGATATCTCGATCGATATTTGGCTATCGGTGATATATCCCAATCCAGCGGGATTCCAGTATATTGCCGAATAATCATCAGCCAGCGCCGTATACGCTCCTCCCATCGCCAGAGCTCGTGTACCAATCCCCCACTCGCGATCAAGCAAATGGATGGCGTCATAAGCTTCCTGGGCCTGAACTGTATTATAGGCCATCAGAATGATTAGTACTGCTATCAATATGCTTTTTTTCATGATTTCACCTGCTTGATTAATACAACCTTTCATCGTGAACGACTACTGGATTTCGATTTTTTATTTGAACTACGTGAACGATTACTGTTTGATTTTGAGGATTTAGAGGCCTTGCTGCTAGATGATTTACGATTGCTGGAAACAGAACCGGATTTTGATGATTTTGAGCTTCTATTATTACTTTTTGACTGATTTGATTTCTCAGCTTTATGCTTTGTATTTCGATCTCGTGTAATCGATTTACCATTGTTTGATTTATCGGTTTTTGAAATCTTTGTAGCAATCAACTGGATTAATTCATTATTAGAAATTGACTGTGGTTTTTTACTCTTTTTCTCATGACCTGTTTTTTGTTTTCCCGAATCTCGTACTACTTCACGCGCAGGATTGGTTATATCTTTTTGTTCCAATTTTACGCTACGCTTTACATTTCTGGAATTATTTTGACCGGAATACACTGTGGCAGTCTGATTCGTTGCTGGCGTAATTCCGGACACGACATATTCCGGTGAACCGTTGCGGACAATCGGGGCATTGTCCCGATTAGTACCCCGCCGGTCCCAATCACGTTTTTTACGCGGGGGGTCGCCATCATTGGCGTACCAATTCCAATTATTATAGTAGTTGTGGTAGCGTCGGTTATTCCAGTGGCTATAATTATAACCATAATAATGATAATTCCAGCGGTAATCCCAGGGGTAAGGTTCGTAGTAACACCAGTCGTAATAATTATAACTCCAGAATGGATCGTAATAATATCGGTTCCAGCGATATGGTCGGGGATAATAATTAATCGTTAAATCATAATAAGGGTCCATTTCGATAAACGGCTCATAGGCCCAATAATAATATTCTTTAACAATTACAATACTGTCAGTTGTGCTGATATTTGCAGAATCCAAATCAGTGGGCTGACTGATTCTGGTTTCTTTGTAAGTGTAATTATTGGGATGCGTTTCTACTTGCATGACCTGAGTTGCTGCAAATTGGGTATAACAACTCTGCAAAAGAATTGCCGATAAACTTATTATTGTTATTTTAAATAGATTTTTCATGATTCACTCATATTTTCATACCAATATTACACAAATATCGCACCACACGATCTATTTCTGTAAGAAATCTTTATATATCAACTACTTAAATGGCTTACATAGAAAACACAATAACTGAAAACAAAAGGTTGTGGATATATAGTATACACCCATATTGTAAACTAAGTGTTCGTATTATATTTTTAGTCGCGCGATTTTTTTATATAGTCCGGCCCTGGTTACCCCCAATTCGCGGGCTGTCCGGGAAAGATTTCCACCATTTCGGTCAAGAGCAGTAATAATATATTGGCGCTCAAGTGAGTCAACGGCCTCACGAAGAATCATGGCTGGTTGATCTGGTTTGGGATAATTTCCCCCACCTCCAATTTCTGATTGATCCTCCAAAACCAACAGATCCTTTGTGATAATATCGCCGTCCTGAGCCATCACGATGGTGCGTTCAATGATATTTTCCAGTTGGCGAATATTCCCGGAATATTTGCGTCCCATCAACTCGATTTCGCAGTCAGGGCTGATACCGGCAATCTGTTTGCCCATTTTCCGGGAATATTTCTGTACGAAATGGCGAACCAACAGGGGAATGTCTTCCAATCTTTGGGCCAGGGATGGCAATGTAATTGGAAATACATTCAACCGATAGAACAGATCCTGGCGAAAGTTTCCTCGGGCAATCTCCCGTTCGAGATCACGGTTGGTGGCTGAAATAATTCTAACATCTACTTTATTTGTCTGCTGCGAGCCTACGGGCGTAATTTCGCCTTCCTGTAACACGCGTAACAAGCGCTGCTGAAAAGCAGGTGATGTATCAGCAATTTCATCGAGAAAAACGGTTCCACCATTGGCCAACTCGAATAAGCCTTTCTGGTCCTTCACGGCATCGGTAAAGGCACCCTTTACGTGACCAAATAAAATACTCTCTAACAATGTATCGGGTAGAGCTGCACAATTTTGCGGTGCAAACATTTTTGAACTCCGGGGACCGTTATAATGAATCGCCTGGGCTACCAGTTCTTTTCCTGTGCCCGTTGCTCCTGTTATCATGACAGTAGTATCAGTTGGAATTACTTTTTCAACCAGAGCAAAAACCTTTTGCATGGCCGGACTATCGCCAATGATATTGCCAAATGAATGTGAATTTTCCACTTCGGTTCGCAAAAGTTTATTTTCTGTGCTGAGTTGTTGGTTGGAAAATTCCAACTCCCGGTTGAGGCGGCGATTTTCCTGGATTAATTCATACTTTTCAGCAGCACGCGCCAGTATCATTATCAACACCTCTGGTTCCCAAGGCTTCTGTAAATAATGAAAAATAGTTGCTTCATTAACCGCCTGGATAATGGCCTCAACATCACTGTAGCCAGTCAGCATAACACGGACAGCGTCGGGTTGTATTCGGCTTGCTTTTACAAAAAAATCGACGCCAGTCATTCCTGGCATCCGTTGATCAGCTAGAATAACAGCTACTTCCTGCTCGCGCAATATTTCCAAGGCGGCAAATCCGCTGAGCGATAAAAATACATCAAATTTATTACGTAGAGATCGCCTGAGGGCATTCAGTACTGGTTGCTCATCATCCACAATTAATAATTTGGGCAATTTTTTGTGATTCATTGACTATTGCTCTGTTGTTATTGGCAAACTGATGACAAATTCGCTGCCGGTGCCAACTTTACTGGTAACAACAATTGTCCCGTTATGGCGTTCAATTATCCCGTAACTGATACTCAACCCTAACCCTGTGCCTTCCCCTACCGGTTTAGAAGTGTAGAATGGATCAAAAATGTGATCCAGTTTGTCAGCCGGAATTCCGGCACCGTCATCCTTGATGCTTATTACTACCAATTCACTTTTCAATTCGGTTGCTATCCTTATGTTACCCTTACCGCTAATCGCCTGCACTGCATTTAATAGAAGATTCATAAAAACCTGGTTCAGATAACCCGGTAGACAATAGATGGGGGGGAAATCACCATAATTTTTATGTATAGTAATTCGATTTTTCAAATCATTATTCAACAACATCAGGGTGGATTCTAACCCTTCGTGGATATCAGCTAATTTGAATTCAGCCTCATCCAGTCGTGAAAAATTACGCAGATTTTCAACAATTTCTTTTACCCGGCGACTGCCTTCAATACTCTCATTGATTAACTGTTCTATTTCGTTGGAATCAACCAACCCAGGCTGGTCAATCGCAGGGTTTTTTAAATCTTCGATATAATTATGCAATTCACGCATGTTGGCATAAATATAGCCGATGGGATTATTTAGCTCATGGGCGACACCAGCCACAAGTTGACCTAATCCCGACATTTTTTCGCTTTGAATCAATTGAGCCTGAGTGTCTTGAAGGTCGCGGTATAATTTTTCCAATGACCGATTCTTTTCCTCCAGTTCATTTATATAATGTTCTCGAACCCGTGCAGCACTTACCTGTTCTGCCAGGACCCTGGTCTCATCAATATAGCGATTGTTCTCAATTGCCAGGGCTGCTTGACTTCCTAACACTGTAAATACATCACTGTCATCGTCCTTAAAACTTATTCTGTCTTTTCTATTTCCCAGAACAATCAAAGCCAATAATCCGGTTGAATATCTTACTGAAATCAGCAAGCATCCGGATATGCTCTCATAAAGTGTCTTATTATCGACGATATTCATGTTTGTGATGGTTGGATTATTTTCAAGCGTTTTTAACAATTCGTTTGATAGTGTAAAGCTGGAAATCGGCGAACGGCCAACATTACAAACCTGGTTCGCCTGGTCTTTGTTAATTTCATAAATCGCGCAGAATTCTAAAGGAATTGATTTAAATATCACATCTGTCAACTGTTGATATAGCTCTTCATTATTACGAATATTAATCAATCTTTCAGAAAATTGTTTCAATATTGAACGATAGCCATAGCGTTTTTCTGATAATTGTCTGATTCGCTCTGAAAATCCGGTGACAGTACCAATTATTACCATTAAAACCACCAATTGACCCCATAAAACCGACCTTAATCCATATTCGGGAATGAAAACCAAGCCAATAAACAAAATTAAAATTATTGCCATCGTCAACCAGATTGTTCTTTGTGCTGTCCCGCGATAGCGCCGTAAGAATATATAAATATATAAAACCAAGACTCCTGACAATAAGATAAACAACAGCATATTACCAAGAAACTCCGGCTGCGCTAAAAGCATTGCCAAGAAATTAGATGTCTGGTAAACTAACATAAGAAGCACATTGTTTTCCCGGACAATAATTTGCTGGTTGGGAATCAGGTTATTATAAAATTTTTCCTTGCCAGATGGAAAAGCAACTTCCACCCGGTATTTTTCCTGGGATTCCACTCCAAAATGCACAACTCGCTCACCAATAGATAAATACCCGCTGCCGCCGGAAATTTCCTGATAACTTTCCAGGGTCGGCGCTCCCCCTCCTTCCGGTTGGCGAAATAACCTGATTTTGGTTCCAATTCCCTCACGATTGCTTTGACCGCCGACCACTTTTATTCTTAAAAACCTGCCGGCTACCAACGGATTAACATAGAAGGCTGAGGCGGTGTCTTTGTTTGAAACAAACAAATCCAAATCACCATCGTTATCAAAATCGGCTACCGCTGCACCGGTACTGTAGTGCTGCAGATAAGATTTTGTGGAAATACTCTGCTGATGAACAAGGATAAAGCCTTTCCCGCGCTGGTTAAGAAATAATTGATTGGGTCCGATGTTAGCAAAATAAATATCGCGCCAGCCATCGTTGTTAAAATCAACCATTAAGCCGGAATAGGCCGGATATGAGTTTAGCAAACCAAAATCAGCGGTAATATCCGTAAATGCCAACCCATCATTAACTGGCAAATTATCGTTGCGATATAATCGGCTGGTACGCTGGCGATCCGTAACCAAAATGTCGAGATCGGCGTCATTATCAATGTCGCCAAACCACACTCCGTTACTCCTGAGAGGCTCCGTTAAATGGGGTAGCGGTAGTTTGACCCGCTGAAATACAATTCCCTCAATATTACGATACAGCAAATCCGGTGCAAACCAGTTGCAGACATATAAATCCGGATAGCCATCACCATCCAAATCGCCAAAGGTTGCCCCCTGACTGATCTGTTCGGCATCTACACCAAACTCCAGCGCTCGATCCATAAATCGCCCCGGCTCGGCCTGAACGTATAAATGGTTTGGGCCATGCTCATCGGTGATAAACAAATCCAAATCACCATCAAGGTCTATATCTGACCAAACGGCGCAGTTACCGCTAATCGGTAATTCAATTCCGGAAACATTAGTTATCTCAGTAAATTGCATATACTGATTGGCCTCAAACAGTTGTGTTGCGGTCCCCCAACCAGCTATAATTGCGTCGCTATTGCCATCATCATTAAAATCCACAATCGAGGCACCCAGTTCAAGGTTTCTCTGGCCCATGGAAGCCAGATTACCACCTAAACCAGTCTGGATAGTGTGGTCTTCAAATGGTGTGTCTTCTCCCCGGTTGATTAACAAGCGATTCAATTCACGAAATCTGGTTACATATATATCGGGAAGTTTATCACCGTTAATATCGCGAAACGCAACACCATAAGCATCATTAAGCTCAGGGATTAATTGATTTCCTGGTACCCCGTCAAACATGTCATCGACCCAATAATTGTATTCATTGTCGTGGCCAAACCCGGTTGTTGTTAATAACAAAAAGGTTCCCAGGATATAAAATATCATTTTGAAACAATTTATTTGAGATGACCGATTCATTTTTCTGTTATTATTGGGTGCTAACCGACAGCAAATATACAAAAATTATCCAAGTTGGTCGGTAAGCAGGATTTAATCAAATCTGTTACGATCAAAGTTTTTACCAAGATATACTTGAACATTACGTACACGCTCATCATCGCGGTAGCCAGAGATGGATTCAAGGTGTACAACCGATTCGAAATCCTGTTCAAATTTTTGTGGGCGGGGATTTTTCTCACCGCTGATAATTAATAAATCTCGCCCGGCCAAGATACTCTCGTCAAAATAATCAAAATGATTCGGTCGATCCTGTATATTGAGTGCCGGTATTCTGATTGTGCCAAGGCGATAGGCTAGTTGGCTTTGTAATTGATACTTATTGCCAACCGGTAGCGCGCTGGGGTTTTCCTGCCAGATTTTCTCAATCCGATCCAAGACACCAGGCCAACCATAATAGCGATTTGTGGGATCGTTTTTCCCTGTTAGCGGCAGCATTTTAAAATGCGGTTGAATTATCACTATTGTCATTAACAATGCCAGCAATCCATAATTAATTCCTCTTACCCATTTTTTCCAACCGCTAGACCGTGCGTGCCAGACAGCAACCAGAATCAGGCCGCTGAAATATGCCAGGGCCGGCCAGTTTGCTTCTACGTGGGAACGGGAGCCGGCATACAAAAAAAACAGGAATGGTAAAAATCCCGTGATCAGTAAAAATCGTTCTTGTGATAATAATTTACTCCAATGTGCTGTCATTTTACCCCACAGCACCAACAGTGTCAAAAATATTCCAGGGGTTATTAATCCGGCCTGTCCACCAAAAAATTCCCCCAGATAAAAAAGGGGCCGGGGATTTTTGGATTGCAGGCCGTGGGCCAATTGGAATTTAAATGAAACCCAGCCGTGGGTAGCATTCCAGTACAATACGGGAAGAAATATGGCAATGGCAAGTAACCCGGCCAACCATGGCGCTGACTGTCGGAGATGCCGGCGCAGGCGCGGATCAATAACTAATACTAAAAAAACACTTCCGAGCCAAAGGATAGCAGTATATTTTGATAAAAGCGCCAGGCCAAACGCAAGTCCACTGATCCACCAGTATCTATTTTTGAATTCAAATACTGCCCGATAAGAAGCCCATAGCGCCAGCGTTATAAAAAACATCATTGGTGTATCGGGCGTCATTATAGTTCCGGCGGCAAAAAATGGTATTGCCAGTGAATACAGGGCCAGGCCGTGCCAAAGAACTTTTTTATCCTGGTAAATCCGGTAGATCAAATCAAGCCCAAACCAGATGCTGATACTGGTCAGTATTGCTCCCAAGGCTCTAATGCCAAAAGCCGATTCACCGAATAAAACCGTTGACAATCTGATTAGTAAAGCAATCATGGGGGGGTGGTCGAAATACGATAATGATAAATTTTTACTCCACACCCAGTAATATGCTTCATCGTCTAATAAGTATAGTGGAGCAGAGAACAATCCTTTAAAAACCGTAAGTATAATTAGGATGATTAGAATATTTCGGGAATCACGATTCATACACGAAAATTACGCAATCAAAAGCGCTTATTTTATGAATAATTTGATTCGGAAACAGGTTGAGGATGCCTTGCTATCTGACTGTGGTAAGCTGTAATTTTACTGCTATATTTTTCCAATACACAGGAGTTATGAGACTATGAAATACGTATATTATTTTGGTGATGGACAGGCTGATGGCCGTGCTGATATGAAAAACCTCCTGGGGGGCAAGGGTGCCAACCTGGCAGAAATGACCGCTCTGGGAATACCTGTTCCACCGGGATTTACAATTACCACTGAAGTTTGTAATGCTTATTATGAAAATGCCCGACAGCTACCTGCCGAAGTAGATGCGCAGGTAAAAGAAGTAACCAAAAAAATCGAAATTATTATGGGCAAGAAATTTGGCGATGTCAATGATCCGCTACTGCTTTCGGTTCGTTCCGGTGCCCGGGTATCCATGCCCGGTATGATGGAAACGGTACTAAATGTGGGGCTCACCAGCAAAACCATCCCCGGCCTGATTGAAAAAACCGGGAATTCGCAATTTGTATACGACGCCTATCGGCGCCTTATTATGATGTACTCCGACGTGGTTATGGAAAAAGCCGCCGGTGTCGAACCAGCCGATGGCGAAGGTATCCGTCACCAGTTAGAAGAATTGATGGACAATTACAAAGCAGCCAACGGCTACAAATCTGATGTTGATTTGACTGGCGACGATTGGAAAACACTATCCGAACAATTCAAAGACAAAATTAAAACTGTCCTTGGTCAAGACTTCCCTGATGATCCCTGGGATCAATTATGGGGTGGCATAAAAGCCGTTTTCCAGAGCTGGATGGGTAAGCGTGCCATTAACTATCGCCGGATCGAAGGTATCCCCGGTGACTGGGGTACGGCAGTTAACGTGCAAGTAATGGTTTTTGGCAACCTCGGTGACGAAAGCGCCACTGGCGTGGCCTTCACCCGTAACCCCGCAACCGGCGAAAATCTTTTCTATGGTGAGTGGCTGCAAAATGCGCAGGGTGAGGATGTGGTAGCGGGAACACGTACCCCTAATCCCCTGAATGAAGCCACCCGTACTGACGAGAGTGGCGATCATGTTTCGTTGGAAAAATTTAAACCAGAGTTGTATGCCCAGCTGGATGGCATCCGCACCAAACTGGAACAACATTATCGCAATATGCAGGACATCGAATTCACAATCCAGAGTGATAAATTGTGGATGCTTCAGACCCGCGACGGAAAGCGCAACGGCATGTCCGCTATACGGATGGCAGTGGAAATGTTTCATGAAAACCTGATCTCCAAGGAAGAGGCTATATTGCGCGTTGCACCTGCCCAATTGGACGAATTATTACACCCCATGCTGGACCCGGAATCTGAAAGACTGGCGTCCATACTGGCTAAAGGCCTGCCAGCCGGACCCGGTGGCACCAGCGGTCAGGTGGTATTCACCGCCGACGACGCCGAAGTTTGGGCTAAAAAAGGCAAGCAGGTGATTCTGGTTCGTAATGAGACTTCCCCGGAGGATGTCCACGGCATGCATGCCGCCATGGCAATATTAACCGCCAAAGGCGGTATGACTTCCCACGCTGCCCTGGTAGCGCGCGGTTGGGGTAAATGTTGTATCGTCGGCTGCAGCGCTCTGAATATCAGTTGGCGCGACAAAACAATAGCTGTTAATGGTCAGACGATCAAAGAAGGCGACTGGATTTCCATGAACGGCACAAAGGGTGTGGTTTACCTGGATCAGATTTCCGAGCAACCAGCCGATCCTCAATCCAATAAGTGGTACACCGAGCTGATGGAATGGGCCGACGAAACCCGTCAATTAGGCATCCGCACTAACGCCGATAGTCCTTCCGACTCGACCCAGGCTCGCGCCTTTGGCGCTGAAGGTATCGGCCTTTGCCGAACTGAGCACATGTTCTTTGATCCCAAACGAATCATGGCCATGCGCAAAATGATCCTGGCGGAAAACGTGGAACAACGCCGTGCCGCAGTCAATGAATTATTGCCCTTCCAACGCGAAGATTTCAAAGGCATTCTGAAAGCCATGGCAGGCCTGCCGGTAACAATCCGTCTACTGGACCCGCCACTACATGAATTCATCACACTGGATGACAAGCAGGTTAAAGAATTATCGGCAGCAGTGAATATTCCAGTGGAAACAATCAACACCCGCATCGCCTCCTTGCACGAGTTAAACCCAATGCTGGGGCATCGCGGATGTCGTCTGGGGGTAGCTTACCCGGAAATCACTGAGATGCAGGCCCGCGCCGTTTTTGAGGCCACCGCCGAACTCACCAAATCCGGGGTGGATGTACGGCCGGAAGTAATGATTCCGCTGGTGGGGACATATACCGAGTATGACAACCAGGAAGCAATTGTAAGAACTGTCGCCGCACAGGTGATGGAAGAAACCGGCATCAAATTCAAGTACCTGGTAGGTACGATGATCGAACTGCCCCGGGCTTGTTTGACTGCCGACCAGATTGCCGCCAAAGCCGAGTTCTTCAGTTTTGGTACCAATGATCTGACTCAGACCACCTATGGTTTCTCTCGCGATGATATTGGCGGCTTCCTGCCAATGTATCTTGACAATAAAATTATGGCCCACGATCCATTCCAGAGCCTGGATATTACCGGTGTGGGACAGTTGGTCGAGATCGCCGTGGAAAAAGGCCGCAAGGTACGCAACGATCTGAAGATTGGTATTTGCGGTGAGCACGGTGGCGATCCGGCCAGTATCGATTTCTGTCATAAGAATGGTTTGAATTACGTCAGTTGTTCGCCGTTCCGGGTACCAATTGCCCGTCTGGCCGCCGCGCATGCGACGCTGAAAAACAAATAAGTATATTTAACAAAAAGAAAAGGGCTTGTCCAAAAACCCTTTTCTTTTTGTATACTATTTATATTTTTTTTTAGTTTGAGGATCCACCGTCCTCTGCAGTTCCCGCAGATCCACAAGCCTCACAATGGCAGCCAACATCCGCCTTGCACACGGCACGATACCCGTCCCGACAAGAAACGGAGCAGCTATATGATACATACCCAACCATCCAAGATACACTGCAACTAGAACTTCCGCAGTCAAATATGGGCTGTGGGTCCGGTTTGTTCAACTCGTCAAATTGAGGTTCCTTGTTTAGAAGTTGGCAATTGTATCTATAGATTGTTTCATAGACTGAATCGTCAATTATATTGAATATCAATTGGGTCGGAAACTCTCCTTCATGTTTTGATAATCCGTACCCTATCACCGAAATTTGGTTTTCTTTACGTCCTGGCTCATCTGTGATGCAAAAGATGTATTCTTGCCCTGAATTACTGTCTTTCACAATCAAGCGGTCTACCATCTGATTAATCTTTCCACTTATTGGTTCAGATGGTAGATTAATTCCCGCAATCGACTCAGTTTGCAATATATAAAAGGCTTGAATTATATCCTCCTGCATTTCGTTCGAATGGGGAATTATCAAAATTTCATTATTAGCAGTTATTATAAAAGATATATTCTTTTGATCGCTTTCATGCAACGCGACGGGGTTTTGTTCATTATTAATATTGCAGGCCATCATTGTAATTGCCAACAGATATATCAAACTCAACTTATACATTTTCATGATACACTCCTATTTATACATTTAGTAACAAATCAACAATAATAGTATACACCCTTTATGTTGC